>UQKL01000030.1 GCA_900541695.1 uncultured Collinsella sp. | reverse complement strand
CTCACGTCGGCCACGGCGTCCTGCGCCTGGTCGCCGCGGCCGAAGCGCTTGGTGAGCCCGCGCGTCTCGAGCATGTAGCCCATGGGTTCGTCCTTTCTCTTCCGGGCGCGCGGGCCGAGTCGCCGTGCCCGCGCGCCTTGCCTTTCGGGTTCACCATCCATGGTGGGGCGCGTTTCTAACGAAGCCGTAACGGCCGTTGGAGTCTTATATATGTCTGGACTCTCTATGCTCGCGCTGGATAGACATCGCCAGAACGGGTATAGTATCGAAAGTTTTGTCGTTTACCAGCGGGGGAGTCCTGTGGGCATCAAAAAGAAGATCAAAAAGGAGCTTATCGGCACTTCCGATTACCCGTCGAATAAGATCTTCACGATCTCCAATTTCATTACCTTCACGCGCCTGATCCTCACGCTGGTCTTCCTGTACCTGTTTGTGACGGACAACAACCGTGTCGTCGCCATCGTCATCTATGCCATCGCGGCCTCCACCGACTGGATGGACGGCCAGATTGCCCGCATGACCAAAACGGTCTCCTGGCTCGGCAAGGTTATGGATCCCATCTGCGACCGTGCGCTGCTATTTACCGGCGTACTGGGCCTGGTGGTCCGCGGCGAGCTTCCCATCTGGGTCTGCGTGCTCATCATTGGTCGTGATATCTATCTGGGCATCGGCACGCTCATCGTGCGCCACTATCACCGCCGTCCCATCGACGTGGTGTTTCCCGGCAAGATTGCCACGGCGCTGCTCATGACCGGCTTCTCGCTCATGCTGTTGGGCTTTCCCACCGTGGACGGCTGGCATCTGCTGCCCGCCACGTTCACGGCCTTCCCGGGCCTCAACGGCAGTCCGGTACCGCTTGGCATCTTCTTCGTGTATGGCGGCGTCATCTTCTCCATGCTCACCGCTGTCATCTATTCCATTAAGGGTGGAGCGGCCATTAAACAAGCCGTGGCGCATCCCGAGGACGAAGACATCGACTTTCTTAACCCCGAAATCGAAGACTAAGTCGTTGGGGTATGATTACGTACAGTTCATTCTTTGCGGCATGTCCGCGTTAAGTTAGGGGTTGTCATGGACAACATGGTTAACAATATGCCTCAGAACGATAAGGCCTCAGACGCCACCTGCGTTTTCCGCGTTCCTTCGAGCGATGTCACCGTTCCCGACCTCATGGCCAACGTGCACATCACCGCGCCCGTCTTATCTATCGTCAAAGGCCCGCAAACCGGCGCCGCCTTTGAGCTCGAGGATAATGTGACCACCATCGGCCGCGATCCCGCTAACGGCATCTTCCTCAACGACATGACCGTGTCGCGTAGCCACGCGCGCATTATTCGCGAGGGTCTGGGTGCCCGCATCGAGGACCTGGGCTCGCTCAACGGTACGTGGGTTGATGGCGCCATCGTCAACGGCGCACCGCTGCACGATGGCTCTTCCGTCCAGATCGGTACGTTTACGCTCATCTACCACGAGAGCACGCCGGAGCGCATCGAAACCGGTGAGTAGGGCATGGCCGAACGCAATTATCTGAGTATCGGCCAGGTCGTCAATCTACTTCGAGGCGCATACCCCGATCTTTCGAACTCAAAAATTAGATTTCTCGAAGATGAGGGGCTCATCACCCCTCATCGCACGCCTAAGGGCTATCGTCAGTACTCCAAGGAGGACGTTGACCGCCTGGAGGTCATTCTGCATCTGCAGAAAACTCGCTACATGCCGCTCAATGTGATCAAGCAGCGCCTGGAAAACGCCACGGACCTGTCTACGCTCGCCTACGAGGTGGGTCTGCTGTCCGATGTTCCGCTCAAGACGGAACCCAAGGAGACTAAGCAAAAGCTGCATCCCATCGAGACCATCCCCGATATGCTTGGCGTCGAGATCTCGTTTATCCGCTCCCTGGCCGAAAACGACCTTATTCGCATCATCAAGAGCCCGCAGAATCGCGAGCTTGTCGATGGCCGCGATTTCCCGATCATCCGCTATTGCTCCGAGCTTTCGCGCTTCCATATCGAGCCGCGCAACCTGCGCCAGTACGTATCGTCCGCAAACCGCGAGTCCTCGATGTTTGAGCAGGTGCTCGTAAGCATGCTCGGTATGGATACTTCCGACGACGAGCGCGATGCCAAGCTCGAGCGTGCATTTAAGAAGCTGCATGACCTCACCGAGGGCGTCCATACCGCTCTGCTCAAGAACCGTGTATTTGAGTCACTCAACGCCGTGGTGGAGGATGCCGATATCGATGCCCTCGACGAGGAGATCGCACGCTCCGAGTCAACCAAGGCCAAAAGCGAAGAGGCATCTACCTCCGCGGTCCCCGTGCGTGAGGAATCCCTCGTGCAGCCGCTCAAAGTTATTGCCCCCTCGCACGCCGCCACCGCCAGCGCGAACAAATAGACGCTGCCGCAAACCATCCTCCCCTGAAAGGTCACGTCATGTACGACTTCGAATCTCACATCGTCGACATCCCCGACTATCCCGAGCCCGGAGTCGTCTTTAAGGACATCACGCCGCTCTTTGGCAATCCCGAGGCCCTGAAGGCCATGGTGGATGCCCTGGCCGAGCATTTTGCCGGCATGGGCATCACCAAGGTCGTGGGTCCCGAGGCTCGCGGCTTTATGGTCGGCGTGCCCGTGGCCGTCGCCCTGGGCGCTGGCTTTGTGCCCGCACGCAAGCCGGGCAAGCTGCCTCGCAAGACGGTGAGCGAGAGCTACGATCTCGAATATGGCACCGACTCTATCGAGATCCACGCCGATGCCATTACCTCTAAAGATACCGTGTTGATTCTGGACGACGGTTGATTTTCAATCTCAACGCAACAGCCTGAACGGGCCCCGCGTTTCCGCAGCTAGCGCAACGCGGAAATAGCC
>UQKL01000029.1 GCA_900541695.1 uncultured Collinsella sp. | reverse complement strand
GTCGCAGCCCCGACCCGCGGTCACGAGCGGGGGCTCCTATCTTTTTAGTGCCCTCGGATTGGGTCATAGTGTCTGTCCGCGCCAAAACATCGGCGTTGTTATGGGTAGTCATTGGGGACGTTCTTAAATGACTAGTCGAAAGGGACGCTCTTGCACCAAATTTGCCGGACCGCACCGGGCTTGCCCTTTACTTTACCGAGATAAAGTGAACGTGCAGATTCGTAACCCACTCGCAACCGTTCTATGGCACGATATTGAACGAATGTATGCTATGCGCCCAAATCTTTTGGGCAGAGTGGGAGACAGTATGGTCAAGCTGTACGAGGACGGCATCTACCTGCGCGGCGGCAGCGAGGTTGTGCCTGCGGCCGAGGCTGCCGAGCGCGGTATTACGCAGACGCCCGAGGATGCCAAGCGCGGCACCATCGCGTATTCGATCCTCCAGGCACACAATACGTCCGGCGACCCCGAGGCGCTCAAGATTCGCTTCGACGCCATGGCGAGCCACGACATCACCTTTGTCGGCATCATCCAGACGGCGCGCGCCTCGGGCATGGAGCAGTTCCCGCTGCCCTACGTGCTCACCAACTGCCATAACTCGCTGTGCGCCGTGGGCGGCACCATCAACGAGGACGACCATGTCTTTGGCCTCTCCGCGGCCAAGAAGTACGGCGGCATCTTCGTTCCGCCGCACATCGCCGTCATCCACTCCTTTATGCGTGAGAACTTCGCCGGCTGCGGCAAGATGATCCTGGGTTCCGACTCGCACACCCGCTATGGCGCCCTGGGCACCATGGCCGTGGGCGAGGGCGGCGGCGAGCTGGCAAAGCAGCTGCTGCGCGACACCTACGACGTTGCCTATCCCGGCGTCGTCGCCATCTACCTCACGGGCACCCCGCGCCCCGGCGTCGGCCCGCACGATGTGGCGCTCGCTATCATCAAGGCGGTCTTTGCCAAGGGCTACGTCAAGAACAAGGTCATGGAGTTTGTGGGCCCGGGCATCGCGAGCATGACGACCGATTACCGCAATGGCGTCGATGTCATGACCACCGAGACCACCTGCCTGTCGAGCATCTGGGCCACCGACGAGGACACACGCGCGTTTTTGACCATGCATGGCCGCGGCGACGACTACCGCGAGCTCAAGCCCGCCGATGTCGCCTACTATGACGGCTGCGTCGAGGTCGATCTGTCCAGCATCAAGCCCATGATCGCGCTGCCGTTCCATCCTTCCAACGGCTTTGAGATCGACGAGCTCAACGAGAACCTCGAGGATATCCTGCATGAGGTGGAGCTCGAGGCTGCCAAGATCGGCGAGGGCAAGACGCACTTTAGCCTGCTCGACAAGATCGTCGACGGCAAGCTGCACGTGCAGCAGGGCGTTATCGCCGGCTGCTCGGGCGGTAACTACGACTCCGTGGTCCAGGCTGCCCGCGTGCTTAAGGGCGCCAACACCGGCTGCGGCGAGTTCTCGCTGTCGGTCTATCCCACAAGCCAGCCCGTGGCGCTCGAACTTACGCGCCGTGGCTACATCTACGACCTTATGGAGGCCGGCGCGATCGTGCGTACGGCGTTCTGCGGTCCGTGCTTTGGCGCCGGCGACACGCCTGCCAACAACGGCCTGTCCATCCGCCACACCACGCGCAATTTCCCCAACCGCGAGGGTTCCAAGCCGGGTAATGGCCAGCTGAGCGCCGTGGCCCTGATGGACGCTCGCTCCATTGCGGCGACGGCTGCCAACGGCGGCGTCCTGACGCCGGCGACCGACCTGCCCGAGGAGACTTGGGACGAGGCCTGCGAGTACACCTTTGACGACGCGCCGTACAAAAAGCGCGTGTACTGGGGCTTTGGCAAGGCGGAGCCTGCCGACGAGCTGGTCGAAGGCCCCAACATCAAGCCGTGGCCCGCGATGGAGCCCCTCGGCGACGATATCCTGCTCAAGGTGTGCTCCAAGATCATGGACCCGGTCACTACGACCGATGAGCTCATTCCCTCGGGCGAGACGAGCTCCTTCCGCTCCAACCCGCTGGGCTTGGCCGAGTTTACGCTCAGCCGCCGCGACCCGGCCTACGTGGGCCGTTCCAAGGAGGTCGACGCGGTGGAAAAGCGCCGCGTTGCCGGCGAAGCGGCAGGCGACCTGGCGGCGCTCGATGCCGAGCTTGCCGGCGTGTTTGAGGCGCTGGCTGGCGCGGGTGTCGCGGCAGACGCCAAGGCGACCGAGTACGGCTCCATGCTCTATGCCAAGAAGCCCGGTGACGGTTCTGCCCGCGAGCAGGCCGCGAGCTGCCAGCGCGTGATTGGCGGTCTGGCCAATATCGTTCACGAGTACGCCACCAAGCGCTATCGCTCCAACGTGATGAACTGGGGCATGGTGCCCTTCCAGATGGAGGCCGAGCCCAACTTTGAGGTGGGCGACTACGTCTTTGTGCCGGGTATACGCGCTGCGCTCGATGGTGACCTGAAGGACATCGCCGCCTACGTGGTGCGCGCCGACGGCACGTTCGAGCAGATTGAGCTCTACATTGCCGATATGACGGCAGAGGAGCGTGCCATCGTCAAGGCCGGCTGTCTGATCAACTACAACAAGTTCAAGGCCGCTGCCGAGTAACGCGCTTAATTGTCCGCCCGGGGCTTACCCTTTCCCGCCCGCTCACGCGCTTCGCGAGGGTCGCGTTCGGGAAAGGATAAGCCCCGGGCTACATTTCTGCGTTCTCGTTGGGTCTTGAGGGACGCTAATAAATAGACTTGCTTGATGCTGCCTCTGTTATCGGGGCGGCTTCTTTTTGTCGAAAACCGCCACAAAGGGGACAGGCACCTTTGTGGCGGTGGGGGGGGGCCATGAATGGACAACGTAGTTTTAAACATCGTCACTGGGGCATTC
>UQKL01000028.1 GCA_900541695.1 uncultured Collinsella sp. | reverse complement strand
AGGGGAAAGGCGGAGGGCTAGAAGAGGACGGGGCCGGAGACGGCTAAATCAATTTGCGAAAGAATCTTGACGGTACCGGTCCACGTCGCGGTGCGCGATCTTCATGTCGAGCAGGATCTGGTCGAACTGGTCTTTAACGTCGTCGACGCTATCTTGGTCCGAGTCGGTAATGACCAGGCACGTGGGCTTTTGGCCAAAGATTGCCGAGGAGGCCGGCACCGCGTCGTTGGCGGCGAGCATGCCCAGCTTGTGCTGTCCAGCGCTGTACTGCACGCCGGCGCGTTCGATCAGCAGCACGGCGGCCATGACGATAAAAACAGCCC
Source organism: uncultured Collinsella sp. (assembly GCA_900541695.1). Classification (GTDB taxonomy): domain Bacteria; phylum Actinomycetota; class Coriobacteriia; order Coriobacteriales; family Coriobacteriaceae; genus Collinsella. Next base: position 4,844 of record UQKL01000028.1, on the reverse strand, counting down.
ACACTACGAGCAGCCCCATCCAACGAAAGCGGTCTGCACGGTCGCGGATATGTTGCACCACGCTCATCTGGCCTCCTCCCCGTCGCGCCAAAACGCCAACTGTTCGCGGTTGGCGGCACTCAAATACACATGCTGATTGTCGATCGCGTCGATCACACGGTGGACCTCGTCACCGTCGCGGCGCATCACCGCCAGGCGCAGGCAAAGCATCCAAACCTCCTGCTCCTCGGGCACGTCGAGCACCAGCTGGTCGGTCACGGTCTGCGCCTCGTCGATCTGTCCGACATCGGCCAGCGCCGTCGCGTATCGAATGCGCAGCTTAAGGGTATCCTCGCGTTCGCAGCGACGCGCAAGCAGGCGCGCGTACTGTTGGCGCTGAATCTGAGCCACGTGCCCCTCAGCCAAGCCCGAGCCCAAGTATTCACCAAGATAATCGCAGTATTCGTTGAGGTTTTGCGCGCTCGGGTCGGTCTTAAAAGCACGTTCCAACTGCTGCAGTTTAAGGTCAGACTCCTTGGAGATCTGCGCCACCGCCGTCGCGGCATAGTGCGCCACCTCAACGTCGTCGTTAAGCTTAGCCGCCTGCAGCTGCGCCAGGTACGCGTCGGGCTCCTCGGTGAGCATGGAAAGCATTAGGCGGCGCCGGTATGCCGGGTCGTTGACGATGAGCGCCTCCTCGAGCGGCACTACGCCTGCATCGTCCTCACCACTCGGTACCGACATACTACGATGCAGGTCATCGTTGAAGCGCAGCGACTCCAGCGCAGACTCTTTCAGCCCCTCGCCAAACACCGCGCTGCGGACCGATAGCAGAACCACCAGCAACGGGCCCCACAGCGGCACCAGCACTATCACAGCCAGCATGTGTCCGCGCACCGGCAGCAGGCCCAGCTTCATGAGCGTCCACAGCATCAGGCAAACCAGCGCATGAATCAGCAGCAAGACGGCAGCAACGACAAGCGAGATCAAGCGGCACCCCCCTCACCGTCACCGGTGTAAGAGATGTACTGCAGCAACGCCACGATGTCCTCGCCGTCGACGGGCTCCACCGCAATCTGCTTTGCACTCAGGCGCTCGCGGATAATGGCAGATCGCACGCCTTTGCCTGGCGCATAAGCAGGTAGAGCACGTCGCCGTTGACCAAGCCCGCCGCGTCGCTCTCGCGAATTGCCGACCCAATTGCGCCCACAAGCTCGCCGACAGGCTCCATGCCCGGCACCACGCGCAGGAGCAAAAAACTCCCCATCTTGCTATCTGCCAGCGCCTGCTCCGCCGCGAGCTCTTGGCCAAAGGCAGCCTGCTTGAGCACGCAAGTGCCGTCAACGCAGCGTTTATCCTGCGCCACCGCCTCATAGTCAAAGGCACGGCCCAGCGCGCTTTCGACCAGGCCGCACAAGATGCGGAACAGGTTTTGATAATAAAGGGTCATTTGGTTTTCGGCCGCGCTACGCACAAAGATCAACACGGCGGGTGCCCCGTCGCGCTCGATCGTGTATCCAAACATGGGAAGCCCCGGCGTCAGCTCGCGGTTCACCCACAGGTTCGAACGACCCCCGTCGCCCAAAAGAGGTGCAAGCTGCTCAAGCGTGAGCGAGCGTGCGGCATCTTCGGCAATCGCGGGACTTGCAGCCACCAGGCGTGCAAATGCCCCGCCCGAAACATGGTAGATCGCCACCGAATCGTTCTCGAGAATCTCGCCCAGAAGCTCGCAGCACTTGCGATAGATGTCGCGTGGGTTGAGCACGTCGAGCTCCTGCGTCACGGCAAAGATCTTGCCAAAGCTGTCGTGGCGACCCACGATCTGGCGCCTGTACGCGCGCTTGTCCTCAATAGCGTCGTGATAGAGCTGCGTAAGGAACGTATTGCGGTTGCGCACGAGCTCGTTTTGATCGCGCTCCGCCCTGATGGCTTCGCTGTTGCGCAGCTGCACATAGCCGCACACGGCACCCACCACAAAGTACGCAATAAACGGCAGCCAGTTGGACGGCTCGTAGAACAGGCCCTGGAAGGTATAGCCGTACTGAGTAAAGTAGCTCGCGGCCAAACCCACCGACGCCAGCAGCGCCGCAACCAGGCCAAAGTCCAAGCCATACAGCGTGCCGATCAGCACCACGTAGAGTAGGCGATAATCGAGCACGTTGAGCTGGGCCGATTGGGAGAACAGATGCTCAAGCACCTCGAACAGGACCCAGGCGGCTGCCGTCTCCAGGCATTTAATAGGCAGGGTGCGCATTTGGATGCGGTCGATGGCGGCGCGCAAGGGGTTGACCTTCTTTGCGCGGCCGGCATCCCAACGCGTTTGAATGGTCGAAAGATCGCGCAGCAAGTCGTAGCGCTGAAACCAGCCATAGCGCACGCGAACGACGTCGCTGGCGGGCAGGGCGTAGCCGGCAGAATCACCATAGGCAACTGAGAGCCCTGGGAACAGCGCCTGAAGGGCCTCGCCCACTTCACCCGCCGTGTGATGGAAGGCATCGGCAACGTCGAGCGTCTCAAAAGAGGCATCCCAGCTATCAAAGATGCGGCGAATCAGCACCGCGAGTTCCTCGGCGCACAGCAGGGGAAACGCCGCATCCTCCGCGCCCTGCAGAGCAACCGATCCGGTTGAGCACGCATCGAACAACGGCACCAAAAACGGATCTTCCAGCGCGGCGGAGGCAGTGTACAGGAAGGGCACGCGCAGGATCTTGGTCTGAACGCCCTCGCGAGCAGCGTAGTAGCGGCACAGGTCGTTGGCTGCGTGCGCGATAATGCCCTTGCCCGTTCGCCCCGCGGCATCGGCGGCACCCTCGGCACCTGCGGGACCTGCTATATACAACAGCTGGATCCGGCGACCCATGCACGCGCGAAAGACCGAACGCAGCAGCTCGATATCGCCCACGCTATCGATATGCGGGGTAAGGTAATTAGAAAGGTAGACCACGCGGTCGAACTCATAGGCCTGATCCAGGTGTTGCAGAAGCTCTTTCCACGAGGCATGGGGCGACGGCTCATCGCGGCGCGCTTCCGCGGCAGCGACGACCTTAACGTGGTCCCCGGGGAACGCCTTGGCACAAAAGTCATCGTCAACATATGCGGTGTTGCCAACAACCAGCACCTCCATGGCGTACTCCCCTTCATCAGATTTCAATCATGCAAAACATGCGCATTGTACGCTGCCAACGCGAGCTGGAGCGCCTTTAAGGCTGTTTTAAGAACTTTTTTAGAGGATGTGGGGGCCATGAGAACTAAATAGTGAATCCAATCTGTGGCAGATAAAGCGGCCCCCATACTCCACCAGCAGCGACATTTTCAATAATGCCCCTTGCGTAGGAATACAGGTCTTGCATGCCGAAGCTAAGAGCCTCCCTATCAAATGCTTCGTCGTCTAAATCAGACGGAGCACGATAGATACCGGACACGGATATTTCGGAACGGTAATAGTGCCCCTCATCGCTGGGAATGAGCTCTATGACGAGGTTGAGCTGCCGAAATCTAGCTCCATTTTCATCAGTGAAGGCATTCGTTATGTCATTTCTAACGTTAAACTCACCGTCTGACTTATTAACTCCCTCCTTAGGGGTCATTCCGCCATCAAATGAAAACCTGTCGACTTTTTTAGACATGCATGTAATCGATGAAGACTCAATGCGCTGCTTCTTCAGAGAGTCCATTTACATCTCCAATCGGAAGAGATTCTCATCAACCAAAGGATCAGAATCCCTATAAGCAGGAACTTTTCCTCCTGGTATTACAGACAAAAGCGACGAGCTAAGACTTGCACTCCTCTCATGAGGAGACAAGCCGAGATATCTGCGGACCTCAGGAACATCGCGAATGAGCCTCATAAGGGTATTGGCAGTAATAGATTGTTGCGATGCGCCGTTCTCCCAACGAGAGGCCGTGGGCTTCGAAACACCTAAGACCGACTCAAAATCATGCTGTGTTAAGCCGAGATCTGAGCGCAAATGCTTTATTTCCGAGGGAGATAGAAGCTCATGAGCCTTGGCGTATTGCGCGGCAAGTGCATGGGCGAGCTTAGTCGCCTCTGCAACAGTCATTTCATCGTTGCCGCACTCGCAAACATAATGCTCAATTCCTTTTACGGTAATTTTCTCTCCACGGTAAATTTCAGTCATTGGCGCCGTGGTAAATTGCATTTCTTTGCCGCATTCCATGCAACGCATGACTCCTCCTTTAATGAATGTATCCATCGATGTTCGCAGACAAAACGTTTAAATGTGCATTTCCTTCGGAATCAATTGAAAACTTAACGTACCAATCCTCGCATTCAAAACCTCGGCACACGTAGACATCTGCGTAAACATCATGCAGAGGCCCATCCATATCGAGCGCGATGGATTTTCTAAAATCATCAGGCTTCAGATAATCAAATAGGTCAGCAAGGAAATGATCGATGTCCAAATAACCAAACTGATTCATCAGGTGTCTGCGCACCCTACCATTTACAATCATCTTTCCCGAGCGAGCCAAAGACTTCGCTTCGTCAAGTGAATATGTCGGTCGGAGCTTGGTTCGATTCATAACCACCCCTTAGTTAGCATAATGCTAACTATATTCGTCTTGTTGCCAATTGGCAACTCTATATGACGGTCCGCATCGGGCGCATTAACGCCTTTTTTGCGTCTATCCGGAAGTGCAGGGTAAGACCGAGATCTGGGGACCAGACCTTGGTCTTACCCTTCCACGACCTGCGGTTTTGTCGTCAAAATTCGAGTTGTGCTCGGAGGTTTTCGATTTCCCCGCACTTCCGGGTGACGCATAATATCTTTCGCAAATTGACAACCGCATAGCGGAACACGGCCCGCGCCCCGTCATATGATTTCTAGCGACTAAACAACAAA
>UQKL01000027.1 GCA_900541695.1 uncultured Collinsella sp. | reverse complement strand
TGCCGGTTCCGGTTCCTCCGCTCGAGCTCCAGCAGGAGTTCGCCGACTTCGCCGCCTCGGTCGACAAATCGAAATTTGCCGTACAAAAGGCCCTCGATGAGTTAAACGCCACGACGAAGAAAATCTTGGACCAGGAGTTAGGACTCGGAGATGTTTAACGAGGACAACACCATCGAGCAAATGAGCGTCGAGGCGCTTGCCAGCCTTGGCTGGAGATACGTGGCTGCCGAAGACCTCCCGCGCCGCCATGCCGACGTCATGGTCGAGCCCATGGTCAAGGACGCCCTCATCAGGCTTAACCCGGAGATCGCAGAAGACCCCGATCGCACCGACGAGATCATCTACCGACTCAGGGCCCTCATTCAGTCCACAAGTCCGCAGAACCTGGTCTCCACCAACGAGCGGTTCAAAAAGCTCGTCATCGAGGAAAACTCATTCCCCTACGGCAAAGACGGCCGCATGGTCCCCATCCGCTTCTTTGGCACGGCGGCGAGCGGCGATCTTGACAAAAACGAGTACATCGTCACCAACCAGTGGGTCTACCCCCAGGAGCAGGGCGGCAAGCGCCTCGACCTCGTCCTTCTTGTCAATGGATTTCCGCTCGTCATCGGCGAGTTCAAGACGCCGGTGCGCGATTCGATAACCTGGCTCGACGGCGCTGGCGACATCGCTAAATATGAGAAGAGCATCCCGCAGATGTTCGTCTGTAGCGCCATCAACTTCGCCAGTGAAGGAAAATGCTATCGCTACGGGTCGGTGAACATGCCTCCCGAGATGTGGGGACCCTGGCATGAGGGCGACAAGAAGAGCGAGGGCACACTTGCCGACGTCAAGAGAAGCATGGCGTCCATGCTAACCCCCACGAACGTCATGGACATCTTCCAGTTCTTCACGCTCTTCGCCACCGACAAGAAGCATCGACGCATCAAGCTGATCTGTCGCTACCAACAGTTCGAGGGCGCGAACCTCATCGTGGACCGCGTCCGCGCAGGATACCCGAAGCGTGGCCTCATTTGGCATTTCCAGGGCTCAGGAAAGTCACTGCTCATGGTATTCGCTGCCCAGAAGCTGCGCATGGTCCCCGAACTCAAGAACCCGACCGTCGTCATCGTGGATGACCGAATCGACCTCGAGACCCAGATCACGGGGACCTTCAACGCATCCGACATCCCCAACCTCGCAAGCGCCGGCAGCAAGGAGGAGCTTGAGTCCTTCTTCAAGCAGGACATGAGAAAGATCCTCATCACCACCATCTTCAAATTCAGCGAGGTTGCGGGGACGCTCAACGAGCGCGAGAACATCATCCTCATGGTCGACGAGGCGCACCGCACCCAAGAGGGCGACCTCGGCGAGAAGATGCGACTCGCCTTGCCAAACGCCTTTTTCTTCGGCTTGACCGGCACGCCCATCAACCGAACCGACAAGAACACCTTCCACACCTTCGGTGCCAAGGAGGACAAGTCCGGCTACATGAGCCGCTATTCCTTCGCCGACTCCATCCGCGACCACGCCACATTGCCGCTCCATTTTGAAACCGTTCCCGTCGAGCTCCACGTCAACCAAGAGGTCGTGAATGCCGCCTTTGACGAAATGACCCGAGACCTCAGCAAAGAGGACAAGGCGGAACTCACCAGGCGCGTCAAGATCGAGTCCGTCATGAAGGCCCCCGACCGCATCCACAAGGTATGCGAGCACATCGCCAGGCACTTCAAGTCAAAGGTTGAGCCCGACGGCTTCAAGGCGCAGGTAGTCTGCTACGACCGAGAGTGCTGCCTGCTGTATAAGGAGGAGCTCGACAAGCTCTTGGGCGCTGATGCAGTCACCATCGTCATGGACACGAACAACGACAAGGAAGACCGCTACAAGGCATACCGTCGAGATCGCGATGCCGAGGAACAGCTCCTTGACCGTTTCCGCGACCCGGACGATCCGCTCAAGGTTCTCATCGTCACTGCAAAGCTGCTCACGGGGTTCGATGCGCCCATCCTGCAAACTCAGTACCTTGACAAGCCCTTGCGCGACCACACGCTGTTGCAGGCAATCTGTCGAACCAACCGCGTCTACAACGACAAGAAGACATTCGGTCTCATTGTCGACTATATCGGCCTCTTCGACAACGTCGCCAAGTCTCTGCACTTCGACGAGGCCGAGGTGCAGAAGGTTATAACCAACATCGACGAGGTAAAGGCCGAGCTACCCGGGCTTATGCATTGCTGTCTTGAGTACTTCTCAACGGTCAGAGACCGCCGCAGCGCGGATTGGGAGTCCCTTCTCGAAGCTCAACAATGCCTGCCAACGACAAAGGTGAAAGACCAGTTTGGGGCCGACTTCTCGGTCTTGAACAGAGCGTGGGAAGCCCTTTCGCCCGACCCATGTCTCAATCCCTACAAGCCCGATTTCATCTGGCTCTCGCAGGTCTACGATTCCGTGAGACCGGTAGACAATCGCGGGAAGCTCATCTGGGCAGCGCTCGGGCCCAAGACAATCGAGCTCGTGCACGAGAACATCACCGTCGAGAGAGTCCGAGACGATGACGACATCCTTGAACTCGACGAGGACATGATCGAGCACTTCATCAACGACAAGAGCAATACCGAGAAGATCACGCGTAAGCTGGAGATAGATCTCGTTGCCCGAATCCGCAGGCACGATAAGAATGGCAAGTTCCAGAAGCTCGGCGAGCGCCTGGAGGACCTGAGGGAACGTCACGAGCAAGGTCTCATCAACAGCGTCGAGTTCCTCAAGATGCTCATCGACCTCGCCAGAGAGGCTCGAGCGGCCGAAAAGGAAGTCGTGCCCGAAGAAGAGGAGGACAAGGGCAAGGCGGCCCTCACAGAACTCTTCAATGGTGTAAAGAATGGGGACACGCCAATCATCGTCGAGAACATCGTCGGCGACATCGACGAAATCGTTAAGATCACCCGATTCGACGGTTGGCAGGCAACCACAGCAGGCGTCAAAGAGGTCAAGAAGCAGCTACGCGCCATTCTTTGGATGCGCTACAAGCTCAAAGACCAGGCTCTTTTTGATAAGGCGTATTCATATATCGAACTCTACTATTAGGCAACAGAAGACAGGTCTCTAGGGACGCTCCGCATCAACCGTTTCATCGGATGCGGAGCGTCCCAATTTGAACGAGCAACGTCTTGCGACGGGTGAACACTGCGACCCCAATGGCCCGCTAACCCTTTCATAATCTGGTGGTTAAGTCTTCACTAGAAGCCATCCACACTTTGTAGTTAATTGATTCCTTCTTCGCAGGCGAAAACGACAATGATGTCCGCTCCCTACCTCCCCTCCGCCTTCAGCTTCAGCAGCAGGTCGCCCAGCTCGGGGCACTTGCTGGAAAGGCGCGTCTGGGCTCGCTCGCCCATCCCCCATCGTTGGCGGACTTCCTGGGCGCGCAGACTCACGTGATAGTCCCCGTCCATCATCTGCTTGAGCAGCTTGGCGGTCACGCGTGCATCGGCCAGGGCGCTGTGGGCGTGACCCGTCGACTCGTCGAACTCGATGCCAAACCACGTCGCCGCGTCACTCAAAGAGACGCACCCGTGGCTGCCCACATCCATAATCGAGGTGTAAAACGCCTGCAGGTCGGCCCAGTCCGTAGGAAATGCGGAAAGGTCGATGTGTTTTGCCTGGCACTCGGTCAAAAGCTGTCGACGATCCGCCCCGCTCCAGCAAACCACCTGGGCGGAGTAGCGACCGATCCAATCGCTGAGCCTTTTGATCACCACGTAGAGCGGATCGGCCATCGCGGTGTCCACGGCCGATATCCCTGTGAGCTCGCGGACGGGGAACGCGACGCCTTCGGTAAATTCCGTCTGCACAAACTGCGAGAACTCGCCCATAACGTTGCCGTGATAATCGAGCTTGACGGCGCCGACCTCGATAATCTCGTTGCGCAGTCCACGGCGCTGGCGCTGCTTTGGCACCGGCGCAAACTCAAAGTCCAGCACGATCTGGCGCGCAAAGTTCGTCGTATCGATAGCCGAGATACCCGGCGTCTTTTCAGCTGACACGGTCATGGCCTTTCTCCGTTGCCCGCCGCTTACTACATAGGCGGCTACATTGCCGTAAGGATAGCCGCCCGTGCGGACTCAAAAGTGGGACGCAATGCCACGCGTGCCAGGCACACGCCATACAGTCGACCCCAAGAGAGTCGCCCGCTCTATTCAAATGCATGAAAAAGATTGAGGCCCGGTGACTTGAATCAGAGGTCATCCCGGGCCCATCAGAGCCCATAGAGCTCTTGGTTGCTTTGGTCTTGCTCTTCACGGCGCTTATCGAACTTTCCGAGGCACTCAAGCAGCATTCGAAGCATAACAAGTCGCTGCCATTAAGGCACTGACCTCTTGACCAAGCAACGGCGCTGCCCAGCTCTTCACTACTTGGGCTGCCGTCGACTTTATTCTATCCGCGAGCATCTGGTTTACCAAATGGATTTTCGGTAAAGGAAGCACGGCACGCCCCGCAAAACCACTACGCCCCAAGTGCCGCCACGGGGATCACCGCCACGCCGTCGTCGCGTGTGTAGGCAATGCTCCCCTTTCCAACCACGACCGCCAAAAACGCCGGCGCGGCATTCTGGGCGGCAGGATTGGAGAGCACTTTTCTCTCCAGCGCCTTGAGATTTCTCGCTCCATCGTCTGCTTTCGCATCACTCAGCTTGACCTCGATGGCTCCCCAGCGCCCGTCGTGCTCAACGATCAGATCGACCTCAAGGCCCTTCTCATCTCGGAAATAATGGGCACTGTTGTCGACACCGCCGTAGGTGGAAAGGAACACGCGCACGTCGCGCAGAACAAGGTTCTCAAAGAGCATCCCCAGCGTTTGCATATCGCCAAGCAGCCGCTCAGGGGTAGCCCCCAGCAACGCCGCCGCAAGTGACGGGTCACAGAAGTAGCGCTTGGGGCGCACGCGAACGCGGGCCTTCGAGCGCATGGGCGGCTCCCATCCGCACAGGTCCTCGGTCAGCTTGAGCCTGTTGAAGAGATCCAGGTACGCAGCGATGGTCCTCTCGTCGGGGCCCGCCTCACCGTACGAGGCGTCCTTTACGAGCGTCTTGTACGTGACAGCCTGGCTCTCGTTCATGGCAAGAGCTCGCAAAAGGCCGTGTGCAAGCTCGGGCGATCATGCGATATGCGAAATTACGCCATTCTCAATGCTGTTTTTACGCTACTTTCAATGTAGTTTTTACGCCATGACCGATGTAGTTTTTACGCCATATTCATCGAAGGTTTTACGCTTGGTATCCTTAGCGCGACGCTCGCTCAACCCCTGACCACCTGATTGCCTGAATTCCGGGATTCTGCCTCCGCTCCAAACAAAAGGCCCCAGCTCGCGATGAGCTGCCTCCCATTTCTTGAACATATGAGCTTCCGCTTGAAGGGCGATCCGGAAAGCGCGACCCATTCCGAGCATCACATCAGAGCGCGCTTGGTTATCTCCGCTCGCACATCTCGGCAAACGAAATCAGCTTGGTATCTCCCCTGCTCGCCGCAGCTTCCTGACATCCTTGCGTAAAGCCGCTTTTTGAGAAAAGTGCATAGCTTTTTCGTTGCCGTCTAAAGAGCTCACTTCGATACACGAGCTTTTGCAGCACGTCTTCGCCCGCCGGTTCATTGCGCCATTTGCACTCCGCAAACAGCGCGGCGCCCTCGCCATCGTCAACAATCAAGTCGATTTCTTCCTGCGTATGCGTGCGATTGTCCGTCCCCCACCAGCGCCCGACGCTCGCCGGAACCACATCGAGCTGGCCCGCGCGCGCGAGTTCGTACACGTATTGTCTGCATATAAGCTCAAAGACCGTACCCATGTAATCCGATACGTGCGGCTCAATGCGCTTATACGCCATCTCGGCCATATCGTTTTGAATCAGCCCAATGTTCTGCGGCACAAACTTGTACCAGAACCTAAACATCTGGTCGCTCAGCAGATACACAGCCCGCTTATTGCTCGTCTCGTTTAGGGGCAGCTCGCGCTCGACAATCCCAAGCGACGCCAGCTTATCCACATAGCTCTTTACGTTGCTCGCAGGGATTCCCGTAGAGCTCGCAATCTCCGAGATCTTCGAGCGCCCCTGAGCAATTGCTTGCACGATCGCATCATATTGCTCGGGATTGCGGCACTCTTGCAATAGCAGGTTACTCGGCTCTTCAAAGAGATAACCCGTAGGGGTAAGAAAAAGACGCTTGATGTTGTCCTTGAGCGATACGGTAGGATCGACTTTCTCGATATATGCAGGAATGCCGCCCGTCATGCCATAGCAAACCGCAGCGTCTTCGCGACCCATGCTCTGCCACAGGCCGAGGGTCGTCGTAAAATCGAGCGGCATGATCTTAAACTGGGCCGTACGCCTACCGTATAGTGGGCTCTCGTAGCCCAATACCTGTTCCTCCATAAACGAAAGAGACGAGCCGCATAGAATCAGCATGAGCCTGGTCTCTTTGTACAGGTGATCAATCTTGTCTTGCAGCAACGAGCTGATCTCGGGATTCGATTGGGCGAGATAGGGATACTCGTCAATCACGACAATCAAACGTTCCGCTCGAGCCATGGTGGCCAATGCATCGAACGCTTCGTCAAAACTACGAAACGACACGCCTGCAGCACCAACCGAGCCTGCAAGTATCGCCTGGCTAAAGCCGTGCAGGTTTGCCTCCGCATTGGTACGACGAGCTTGAAAGTAAATAGCCTTCTTGCCTTGGATGAACTCTGTGATAAGGCGCGTTTTGCCCACGCGACGGCGGCCGTAAATCACAGGCATCTCAAAGGAGCCCGTGCCATACAGTCGATTGAGCTCAGACATTTCCGCTGTTCTTCCGATAAACACAGGGCCATCCTTCCTTTACGTTATAGCTAGCTATATTATACCTTCCTATAATATAGCTAGCTATAACGTAATTCGACAAGCGATGCACGCAAAAGGGGCGGTTGAAGTGCGGCCTGGCGCCGCATGGCGTCGGCGGACGAGGCGATGCGTCCGCCGACGTATAGCACCGAATTGGTTACTTCTTGCTCTCGGGCAAGACCAGATCAACGGCAGCGTCCTTGGCAGCATCGATGTGCTGAGCCACGACCGGCGTCTGCGGAAGGATCAGGTTAAGGACAATGGCCATAATGGCGGTGGGGGTTACGGCATTGGAGCCGATGACGGTGGACACCCAGGTGGGCATACCCTCGCCGGCGAGGCAGCCGCCGGCCATCCAGATACCCAGGCCAAAGACGACGGAGGTACCGACGATGGTGGTAGTGCGCTGCGTGAGGCCCTCGCGGGTGAACATGCGCACGCCGTTCATGGTGATGGTGCCAAAGACGCCGACGGTCGCGCCGCCGATGACAGGCTGCGGGATAGCGGAAAGGACGGCAGAGAGCTGCGGGAACAGACCGGCGACGGCAAAAACGGCCGCGATGATCACAAAGACCCACTTGTTGACGACCTTGTTGGAGCAGATGATACCCACGTTCTGGCCAAGGGCGCTAGTGGGAAGACCGCCCAACAGGCCGCCGACCATAGAGGTGATGCCCTGGGACACGATAGCGCCAGAGAGCTCGCGCTCGGTGGGCATACGGTCGATGGAGCCCAGGCAGGCGGCAGAGACGTCACCGATAACCTGGATGGCAACCATGGGGAACACGACGGCGAGGGTAATGCAGACCTCGGGATCAAACTCGAGCGCGTAGGGCATGAGCTTGGGAAGGGCGAAGACCTGAGCGGTGGCGACGCTGGAGAAGTCGATCATGCCAAAGGGGATCGAAACGATCATGCCAACGATCATGCCAAAGAACACGGATCCCAGCTTGAGCGTGCCCTTGCCAAAGTTGGCGAGCGCAAAGACCACGGCGAAGGTGATAAGAGCGACGCACCAGGCCTGCGGGGTGCCCCACAGCGGCGTACCCATACCGCCGGCCATATACTTGACGGCCGTGGGATACAGCGAAACGCCGATGGAGAAGATGACCGTACCGGTCACGACGGGCGGGAACAGCCACTTGATCTTGCTGTAGGCCAGACCAAAGAGGACCGCGACGGCACCGCCGACAATCTCGCCGCCCAGCAGCGCACCAAAGCTAAAGCCCGAGGCGCCCATGGCCTGAAGGGCCGGCAGGAACGCGAACGAGACGCCCATGACGATGGGCAGGCCGCCGCCGATGCGACGGAAGGGAGCGAACGCCTGAAGGGCCGTGTCGATTGCTGAAAGAATGAGCGCGACCTGAATGATGTCGGTGCTCTGCTGGCTATTAAAGCCGTAGACGCCGGCCATGATGACCGCCGGGGTAATAATGCCGGCAAACGATGCCAGTACGTGCTGAAGGGCACACGGGATCATTTCCTTAACGGGCGGCATGCCTTCGCGAGTGAACAGGGCTTCAGTGCCGTTCGTAACCGTCTCCTGGGCCATTTGACCACCAATCCTCGAAGTAGTTGTTTTCGCATCTAACGCTCTATTGTGACGCAGTGCGGGGGTGAGGTTGTGCCTTCGTTGCATATCGTATTAAAGATGATTCTCATTCTCAATAATAATTTTTTGTTATCAGACTATTCTTGAGCTGAGGCAATGCATTTTCGCAGGTCAGGAAAGTGTCTGGTCAAAATAACATCTAACTTTTCTTTTGGTCGACCGTTTACCGCCAAATTCCTACCGTTCGTCTGTATTACGCAATGTACCTGCGAATATGCGAGATGAGGAATGGCGTGTTACCATGAGAAAAAATTGTTATGAACATTTCCGATTTCACCCCAAGGAGTTGCCCGTGAACGAGACCGTACGTCGCTTTTTGCCGATGGTCGATTTCCTGGAGCAGATACTCGGTAAGAACAGCGAAATCGTGCTGCACGATTTCTCGGATCCCGACCACGCCATTGTCGATATTCGCAACGGCATCGTGAGCGGCCGCAAGGTCGGCGGCCCCGCCACCGATCTGGCACTCAAGATCATGCACGACGCCAAGTATCGCGACCTGCCGTTTATTACGGGCTATGAAGGGCGCGGCGCCGGTGGCAAGACGTTGGAGTCCGCGACGTTCTTTATCCGCGAGAATGACGAGATCGTCGGTATGCTCTGCGTCAACACCGACCTCTCGACCGTGCGTTCCATCAACGCCATGGCGCAGCAGCTCATGGCCTGCTTCGACGCGGCGCCGACGCGCACGGAGCCCGCGTCTATCGAGGTCGAAAGTCTTTCGGAGTCCACACAGGAGCTCATCGACCGCAGCATTGCCGAGTTGCTGAGCGCGCGCGGGCTGGATGTAGCGTCGCTTGGTCAGAGCGACCGCGTGGACGTCATTCGCCATCTCAACGGCAATGGGGTGTTCATGCTCAAGGGCGCCGTAGCCTGCGCTGCCGCCGCGCTTGGAATCTCTGAGCCCAGCGTCTACCGCTATCTGCAAAAGGTCCGTAAGGAGGGCTAACCCACTGATCCCTTGGGGACGGAGGCAAACGGATCATTTTTGTCGCATCGCTTGACAAAAGACCCTGCAGCTCGCACTGAACTGCGCCCCAAATCTTGGACGCCCTAAATAGCGACTAGGCCGCAAGGGCCTGATTCCGGTACTCCTCCGGGGT
>UQKL01000026.1 GCA_900541695.1 uncultured Collinsella sp. | reverse complement strand
GGTGGCACGGGTGGCACGGGTGGCACGGGTGGCACGGGTGGCGACGGTGGCACGCCGACGCCTACCCCCGATCCTACGCCCACGCCCGACCCCTCTACGGGCCAGTAGACGCAAAGCGGCATCTGACACCAAGGCGCCCGAGCAGCACGTACGCTGCTCGGGCGCTTCTTTATTTCGGCAGATGTCACAAGATGCCACGACGGCCCCGGCTGCAGGACCGATAGAGCAACGGGTGCCGGCATGCAAAAGGGCGCTGACCTTCGTCAACGCCCTCGGCAATTACCTATAGCAACAATCGGCACAGCAGCAGTGCCACGCATCCCCTACTTGTGAGAGTTACTCAGCTTGTTGATGAGCGCTTCAAGGCGTTCGCCGTCCTCGGCCGTCTGCGCAATGACTAAGATCGTGTCGTTGCCGGCAAGCGAGCCAAGCACGTCGGGCAGCTCCGCGGCATCGACCGCTGCGGCAATACCAGAAGCCGTACCGGGCTGTGCCTTGATCATAACCAGATTATCGGTGCGCAGTACGCCGGTAACCAACTCGGAAACCATGCGCTGCAGATGCAGGTCCTCGGCAAGGACATAGATGCCCTCGGGGAGCTTACGCAGTCCCATGTCCGCGATGTCGCGCGAAACGGTCGCCTGCGTGCAATCGAAACCCATGGCGCGAAGCTCGTCTACCAAAACGCGCTGCGTACGTACGTCCTTATTGCGAACAATATCTCTGATGGCATCCTGGCGCCCATTGCGTTTTTTGGCCATACAAAACCTCACTCCAAAAGATGGCGGAGACAATCACTTAGTGATTGAATAGTTTAGCGCTATTTGAGGGTTTTAGTGAATAAGAACGCATTTCGAAACAATTCCATGCAATTTATTTCGAAAATCACGCTATTAGACAGTCCTGGCGCCCGAACGATTGAAAAAGGCCGCCAGATGCGTATACAACGCACACCGCATAGGCTTGGCACTAGCTATCGAACCATAGAGCAGACCTAAGCCCCGATGGTTGCCTTTAAGAGCCGCAACCATCTGACGGGTACGCTGCGCTTCGAGCATATCATGCAAACGGGCCGAACGCTCTATTGAAGACACCCCATGGGGGCTCAGACACAAATTTTCGATGCAGGCAACCAGGCCGGCGTAGTAATACCGCTGGCAGACCAGCTTCAACTGATCGCCACCGCCCTCAACGGCAAGCGAGTCGGCAAGCCTGTCGAGCGCCCCGATATCATCAGAAAGCCTGGCAAACATCGTGGGGTCAAACGTCTCCGTAATCGACGGCGCCACTGCATGAAAACGGGCACGGCCACATCCCGAAACGCGCTTTGCCTGCGAAAGCGCGAACGTCAAAAAAGACACCGTGCGAAACGCATCGCCATGCGCAAGGCACGCCTCAAAAAGGGCGCGATCATACAGCACGCCAGAGGTCTGTCGGATTAAACCATAGGAAACCAATTGGGTCAGGCAAGCCGCCCGGTCCTCATCTTCAGAAACGGGTGTCGCGTCCAAAACTCGGGAATGACGCTCGCGGTGAACATCGTAGCGGTCGAGCGATACGGAGGGAAACACGATGTCAGCAGAAGCGTCGCAGGAGCTTTCGACCATCTGCGAAAGGGACTGCGGCGCAAACCACTCATTGGCATTCATCGCAATGATCTGGGAGCCGCGCGAAGCCGCAAAGCCGGCACGCAGGCAGGCGCCAGGCACCGGGTCTTCAACATCAATCAAATCAATATGAATATCTCTGTCGGCAGCAACTTCGAGCGAATGACGCACACCAGCTACCACGCCGCGGCAAACGACGACAATCTGCAAATCGTAGAGGTCTTGGTTCTGGATGCTCTCGAGAGCACGCATCGTATAACTGGGCGAACCCTCAACAATCAGGATCACCGAAAGTCGCGGATGCGAACCACGTCGAACCAAGTTTTCCGTCCTCTCGACAGCCAGTAACAAACTGCCGTTCATGGTACACCCCGTCAATTAATGCGGATGGTCGCCCGTCGCGATGCACGTCAAGAACAGATGTTGCACACGCCCCGCCCACAGGCGCCGCACACAAAGATCGCCGTCAGGCAGTCTCATCCCTAATCGAGGACCACAAGCTCGGCGGGGTCGTAGTCCACGCCCATAAAAGTAAGACCGCATGCGGGTGCCGTAGGACCAGCTGCGGTGCGATCGCAGGCGTCAATTACCTCGCGCATCCACTCGGGATCGCGGCGATGCATGCCGATCTCGACAAGGGTGCCCACAATGGTTCGCACCATCGAATGCAAAAACGCATTGCCCTCGATGGTAAACGTGAGGATGTCCTCGCCAAAGGCGACCTCATGGCCAAACTCGGCCCGCATTACGCAACGGTGCGTGGGCTTGCCCACGGCAGAGGCGACCTTGCAAAAGCTCTTAAAGTCCTGCTCGCCCAAAAGCGCAGGACAGGCGGCAGCCATCGCGTCGACGTCGAGGGGATAGCGATGCCACCACACAGCACCGCGTGACAGCACGGGTCGCGCATCACGGTCGGCAATGCGATAGGTGTAAGTGCGAGAGCGCGCGTCAAAACGTGCAGAAAAGCCCTTACGAGCCTTGTAGACCTCGTTTATGGCGATATCTTTGCCCAGGAGGGAATCCATAGCCCTCAGCCACCTACGGCGCGTCAAAGCGAGCTCAGCGTCCGTTACGGGCACGCTGATGTATTGGGCCACCGCATGAACGCCGGCATCGGTACGCCCCGCGCACGTAAGATCGATTGGGCGGCGCAGCAACGTCTCAATGGCACGGCGCAGCTCGCCCGCAACCGTCGTCAGGCCCGGCTGCTCCGCAAATCCGCTATAGGAGGAGCCATCGTAGGCCACGCGAAATACAAGGGTGGCGTCGAGCTCGGGGGTCGAATTGAAATCAGACGGCGCAGTCATGGGCGCTCCCAACAAACTAGCAACGGTATTGCGACAAAAAAAGAGGGGTACGCGAACGTACCCCTCGAATATAGCCTATGCAGACAGAATGTCTACTCAGCGGTCTCCTCAGCAGAAGCCTCCTCGGCAGCCTCAACCTTCTTGGGAGCAGCGGCCTTCTTGGGGGCCGGAGCAGCCTTCTTGGCCTTAGGCGTGCAAGGCTCGGTGACGAGCTCCATGATAACGATAGGAGCGTTATCGCCCTTACGGTTACCGAGCTTCATGATGCGAGTGTAACCGCCGTTGCGGTCCTGCCACATGCCCTGAGCAGCCTTGTCGAAGATCTCGGCAACGAGCTGCTTATCGCCGAGCTTGGCGATAGCCAGACGGCGAGAGTGCAGGTCGCCCTTCTTGGCCCAGGTGATGATCGGGTCGACGACCGAACGCAGCGCCTTAGCGCGGGTCTCGGTGGTCTTGATGCGGTCGTTCTCGAAGAGGGCCTTAGCAAGGCTCTTCTTCATGGCCTTGGTGTGGCTCGCATCGGTGCCGAGCTTCAGGCCCTTCTTAACGTTGTGACGCATGGTCTAGTTTCTCCTCAAATATGCGAAGCATTAAGCCTTCAGGCTCAGGCCCATGGACTCAAGCTTGTCCTTCACTTCCTCGATCGACTTAACACCGAAGTTACGGATGTTGAGCAGATCGTTCTCCGAGAACTCAACGAGCTGACGGACCGAGTGAATGCTGGCGCGCTTAAGGCAGTTGTAGGAACGGACGGAAAGGTCCAAGTCCTCGATCTGCTTGTCCAGCTCGGCGTTGTCGTTGGTAACCTCGGGAGCGAAGATCGAAGCCTCCTCCTCGACCTCGGGGGTCTCGGCAAGGTTCATAAAGGCGGCCATATGCTGGTTGATGATATTGGCAGCCTGGACCACGGCGTCGCGCGGGGCGATGGAACCGTTGGTCTCGATCTCGAGGACAAGGCGGTCGTAGTCGGTATGCTGGCCGACACGGCAAGCCTCAACGAGCTTGGCGCAACGGGACACCGGCGAGTAGAGCGAGTCGACGTTGATCACACCGATGGGATCGTTGTCACGCTTGTTAGCCTCGCCAGAGACATAGCCGCGGCCATAGCCGATGCGCATGCTCATGGTGAGATGGCCACCCTCGGTGAGCGTAGCAATGTGCTGCTCGGGGTTGACCAGCTCAAACTCGGACGGAATAAAGAAGTCCGCACCGGTGACCTCGCAGGGGCCGTCAACCGAGATGGTGGCGGTCGCCTCGTCGGTCGTGCCGAGAGCCCTGAAGACAAGACCCTTGACATTCAGGACGATGTCGGTGACATCCTCGACCATGTTAGGGATGGTCATGAACTCGTGCTGTGCACCATCGATCTGAATGGCCTCGACGGCGGCACCCTCGAGCGAGGACAGAAGAACACGACGAAGCGAGTTACCCAGCGTATCGCCGTAGCCACGCTCGAGCGGCTCGACGGAGACACGAGCAGAGGTCTCGTTGATCTCTTCGACCTGAACCTGAGGCCTAATGAATTCTGACATGTATTACCTCCAGCCTCAGCAGCCCGGATGGACTACTTAGAGTAGAGCTCGACGATGAGCTGCTCGTTGATATCACCGCTGATCTGCTCACGCGTCGGCAGAGCGAGCACGTTACCAGACAGCTTCTCGATATCGACCTCGAGCCAGCCAGGGACCTCAAAGCGCTCGGAGGAAATCAGGGCCTCCTTGATGGGGAGGAGGTCACGGAACTTCTCGCCGACAGCGACGACGTCGCCGGCCTTGACGCGGTAGGACGGGATGTCCACGCGCTTGCCGTTCACGGTGAAGTGACCGTGACGGACGGACTGACGAGCCTCTTTGCGGGTGCGGGCGAAGCCAAGACGGAAGACGACGTTGTCGAGGCGAGACTCAAGGATGATCATGAGGTTCTCACCGGTGACGCCGTTCATCTTACGGGCCTTGTTGAAGTAGCCGTGGAACTGCTTCTCCAGAACGCCATAGATGAACTTGACCTTCTGCTTCTCACGCAGCTGCATGCCGTACTCAGATTCCTTGCGACGGCGCTTGGGCTGACGGATAGATTCCTTCTTGCTGCTGTAACCGAGCTCAGCGGGATCGATCCCGAGCTGACGGCAGCGCTTAAGAACAGGAGTCCTGTCGATTGCCATATTGATACGATCCTTTCAGTTACACGCGGCGACGCTTCTTGGGGCGGCAGCCGTTGTGCGGAATGGGGGTCTTGTCCTGGATGCTCGAGACCTCGAGGCCAGCAGCCTGGAGGGAGCGGATGGCGGTCTCACGACCGGAGCCGGGGCCCTTGACGAAGACGGAAACCTTCTTCATGCCGTGCTCCATGGCCTGCTTGGCAGCAGCCTCGGCAGCCATCTGGGCAGCGAACGGCGTGGACTTACGGGAGCCCTTGAAGCCCACCTGGCCAGCCGACTTCCAGGAAATGACGTTGCCCTGGGGATCGGTGATCGAAACGATCGTGTTGTTGAACGTAGAACGAATGTGAGCCTGGCCCACGGAAATGTTCTTACGGTCCGCGCGCTTCAGACGGGCAGCGCGAACGTTCTTCTTAGCAGTAGCCATCTATCTAGCGCTCCTTATTTCTTCTTCTTAGCACCGATCTGACGCTTCGGGCCCTTGCGGGTACGAGCGTTAGTGTGGGTGCGCTGGCCGCGGACCGGGAGGCCCTTGCGGTGACGAAGGCCGCGGTTGCAGCCGATGTCCATAAGGCGCTTGACGTTCTGGTTGCGCTCACGGCGGAGGTCGCCCTCAACCATGATCTGATTCTTATCGATATAATCGCGGATGGCGTTAACCTCATCCTCGGTGAGGTCCTTAACGCGCGTGTCCACGTTAACGTTGCACTCGACGCAAATCTTCGTCGCAGTGGTGCGGCCGATGCCGTAAATGTAGGTCAGACCGATCTCAACGCGCTTCTCACGCGGGAGGTCGACACCATTAATACGGGCCAACGTAGTCTCCTCTCTTAACCCTGACGCTGCTTATGACGGGGGTTCTCGCAAATGACGAGGACCTTGCCGTGGCGCCTAATGATTTTGCACTTATCGCACATCTTCTTGACCGAAGGACGTACCTTCATCGTTCTTCCTTTCGGTAGCGCTCAAACTACTTCCCTACTATCTACTCGCCCAGCCGCAGGCGTTTAAAACTATGGCTGGTCTTCACACGCAAACCGACCGTAGGTTGAGCTAAGCCTGCAGTCGGAAAAGAGCGTGTATGCGTGTCGCTATTTATAGCGATAGGTGATGCGACCGCGGGTCAGGTCGTACGGGGAAAGCTCCACGACAACCCTGTCACCGGGGAGAATGCGGATGTAATTCATTCGAATCTTGCCAGAAATGTTGCACAGAACCGAATGACCGTTCTCGAGCTCGACCTTAAACATGGCGTTGGGCAGCGGTTCCTTTACCGTACCCTCGAGCTCAATTGCGTCTTCCTTCTTCACAAGCAATCATCTTTCTCTAGAAAACGACAGCGATTGAGTATTCTACAATACGCGTGCACATATCGTAATATCTTCGTAATGGCTCCACAACTACGTGGAACTTGTTACATTTCTCCGCCTTGGAGCGAACACCAGGATCCTTGCGCATCGGTGGTAAGAATCACCGGACCGTCATTGGTAATGGCGACGGTGTTCTCGTAGTGCGCGGCGGGCAGATGGTCGTTGGTCGTAACGATCCAACCATCGGAGCCCGTGCTCACATGATTGGAACCCATCGTAACCATCGGCTCGATAGCGATGACCATACCAGCCTGAAGGCGAACGCCTCTCCCCTTCTTTCCATAATTTGGAACGTTGGGGTCCTCGTGCATTACACGACCGATACCATGCCCCACGTAATCGCGAAGCACGCCGTAACCGTGAGACTCGGCGAGGGACTGAACGGCATAGCCAACGTCCCCGATATGGTTACCGGGAACAGCCTGCTCAATAGCAGCCTTAAGGCAATCGCGCGTAACCTCGCACAGGGCCTTGGCCTCGGGCGTGGGGGTGCCGACGAAAAACGTCCAGGCGTTATCGCCAACCCAACCGTCAACGACAGCTCCCGTATCGATGGAGATGATATCGCCATCGCGCAGGATCATGTCAGGGTTGGGAATACCGTGAACCACGGCATCGTTAATTGATGCGCAAATGGTTCCGGGGAACCCGCCGTAACCCTTAAAGGCCGGGGTGCCGCCATGCATGCGGATAATCTGCTCGGCAAGCTGATCGAGTTCGAAGGTCGACACGCCGGGGCGAACCATGGCCCCAACGTGGCGGAGCGCCATCTTAGATAGCGCTCCTGCCTTCTTCATCTGCTCGATTTGCGTTGCAGACTTAATCTTGATCATAGACCGAGAGCCTCTTTGACATCCCCGTACACGGTCTCGCGAGCCTGGTCACCGTTGACCGACTTGAGCAGACCCTGGCCACGATAGTAGTCGACGAGCGGGCTCGTGGACTTCTCGTAGACGTCGAGACGGTTCTTGATGGTCTCGGGCTTGTCGTCGTCGCGCTGATACATCTCGCCGCCGCACTTGGGGCAGGTGGCATCGGCAGCCGTGCCGGTGTAGCCGCAGGCGCGGCAGGTACGACGCGAAGACAGACGATCGATGATGACCTCGGGGGCCACATCGACCAGAAGAGCGCAGTCGATCTCGCGACCCATAGCCGAGAGCTCGGAATCGAGCGTCACAGCCTGGGCGGTGTTGCGCGGGAAGCCATCGAGGATGAAGCCCTGCTGGGCGTCATCGGCGGCAAGGCGCTCCTTGACAAGGTCGATCACGAGCTGGTCGGGGACGAGCTCGCCAGCGTCCATGTACTTCTTAGCCTGAATACCAAGCTCGGTGCCACCCTTGACGGCAGCACGCAGCAGGTCGCCCGTGGAAATGTGAGCGACGCCAAACTCGGCGACGAGCTCCTGTGCGACGGTGCCCTTACCGGCACCCGGAGCTCCGAGCAATACGAGGTTCATGAGCAATCCTCCTCTAGCCTATTTAAAGAATCCATCGTAATCATACATCTTGATCTGGCCTTCGAGCTTATCGACCGTGTCGAGCACGACGCCGACCATGATGAGGATGGACGTGCCGCCAAATGCCTGGATCAGATGGTTACCCGTGAAGGAGAAGATGATCGAAGGCACGATGGCGATGAGCGCCAAAAAGACAGCGCTGGGAAGCGTGATCTTGTTGAGCGCGTTCTTGATGTAGGCCGCGGTAGCCCTACCCGGACGGACGCCCGGAATAAAGCCGCCCTGCTTCTTAAGGTTGTCGGCCGTGTCATCGGGGTTGAACACCATGGAGGTGTAGAAGTACGCGAAGAACACGATGAGGACAACGTTAAGCACCCAGTTGAGCCAACCGGTCGAAAGCGCAGAGGCAACTGCCTGAATCCAGCCGATGCCGGGGAAGAACACGGCAATCTGGGCCGGGAAGTACAGCAGCGCCGAAGCGAAGATGATCGGCACGACACCCGCGGTGTTGACCTTGATGGGCAGGTAGGTGGTCTGGCCACCCATCATGCGACGGCCCACGACGCGCTTAGCGTAGGAGACCGGAATGCGGCGCTGGCCGCGCTCAAGGAAAACAATCAGCGGGATAACCAGCAAGATGATGGCGCAGATGATCACCATGGTGATGATGCCACCGGCATTGCCCTCGGTGCTGGAGAAGATCGCCTGCGGCAGGCCGGCCATGATGTTCGCAAAGATGATCAGCGACATGCCATTGCCGATACCGCGCTGGGTGATGAGCTCACCAATCCACATGATCAGCATGGCGCCCGCGGTGAGCGTGCCGACGATCATGAGGTCGAAGATGATCTCGGGAGCGCCGGCGCCAGTAAAGCTGATGCCGAAGCTCTTAAAGAGGAAGAGGTAACCCACGGAGTTGAGGATTGCCAGAGCCAGGGTGAGGTAACGCGAATACTGCGTAATCTTGGTCTGACCGACCTCGCCCTCGCGGGCAAGCTCATGCAGGGAAGGCACGACGGCCTGGAGCATCTGGAGGATGATCGAGCTGGTGATGTAAGGCATGATGCCCAGCGAAAACACCGACACATAGCTCAACGCGCCGCCAGAGAAAAGATTCAGGAGGGCCATAGCACCTGCGGCGACCGAATTGTTATCGGTCGAGAAAAGGCCCAGCATCCCCTGGAAGGGAATGCCGGGCACAGGAACGTGCGCACCAATGCGGTACACGACGAGCATAGCTATGGTAAAAAGAATCTTTTCGCGCAATTCTTTGATGCGGAAAGCATTCTTAAGACCATTTAGCACGGCAGCTCGACCTTTCCGCCGGCGGCCTCGATCTTGGCCTGCGCAGAAGCGCTGACCTTGTCGACCTTGACCGTGAACTTCTTGGTGAGCTCACCATTGCCGAGCACCTTGACGGGCTCGAACTCGCTCTTGGTGATGCGAGCGGCCTTAAGAGCGGCACCGTCGATCACAGCGCCGTCCTCGAACTTGCGCTCGAGACGCTCAACGTTAACGGCGGTGTACTCGATACGACGGGGGTTACGGAAGCCCGGAAGCTTGGGCAGGCGCATAGCCAGCGGAGTCTGGCCACCCTCGAAGCCGGCACCCTTGGTGCCGCCAGAGCGGGAACCCTGGCCCTTCTGACCGCGGCCAGAAGTGGTGCCGTGACCCGAAGAATTGCCACGGCCGACGCGCTTGCGGTTCTTGGTGGAACCGGGCGCGGGAGTAAGATCGTGAAGCTGCATTTGCTACTCCTCTACAATCTCGACAAGGTGCTTGACCTTGAAGATCATGCCGCGGACGGACTCGTTGTCAGCAATCTCGCGAACCTCGCGGATCCTGTGGAGACCGAGGGCACGGACAGTACGGACCTGGTCCTGCTTGCAACCGTTGGTGCTGCGGACCTGCTTGATCTTGATGGTGTCAGCCATGCTTAGTTCTCCTTACCGACGAACATCTCGGAGACCGTCAGGCCACGGCGAGCCGCGACGTCCTCAGGGCTGGAGAGCTCCTTGAGGCCCTCGACGGCAGCCTTGATGATGTTGAGGCCGTTGTCGGTACCGAGGGACTTGGACAGGACGTTCTTGATGCCAGCAAGCTCGAAGAGGGGACGCACAGCGCCGCCGGCGATAACGCCGGTACCCTCGACAGCGGGCTTGATGATGATGCGACCGGCACCAAAGTGGCCGAGAACCTCGTGCGGGATGGTGCCCTGCTCGGTCACCGGCACGTGGAACATGTTCTTCTTGGCATCGAGAGACGCCTTGGAGATGGCCATGGGCACCTCAGCGGACTTGCCCATGCCAACGCCGACGTTGCCCTTGCCGTCGCCAACGACGACGAGAGCGACGAGGCTCATGCGACGACCACCCTTGACGGTCTTCGACACGCGGTTGATGTAAACGACGCGCTCCTCGAACTCGGAGGCCTCGCGCTGCTGCTTCTGATTACGAGCCATGTGCTACATACCTCCTAGAACTCGAGACCGGCGGCACGAGCACCGTCGGCGAGGGCCTTGACGCGGCCATGGTAGATACGGCCACCACGATCGAAAGCGACCTTGGTGATGCCGGCCTCGATGGCACGCTTGCCAACGAGCTGACCGACCTTCTCCGCAGCCTCCTTGTTCGAGGTGTGGGTGCCCTTGAACTCGGCCTCGAGGGTCGAGGCGGAGACGAGCGTCAGGCTGGAGCCCTTGCTGTCGTCGATGATCTGGGCATAGATGTTGGCGTTGGTACGGGTCACGCGAAGACGCGGACGCTCGGCGGTACCCGAGACCTTGCCGCGAACACGACGCTGACGACGCTTGAGGCCTTCCAGCTTCGCCTTATGCTTGTTCATACGTAAACTCCTAAAAAGGTTGATCTTGCCAGCACCTAACGGGGTGCTGGTCTTATGCGAGTAAGTCGGTTACGACTACTTGGCGGCCTTACCCAGCTTGCGGCGGATGTGCTCGCCAACATAGTGGATACCCTTGCCCTTGTAAGGCTCGGGAGGACGATGGCCGCGAATCTCAGCGGCGATCTGACCGACCTGCTGCTTGTTGATACCCTTGACGTTCACGTGGGTGTTGTCGGGAACCTCGAAGGTGATGCCCTCGGGAGCCTCGACGATCACGGGGTGCGAGAAGCCCAGGGAGAACTCGAGGTTCTTGCCCTTCTGCTGCACGCGGTAACCGACGCCGGCGAGCTCGAGCTTCTTCTCGAAGCCCTCGGAAACGCCAACAACCATGTTGTGGATGAGGGCGCGGGTGAGGCCGTGGCGGGCACGGGTCTCACGCTCGTCGTCGGGACGGGAAACGGTGAGGACGTTGTCCTCGACGTTGATAGCGAGCTTCTCAAAGACATCGAGCTCGAGCTGGCCCTTGGGGCCCTTGACGACAACGTTGTTGCCGTTGACTGCCACTTCGACTCCGGCGGGAATCTGGACAGGCTTATTACCGATACGAGACACGGTGATCTCCTTTCCTTCTACCTACCGACCGAATTACCAGACGTAAGCGATGATCTCGCCGCCGACGTTGTGCTTGCGAGCATCGCGGTCGGTCATAACGCCATGGCTGGTGGAAATAATGGCGGTACCAAGGCCACCGCGGACGCGGGGCATGTCGGCAACGCCGGTGTACTTACGCAGGCCCGGCTTGGAAATGCGGCGGATGCCGTTGATGACCTTAGCCTTCTTGGGACCATACTTAAGCGTGATGTGCAGAGTCTTCTGGGGCACGGTGTCCTCGACATCGTAGCCCTCGATGTAGCCCTCCTCGTGCAGAACACGAGCGATCTCGACGAGCTTCTTGCTGCTCGGCATGGAGACCGTGGCCTTGTTCACAGAGTTAGCGTTACGGATGCGCGTAAGCATATCTGCGATCGGGTCTGTAAGGTTCATACAGATTCTCCTTCGTTCTTGATGAACACGTGCTCTTGGTTCTTCGCCGCCCTTAACGGCAAAGCCTATTTAGCGCGTTTTCCCTGTTCCAAACTGATGCTTGAAACGCTGGTAGTGACTTACCAGCTGGCCTTCTTAACGCCGGGAAGCTCGCCCTTGAGTGCAAGCTCACGGAAGCAGACACGGCACAGGCCGAACTTGCGGTACACAGAGTGCGGACGGCCGCAGCGCTGGCAGCGCGTGTACTCACGAGTAGAGAACTTCTGCTTGCGATTGCACTTGACGATCATCGATGTCTTAGCCACTTATATCCTCCTCACATAGAGTATTGTTCGCCCCAAGCGCCGCCCCCTTGTGGGAACGGCGCTTATGGGGCAGGTGAACCTATTTCTTGAACGGGAAACCGAAGGCGTCCAGAAGGGCCTTGGCCTCCTCATCGGTGTTGGCGGTGGTCACGAAAGTGATGTCCATACCACGCTGGTGATCGACGGAGTCGAAGTCGATCTCGGGGAAGATGAGCTGCTCGGTGACGCCCATGGAGAAGTTACCACGGCCGTCGAAGCTCTTGGCGGAGATGCCGCGGAAGTCGCGGATACGGGGGATCGCGACGGAGGTCAGACGATCGAAGAACTCCCACATACGGTCGCCACGCAGGGTAACCTTGCAGCCGATCGGCATACCAGCGCGCAGGCGGAAGGTAGCGATGGACTTGCGGGCACGGGTGATCATCGGCTGCTGGCCGGTGATGGCGCGCAGGTCGCGCACGGCACCGTCGATGGCCTTGGAATCGGTAGCGGCCTCGCCGACACCCATGTTCACGACGATCTTCTCAAACTTGGGGATCATCATGACGTTCTCGTACTGGAACTTGTCCTGAAGCTGCTGCTTGACCTCGTTGTTGTACTTGGTCTTCAGACGCGGCACATACTTCTCTTCTGCCATTGTTCACTCCTTCTTGGGGTTTTAAGCACGGGGCGTGGCCACGATGGGTTGTCCTCGTGCCTCCTGGCTGCATCCGCGCCGCTCATGGCATTTCGCGGTTTGGACTCGACGCAGCAGGAGCCGACAAAACAATCGGTACTATACGCGCATCGGGAGCGTATTTCCAGAAAAACATCTTCTGCCTGCACAACTCCACAACTCCCCCGCACAAATGGATCCCAAAAGCTGTTGCGGTGAAATAGTTCCTGGCCGACCGCCCGTCGGGCCCATCTAGGAACTATTTCACCGCAACTTATTGATGGGGATGAGATTAGCGCTTGCGGGGGACGAGTTTGGTGCGGCGCAGGTGGATCATCTCGGCGGCGATGGAGATGGCGATCTCCTCGGGATCCTCCGCCTCGATGGCAACGCCAATCGGAAGGTGCAGCCCGTCGATTTGTTCCTGCGTAAAGCCCTCCTGTTCCAAGCGGGCCCGCACAAAGGCCGTCTTGCGACGCGAGCCCAGGCAACCCAAATAGGCGGGCTTGGCGCGCATCGCCTGAATCACCACGTCGATATCGGACTTGTGACCCGCCGTGGCAACGACCACCAAGTCGCGCGGACCGATGGGGCACAGCTCGCTCAGGTTCTTGTAATCGACCAGGCGTCGATCGTAGACACCGGGCACCCATTCGGGGGTCAGCGTACCGGGGCGGTCGTCACAAGCCACGACGGCAAAGCCCGCCGCCGTGAGCACCCGCGCCGTTGCGGCGCCCACGTGGCCGCAGCCAAAGATATAGGTCAGGCCCTCGGGGCAGAGCGTCTCGATGTGCGCCGGGGGAATCTCGGAGGCGGCGTTGGTGTAGGTGACCTTACTCCCCTCCTCCACCAGCGAAAGCTCGGGGCAGCCCATTATGGTGCGGCGCGATGCCTCGCCATGGTACTCGGCCACATCGCCCTCGATCGCCTGGGTGACAAACGGTTCAAAGTCGATGACGAAGTCGCCGATGCGCCGATAGGCCAAAACGTCGGCAACCGACTGGAACAACGGCACCTGCGATACATCCAGGTGCAGATAGCACAGGCAGATGGCTCCGCCGCAGATCATGCCAGTATCGGAGTTCTCGCCGCCCATGGTGTAGCGGACCAGACGCGATTGCCCTGCGGCCAGCAGCTCGCGCGCCTCGTCCAGCGCAAAGAGCTCAATCTTGCCGCCGCCGATGGTGCCCGCTTGGCTGCCATCGGCAAAGACGGCCATCCAGGCGCCCACGCCGCGCGGCGATGACCCTGCCGTACCGGCAACTACCACCAGCTCGCACGTCTTGCCAGCCTTCAGAGCGCCAAGCGCAGCATTCACCACATCGAGCTTTTCCATTGCAATTTCCTATCCCTGGAATACACCGGTGAGCATGGCGAGCGCCTCGAGTACGCCGCCGCCGACCGACGTCGCCTTGTCCGAAATATAGTTGATATAGCTGGCATCGCCGCGCGGGTCGACGTCGGCGCACTTAAAGCCCTCGGTCACCTGAACGCCGTCGGCCAAAAGGCCGCGCAAGCAGCCGTCAATCTGCGTGACCATGGGAGTATCACCCGCATACCCGATCACATCGCCGGCACTCACGATGTCGCCGATCGCGCGGTCGGACCTAAACACGCCGGCGGCGGGGCTGTGGATAACGCGCTCTTTGCCATAGCCGGCGATGATGCCCGGCACGCCCGTATTGGGTTGGGGCGAGCCCTGGGTGATGACGCGGCCGAGGAAATGACCGCGCATGGTCTCGACCACGGCGTCGCAATCGACCGGCGCGGTAAAGCCCGGCCCCACGGCGATGACGACAGGCGCCATATCGCGCGTGGTGCCCAAGTTGCGCTTAGCCAGAATCGCGTCGACCACGGCAGCGGGCTTTAGTTCGTCGAGCATCTTGGCCCGGGGGTCTACCACGACGGCAACATCCCCCGCTTGGGTAATCTCGAGCGCCTCTGCCGGCGTCTGCGCCAAGCGGGCACGAATGCCCTCGACCTGGACCTCGCCCAGGCGAATGGCCTCGCAAAAACTGATCGTGCGACGGATGCACGTGGGGACCGCGATATCGGCCATGACAACCGACACGCCGGCGCGCACCAAGCGAGCGGCGACGCCCGTGGCGATATCGCCGGCGCCGCGAACATAAACGAGCATTCCCGGGGCACCTCCCTGTGCTACGGTTTGAGCAGAGCAAAAGCGGTTCGACCGCTACTCTGATGATTATTTATTATCACAGTATTATACGGCGGTGAACAGATGGAAACGGTTAGCGGCAATCTTGCCTCGGCGCTCAGGATTGAGCCGGGCATTACCGCGATTATCGGCAGCGGCGGCAAGTCGACCTTGCTCAAGACGCTGGGTCTTGAGCTCATGCGCGCTGGCGGCCGCGTGCTCCTCTGCACCACCACGCATATGCTTCCCGTCGCCGGCGTGCCATGGGACGGGTCGAACCGTCGCCTGGACGCCGCGCCTTGGAAGCCGGGCGCCTCGCATGTCTCCGGTTGCACCTGCGAGGCCTGCGCGGGCCTTGCGCGCGGAGTCATCTGCCAGGCAGGCGTCTTGGACCCGGAGACAGGCAAGCTCTCCGCCCCCGCCGAGCCGCCCAACGAGCTGGCACAGCGCTTTGACTATGTGTTGGCCGAGGCAGATGGCAGCAAGCGACTCCCGCTCAAGGCGCATGCCGCCTGGGAGCCGGTAATTCCCGCCGCCACGGCAAACGTTGTCTTGCTCGTCGGCGCCTCGGGGCTGGGCAAACCCGTCACCGAGGTTGTCCACCGCCCCGAGCTCTTCTGCGAGCGCTGTGGCTGCGAGCCCACCGACATCGCCACGCCCGAACGCGTCGCCCAGGTGCTCAATGCCGAGATGCAGGCGCTGAAGCTCGGCACCGCCCGCGTCATGCTCAACCAAGTCGACGCGCTCAGCGACCCGGCTATGGCCGACCGCTTCGAGGCTACCCTCGGCCGCCCCGTCATCGCCACCAGCCTCAAATAGCTGGCGCTGCCCTGGCGCCCTTTCTGCTAGCGAGGCGCGTAGCAGCCGGCGATGTGCTCCGAGACGCGGCGCTGACCCTTGGCGGTGTCGACGTCCCACAGCTCGTACGCGCGCGCCTCGACCAACTGAACATCGGCGCGGCCGCGCAGCAGCGACGATCCGCCATCCTTGCCCTTAAGCCCCATAAGGTCGGGAAAGAGACTCGCAGGGAACAGCACCGGCGAGGCGGGTTCACCGTTTAGGGCAAGACGCACGGGCGCGACGCCGCCGTTGGCCTTAAAAGCACCGGCGATCGCCTCAAAGGAATCCGAACTCACGAGCGGCTGGTCGCCCGGTAAAAAGAGGCAGCCCTTCCAGCCGCGATCGGCTCCCCAGGTAAGACCGGCGCGCACGCTCTCGCTCCTGAGCGCGCCATCGTGCAGTGCGCACGCGCAGCGCAGCTCACGGCAAATCTCGGCAACTTGGGGCCAACGCGTTGTAACAACAACGTCAAATCCTTTGGGCACCGACTCAATCGTCCGCTGAATCAGCGGCTTTCCGCAGATATCGGCAAGCATCTTGTTAGAGCCAAACCGCTTGCCCTCGCCCGAAGCCATAATGACGCATCCAAGTTTCATGGTGATACCTCCCCTGAAGTCATCGTACCCATAACTCGCGCCGCGGGTGCATAAGGATGGTGTCCTGGCCGTTGACGGTCTTATAACGCAGCGACGCTTTCGTTATTTGCGAACAAGTGGGGTTTATGGCACAGTGAGCCCAAACAAATTTTTAGGAAGGCACCCATGACCCCCGCACAGATTGAGTTCTACAAGCGCCTCGCACACGGCCTGGCGCTCCAATTTGGCCCCAACTGCGAAGTCGTCGTCCACGACCTGGAGACCGAGGACGTGGACCACTCCATCGTAGTGATTGAAAACGGCCACGTCAGCGGGCGCAAACTGGGTGACGGCCCCAGCCATATTGTGTTTGAGTCCATGCACGAGGGCACCACCGACGTGCACGACCGCGAGCCATACCTCACCAAAACCACCGATGGCAAGCTGCTCAAGTCCTCGACCATCTTTATCCGCAACGACGAGGGCAAGCCCGTCGGCATTTTGGGCATCAACTTTGACATTACGCTTATGAAGGCTTTTGAGCGTTCGCTCGACGCCTTTACCGGCACCGGCGGCTCGGGCTACACCGAGCCCGAGCCCATTACCAAGAACATCGGCGACCTGCTCGAGGACCTGCTGCACGAGTGCGAGCAGTTTGTGGGCAAGCCCGCGGCACTCATGACCAAAGACGAGCGCGTTCGCGCCATTGGCTACCTCGACCGTCGCGGCGCCTTCCTCATTTCCAAGTCGAGCGAACGCGCCTGCGAGTTCTTTGGCATCTCCAAATACAGCTTCTATAGCTACCTCAACGAGGCCAAAGCGACGGCCAGCGACAAGTAGGCACTCGCCTGGATTGCCCCTCCCCTTTTTGGGCGCGAGTTCTGGAAAGCGCGAATCCAAGACCGAGCCGCTTGAGAAGTTCCATATAATCGATGTCATTGGTATTTCGAAAGGGTGGAACAGAATGGCGTTGAGCAAGGCATCATGCACCGGTCGCGGATTGATTCCGGCAATTGGTGGACATGTGCACCGCATGTTCGATGAGGGTGAAGACGACCTGTTTTCGCTGAGCCTTGACGACGTGATGGATGATCGCCCGTGGACCGCCGACGAACTCATGGGCGGCGGGGCTCGTCCGTCAAGCCCCAATCCCGCACTTGCGCCTAAGCCCGCATCTGCGCCGACTCCTGCGCAGTCGCCTGTTTCGACGCCCACGTCTACGCCCGCACCCACTTCGGCGCCCACGCCCGCACGCCGCCCCGCAAGCGACCCGTCCGAGACGGCGGCATTTCTCGCTGCAGCGACGCAGGGCAAATCGGCCGACAGCACCGTTATGTACAGCGCCCAGCAGTTACCTGTTCCTGCGGCACGCAAACCTCCGGTCACAAGGCTTGATGAGCCCGTTGCCCATCAGGTCGCCCACGATTCCTGGGCCGCAGCCGATCTGGATGAGACCTCTACC
Organism: uncultured Collinsella sp.; assembly: GCA_900541695.1. Taxonomy (GTDB): domain Bacteria; phylum Actinomycetota; class Coriobacteriia; order Coriobacteriales; family Coriobacteriaceae; genus Collinsella. The sequence goes on along the minus strand of UQKL01000026.1, from coordinate 4,173 downwards.
GGCATGCCGGCGCTCGACGTTCCAGTTAACCCGCTTTTTGCCGCCAACACGAGCGCCGCGGGCTATGAAGGCGGTGCGGCATATTCCGATTATTCCGATGGCTATGCTGGCGCCGGTCGCATCGAGACCGAGAATTATGGCACCGCATCGAGCGATTATCTCAACGATCCGTACGCTGCCACGCCCGCACCGGAATATGATCCGGAGGCCGCGGCCGCGCCGGCGTATACCAAAAGCACGGGCGAAGAGCGCTTCGCCGATTATTACGCCGAGGAAAAGGCGCTACGTTTCTCGGAATTTCCGCAGGCAGTCAAGGTTGCCTTTATCGCCATTATCATTGCCCTGCTCGGCGTCATTGCGTTTGAGGGATTCCAGCTGTTCCGCGGCCCCACCCAAGCGGAGTCGGAGACCCAGCAAAAAGAGGACGACAACCAGTACCTGGACATCAACACCCTCAAGGGCGATCCCAACGACGAAGACGACGAGTAGCGAGGGTTAAGGGAAGGCCGGAAGAGCCGGCGGCACGTTACGGCTCCAAAAACCCTGCCATAAAGATGGGCAGATACAGCACGTCACCATCGCGGTGAAGATTACATTCCGCAAGTACCAGGGCGCGATCGATTCCGTAGCCCTTCGTTGCCAGTGCGTTATCGAGCGCCGCGTGGGCCTTAAAGCTCTTGCCCGATTTGACCTCGATGGCAAACACTTCCCCATCGAACGTCTCTTCCACAAAATCGAGCTCACCGACCTTTTTGGACGTAAAGTAGCGCAATCTGAATCCATGAGCTTTGAGCTCTTGGGCGACGAAGCCCTCAAACGCTGCCCCCATATTCATGCCAAAGGCGTCTTCCGCCTCCCCATCAAAAACGCCTTGGGCGACCTTTTTGGAATACGACGACATGAGCATTCCGGTGTCCAGGTAAAACAGCTTAAATAGATTTCGCTGCTCCCCCAATAAAAGGGGTGCCACGGGCGCCGTTACGTTATACACGGGAAGCGCGACACCCGCCTCCGATAACCAGAGAAAATGATCTGTCACTTGCGAAAAACGTTTGACACCGTTAATCGACGACAGCTTGAATCGCTTGTTTTTGGAGCCGGCCTCGCTGGGAATCAAATCATAGATATCTCGAATAACCAAGCGTAGCTCGGGCGGAGCGTACTTTGCGATGTCATCGCGATACAGGGCGTGAAGATCGCGGTGGATGTTTCGAACCTCGTCGACATTGCGCGTCGCCAAGAAGGAATTGACCGCGTCGGGCATGCCCCCCACCACCACATACTGATGGAACAGATTGAGCAAGCGGTCATACAGATAGTCGGGGAGCTCCTTTTCGTCCTTTAGACAACCCCTGAGCATGTCAAACGCTCCGGCAGCAACGCCGCTTGCCCAGCAGAACTCCTCAAAGTCGAGCGGGTACATCTGGACCTGCTCGACATACCCCACCGGCAGGGAATCGATGCCCTCGAGCTCAACGCCAAGGAGCGATCCGGTAAGGATGTATCGAAAGTCGCCGCGCTGGACCAGGTATTTGATAAACGTCACTACGTTGGGGCATCGCTGCACCTCGTCGATAACCACAACGGTCTTGTTCGCAACCATCGGCTGCGTTGCAGCAATAGACATGCGCATAAGCAGGTCATCCGCGCTTTTTGCCGCCAAAAACGAATCGCGCACGGACGCGTCGGCGATAAGGTCGAACGTCACGACATTTTCGAACGATTCGCTTGCAAAGACGTTGACCAAATATGACTTTCCTACCTGTCGGGCGCCCTTGACCAAAAGAGCCTTGTTAGGCGACGAGGCAAGCCAAGATTCAAACTGTGCTTTCGCTTTTCTCTGCAGCATAAGCGTACCCCTTATTACGTGCTGTTTTAGCACTAGGATACACTTTTCCGTGGTTGTTAGGTGCTTATTTCGGCACTTTTTCTAAGTTCTAAAGTGTGTATTACGACACTTTTCCGTACTTTTACACGGGAGATTTCGACACTTTTTCGAATTTAAGCCTAACAGCAGCCGGCGAAATCAAGCGCCGCCCGCGCGTCATTTCGCAGGCGGCGCTTGATTACTGTCCGCGCGCGCTGATAGACTCCATCGTGCCCGCAAGGAACGGGCGCGTTTTATCCAGAGTCGGGGTAGAGAGTTGGCTCCACGATCCCGACGCCAACCGGCCAAGAGGCACGGTGGCCCTGCCAACATCGATGAAAGGAGTCCGTATGGACAATTTCTCTGTGCGCAGTGAGCGCAGCTTCCACAGCTTGGCGGCCAAGCCAAAACAAATGCATCTCCTGGACGAGCCGAGCGGCTATGCCTCGGCCATGGTCAAGAGCAGCCTCTCCCACCAGATGCGCTTTACCGTGCAGAAGCTCGAGGAAGAGCTCTGCGCCGACGGTAATCCGCACGTGCTGCAGATTCAGCTACTCGGAGACGATTCGCGCGAGCCGTCCAGCTGGAAGCTCTTTGCCGACGGCGCGTGCGTTGCGGACGGATCCGGCGCCTTTGTTATGGATGCTATCGACCAGGGCATGATACAAGCCTGTAAGACATGGGGAGATCACGACGCATTTGCCGACATCGCAGAGGCAATCGTTCTAAGCAAAGCTGCATTTGATATCAAGGAGCGCGCTTGTCAGATGCTTTCATATATCGCATGGACAGTTGGTCGGTTCCACGCCCAGCACCTGATCGAGGGCATGGTCGCCGCCGGGATAGACCCGATGCTGGAAGATCTTCTCAGCGCTCCCGCGTAGATTAATCGAGCGCTCTATCGACAAAGATGCATCTACCATAACGGCATGGGACGCGCTCGCCTTGTACTGACCCCAACCAATCCCGTCGGCGCGACTGCAGTCTCAAACAACCACCGGCACCATCCATCCGCACACGAGAGGCGATGGGCACAGGCGAACCCCTCAACCTCGCTATTCGTAAACTTCATCAGTGTTTCCACATCCCCATCAAAAGAATCCGAAAGACATCCCCCGTTAATAAAACGCTTCTGAACATCTCACTCTGCAGGCAAAGCCGCACCGAAGTGATGCGGAGGTCTGCGCGGGGTTTCACGGGTTCCCTTGACGCGGCCCAGCGGAAGTGCCACCCGGCATCCCTTCCATAACGCACGGGTAAACAATGGGAAATAGCGCCACCCACCGTACAAGGAAGGACGCCACCATGGATCTCACGAAAACGGCTAGAGAAATTACCCGTCTCATGCTCCCCTACCTGACCACGCAGCAGAACCGCCAGCTCAAAAAGGTTTTATCGCACTGCCTTTTCGATGAAAGTCAATTAGCCGAAGACGGCGGCAACGGTGAAAGCGAATCATTCCTAGATCTATTTCTGTCTGCAAAACGCCTCGAAGGCTGCTCGGATAGGACCATCTCCTACTACGAAACCACCATCAATAAAATGCTTGAATCATTCGATACGCCAGCTTGCGACCTGGGAACCGAAGAGATTAGGTCCTATCTTTCCGACTATCAGCAAAAAGCCGGCGTCAGTCGCGTCACCGTCGACAATGTCCGAAGAATCATCTCAAGCTTCTACTCATGGCTCGAAGACGAGGACCGTATCATTAAGAGCCCGGTAAGACGCATTAAAAGAGTCAAGGCTCCGCAGCCCATAAAGGAAACGTATAGCGATGAAGTCGTTGAAATTCTTTGCGATAACTGCGGGTCGCCCCGAAACCTTGCCCTGATCGACCTGTTGCGCTCCACGGGCATGCGTGTGGGTGAACTCGTCTCGTTGGACAGGAACTCCATCGACACCATCAATCGGGAATGCATCGTACACGGCAAGGGTAATAAGGACCGCATCGTCTATTTTGACGCAAAGACTAAAGTTCATATTGAGAATTACCTGTCAACACGAATAGACAGCTCGGAAGCCCTCTTCGTGTCGAGCAAGGCGCCACACGAGAGGTTACAAATTGGCGGCGTCGAGGCGCTGCTTAGAAAACTGGGGCGCGAGCTTGATTTAGGAAGGGTCCACCCTCATAAGTTCAGAAGAACGCTTGCTACAAAGGCAATCGACAAAGGCATGCCCATCGAACAAGTCCAGGTGCTCCTTGGCCATAAAAAAATAGACACCACATTAAGGTACGCAATGGTCGACCAGCGCAACGTCAAAGCATCCCACCGCAGGTACCTAACTTAAATTTCGATTTGTCGACC
>UQKL01000025.1 GCA_900541695.1 uncultured Collinsella sp. | reverse complement strand
GCTCCGTCTCGCTCGCCAACGGCCCCTCGGGCGGCGCGGTGGCCACCATCGCGGTCCCCCTGTGCGGGATCTGACGAATCAGGCCCTCACACTGGCATACCTCGCAACCAAACGCTTCCCGGATAATTCATGAGGCCGTACTCGTATTCGAGCCTGCCTATCTCTGCGGCAAGCGCCTCCGTCATGTAGAAGGTTTTCGTGCGGCCCGTCGACTTCGTCAGGCGGTCGTACCTGTTCGCGAGGTCCTCGGGGGTTCTCAGGGCTGCGGTGGCGGTTGCCATGATGCACCTCCCGGTTAGATGTAATACGTGTATTACTTTCTATCACATCACCCGAACCCCGCACCGGCGTTCGGTCGTATCTGCTTTTTTACCTTACATTTTGTCAACCGGCCCATGCTCGGCTTGTTCAGCCGGATTAAATCAACTGTTAAATCAATCCAGGCCTGTAGGGGGCGGTGGAAATCTTTCGAGGACTGGGGGCGCCGTCCCTGGGTCGGCTCCTCGATGGCCGCGGCTGAATTCCCCTGCCATCGGCTGCGTGGGTTCCGGCACGGGGCTCTGGCGCTGCTCGAACTGGGCGCAAGACTCGGCTGTTGGTCGTACCGGACGGCATACGTTTTGAGACCGGCAAGCTGATGCCGGCTCGAGGACAGCGGCCCGGTGCACCGGGCCGATCGATAGCGGTCTCAGGTTCACAGCGCAGCTTCTCAGGGCTCGCATATATAGGAAGACTTGATTGGCAATCGATTTTAATGAAGTCGGCAGCGCATGTCAGAGTTTTCAACAAATTTAACATGCCACCCTTTATATCCGCACGCGCGTAATTCAACTCATAAGGACCGGCTATCCCTTACCTGTGACACAATCTCAAACGCACAGAACAGAATCATCAGTCCAATCATCGCATAAGAGGCAGCCGAACCTTCAAGCACTATTCCACAAAGAACAATCTCCGCGCCGCCAATAAGAACTGTTATCAGGCGCTCTGCCTTTTTGCTCTCGCCGCTCGCATAAAAAGGCGGCAAAGCGCACAAGATCACATATAGCCCGGGAAGGGAATACAGGATCGATAGTCCAAGCCCCCCATCAACCGCAGTGTTTTGCGTAAGAATCAACTGAACCCAAACGGCAATTATCACTGAGCAGGTTGTCGATAAAAGAAGACTAGAAATATAGCACGCAACAAAGTCCCGTCGCATTCGAACAGAGAAATCCGCGAACTCTCTTCGCCGCGTGGAAACAATAAGGTACACAGAAATTGCAATAGAACCAATCAGAGAAAACAGCGGAACAACCAGCAATTCAAGCTTATTACCCCATCGATCAACCACACCCCCACTCCAATGAGCGGGAATTGTATCAGGGAGGACTGACCAAGCCGCCCATAGAATCAGAAATGGAAGAATAGAGAGGATGAAAGATGATAACACTGCAGTAATTTTTTTTGAGGCTCTCATCGATTCCGCATCTCCTTGCGCGCCCACATTCCACTCCGCCTTAAATCAAGTATACGTTTTGAGACCGGCAAGCTGATGCCGGCTCGAGGACAGCGGCCCGGTGCACCGGGCCGATCGATAGCGGTCTCAGGTTCACAGCGCAGTTTCTCAGGGCTCGCATATATAGGAAGACTTGATCGGCAATCGATTTTAATGAAGTCGACAGCGCATGTCAGAGCTTTCAGCAAACCGCAGGTAAAATTCGTATACCAAAAATTGGTACACGGATTTACCTGCGATGTTCATGCTTGGTCAAAAGCCTATCAAGCGATATATCCATTATTTTAATGCGCGCGCCCGAGCTTTTGACTGAAGTGGCAGTCCGACCGCCGGCAGGCGGCCACGCTATATCCAAAGGCCACGCCTACTCCCCGTGCCCGGCTACGTCGACGACCCAGTGCTGCCCGTCGAGTTCCTGCCGCAGAGCTACATCAGGGACGTCTTATTGGGGGACGACCACATGGAACCCCGGGAGATCAAGCTGTACGGCTGATCCATTCGTCAACAACATGTCAAAGCCCCAAAACCCAACAGGATCGCGAACGAGGGGATGAATTGACCGCCCGGGTATTTGCGCCAGGGCGGTCAATTTTATCAACCATGGGTGCGATTCTGTGAGGCCATTTTTCTGGCATCCGCCGTTTGCTCCGGTCTCAACGCACCCATCGACCGTTCAGTAATCTTTGCGAACGCGACCACGTGCGCATTTGTCGAACAATCAAATGTCCGACAATGTCTGACGGAGCTGTCAGATATTCACGCACGAACAGGCGAGCTTCGCGAGCGATTGTAGGCAACTAGTAGCCCCAGCTGCGTCTTTGGCGCAGGTTCGACGTCTGACATCTTGAATGTCTAACGTTGAACGAAGCTGGTTGATAACAAGCAGGTGGAATAAACATGGAGCCCGACACCTCTCGCGCAATCGGCGCGCGGCAAGGGTCTGGCCCATCTCATATGTTGCCAACGCTAACGGTGAACCTGAGCGCCCGGGCACATTCTTTGTTGGCTGAAACCGGCATAGCAACTAGCGGAAGGCATCATCGAAGGAGTGTGCTGGAAAGCACCCGTCTCCTTAACTGTTAGAAATGCAAGTTAATAATCTATGTGGTCAATATAATACCGTTAAACCCGCATATCGATACCGCTCAGCCATTCGCCTCGCCCCCGTCGCACGTATCTTCATCCGGTCTGTTACTTTTAATCTAACGATTCTTTGAGGAACGTAGGTGCTTCCAAATGTACTGTCGACTTCTTCTCAAACTGATCCTAAGAGACAGGGCCGCATGGATTTGTACGCTCGTTCTCGCTGCAGCCTTTTCCGTCCCCATTGCGTTCAATTCACCCATCTACGGGCCCTTCTTTATGAAGCAGGACATGCAGGGCTTTGTCGACGCATTCAATACGCGCGCACCCCAAGCCAGCGGCACAGACCTATCGCCAGAGCAGCAAGTCGACGCGGAGCTTGCAAGATACGCGAACGCCGCCCTCGCCGCTCAAACCGACGCCGCCTTTCTCGATTCTGCCGAGAGCTACTACGCGCTCATGGGCGAAGGCTTCCAATCCGGGTCCATCGTGGGAGGCCAAGAGACCAATGACGCGGCGCTCGCATATTGCCGTGCCCTGAGCAGCTCCGGCATCACGGATATCCCGGCCTCCGCAAACGACCTGCCATTCCTCTCCTTCCTGCCCTACGCCATTGCCACGGCGCCGTCCTTCCTTCCCTTCATCCCCTTCCTTCTCTCGTCGATACTCGTGCTCGGCGCCACAAGGCCTGCGACCCTGGCGGCAAAGGCGCCCGTGCCCAAATTCCGGCGCCTTATCCAAACCGTGTTTTCGATAATTGGCGCGGGGACCGCGATGCTCCTCGCCGGCCTCGCACCCGGGGGCATTTACGCCTTGGCCCTAAACGGCTTCGGGCAGATCGGGTACCCGGTCGCCTTCTTCCATGACGGCGTGCTTGCCACCACGACCGCGGGAGACGTCTTCACGACCCTGCTTCTCGCGCTGCTTGCGGGCGGAACCTTAATATCCGTTTGCTCCGTCGTCCTATCGACCGCAACGAGGCGCGTCCTCGCAGGCCCCCTTACCTCCGCGCTGCTTGTCGCGGCCCCGGCATTCCCGTTACTGTCCGATTCGGCACTGGAGCATAACGCCGCGCTCAATCTCCTGCCGCTGGCCATATTCTCGCCTATCGAGGCAACGGGTTACGTAGGATGCTTCCCAACAGAATTCATTGGCTCCGGTTCAAGCGGTGCATCGATGCTTGCCGTGGCCCTGATATACGTCGCGGTCTTTTTTGCGGTCGGCGCCGTTGCGACACGTTCGCCCAAACAGTCTGGACCCGCGAAAAAGCACCATGGGCTCGAGCTTCTGGACGTGAGCGTGGGATACGGAAGCACGACGATACTTTCAATCGGATCGCTTTTCTTGAGCCCGGGAACGGCGGCGGGCCTCATTGCCCCCAACGGCTCGGGGAAAACCACCTTTCTTGAAGCGCTGTCGGGCCAATTTCCCACCCGTATCCACTCGGGAAGCCTGGTGGCAGACGGAATCAGCCAACGTCAATCAGCCGAATTTGCAGAACTCGTCTACCTGAGCTCTTCAGGCGACACGGATCTTTACCCCACGCTATCAGCCCTCGAGCACCTTGCTTTCGTTAGGGAGGCGTGGAAATCGGCCACCGACATCGACTCGCTCTGCAGCTCCCTCGGAATCTCCTCATATCTCGACAAGCCGACCCGTAAACTCTCGACAGGAATGAAGCAGCAGGTAAAGCTTGCCATGGCGATATCGACCGGTTGCCCGTACCTTATCCTCGATGAACCGCTGAACGGCCTCGATCCGGGAAAACGGAAAACCTCCTGCGACGCGATGCGCAGCGAGGTGGCGCGGGGACGCAGCGTGCTCATTTCAAGCCATCTACTCGACGACCTGGCAGACCTCACCAACTCGTTCTACTTCATCGAAGCCGGCACGCTCGTGGAAAAGATCAAGTCGTCCTCGCAGACGCTCAAGCAGGAATACCTCGATACATACGAGGGAGGTGAATGACATGATAGGCAAGAGCTATGCAAAGATAGCGATTGTTGGCTCTGTACTTTGTCTTGCAATGGTGCTATGTGCATCATTTGCGAGGTATAGGTCCGAGCAGTCGTTCATCGATGGCGCTGAAAATGGGTTTGGCATAGACGGGATGTATGTCAACGATGGCGCGACCAGGCCGTCTATGGCGATTCTTGCAGGCGAAGACATGGAATGGCAAATCTGTAATGACGATGGCTCTTGTCTGAGTGGTCGTTTGGCCGCAACGAGCGACCCGAATTCGTTCGATCTTCTCGACAATGATGGAGCGGATTGCGGTTCTGTTCACCTTTCATATGCATCGCGAGATGGGATGGACGGCATTCTCTACGTCTCCCACGAGACCGGCGATTTCAAGATGCGCAGGACTAACCGAGTGCCGGCTTTTATCGAGGAGTTAGAGTTCCCGGCGGTCTGCCGATTAGGCCGCCGGGGTATTGAACCCCGCATTCATCCGTACACACACGGATGAATGCGGGAAGTGTCCGGATGAAGGTGATAATCAAGGAAACAAAGCTGTTCTGCCTGGGACGGCTTTGGCCTGGACTTTAACCACAGCATCGCAATCGACACTTATCAGCTCGCGCAACGCGCATGGCCAAATCTCGGACGCTGGTGCATGGAGGACCTTCGAGATTTACTGGACATCCAAATCGACGACGCACACCGCGTGCTCGCCGACTGCGAAGACGAGATGGCTGTCTACAATGCGATCAGAAACGGCGTGAAGTCGGGAGAGCTTTCTGTGGAACCGCCGCGCCGTCGCGCGAGCCGACCGGGCAACCCGGGCAATCTGGTCCCGACTCTCCCGGTCGTATTCCTACGATATCGCCCCTAAATCACCAATGTGTCAGATAAAGAATGATGCAATGGCTGTGATCACGCCTACGGCGGACGCAACGACTGCGCCTTTTTTCCTCTCCTTTAGTCCGACGATTAGGGTTGCCGTAAAGTAAAGGGCGGAAATGCAGTCTATGGCAAGCAAAACGAGTTCCTTGGGCGGTTTCAGCAAAAGGTCGCTAGCAAAGAGTAATGCAAGCAGGGCAAAGCCGATTGTGTTCAAGTATCTCGATTGATTTTGCGACAACATGGCAACTTCCTTTCAGAACATGCAAATGAAAAGTCGGTACGATGTCATTGCGGTTGCAAAAAAGCCGCCGCTAGGACCGGTTGTCACGAGACCGGCGATAACTTCAGCGGTGCCAACAAGCTAGAGATCGCGCAGGCAAGCCTCCTCCTTCGCGTTCAGCTTGACCTTGTGAGGGGCGGGGCGGTTATTTGCAGATCCGTGAGAATCGCACCACGCCTTGGAATATGAATCCGCGCAGCGCCCGCGCTCAAAAAAGGGATATATCGTAATTTTCGTCGTAATTGACTCCGACGTAGATATCGCTGCTCTCGGCGGGAGATCCCTCGTCGGCATGGGCTGCCGCAACGGGTACAAATGGTGTCATGACAAGGGAGGGGCAAAGAGTTGCTGAGACGATGGAGGGTAGGCATTTCTTCATGGCCGGCTCCTTAATCTGGCCTTTGATAGTTACTCGATGTCGCCTCCTTCCGCTTTATATCCGTTGTATTTGGCGTATTTCTTTAATAAGGCAAGAGGTTCTTCCTCTCCTTCGGATAAGCCGATGATGTTTCCTTGATCATCCAGTATGAATACGGACGGAATATGCTCAAGTTCGTATTCGTCATACACGGTATTATCTTAATCTATGTATATGGGAAAGTCTCCTTCATGGACCGAGGCTGAAATCCTGTCCCATTTTAATGGACAAAGATGAGGGATAAGCATTGTGTTGCGGTTTGATATTGACGGCGATTAAGGCGGCGAAACACGTCAGAGTCGCCAAAGTCAGTAAGGCGATAATGCATTTTCTCGGTTTCCAGCTCATGACAGATCCCTCTCTCATGGTGAAACGCATACGTTTTGAAACGGGATGCCGCTTCGATTCGTTCCGGACGCGGATGTGGACGTAACTGGTCTCGGTGCCAAGTGCGATTTCAGTGCTGTATATGACTTAACGGGAATGTCCGAGCAGTGCCGGAGTCTCCATCTGGATTGTTCCGACTGGAACATCAGCCCGAATACACTGCATAGCGACTCCAACAAGAACGTACCCGGCGTAATCCTTCCCAAGGCATGGCAATAGTCAAGATGCCGCAGCGGCAAGACAAAGACAGATTCCCGCGATAACCCTACGCTCAGCTCGTTTCTATTCACCCTGAGCGAAGGGAGTGTCGCATATGCATGCAGCGGCGCAGAACCTCCGGGGGGGGGTATCTCCTAGAGGTATCCGCCTCCGGAGGCCAAGGAATCATCGAGTACGTCCTGATCATCGTGGTCATCGGCCTGGTGATCGTGTTCGCGGGACCCGGCGTGGCCGGAGCCATCCGCAACCAGTTCAACCTGGTCGGCAACACGGTGAACAATGGGACGGTTGGCGGCGTCGAGGGAGGCGCATCCGGCGGAGGGTCTGCAGGTACCGATTCCGCGACCGTCCAGGCGGCTATCGCCAAGGACGCGAAGGACTGGACCCTCGAAGAGCAGAAGGCCGTGGCCGAGGACATCGCCGCGAAGGGCGAGGCATCGTCCGCCTTCGCCAAGGCGGAGGCCGCGATGAATGCAGGGACGAAGTTCTCGATGAAGCTCACCGATGGTCAGACGCTCGAGTACAAGATTATCGGCATCAACCACGATGACTTGGCCGATGGTAGCGGCAAGGCGGGCCTGACGTTCCTCGCCACCTCGACGGGTATTAAATCTCGCGTGAACGCCACCAACACCAATGCCGGTGGCTGGGAGAAGTCGGAACTCCGCGCGAAGATGAACTCCGGCGAGATCTGGAACCTGATGCCCTCCGATTTCCAATCCAAGGTGAAGCCGGTCAGGAAGCTGACGAACAACGTTGATGGAACCGACAAGAATGCCGCCGTGACGGCGACCTCGGACAAGCTGTTCATGCTCAGTTATTCCGAAATCGTCGAGACCCCTTATAACGGCTGGTCTGGTTATTCTTGGATCGGAAACGAAGGAACCCAGTACGAGGCCTTCAAGGGCAAGGTGACGGCGAACTATAATTCCAACCCTGCCATCGCCCTTCCCAACCACGGTTGGTGGGGGCGCTCGGTGGATCCGGGCACCTCTACGCGCTTCCTCCTTGTCGGCAGCGGCGGCGATCCGTCGACCGGCAACCACGCGACGGCCTCGCATTGCGTCTGCCCCGCTTGGTGCTTCTAGACATTTTGTCCTATATGCCGACATTTGGATAAAGGCCCGTGCGATTCCGCGCGGGCCTTTCTTTTAGCGATTATTCGAACGATTTGAGGTTCATGGTGCAGGTATTCGGGCTGAGGAAACATGGGGTCATACAACGGCCCTCAGAGCTCCTGCTGCACTTCCCCGCCATTACCTCTGAAGCGTTCTCGTATAGAGCCCATCCTACTTGTCTTGTTCGTTGCAACCGCTCACTTGTCCACCGATCAAGTGAACTACTGGAATGAATACAGCGACACGCTTGTCCGCTACAGTCGCTATATCGGTGTAAATCGCCTCGATAAATGCAGCCTGTACTCGGCTGTATACCAGCTACGCGTATGTAGATTCATAGCGCGTAAATAAATCGACTCAAGCGCGTGTAAAACGCGCAAGTAGCCGCAAAAGGTGATTATCGCGCAGGTAGATTTTTGGCACCCTGTTGCTTAATCAAAATTAAGCAATTGCTTAAAACAAAAAAGGTCAGGCACTAGGTGCCTGACCTACAAACTTCTGGTCGGGACGACTGGATTCGAACCAGCGACCCCTTGACCCCCAGTCAAGTGCGCTACCAAGCTGCGCCACGTCCCGAAGCTATTGTTTGTTGCTCTGCTCTCGCTCGCAACAGGGAGTATATTAACCCGAAACTTTGCCCTTGCGCAAGAACTTTTTTACAAATTTTGAAGCAAGTCCAAAATTGTATCTGCGAGCTGGGGTTTTGTTAGTACGGGAAGTTCTTGCGTACCCGCTGTGCTCACGATCCAGGCCTTGTTGGTATCGGTTCCAAAACCCGAATCGGCACGCGAGACATCGTTGGCGATAATGGCATCGCAACCCTTGCGGGCGAGCTTGCGCTGCGCGTACTCCACGACGTTATCGGTCTCGGCCGCAAAGCCGATCACACACCGCTCTTCCTTTTGGCGCGAGAGCTCGGCCAAGATATCGACCGTCTCGACCAGTTCGATGCGATCCAGACGCTCGTTAGCCTTTTTGAGCTTATGGTCGGCGGGGGCTGCGGGGGTGTAGTCGGCGACGGCTGCGGCACAAATGGCCACATCGGCCGTCTGAAAGGCGCCCAGAGCCGCCTGCAGCATTTCAGCGGCGGTTTGCACGCGTACGCATTCCACGCCGCTGGGGACATCGAGCGATGTCGGCCCCAGCACAAGCGTGACCGCAGCGCCGCGGCGAGCGGCCTCCCCCGCCAGGGCGATGCCCATCTTGCCCGACGACCGGTTGCCGATGAAGCGCACAGGGTCGATCGGCTCGTGCGTTGGGCCGGCGGTGATTACGATGCGCTTGCCCGCCAGTTCTTGCGGGACGGGGTTCAGCACCTCGCAGGCGGCCTCGACGATGTCCTCGGGCTCGCTCATGCGTCCCGTGTCCACGTCGCCGCAGGCAAGGTAGCCGCTGCCGGGTCCCACCACATGGACGCCACGGTCGCGCAATGTGGCCATGTTGGCCTGCGTCGCCGGCGCCTTCCACATGCCGTTGTTCATAGCGGGTGCGATCACGATGGGTCGCGGCGTGGCAAGCAGCGTGGTGGAGATGAGGTCATCGGCGATACCGTTTGCCATCTTGGCGATGATATTGGCCGTCGCGGGCGCCACGACCACCAGATCGGGCTCCTGCGCCAGCGAAATGTGGTGGATGGGGTCGGAGGGATCGTCGAATAGGCCCACGGCAACGGGCTCGTTGGTGAGCGCACGGAAGGTGAGCGGGCCCACAAACTCGGTGGCATGCTCGCTCATAACGACCTTGACACGCGCGCCGCGCTTTTGCAGCAGGCGCACGACATTGCACGACTTATAGGCGGCGATTCCGCCGGTAATGCCCAGCAGGATCGTCTTTCCCTCAAGTTGCATTGAATTGTCGGGTGCCGCCGTCATCGTTAGGCTTCCTTGCTGGGAAGCACCAGCAGACGGTGGCAATACGGGCAGTGCGCGATCTCACTACCGTCGTGGTTGAGGTCGCTCATGGACGACGCCTGCAGCGCGGTGTGGCAGATGGTGGGAATGTTGCCCTTGATGGTCTCGACGGCCAGGCCGCGGAACTGCTTGAGCAGGCGCTCGTAGTCGGTGAGCACGTCGGTCGGCAGCGTGGCAGCCAGCGCAGTGCGCTCCTTGGTGGCGGCGTCAATCTGTGCCTGGAGGTCGGCGGCCTTGGCGCGGGCGGCCTTGGTGTCGGCCTTCACGCCTTCCTCGAACTTGGCGATGATGGCCTGCGCGCGAGCCTCGCGGTCGAGCGCCTCCTTATGGGCGATGACGACGTCCTTGCGGGTATGCTCGATCTTGTCCAGACGCTTGGCCAGAGTGGCGAGCTCGTTCTCCAGGTCCTGAACCTCGCGGTAGTCAGATCCGTCAACGTGGCGCTTCTTGGCGGCCTCGATGGCGTTATTGGTCTGGATCTCGGTGGTGTTGAGATCGTCGAGCTCAATATCCAGGTCCTTGCGCTGGGCGTAGAGCTTGGTCATCTCGGCCTTGAGCTTAACGTAGGTCTTGCGCTTGGAAGCGAGCTCCTTGAGCTCCGGCATATTGGCAAGTTCGCTCTTGTTGCGGGCGAGCTCCAAATCGATCTGTTGCAGCTTGAGTAGCGTAGCGCCGGCGCTCATAAGTTCTCTCCTTTTGTCACAGTCCACCATTGGCAAGGGTCCAGTATTTTAATCGCATGACGGGGGTCGACCCCGGCGTCAACTGCAGAGTTCATCAATATATCAACGAACGGCTCCTCGGAGCGGTCATGGCCGAGCAGGATCACCGGTAGCCCGCGCAAGGCAAGGTCTTGCGCCACATGGTAGCCCGCCTCGCCCGTCACGATGACATCTGCGCCTGAGGCGATGGCGAGCTCTCCAAAGTCGCCCAAGGAGCCGCCCAAAATGGCGGCGGTGCGGCACGGGTGATCGGCCTCGCCCCAAACGCGTGGGTCGCTGCCGAAGGCCGTGGCGGCGCGCACGGCAAGGTTGCGCAGGTTGCAGAAGTCGTGGAGGGTCGCGAGTGCACCCAGACCGGTGAGCTCAGGCTCGTTCACATGCTCCAGCGAGCTCATGGGCTCAGCGCCCAGTAACTCACTCAGGCGAACGCGTGCCTCGTGCGAGCGGTCCAGGTTGGTGTGGAGCGAGATAATGCTCACCCCGCAGCGGGCAGCCTCGTAGAGCGCCGCACTGCACTGGGGACGCGTCGCGCTGGGCGGGCAAAAGGCCTCGGGCGCCTTGATATAGATGGGATGATGCGTGAGCAACACATTGGATCCAGCTTCCAAGGCACGTTGCACGTTGTCCCTGGTAGCGTCAAGCGCACAGGCTACGCCACGGATTTCGTCATCGGGGTCGCCTACGGATAAGCCTGCGTGGTCCCAGGGCTCGGCGTCCGTCTTGGGATAGCGTGCCAGCAGCGCACGCTCGAGCTCGGCGACGATCATGCGGCACCTACGATCGAGAGCAGCGTCTGGGCAAAGTCGTCCAGATCTCCCGGATTCACGCGGTCATCGAAGGAGATGCGCAATGCGCCCAATGCTTGCTCGCGACCGATGCCCATCGCGCTCAGAACGTGGCTGGGATCCATGCTGCCGCTCGAGCAGGCAGAGCCTGCCGACACCTCAAAACCGGCGGCGTCGAGCTTGATGATGAGCTCCTCGGAGTCCATGCCGTCAATGTAGATCGATACCATGCCGGGCAGACGGTCGGCATGCGCATAGTCGCCCATGGTGGCGTGAATGCGCGGATGGGCCGTAAGCGTGGCGTAGAGCTTGTCGGAAAGGGCTTGCAGCGTCGCACGCTCCTGGGCCACATGGGGCGCCAGCGTGCGGGTGGCAGCGGCAAAAGCCAGCTGCGTGCGCAGGTCCTGCGTACCGGCGCGACGGCCGGCTTCCTGTCCACCGCCAAAGATGCGCGGACGCAGCGGCGTGCGGTTCTTAAGGTAGAGCGCGCCGGATGCCACAGGGCCGCCAATCTTGTGCGCGGCAACGGTCATGGCATCGACGCCCAGCTCGGTGACATCGAGCGGAATATGCAAGTAGCCCTGGATGGCATCGGTGTGGAACAGGGCGCCCACGGTATGCGCGGCCGCGGCCAGCTCGCGGATGGGCTGCACCACACCGGTCTCGTTGTTGGCTGCCATGATGCTCACGAGTGCGACGTCGTCGCCGAGCAAGTCGTTCAGCGCGGCGGTCTCGATGTAGCCCGCACGGCAGGGCTGCACCAGATCGACGGTAAAGCCGGCGGCACGCAGCAGCGGCAGGTTATCCAGAATCGAATCGTGCTCGATCGCCGAAACGATTACACGATCGCGCTTGCGATCGCGCTGACGGGCGCCCTCGGCAAGTCCGAGGAGCGCCAGCTGGTTTGCCTCGGTGCCGCCGTTGGTAAGGATGATCTCGGACGGGCGGACGCGCGCGCCAAAGCTGCGGGCGATCTCGCGACGTGCGGCCTCCAGACGTGCGGCAGCCTTGCGGCCGAGCGAGTGCAGCGAGTTGGGGTTGACGCCCGCAAGCTCGCTATCATCGTACTCACGCTGCGCAAGGCGCGCCTCAGCGCGCATGGGCGTCGAGGCGGCGTAGTCAAGATTCACGGGTATGCGGTTTTGACCTGCGGTCATAAGGGTTTATGCCTCCTGTGCAGCCTCGTTGCCCAGCTTCTGCAGCAGCGCAACCTCGGCAGCGGGATCTTCGGACTTAAATACGGCGGAGCCGGCCACGAGCACGTTGGCACCGGCCTTGACGACCTCGGCAATGTTCTTGGAAGATATTCCGCCGTCGACCTCGATCATGGGCGACACGCCGTGACGCTCGCACATGGCTTTAAGCTCGTGGAGCTTATGCAGAGTGCCAGGGATAAAGCTCTGGCCGCCAAAGCCAGGGTTCACGCTCATGAGCAGCACCATGTCGACAACGTCGATGATGCTTTCGAGCACGCAGACGGGCGTGGCGGGGTTGAGCACCACGCCGGCCTTGACGCCGCGCTGCTGCAGGTGCGTGAGCGTGCGGTGCAGGTGCGTGGAGGCCTCGTAGTGAACGGTGATCATATCGGCGCCGGCGTCGGCGTACCAATCGACGGTCTCGTCGGGGTTCGACACCATGAGGTGCGCGTCGACCGGCACGTCGGTGGAGCGCTTGACGGCCTTGAGGATATCGACGCCAAAGGTGAGGTTGCCGGTAAAGTGACCATCCATAACGTCAAAGTGCACAAAGTCGGCACCGGCGATCTTGTCGAGGTCGCCCTTGAGGTTGGCCATGTCGGCCGAAAGGACGGACGGAGCGATTTTAATGGAACCCATGGTTGCAGCCTTTCTGTGCTAGTCGGTAAGTCCGTAGAACTCTTGGGAGGGTACGCGGTCGGTGAGAATCTCGAGCGCCCTATCCAAAGTAACACCGTTGTAGAGCGTTTGCTCCACGGCAAAGGTGAGCGGAATGTCTACGCCCAGTGAACGGGCGAGCTCGCTGACGCTGCGGGCCGCGACGGCGCCCTCGACCACCATGTGCGTGCGTGCCTGGTACTCGTCGAGCGACACGCCGTGGGCAAATTCGTAGCCAAAGGTGCGGTTACGCGAATGCTCCGAGGTACAGGTGGCGATGAGGTCGCCCATGCCGGCAAGGCCCATGCAAGTCATGGCCTGCCCGCCGCGGGCATGCACCAGTCGGCTGATCTCGGCCAGACCGCGCGTCATGATGAGAGCGAGCGTGTTGTCGCCCGCGCCGGAGCCGGCGGAAATGCCGCACACGATGGCGATGACATTCTTCATTGCGCCGCAAACCTCGACGCCGGTCATGTCCTGCGACAGGTAAATGCGGAAGGCCGTGGATAGGAGTAGGTCCTTAAAGGTCTCCCCTATCTGAGGGTCTTCGCTGGCGATGACGGCGGCAGAAAGTCCGCCGCGGCAGATCTCCTCGGCATGGTTGGGGCCGGAGAGCGCCGCCACGCGCGCCTCGTTGCCGATCTCGCTTGAAATGACCTCGCTCATGAGCAGTCCAGATTCGGGCTCAATGCCCTTGGTGAGGCAGAGTACCGGGGTGTCGGTGGCGATACAGGGTGCCGCCTGATGGCATACGCTGCGCAGGTGCGTGGAGGGCACGGCAAAGATGACGGCCTCGGCGCCGTCGAGCGCCTGCGACAGGTCCGTGGTGGCGACGACGTTGCCGGGCAGCTCATAGTCCACCAGATAGCGCGGGTTGCGGTGCTCGCCGTTGATGCCGGCGGCCGTCTGCTCGCTATGGGCCCACATGGCCACGCGCTTGGCTCGCGCGGCGGCAAGGCCGGCGATGGCGGTTCCCCAGGAGCCTGAGCCAATCAGCGCAACATTCATGACTCTCTCCTACTTATCGTCGGGCTCGGTGACGCGCTTGGTAAACGAGAGCTTGGACTCCTTACCCGTCATGAGCTTTTTGATGTTCGCGCGATGCGCCCACACCACGGTGATGCCGATCAGCGCCATGCAAAACTGAAGTCCCAGGCTGCCGTACGGAAAGACCGCACAAGCGGCGATGGGAAGACCGATGGCCGCGGCAAGCGAGCCCACGGACACAAACTTGGTGATGGCGACGGCCACGATAAACATGCCCAGCAGCGAAAGTCCGATGGGCCAGTACCAGGCGAGGATGACGCCCAGACCGACCGCGATACCCTTGCCGCCGTGGAAGTTGAGGTAGGGCGAGAAGATGTGGCCCCACACCGCTGCCAGGCAAATGACGCCGAGCATCCAGTCGCCGGGGGCTCCGGGCGCCATGATGCTCGGCGGAAAGCCATAGCCCACGTTCGCGATGAGCGGACGGGCGATAAGAACGCAGATGGCGCCCTTAAGGCAGTCGAGCAGCAGCGTGAGCGCGGCCACCTTGGGGCCGGCTACGCGCAAGGCGTTGGTGGTGCCGATGTTGCCGGAGCCCGCTTTGCGAATGTCCGTGTGGTTGAACACACGGCCCAGGATCAGGCCAAACGGAATCGCTCCGATAAAGAACGAGACCACGGCGCAGATGGCGGTCAGCAGAATCGGATTATGCATCCTTTTGCTCCTTCTTCCTAAAGAAGAGTCGAATGGGCGTGCCGGAAAAATCGAAGGTCGAGCGCATGCGGTTCTCCACGTAGCGCTGGTAGGTGTCGTTGACCAGGTCGCTGTGGTTGACGAAGAACGTAAACGTCGGCGGGTTGACGCCCGTCTGGGTCACGTAGTGCATGCGCAGGCGGCGCTTGCCGTCCACCACGGTGTGGCCAAACTCGCGCAGGTCAGTGAGGAACGTGTTGAGGCGCGAGGTGGTGATCTTTTGCGAACGCGTCTTTTCGGCCGCGTCGACCATCGCCCAGATCTTCTCGACGCTGCGGCCGGTCAGGGCCGAAATGCGCAGGTACTGGGCCCAAGGAGCCATGACGCCCAGACGGCGGTCAACGGTCTCCATGCAGGCCTCGCGCTTGCGGTCGTCGTCGAGCAGATCCCACTTGTTGAGCAGCACCACGATGGCGCAGCCGCGCTCGATGGCAAGGCCCATGACCTTCTGGTCCTGCTCGGTGACGCCCACGGAGGCGTCGACGACGAGCAGCGCCACGTCGGCGCGGTCGATGGCGCGCAGGCCGCGGACCATGGAGTAGTACTCGATGTTTTCGTACACGGTGCTCTTCTTGCGAATGCCCGCGGTGTCGACCATGCGGTAGTGCTTGCCGTCGCGCTCGACGACGGTGTCGATGGCATCGCGCGTGGTGCCGGCGATGTTGGACACGATGGAGCGGTCGGCGCCCAGGATGCGGTTGAACAGCGAGGACTTACCGGCGTTGGGGCGGCCGATGATGGCCACGTTCAGCGCATCGGGAAACTCGTCGGCGACCTCGTCCTCCTCCTCGGGCAACAGGGCCACGATGTCGTCGAGCAGGTCGCCCGTGCCATGGCCGTGCAGGGCCGAGAGCGGCGTGGGCTCACCGATGCCGAGCGAATAGAACTCCCAGATGTTGTCATTCTCGCGATCGGGGTTGTCGAGCTTGTTCACCAGCAGAAAGACCGGCTTGTCGCAGCGCTTGAGCATGCGGGCGACCGATTCGTCCTCCTCGGTGACGCCGGTGCGGCCGTCGACCACAAACAGGATGACGGCGGCTTCCTCGGCGGCGGCAAGGGCCTGGTCGCGGATGGACGTGGCAAAGACGTCATCGCTCTTGAGCGGCTCGATACCGCCCGTGTCGACGATGGTGAACTCGCGGCCGTTCCAGTCGGCCGTGTGATACGAGCGGTCGCGCGTGACGCCGCGGGACTCATGGACGATGGCGTCCGAGGTCTGGGCCAGGCGGTTGACGAGCGTGGACTTGCCCACGTTGGGGCGTCCGACGACGGCGACGATAGGTTTCATCTGCTCTCCTTTAATGGGTAGGTTCAGCGGGAATAGTTGAATTGGCGGGCGTTATGCCAAGGATGTGCTCCAGGGTATCGAGCAGCTCATGCGGCATGGTCGACACCACATGAACCTCGGCGCCGCGACCGGTAAGGCTTGCGAGTAATTCGTCACGATGATACTCGTCAAGGGTCATGCCGTCGGCGTTGAACATGAGCTTAGGCACAAAGAGCATAACCCCTGACAGGTCCTGCGGCAGCTGCTCCAAGATGTCGCAGGCAACGATGAGGCCGGTCACGTCCACGTTGCCGCCAAAGTAGCGGTTTTTGATGGCCGTGACGGTACCGGTAAGGCCCTGTGGAGACTCCACAAAACGCGCCACCGTATCGCGCGCGCTGGCGCCCGAAAGGCACAGCAGGTGCTGGCTACGGGCGGCGATGACCTCGCGAACGCGGCGCAGACGCTCGGTATCGGCGGCGAGCACGTTGTCGGTCTCGTCCAGATAGGATCGGATCATGCCGATGCCGTCGTAGTACTGCGGGTAGCCGTCGTAAAAGTCGGCCTCGGGTGGCTCGATGCCGGCATCCAGGTAGAACTCGTCGCTCATCTGGAAAGTGTGGCGGCCAAAGCGCTCGAAGGCACGGTCCTGGTAGGGCCGGATCATGGCGATGGTCTCGCGCGCCAGCTCGGGCTTGTCGCTGTATGACCAGGTAAAGCGATTCTGGTGCTTGGTAAAGCCCAGCGGCACGATGCCCAGGCTCGTGATCTGCTCGTGCTCCTCGCAAAAGCGCAGGGTCTTTTGCAGCTCCTCGCCGTCGTTCATGCCGGGGCACAACACGATCTGCGCGTGAATCTCGATGCCGGCGGCCATGATGGTCTCGAGCACGTCCATGCCGCGCTGGGCGTTGCGGCCCATCATGCGGCGGCGGACGTCGGGGCTCACGGCATGGACCGACACGTTCATGGGGCTCATGTTGCGTTGGATGACGTTTTGAACATCTTCGTCGGTGAGGTTCGTGAGCGTGACAAAGTTGCCCTGTAAAAAGCTCAGGCGATAGTCGTCGTCGCGGATGTAGAGCGTGGAGCGACCGCCCTTGGGCAGCATGGTCATAAAGCAGAACACGCAGGCGTTTACGCAGGTGCGCATGCCATCGAAGATGGGGCCATCGAACTCCAGACCCCAGTCCTCGCCGGGAAAGCGATCGAGCTCAACGGGGGTGACGGTGCCGTCGCGCGGATCGTAAACCTCCAGCTCGACGGTGTCGTCATCTGCCTCCCAGAGCCACACGATCATATCGGTCAGTTGCTCGCCGTTGACCGTGAGCACGCGCATACCCGGCTCGATACCCACATCCCATGCGGGCGATTCGGGGCGCACGTTTTTAACGAGCGCGCCCTCACCCGGCTCGGGGTCGCGGCTGCGCCCGTAATCGGCCACCTCGGCGGCGTATGCGGGTACGGTCTGGTCCATGATTAGCGGCAAAGCTCCTTAATGCGCTCGACGGCGCGCTCGATGTGTTCTTGCGGGGTGGAGGCTCCGGCGGTGATGCCGATGTGGTGAGCGTCGGTAAACCACGTGGCCTGAAGCTCGGAAGCTTCCTCGATGTGATGTGTGCGCTCGCAGACGTCGGCGCAAATCTGCGCCAAGCGGCGGGTGTTACCCGAGTTCTTGCCGCCCACCACGACCATGCAGTCGCAGCGGTTGGCAAGTGTGGCTGCTGCCTGCTGGCGCTCGCTCGTGGCTGCGCAGATGGTGTTGATCACGCGCAGTTCCTGCACGCGCGGGGTGATGGAGGCCACAACCTCGGCCAGGTTCTGCGCGGTTTGGGTGGTCTGCACAACCAGACCCACCTTGCCCTTGAGCGGCAGCGCGTCCGCATCGGCGGCGCAGCTCACGACCTGCGCGTCATCACCGGCATGGCCCAGGATGCCCTCAACCTCGGGGTGGCCCGGCTCGCCCACGACGATCACGCGGTAGCCCTCGCGTACCAGGCGCTCCGCCGCCACGTGGACTTTTTTCACGTAGGGGCAGGTGGCGTCGACCACGGTAAGGCCGCGCCCGCGAGCGGCATCGATGACCTGCGGCACCACGCCGTGCGCGCGAATGATCACGGTGCCCGATGCGGCATCGTCCAGGGTCTCGGCCAGACCGACGCCTGCCTCGGCAAGCTCGCGCACCACGATGGGGTTATGGATGAGCGGGCCCAGGGTGTGGACCTGAGCGCTCTCCCCCGCCTGCGGGGCGGCCGCCAGGGCCATATCGAGCGCGCGCTGCACGCCGTAGCAGGTGCCGGCGTGGGCAGCGATTTCGATGGTGGGGGCGTCGACCTTTCCGGTTACAGCCTCGGCAGTGTTCATGACTTCCTCGCCCATGGCTAGAACCTACCCGGGTGCTCGGCGCACAGCTCATCGCGCATGGCGTAGACACGGTTCATGGCCTCGGACTCAAACCAGGCCAGGCGCTCCTTGCGCTTGAGCTCGGCCGGTGCATCGGATAACGAGATGGCCTTGCCGGCACGGATCCAGCACTTTTTGGGGCGCATGAGCTTTTTGCCCGCAGGCGTAATATCGGACCAGCCGCAGATGGCGAGCGGGTTGACGGGTGCCTTGCCCATCTGGGCGATGAGCGCAAAGCCGCCGTGGACCTCGGGCTTGATCTCGCGCGAGCGAATGCGCGTGCCCTCGGGGAAGATCAGGACGTCCTCGCCGCGTTGCAGCGCATGCTGGGCGGCACGCAGGCACTTCATGTCGGCGGTGCCGCGCTCGACGGGAATACCGCCCACGCGGCTAAAGGCCCAGCGCACGATCTTGCTCTTCGCAAACTCGGACTTAAAAATGGGGCGAATGCGGCGGCCGCCAAAGAATAGCGCCGTCTCCACAGCCAGGAGCTCGGCCATCGAGGTGTGGTTGCAGATGACCACGCTGCCGCGGCCTTCCTGGCGCTCAAACAGCAGGTCGCTGTCCTCGACCTTCCAGCGCCACATGAGCTTGGAGAAGACCCACAGAATGCCCATGACCACGGCGACGGTCCCGCGGATGAGCGCCGGGAACTCGGCGTAGGGGGCGTTGTAGTAATCCTCGGGCGTCTGCTTAAACAGGCGCATGGGCTACCTCCTTTGGTTGATGAGGTCCTCGATGATGCGAACAACCTCTTCGATGGTGTGAGCGGTGGAGTCGACATGTACCGCGTCCTCGGCGGGCACGAGCGGCGCGACCTCGCGGCTGCTGTCGAGCTTATCGCGCTGCTTGAGGGCGTCGAGGGTCTCGTCGACCTCGGCCTCAAGCTGCTCTTCGGTGAGCGGCTGGGCGTCGTTTTGGTGGCGCTGCAGCACACGGCGACGGGCACGCTCGCGCGGGTCGGCAGTCAGGAAGACCTTGACCTGCGCGTTGGGGAACACGACGGTGCCGATGTCGCGACCCTCGGCGACAATGTCGCGGTCCTCGGCGGCGCGGCGCTGGTGGATGAGCATGGCGGCGCGCACGCCCGGGTAGGCCGAGACCTTGGACACGTTGGCGTCGACCTGCGGGGTGCGAATGGCAGCCGAGGCATCCTTACCGTCGATGGTCAGGCGCGTGTCCTCGCCGGTGCCGTTGGTAAAGCGAATCTCGATCTGCTCGGCGAGGGCGTCAATGGCCGCCTCGTCGTCCAGGTCAATGCCGCGGTCGAGCGCGGCGAAGGTGACAGCGCGATACATGGCGCCCGTGTCGAGCTTGTTAAAGCCCAGCTGGCGGGCGATCTCCTTGGCGATAGTGGACTTGCCGGAACCGGCGGGGCCGTCGATGGCGACGATCATGCAATGCTTCCTTTCGGTGGTTGACGTGCTGGTATGGGACGCGGGCGCTGGGGCTTGACGGACTGGTTAGCCCGTGTAGCGCTCGCGGTAGGTGTTGCGCTTGGGCGCGGAACCGTGGCTGCCGTGGTGGCGCGTGCGGCTCGCGGTGTTGGTCGCCGGCGCGCCGGCGCGCTTGGAGCTGGCCTGCTTGGGCGGGATACCGCCGTTCTTGAGAATCTGCACCTCGCGGTCGGTGAGTTCGCGCCACGAGCCCTTGGCCACTTCCTTGAGCTCCAGGCCGGCAAAGTTACAGCGGTGCAGGCGGATCACCGGATGGTGGATCTTGCCCAGCATGCGCTTGACCTGGTTCTTGCGGCCCTCGCGGATGATGACCTCCACGGCGGTGGTGCCGGGCTTGACGCCTTGCGGGGCCACGGCCTCGGCCTCGCGCGCGCTGATGACGCGGCAGATCGCCGGCTGGCACAGGCCGTCGTCGAGCTCGATGCCGCGGCGGAGTGGTTCCAAGTCGCGGTCGGACAGCTTCCCGTCCACGAGCGCTTGGTAGGTCTTGTAGACGTGCTTGCTGGGGTGCAGCAGGTCCTGCGACAGGTCGCCGTCGGTGGTAAAGAGCAAAAGGCCCGTGGTGTCGCGGTCCAGGCGACCCACCGGGAAGAGCCCCGGAAAGCGGTCACGCGGGACCAGATCGGCCACGCAAGGGCGCTCCTGCGGATCGCTCATGGTGGTGAGGTAGCCGGTCGGCTTGTAGAGCATCAGGTACACGGCGCCCTGGTTGAGCTTGACGGGCATGCCGTCGACCTCGATATGGTCGCGGTCGACATCGACCTTGGTGCCCAGCTCGGTTGCGACCTGGCCGTTGACGGTCACGCGTCCGGCAGTCATCAGGTCCTCCGAGCCACGGCGGCTCGCCACGCCCGCGCGAGCCAAAAAGCGCTGCAGGCGCATGGTGTGCGGATAGACGGGCTGGGCGTCGCCTACGGGCGCTGCGGTGTCCGTGGCGCTTGCGACGCGCGCCTCCCCTGCTTCGTTAGTCCTCGTCATGCAAATCCTCCGAGGTGTCACCGGTGGACAGAAGCTCCTCGCCATCGGTGTCCTCAACATCGGTATCGATCAGTTCGCGTTCTTCGTCCAGGTCCTCGGCCTGCTCCTCGAGCGTGGACTGAATGCTGCGGCCGCTCAGGCGCTCGCGGATAAACTGGCGCGACTGCTCGTCGGGGGCAAACTGCTCCAGATCGGGCAGGTCCCGGGTGGAGCGCAGGCCGAACTTTTCCAAGAAGGCGTTGGTCGTGCCGTAGATGATGGCCTGACCGCGCTCGGGGTCGCGGCCGAGTTCGCGCACCAGGCCCTTATCCACGAGCGACGCGATGACGCCGTCGGAGTTGACGCCGCGGATGCCCTTGACCACCTCGCGCGTGACGGGCTGGTGGTAGGCGATGACGGCCAGGGTCTCAAGCGCCGCCTGAGACAGCTTTTGCGTGTCCCAGCTCAGCACGTAGGCCTCGACCACATCATGGTAGGCGGGGTGTGTAAACAGGCGCCAGCCACCGGCGACCTCGCGCAGCTGAAAGCCGCGGTTGGCCTCTTCGTACTCAACCTTGAGCTCGGCCAAAAGCGACGCGCACTCGCCCGGGGCGATATCCAGCGCAGCTGCCAGCGCGGGTGCGCTCACGGGGTCGCTCGACACCAGCAGCAGCGCCTCGAGGGCGCCTTTGAGGCTGTTTGCCTCCAGCGTGGAAAGGGTTGACATGGTTGCCGCTCCTATTCGGTGAGCTCGGGGCCCTCGCCAGGCACGTATGCCTCGGCGCCCTCGACGCGGTTGATTTGAATGGTTCCAAAGATCTCGTCCTGGCTTAGCGTAAGCGAGCCGCGCTTGGCAAGCTCTAGCATGGCCAGGAAGGTGACAACGAGCTGCTCGGTGGTGGCGTCGCCGTCCAACAGATCGCGGAAAGTGCAGGTTTGGTGCGACATGGTAAAGCGATCGACCGAGGCCACGGTCAGGTCGAGCGGCACACGATGCGGTGCCACGTGCTCGGCCTCCAGCAGGAAGGTCTGGCGCTTGCCATCCAGGTCGGCGCAGATGACGGCGAGGCCACGCAGGGTGATGCCGGCCAGGTAGTCGGGCATAAGGCCTAGGAACTCGGGGTCGGGGCCGGCTACGCGCGGATGCATGCGGCTTTCGGCCTGCATGCGGGCGCCAAGGGCTGCCGCCGCACCCTTAAACTGCTTGTAGGCGATTAGGCGCTGAATCAGGACCTCGCGCAGGGCATCGCCGTCGAGCGCGCTAAGCTCCTCGAGGTCTTCATCGTCCTCGTCATCGTCGTCGGACTTGCGCGGGGTTTCCTGGGGCACCAGCGAGGCAGCCTTGATGTCCAAAAGGGTTGCCGCAACCAGTAAAAAGTCGCTCGCCACGTCCAGGTCCAGCGCCTCGATGCGCTCGGCCTCGGCCAGATATTGCTCGGCCACCTCGCTGATCGAGATGGCGCCGATATCAACTTTTTGGCGGGTTACCAGCTGCAGCAGCAGGTCGAACGGTCCGCTGTAGACCTGCGTCGACACGCGATACGACATCTTCGATCTCCTTTGACGGCGCCTTCGCGGCGCGGTTTGGGTGCATGTTGGGACCGATTTGCACGGTCGACCTGTAAGTTTACCCTAGATACCGGCGATTGCGAAGTTGAGCAGCCACTCGGCCAGCGGATACACGGTAACGTCGAAATACCGCCCGATCACGTCGATGCCGGTCCACATGGGCAGCAGGTACAGCACGATGATGAGTATGGGCATGGCGTATTGCTGCAAGTGGTAGTAGTTGGCGAGTGCCTTGCCCTTGAGGAAGGGCACGATGATCGATGAGCCGTCGAGCGGCGGGATCGGGATGAGGTTAAAGAACGCGAGCGACAGATTGACCACGATAAACGTGGCACCGAAGTTCATGATTTGGGAGGCTACGGCAAAGGACATGCTGGTGTAGAGGTTGCCGTATGTCGCGTGCATGAGAGCGGCCGCAAGGCATGCCAGCGCAATGTTCGATGCGGGGCCGGCCACGCTCACCAGGACCTCGTCGCGCTTGGGGTGCTTAAGGTTATTGAGATAGACGGGCACGGGCTTGGCGAAGGCGAACACCGGGCCGCCGGCGGCGAGCATCAGCAGCGGCAAGAGAATGGTGCCAAACGGGTCGATGTGGTTGAGCGGGTTGAGCGAGACGCGGCCGCGCGAACGGGCCGTCTTATCGCCGAGTGCCCAGGCCGCGGCGGCGTGCGCGCTCTCGTGGATCACGATGCCCACGATGACGGCGGCGGCGCTGGCGAGCAGGTTCATGAGGTAGCTGCTGGACATGTCACTCCCCTAGCGGACGCGGCGCGAGGCGCGCGTAAGCAGGTAGTCGGCCACAAACAGGATGACGGCCACGATGGCGTAATCCAGACGGAACACGCCGCCAAAAGGCGAGGTGATAACGCCGTAGCCGGCGATGGCGCTCGGCAGGGCGCGCGAAAGCTCAACGACAAAGCCCACGATCTGCAGCTTGGCGGTGAGGCCGCTGAAGCACAGCAGCACGGTCATCGCGCTCATAAAGATGCCGCAGATGCGACAAGCGATGGCTATGATGCTCATCGCCACGGCGGTGGCTTTACGAGAGTTCACGCGCGGTCTCCTCTTCGATCTGGGTGGAAAGCTCCAGCCATTCGTCCTCGAGCTTGGGCAGCTCTTGCTTAAGGCCGTTATATTCCCCCAGCGCGGCGTTGAACTTGTCCTGATCGGCATAAAGCTCTTCGCTTGCCATCAATTCCATAAGCTCGTCATAGCGGGCACGCTTTTTGTCCAGCTCTGTCTCGATCTTCTTGAGCTGGTTGCGCACGCCCTTGAGCTTTTTGTTGAGCGCGGCACGGGCCTGGGCCTCGGCGCGCTTTTGCTCCTTGGTCTTTTTGCCCTCGGCAGGCTTGGGAGCCGCGGCTGGGCTGCTGGCCTGGGCGGCGTTGGCTTTGGTGGACTTGGCCGCGGCAGGTGCGCTCTCCCCTGCTGCCTCGGCGGCGGCGCGGGCAGCGAGGTCCTCGCGTTTGAAGAGGTAGTAGTCGTAGTCGCCATCGTAGACCGTGACCTTGCCGTCGCGGATGTCGATGATGCGGTTGGCCACAGCGCGCACCAAGTGCTCGTCGTGGCTGATCAGCACAATGGTACCGGGGAAGTTTTGCAGAGCGTTCTCGAGCATGTCCACCGAGTCGATGTCCAAGTGGTTGGTGGGCTCGTCTAGGCACAGGAGCGCCTCGGGCGCCACGAGCATCTTGGCCAGAGCCAGACGCGCCTTTTCGCCGCCGGAGAGGACTCGAACCTGCTTCTCGATGGAATCGTTGTCGCTAAATAGGAAGGCGCCCAGCAGGCTGCGCTGCTGCGGTACGGTCCACTTGGGCGTGACAGTGTCGATCTCTTGCAGAACGGTATTGGACTCGGTCATGCCCTCGAGCGCGTGCTGGGCATAGTAGGCCACACCCACGTTGGTGCCCAGGTCGCGCGTGCCGGTGGTGGGCGGCTCCAGGCCGGCGAGGATCTTCATGAGCGTGGACTTGCCGGCGCCGTTGGGGCCGACGAGCGCCACGTGCTCGCCGCGGTAGAGTTTGAGGTCGATGTCGCTGTAGATGTGCTTGTCGCCGTAGGACTTGGATACGCCCTCCAGGCCCACGACCATGTCGCCCGAGCGCGGCGGGTCGGGGAACTTAAAGTCGATGTGCTTGTGACCCTCGGGCAGGATGACGAGCTCCTTTTTGATCTGCTCGATCTTGCGGATGCGTTCCTGCGCCTGGGCGGCCTTGGTGGGCTTGTAGCGGAACTTGTCGACGAAGACCTGCATGTGGGCGATGTCGCGCTCCTGGGCGGCGCGCTTGGCGCGCATCTGCTCCAGATTGTCCTCGCGCTGCTTGAGATAGCTGCTGTAGTTGCCGGTGTAGGTGGTCACGCGGCGGTTTTCGAGCGCGGCGACGTGGTCGACGCAGGCGTCCATGAAGGCGCGGTCGTGGCTGACGATGAGCACGGCGCCGTCGTAGTTGGCGATAAAGCCGCGCAGCCACTGGACGCTCTCGAGGTCCAAGTGGTTGGTGGGCTCGTCCAGAAGCAGCAGGTCGGGATGGCGCAGGAAGAGCTTGGCGAGCGCGATGCGCATCTGCCAGCCGCCCGAGAACTCGGAGCACGGGCGTTCAAAGTCGGTAACCTTAAAGCCCAGGCCGGACAGGATCTTGCGCGCGTTGCTCTCGAGCTCGTAGCCGCCCAGGTGCTCAAAGCGGTCCTGGACCTGGCCGTATTCGTTAAGGAGCGCGTCGACGTCCTTGCCCTGCTCGGAGAGCTCGGTGATCTGGGCCTGCAGCTCGTTGGCGCGCTCGCCCATGCGGCGGATTTCCTTGGCGGCGGCCATGACTTCGGCGAGGATGGTGGTGTCCTTGTGCTCCAGGTTGGTTTCCTGCTCTAGGTAGCCCACCTGGCAGTCCTTAGCATACTGGACCTGACCGGCGTCGGGGCTGTCGATGCCCATGATGATCTTGAGCAGGGTAGTTTTGCCGGCGCCGTTGGGTCCCACGAGCGCAAAGCGCTCGCCGGGGTTGATCTGGAAGGATGCGCCGCTAAAGAGGACGCGCGCGCCGAAGCTTTTTTCGATCTTGTCGACCAGGAGGATCATGGTGCCGCCTTTGACCTTGTGTGCCTATATGAAAAAAGGCCCCAACTTGCGTTGGAGCCTCATTCAATGCTCGGGTGGAG
>UQKL01000024.1 GCA_900541695.1 uncultured Collinsella sp. | reverse complement strand
CGGGTAAAGTTTCCTGCTCTACAGTCCTGCTCGCACGGAGAGCACATTAAGTGCTCTCCGGCTCGTGCGGAACTCGCGATAAACTTTACCCGCGGCCCCCGCCGGGAATAGCAAAAGGGCTGGTTGGTGCGGGTTGCGATTTTGTCAGACAGTCTATTCGGTTATCTGAATTCAGATCTTTAGATAATCGCATGTGTGGCATTGCCCCAGATAAAACCGACCAAATAAACCTGTCCCTAATTGTCAGGTCTGGTCTCAGCGGCCCCGGCACGGGCTAAGTTTATCGCGAGTTCCGCACGAACAGGAGGCCACTTAATGTGGCCTCCGTCGTGAGCAGGACTGTAGAGCAGGAAACTTAGCCCGTGCCGGGGCCGCTGAGACCAGAACGGTGGGATACGCAGGTTCAGATGGGGCTTTGATGCATGGGTGGTCTGTTGGTGGGCAAATGGGTATGATGCTGTAGTTATTGCATCGACTCTGTGATGCATGTTTGTACGTTCCCGGCGGTCGGTTTGCCAGAAGCGCCCCGTCGGTTGTTCCAGACCCGTTTCGAAGAAAGGAAACCACACGAACCTATGGCAGCTAAAAAATCATCTCCCTTGAAGATCATTCCGCTCGGCGGCCTTGACGGCATCGGCAAGAACATGACGGTCTTCGAGTGCGGCGACGACATGGTGCTCGTCGACGCCGGCCTCATGTTCCCCGACGACTCCCAGCCCGGTATCGACCTGGTGCTTCCCGACTACACCTATGTCCTGGAGAACGAGGAGAAGCTCCGCGGCATCGTCGTCACCCACGGCCACGAGGACCACACCGGTTCGCTTCCGTACCTGCTGCAGGACCTCAACAACAAGGTGCCCATCTTCTCGAGCAAGCTGACGCTCGGTTTTATCGAGGGTAAGCTCTCCGAGTTCCGCATTCGCGCGCCCAAGTTCCGTGAGGTCAAGGGCGGCAGCCACGTCAATCTCGGTGGCATCTCGCTCGACTTCTTCTCCATGACGCACTCCATTCCGGGTGCTTTGGGCGTGTTTATTCGCACCAACCAGGGCACCGTTATGCACACGGGCGACTTTAAGCTCGACCAGACGCCCATCGACGGCGTCACGCCCGACTATGCCGCCATCAGCCGCTTTGCCAAGCAGGGCATCGACCTGCTGCTTTCCGACTCCACCAACGCCACGGTTCCTGGCTTTACCAAGTCCGAGGCCGAGGTCGGCCCCAACCTGCTGCACGCCATCAAGAACGCGCCGGGCCGCGTGTTCGTCGCGTCGTTCTCGAGCCACATCCATCGCCTGCAGCAGATCTGCGATGCCGCCCGCAAGTGCGGCCGCAAGGTCGTCGTGACCGGACGTTCCATGCTCACCAACACCCGCGTGGCGCGTGAGCTTGGCTATCTCAACATCGACGATGCCGATATCATCGATGCCTTCGATATCGA
This sequence comes from uncultured Collinsella sp., assembly GCA_900541695.1. Classification (GTDB taxonomy): domain Bacteria; phylum Actinomycetota; class Coriobacteriia; order Coriobacteriales; family Coriobacteriaceae; genus Collinsella. The sequence continues at coordinate 26,311 of UQKL01000024.1, read as the reverse complement.
TAACCTGCCCGACGATAAGATCGTCGTCATGTGCACCGGTTCTCAGGGCGAGCCGCTGTCGGCCCTGTCCCGCATGGCCAACGGCGAGCACAAGACGCTTTCTATCCACGAGGGCGATACCGTCATCCTCTCGGCAACTCCCGTTCCCGGCAACGAGAAGGCAGTTCAGCAGGTCGTCAACAGCCTGGCCAAGCTTGGCTGCGACGTCTGGGATAAGTCCCGTGCCCTCGTCCATGTCTCGGGCCATGGCAGCCAGGAGGAGCTCAAGCTTCTGATGGCCATGGCCAAGCCCACCTACTTTATGCCGGTTCACGGCGAAGCCGTGCATCTGCGCGCCCATGCCCAGCTTGCCCGTAAGATGGGCATCAAGGACGATCACATCTTTATCCTTGATAACGGCGACACGCTCGAGATGCGTGGCGGTATCGTCAAACGCGGTGCGCCCGTCGAGTCCGGCGTCGTTTATGTCGACGGTCTGCGCATCGGCGACACCGACCCCATCGTCCTTCGCGATCGCCAAAAGCTCGCCAACGACGGTATGGTCACGGCTGTTGCCATCGTCTCGCTCAAGCACAAGAAGATCGAGGCTATCGAGTTCTCGGGCCGCGGCGTTTCGTTTGCCATCGACGACCAGTTCTCCGAGGATGCCTCCGCAGCCATCATGAAGACGATCGAGAAGGGCAAGTTTAGCTTTACCAGTAGCGGCTCCGATGCCATTCGCAAGGCCGTGCGCGATTCGCTCTCCAACTTTATCTGGAGCCGCACGCGCACCCGTCCGATGATCATCCCAGTCGTCATGGAGGTTTAGTTTGGCGCGCGGATCTGCACAAAACGCCAAAGGCAACAAATCCAACAACCAACCGGCATCTGCTAAGGGTGCCGGTTCCCATCTGCGTGCCAATAAGGGCCACGAGTCCGAGTTCGATGAGTTCGAACCCCTGGTCGAGCCTTCGGCCAATCGCGATATCGCCGGCGTTATCATTGCCGTTTTGGCGATTGCGTCCTTCATTGCCGTGATTTCTCCGGCAACGGCACCCGTGACAGCTGCGGTTGCCGGTTTCTATCACCTCGGCTTTGGTCTGGGCGCCTACGTGCTGCCGATCGTCATCTTGCTGTTTGCCGCCACGCTCTTTTTGGGTGAGGACTCGCCGCTCAACATTCGCTCGGTCGCGGGTGGTGCCGTGGTCTTTGTGGCCATTGTTTCTATCCTATCGTTGATGGTTCCGGGTACGACCGACTCGTGCGACCTCATGTTTACGCCGCAGAACCTTTCCGCCTCGGGCGGCTACATCGGCGCCTTTATCGCAAGTGCCTTGCAAAACGCCCTGGGTAAACCTATCGCTATGGTCGTCTTGCTGGGCCTTGTCGTCGTTGGTCTGGTCATCATTGGCTTTTCGGTGGGTGGCGTTTTGCGCTCCGCACGTGATCGCGCTGCCGATTTTGCCGAGCGCCGTCGTGCCGATGTCAACGCGAGCCCGTGGGGCGATGAAGAGGCCCTGTCGGTTCCCGGCGTTGCCCGTCCGCACCTGAGCATTCTGCGCCAGAAGGGGGCTGACGCCGCGGTGACCACGTTCATGGGTGGCGATGCCGACCCGGTTTTGGATGACGACGAGGACGATGACCCGTTTGTCGACGTGTCCGAGGCCGTGGAGGCCGAGCGCGCCAAGACCACGCTGCTGCCGCGTCGCCATGCCAAGAAGGGCAAGGCCGCGCCCAAGCTCAACACGAGCGAGCCTGACCCGTCTTGGTCCGATAGCGAAATTGAACTCACTGAGGGCGATGACGATTACGACGAGGCTCCGCTCGAGACCGCCAAGACCACCTTGCTGCCGCGTCGCCGCGCCAACGCAGGACAGGTCACCGGACAGTTTTCGATGGAAGACGACCCGGACAAGGCTGACGAGTCAGAGCCGCCATTTGCCGTGAATCCCGTTTCGGCAGCTCCGCAGATCCCTGACTTCCTAAAGCATCCCAAGGTTTCCGATGCCTCCGCCCCCACGGCTTCCGCTGCTCCTGTTGCAGCCACCGATGGGGGAGCGGACGGTACCACTGTCGATGCCGAGGGCGACCAAGAGGACGGTCTCAAGCTCCCGCCGCTCGAAATCCTGCATGCCAACCCACAGTCGGCGTCCTCCGCGTCTTCTGACAAGGAGCTGGAACAGACTGCCGAGTCGTTGCAGTCCACCTTGCTTGAGTTTGGCCGTAGCGCCCGCGTTGTCGGCTGGATTGCCGGCCCCACGGTCACGACTTTTAAGCTGCAGCCCGGTGAGGGCGAGCGCGTGAGCAAGATCTCGAGCCTCGAGGACGATATCGCGCTTTCGCTTGCCGCCCAGTCGGTGCGCATCTTCGCGCCGATCCCCGGCACCTCGCTCGTTGGTATCGAGATTCCCAATCGCAAGCGTCAGAACGTCAACCTGGGCGACGTGCTTCCCTATGTGAAGGGTGGCCCGCTCGAGCTGGCCATCGGTCGCGATGCCGAGGGCACGCCGGTTGTCGCCGACCTCGCTAAGATGCCCCACTTGCTGATTGCCGGTACCACCGGTTCCGGTAAGTCGGTCATGATCAACTCCATCATCACGACCTTGCTCATGCGCGCTCTTCCCGAGGACGTTCGCCTGATCATGGTCGATCCCAAGCGCGTCGAGCTTGCGGGCTATAACGGCCTGCCGCATCTCTACGTGCCCGTGGTGACCGAGCCCAAGCAGGCTGCCAGTGCACTGCAGTGGGCCGTGTCCGAGATGGAGCGTCGCCTGAAGGTGTTCGAGCGCCTCAACGTTCGCAAGATCTCGACGTATAACGAAAAGCAGGCCGCCGGCGAGTTTGAGCATTACGATAACCCACCGCAAAAGATGCCCTACCTGGTCATCATCATCGACGAGCTTTCGGACCTGATGATGGTCGCCGGCAAGGATGTCGAGGCCTCGATCGTCCGTATCGCCCAGTTGGGCCGCGCCGCCGGTATTCACCTTATCGTGGCTACGCAGCGCCCCAGCTCCAACGTGGTGACGGGCCTTATTAAGGCCAACATCACCAACCGTATCGCCTTTAACGTGGCTACGGGCATCGATTCCCGCGTCATTATCGATCAGATGGGCGCCGAAAAGCTCACCGGTTTGGGCGACATGCTGTTCTCCAAGGTCGACTGGGGCAAGCCCCGCCGTATCCAGGGATGCTTTGTCTCGGACGATGAGATCAACGAGATCGTCGAGTTCGTTAAGTCGCAAAGCGAGCCCGACTACCACGAGGAGATTCTGTCTGCCGTGGCGCCTGCTTCCATGTCCATGGCTGGTGGCGGCGGTATTGTTCGCACGGGCGTTGCCGAGCCGCAAGATGACGACCCGCTTATCTGGGAAGCCGCCCATATTGTGGTGGAATCGCAGCTGGGCTCCACATCTGGCCTGCAACGCCGCCTCAAGGTTGGCTATGCTCGCGCCGGGCGTATTATGGACATGCTGGAAGAAAAGGGTGTCGTCGGCCCACCCGACGGCTCTAAGCCGCGCGAGGTCCTGCTGGATGAGGAGGGGCTTGCCGCGCTGGAGTCTGTCGACGCCGAGATGGCACGTGAAGATCGTGAGTTTGGAGGATTCTGATGGCTGCACGCTTTGGTGACATGCTGCTCGAGCAGCGTCGCCGGATGGGCCTTTCCATCCAGCAGGTCGCCAACACCATCAAAATCAGGCCGCAGATCATCGAGTTTTTCGAGACCGGTAACTTTGCATCGATGCCCCCGCGTGGCTATGCGCAGGGCATGATTTCGAGCTACGCTCGTTTTTTGGGGCTTAACCCGCGCGAGGTCGTCAACGCTTATTTTGACGACCTCATGGCATATGAACGCGAGACCTCGCAGCAGGGCGGTCGTTTTCAGGATGCTGCCGGCTACGTTAACTCGCGTTCGTCGGTCGATAACGGACGCTTTCTGATGGTTCAGGGAGGACGCTCGACGCGGTACGGCCAGCGTCCTCCGCAGGCTGGTTATATCACCGAGACGGGCTCTAGCGAGGAGATTCGTTCTCAGCGAGATCGCTTTCGCAGTACGCCCATGCCGGATGACCGTGCGCTTCCCGCCGCTCGCGGGTTGAGTCGCGATCCTCGCGCCGGTTACGGCGACGGAGGCTACTCCGGTCGTGGTTATCGCGGAGTTTCTTCCGGGCGTTCCCGCGGTGGATATGCCGACGCCGATACCACGCAGGTGACGCCGCGCCTTCGTTCGCAATCGCAGCCTTACGGGCAGCGCTCTTCGGCGCCTCGCTCTGGTCAGCGTGACTATCAGAACCGTGGCGAGCTTGCGCCGCGTTCGGGTCAGCGTGGCTTGCAGCCCCAGGGCGGCTATCGTGGTCGTCCCGATAGCGGTCGCGGCCGTATGCCGCAGGCAAACGGTCGCGGTGGTTCTAATCGCGGACGCGGTGGTGGACGTGCCCCCCAGAACAATGGACTTGATCCGCGCATCATCTACGCCGGCATCGGTGCCGTGGCGCTTTTGCTGATTTTGCTCATCGTGGTTCTCCTGCGTGGCTGCGGCTCTTCTGCACCCGAGTCGACGCCCGAGACGCCCACGGCCACCAAGACGACGACCAAGAAGTCTTCCAAGAAGACCGAATCCGTTGACGAGGATGAAGACACCGACGAGGCGACGGATTCTGCTGATTCCGATGCCGCCAAGGCGAACGCGAAAAAGAAAGAGGACGAGGTCATCAAGGTCAAGGTCTCCGTTGCCAAGGGCAAGACCGCCTGGATCGAGGTCAAGGTCGACGGTAAATCGGTCTTTGGCGCCCAGGCAACCGGTCCCTTTGAGCAGGAGTACACGCCCGAGTCCTCGATCGAGATCACCACGTCCAAGCCCTCCGATGTTACGGTTACCAAGAACGGTGAAAAGGTTCGCTACGACACCAAGACGTCGGGTGTGGCGCGCGTGACCATTACCGTTCCCAAGAAGGAGACCGAAGAGTCCGAGGATGGCGAGAGTACCGACGGCACTGATGCTGCCGACGGCACCGACGCCCAGTCTACCGACGGTACCGACGCCCAATCTGCCGACGGTACCGACACGGCATCCGATGGCCAGACTGCAAACGATTCAGATGACTATTCGTACGACAGCTACTAAGGCTCCCCGTACCGAAAGGAAGAACCATGGCTAAAGATTCCAGCTTCGACGTTGTGTCCGAGGTCAATATGCAGGAGGTCGATAACGCCTTCCAGCAGACCACCCGCGAGATCTCTCAGCGCTATGACCTCAAGGACTCCGGCGCCACCATCGAGCTTTCGAAGGGCGACATGCTCTTTACGATCAATGCCCCGGCCGATTTTGTCTCCAAGCAGATCATTGACGTGTTGAGCTCTAAGCTCATCAAGCGCGGCATCGACCTCAAGGCTGTCTCTTGGGACGCGCCGCAGGCGGCTTCGGGCGGTACCGTGCGCGTGTTTGGCCATATCGTCGAGGGCATTGACCAGGCGACCGCCAAGAAGATCAATAAGGACATCAAGGATCAAAAGCTCAAGGTCAAGGTGATCATCGAGGCCGATAAACTGCGCGTTACCTCGGCCTCTAAGGATGCTCTTCAGACGGTGATTCAGTTCCTGCGCGACCAGGACTACGGCCAGCCGCTGCAGTTTACCAATTATCGCTAATTTACTCGAAAGGACCGCTCTCCAACATGGATACTCCGTTGGGTTCTGTACTCTATATCACGCTTGGCTGCGCCAAGAACGAGGTCGATACCGACCGCATGCGTTCGCTGCTGACCGCTGCGGGCTACGAGGAGGCATTCGATCCGCAGGATGCCGATATCGCTATCGTCAACACGTGCTCGTTTCTCGCCTCGGCGACGTCCGAGAGCATCGAGACCACGCTCGAGCTCGCTAACGAGGTGCAGGACGGCGTTCGCGCCTGCCCCATCGTCATGTGCGGTTGCGTGCCGTCTCGTTATGGCGATGACCTGCCCGATGAGCTCCCCGAGGTCGCGGCCTTTGTGAAGGCCGATGAGGAAGACGGTATCGTCTCTGTCATCGATGACGTACTGGGCGTGGAGCGCGAGATCGCAGCCTATATCCCGCAGGTCAAGCGTACCGTCGAGGGCGCCGTTGCCTACGTCAAGATTTCCGATGGCTGTAATCGTTTTTGCAGCTTCTGCATGATCCCCTACATTCGCGGTCGCTATCATTCGCGTAGTGCCGAGAGCATTATCTCCGAGGTGCGCGACCTGGTTGCCGGCGGCGTACGCGAGATCGTGCTGATTGGCCAGGACACGGGCATTTGGGGCACCGACTTTGCCGACGAGGACGTCGCCGAGGGCTCGCCGCGCAATCTGGCGCAGTTGCTGCGTGCCGTCGCCGAGGCCGTGCGCCCGCACAACGTCTGGGTCCGCGTGCTCTATCTGCAGCCTGAGGGCATGACCGACGAGCTTATCGAGACGATTCGCGATACGCCCGAGGTGCTTCCCTATATCGATATCCCCGTGCAGCACTGCGACGCGCGCATCCTCAAGGCCATGCGTCGCTCCGGTTCGCGCCAGGAGCTCGAGGATCTGTTCCGCGACCTTCGCGAGCGCATCCCCGGCATCGTGATTCGCTCCACGGCCATGGTCGGCTTCCCGACCGAGTCCGACGAAGAGTTCCGCGACCTTATCGACTTTATGGACACCGTTGGCTTTGACTACACGAGCGTTTTCGCCTACTCGCGTGAGGAGGGCAGCCTGGCCGCCAAGATGGAAGGCCAGGTCGATGAGGAGGTTAAGCTCGAGCGCGCCCAGGAGGCCATGGATCTGGCCGAGTCGCTCGGTTTTGCCGCCACGGCAGCCCATGTGGGTGAGCGCGCCCAGGTGATCGTCGATGGCATCGAGGAGACCGAGGACGGCGCCGAGCTGATCGGTCACGCCTGGTTCCAGGCGCCCGATTCCGATGGCGCGGTGCATCTGGACGCCAGCGAGGCGTCCGTGGGCGATATTCTGACTGTCGAGTTTACCGATAGCTTCTGCTATGAGCTTATCGGTCATGTTGTGGAGTAGGAGAGCGTCGTGGTAAACGAGAGTAATAAGGAACTGACGAGTGTTTGGACGCCCGCCAACATCGTGACGTGCGTTCGCATCGTCTTTATCCCGGTGTTCATGATCGTCTCGGCCCTGTCTCACGCGAGCGTTGCCGGTACGGACTGGAGCACCTTCGACGGCCCGCTCGCCGCCGCTGCCTTCATTCTGTATGTGATCCTGTCGTGCACCGATAAGGTCGACGGCTATCTGGCGCGCTCGCGCAACGAGATCACTGATTTTGGCAAGTTCTTGGACCCCATCGCCGATAAGCTGCTCGTGTTTTCGGCCCTGCTGCTGTTCCTTGATTTTGGCGCGGTGACCGTGTGGTCCGTGTTCATCATCCTGTTCCGTGAGCTGCTGGTGAGCGCCCTTCGCATGGTCGCGAGTGCTGCCGGTGTAGTCGTTGCCGCCGATAAGCTCGGCAAGTACAAGACGGCGACCACGATGGTCTCCATCTGCGGCTATCTGTGCGTCTTTGCGATGGCCGGCCTTCAGCTGGGGCCGGTGTCGCTGCTGCTCGGTGTCTATTCGGTGTCGCGCTTCCTGTACGTCATCGCCGTGATTTTGACCATTGTCTCGGGCGCCCAGTACTTCTGGAACTGTCGCAAGATCGTCTTTTCGGTCTAGGTCCTGGTGGGTATGACGGAGTCTTATTTGCAGATCGCCGCAAACAACGAGGAGCTGGCGCGCGACATTGTCGAGCGCGCGAGTGCCCGTGGTGTGACGGTGTCGACGGCGGAGTCGCTGACGGCGGGCATGATCGCCTCGACGATTGCCGATATCCCGGGTGCCTCGGCGGTGCTTCGTGGCGGTGCGGTGACCTACTGCGATGAGATCAAACATCGCGTGCTCGGCGTCGAGCAGGAAACGCTCGATCGGTTTAGCGCCGTGTCGCACCAGACGGCGCGCGAGATGGCCGTGGGCTCGCTGGACCTCTATCAGAGCGATGTGGCCGTGAGCGCAACGGGCTACGCTGGGCCCGGTGGCGGCACTGAGCAAGACCCCGCCGGTACGTTCTATATTGGGTGGGCGTATCGTGCGGCCGATGGGGGAGCGCCGGTTGTCGAGTCTGCGCGCTGTCATTATGAGGGCGATCGGTCGTGCGTTCGTGTCCATGCGGTCGCGGAGGCTTTGGAGCGTATTGTCCGCGTGCTCAATTCTATGGATTAGACGTGGTTTAAGGGGCCTTAGGGCCCCTTAATTGTGGAGATAGGGACCTTTGACCGGAATTACGTTTGCGCTGGTACATGGCATAAATTTGTTCGCGCACTCGTATTTGTGATTGACGTGGTCAAGCGTTTGGTCGGTGATTGGTTGGCGTTTGGCTGGGTTTTGGAATGGTCGGGTGCATATGATGAATCTGAACGGTTGACCACGAACAGCCGTTCGTTTATTATCGTTTCAGGTTGTTAAGAGGAGGGCTATTCATGGCCAAGAATTCAGGTCCCGTACGTACCGTTCATGCACGCACGACGGGTAAAGAGCGCGACGAGATGATCGCCACCACCAAGGCCGAGATTGAGAAGAAGTTCGGCCAGGGCTCTATTATGAGGTATGGCGACGGCGGTCCGGAGCTCGAGGTCGAGGCTATTCCGACGGGCTCTCTGGCGCTCGATGCCGCCTTGGGTATCGGCGGCGTGCCGCGCGGCCGTATCGTCGAGATTTATGGTCCCGAGTCCTCCGGTAAGACGACGCTTTCGCTCGAGATTCTTGCAGAAGCACAGGCCATGGGCGGCGTCGTTGCATTTATCGATGCCGAGCACGCGCTTGATCCCACCTATGCCGCGCGCATCGGTGTTGATATCGATGAGGTCCTCATTTCCCAGCCCGATACGGGCGAGCAGGCGCTCGAGATCGTCGATATGCTTGTGCGCTCAGGTGCCATCGACGCCATCGTCGTCGACTCTGTTGCCGCCTTGACTCCACGTGCCGAGATCGAGGGCGAGATCGGTGACACGACGGTGGGTCTGCAGGCTCGCTTGATGAGCCAGGCACTCCGCAAGCTCGCCGGCTCGCTTGCCAAGTCCAACACGACCTGCATCTTCATTAACCAGCTGCGCGAGAAGATCGGCGTCATGTTCGGCAACCCCGAGACCACCACGGGCGGCCGCGCGCTCAAGTTCTTCTCTTCCGTGCGAATCGATATTCGCAAAATCGATACCATCAAGCTCAAGGACGAGGTTATCGGCAATCGCGTTCGTGCCAAGGTCGTTAAGAACAAGGTGGCGGCTCCGTTCCGTTCGGCCGAGTTTGACATCATGTACGGCACCGGCATCTCCAAAGAGGGCTCGATTCTGGATATGGCCGTCGAGTGCGGCATCTGCAAAAAGATGGGGTCCTGGTTTGCCTATGGCGAGGACAAGCTCGGCAATGGTCGCGAGGCCGCCAAGACGTTCCTGCGCGAGCACCCCGATTGCGCCGACGAGATCGAGCACAAGGTTCGCCTTGCCTGCGGTCTTGAGTATGACGACGATGCCCCCTCTGAGGTTGAGTTGACCGATCAGCCCGCCCCCGAGGAGTTTGATGAGCTGTACGCCATCGATGGCTCCGCAATGCTCGACGATGACGACGAGTAGCGGATGCCGACATGTCGTATACGGTGACCGAGGCTACGGTCGTCTTTCCCGATAAGAAGGCGGCCTCTTCGTTCTCGAGTGGTTATGCGTCTAAAAAGCCCTGCGCGCATATCGATTGCGATCTCGAGGGCGGTTTCGAACGTTCCATTTGGATTCCCGTGCGCGTGGCGCGCCTGTACGTTAAGAACCGCCCCGATCTTCCCTGTGATTGGGATGACTTTCGCGAGGCGGTGCAGCTTATCGAACGCAAATGTGCACTCACCATGGTGACCGAGATGCTTTCGCGCCGCGATCATGCCACGGGCGAGGTGCGCGATAAGTTGGCGCGCTATGGCTTTCGACAGCCCGCGATCGATTTTGCGGTTGCTCGAGCGACCGAGTATCGGTTTTTGGACGAGAACCGTTTTTGCTCGTACTTTATCGAAGAGCGCAAACGTCGCGGCTGGGGACAGCGCAAGATCGAGGTTGAGCTCAAGCGTCGTCATGTCGTGCTTGACGATATCCCCGGGTATCCCGAGGCATATTTTGCCGTGGATGACGACTTGGCCCGCGCTTCGGCCTTGCTCGCTAAACGTCGCGTCCCCGAGGTCCGTGCATTCGAAAAGCTCGTCAGATTTTTGATGGGTAAAGGCTTCTCGTATCACATCGCCGCCGATGCCGTTAAGGCGCGCCTCGATGCCTTAAGCGAGGAATGCGCCGTATAAGCGTTCGCCCGTTACGCCCCTGCCGTTCTCCGCTCGATTGGCGCCGTGCCGGGTGCGTTTATTTGACAGTTGTTGCGGTTCAACGTAGGATATTTACTGTCATTTGCTCTGTGATATGTGCTCATCTGTGATGAGTTTGTTTATATGTTTATCTGTATCCGACCCGCATAAGCTGCGCCCATATTACTCAAATGTCGCGAGCCGTTCGTAAGGACGGTTCGCTTTGCTGTGTAACGAATCCATAAAAAGGAGTGAGCATGCCTATCATTGCAGCGCTCGTTGGCCTCGTTTTGGGTGCCATCGCCGCCATTGCCTACATGCGCACCGCCAAGCAGGGTAGTCTTCACGAGGCCGACGAAAAGATCCAGTCGGCACACGCGCAGGCAGAGTCCCTGATCGGTGATGCAAAGCGTCAGGCCGAGACCCTCAAAAAAGAGGCTCTGCTCGAGGCCAAGGAAGAGATCATCAAGAACAAGCAGGCCGCCGAGGCCGAGGACAAGCAGCGTAAGAGCGAGATTCGCACGCTCGAAAACCGCGTGATGCAGCGCGAGGAATCGCTCGATCGTCGCAACGATGCGCTCGATAAACGCGAGCACCAGCTGTCCAGCCAGGCCGGTCAGGTCGAGAAGCGCTCTCGCGAGCTTGAGGAGCTCTGCGCCAAGCAGACCTCCGAGCTCGAGCGTATTGCCGACCTTACGCGCGAGGACGCTCACAAGGAGCTGCTCGACAAGGTCCGCGGCGAGGTTACCCACGAGGCGGCTACCATCATCCGTGAGTCCGAGCAGCAGGTCCGCGCCGAGTGCCACAAGACCGCCCAGGAGATTCTCTCCCTGGCGATTCAGCGTTGCGCCGCCGACCATACCGCCGAGGTCACCGTCACTTCCGTTCATATTCCCTCCGATGACCTCAAGGGTCGCATCATCGGTCGCGAGGGTCGCAACATCCGCACCTTTGAGCAGGTGTCCGGCGTCAACCTCGTGATTGATGATACTCCCGAGACCGTTGTACTCTCGAGCTTCGATCCAGTCCGTCGTGAGACCGCCCGCGTGGCGCTCGAGAACCTCATTGCCGACGGTCGTATTCACCCCGCCCGCATCGAGGAGATGTATCACAAGGCCGCCGATTTGGTTCAGCAGCGTGTGCGCGAGGCCGGCGAGCAGGCCGCCTTCGATACCGGTATCCACGACCTGCATCCCGAGATCGTCAAGACCCTGGGTGCTCTTCGCTACCGCACTTCGTTTGGCCAGAACGTTCTGCAGCACTCGCTTGAGGTCTCCGACCTGTGCGGCGTTATGGCCTCCGAGCTTGGTCTGGATGTTGTGACCGCCAAGCGCGCCGGTCTTCTGCACGACCTGGGCAAGGCCATCGACCATGATGTTGAGGGTCCGCATGCTGTCATTGGCGCCGAGCTTGCCCGCCGTTATGGCGAGAAGCCCGTTATCGTCCACGCGATCGAAGCCCATCATGCCGATGTCGACCCCAACACGGTGCTCGACGTCCTGGTCCAGGCTGCAGATGCCGTTTCTGCTTCTCGTCCCGGTGCCCGCCGCGAGTCGGCAGAGAACTACATCAAGCGTCTTGAGAAGCTCGAGGAGATTGCCAACTCTCACGACGGCGTCGAGCGTACCTATGCCATGCAGGCCGGTCGCGAGGTTCATGTCATGGTTCAGCCTGACAAGATCTCCGATGCCCAGTCCACGGTGCTTGCGCACGATATCGCCCATCAGATCGAGGAAGAGATGGAGTATCCCGGTCAGGTTCGCGTTGTCGTGATTCGCGAGAGCCGTGCCGTCGATATCGCTAAATAACATGAACGACGCGAACGAGCTCATCTCATTTATCGCGTCGATGTCGGGGGAGGGCAACCTTCGCGTCGAGGAAAACCTTGGCGAGGGGTATGTCCGCCTCCGAGTTTCGGAGGCCGAGCGCCGTCAGGCCAAGCATGACATTCAGCATGTAGAGGACATTGTCATCGAGATGCTGCGTAATGCTCGCGATGCCGGAGCCGATAAGGTCTATCTTGCCACGACCAAGGAGGAGGGTGTTCGCACCCTCCTCTTCCTGGATAACGGTTCTGGTGTGCCGCAGGATATGCAGGAGCGTATCTTCGATGCTCGTGTCACTTCCAAGCTCGAGAGCATGAAAATGGACCGTTGGGGTGTTCACGGTCGTGGTATGGCGCTGTTCTCTATCAAGCAGAACACGGATGAGGCGCGCGTTGTTTCATCGGGCGTCGATTTGGGCTCTTCGTTTAAGGTGCGCGTTGCCACCGAACGCTTGGGTGAGCGCGCCGACCAGTCGAGCTGGCCTCAGGCGGTTAAAGACGAAGACGGTCGCTATGTATGCGCGCGTGGTCCTCATAACATCATTCGCGCAGCCTGCGAGTTTGCCCTTGAGGAGCTGCGTGGCTGCGATGTGTATCTGGGCTCTCCGTCCGAGATTGCTGCGACCCTGTACGCTCAGGCTTCGAACCGTCTCGATACGTCGCGCCTGCTCTTTATCGATGACGAGTGCGAGCTTCCGGTGATCGATCGTTTGGGCCTTGCCTCCGATGCCGAGGACTTTATCAGGATCTGCTCCGGGCTGGGTCTCGAGATGTCCGAGCGCACTGCCCACCGTATTCTGTCGGGACAGATTAAGCCCGTTCGCGGCGTGTCCGCGCGTCTGCTGCGCGAACGCGATTCCACCTCGCATGCGCCGGCTCCCGTCGATCTTGCTAAGGACCGTCGAGGCCTTCGTATCGCCAAGGATGATATGGCGCAGTTTTCGCGTGCGGTCGAGCGTGACTTTAACGACCTCGCCGCCCGGTATTACCTCAATCTGTGCGGCGACCCTAAGATTCGCGTTTCGCGTGATCGCATCACGGTGACGTTCGATCTTGCTAAAGAGGAATAAAATCTTTACCGAGTCCGCTCGGTACGATACAGTTATTGCAGTTAAAACGTACTTTTAAACGCAGGAGTTTCTTCATGGATTGCCTGAAGGTATCAAGCAAATCATCGCCCGCGTCCGTTGCCGGCGCCATTGCCGGCATGGTCAAAGATGGCGTCCCCGTCAACATTCAATGCGTTGGCGCCGGTGCCGTCAACCAGGCCATCAAGGCCGTTGCCATTGCGCGCGGCTTTCTGATTCCGACCGGCTTTGATGTCTCCTGCGCGCCGGTGTTCTCCGACATCCTCATTAACGGGGAGTCGCGCACGGCAATCCGCCTCTCTATCTACGTTCACCAGATTAATCGGGCTGCTATGGATAACGTCGTCATGGACGACGTTAAGCCTGTTGCGTAAACGATCCACCTGCACGCTTGTAGCACCTATGCGCCCCGTCGATACCATCGTTAGGATGTAAGCTCATGGACCAGCGTTCCGTACGCGATATTCTTGCCGGTAAAACCTACTTTATTCGCACATTCGGCTGCCAGATGAACCAGCACGACTCCGAGCGCGTGAGTGGTTTGCTCGATTCGTATGGCTGTCTTATGGCGCTCGATCCGGAGCATGCCGATATTGTCGTGTTCATGACGTGCTGTGTACGCGAGGCTGCCGATACGCGTTTGTATGGTCAGTGCAATTCCTGCAAGAGCCTTCCTCCTTCGCCTTCGGGTAAGCGCGTGGTCGCCGTGGGCGGCTGCATCGCCCAGCGCGATGGCGAGGGCTTGCTCACCAACGTCGATAACGTCAACGTCATTTTTGGCACCCATTCTATTGCGCACGTGGCGGAGCTTATCGCCGAGGCGTTTTTGGATGGCAAGCGCCATATCCGCACGAATGAGCATGAGGATACCGACGCCATGAGTATGCCGTGGCATCGCGAGACGCAGTATCACGCCTGGGTGCCTATCATGACGGGCTGCAACAACTTCTGCACGTACTGCATCGTGCCGTACGTACGTGGTCGTGAGAAGAGCCGTCCCTTCGAGGAGATTGTCGACGAAGTGACAGGTCTGGTGCGTCAGGGTGTGCGCGAGATTACGCTGCTGGGCCAAAACGTTAACTCCTACGGTCGCGATCTCTTTGGCAAGCCGCGCTTTGCCGATCTGCTGCGCGCCGTGGGCGATACGGGTGTCGAGCGCATCTTCTTTACCTCTTCGCATCCTAAGGATCTGCTGCCCGAGACCATTGATGCTATGGCCGAGACACCTGCCGTCATGCCGCAGCTCCACCTGGCCGTTCAGTCTGGTTCCACGCGCATCCTTAAAGAGATGAATCGTCGGTACACGCGCGAGGATTATCTGGGCCTGGTCGATCGTATTCGTAACCGTATGCCCGATATTGCGCTTTCGACCGACATCATCGTGGGCTTCCCGGGTGAGACCGAGGAAGACTTTGAGCAGACGCTCTCGCTTGCCGAGACGGTGCGCTATGCCCAAGCCTACACGTTTATTTACTCCAAGCGCGCCGGTACCCCGGCCGCCGAGATTTATGATCCCACCCCGCATGAGGTTATCCTTGAGCGCTTTAACCGTCTGGTCAAGGTTATCGAGACGACGGCACACGAGTATAACCAGGGCGAGCTTCACACCGTGGTGCCTGCGCTTATTGAGGGTACTAGCAAGAAGAACGACGCTGTCCTTCTGGGCAAGAGCCCTAAGAACCAGACGGTGCATGCGCCCATTCCTGCTGGCTATAGCATCGATCAGCTTATCGGCAAAATCGTCGACGTCGATGTTGATGTCGCCAAGACGTGGTATCTCTCCGGCTCCGTCGTGGGCGAGCCTCGCTAATGATTTCTCCCGGATCAAGCCTTTCTGCCGTAGCGATTGTCGGTCCGACGGCGGTCGGCAAGAGCGATGTTGCCGACCGTCTGGCTGCTCGCCTTTCGTCTGAAGTGTTGTCGTGTGACGCGATGCAAATCTACCGCGGTATGGACATCGGTACGGCCAAGATGATGCCCGAGGAGTGCTCGGCACCTCTGCGTCTTGTCGATATCGTGGATCCGGGCGTCGCGTATTCCGCCGCGCTCTACCAGTCGGACGCTCGAGCGCATATCGAGCGTCTGCTTGGTGAGCAGCGCCTTCCGGTCTTTTGCGGCGGTACGGGCTTGTATCTCAAGGCCGCTCTCGATGAAATGGATTTTCCTTCGGGAGAACTCGAGGACGAACGCCGCGCGGGATATCAGGAGCTTGCCGAGCGCATTGGAGAGGAAGCATTGCATGCCCTGCTTGCCGAGCGCGACCCCGAATCGGCTGCCGTGATTCATCCCCATAACGTGCGTCGTGTGATTCGTGCGCTCGAGATGTACGATGACGGCGTGTCATATGCCCAGCAGAAGTCGAAATTCAGTGTTCCGCGCGAGCGTTATCACGCCTTGTGGTTTGGTCTGACGCGTAGTCGTGAAGTGCTCTATGAGCGCATTAACCTGCGTGTCGACCTTATGTTTGAGCAGGGGCTGGTTGATGAGGTCCGTGGCCTTATGGATCAGGGCCTGGGCGATGCGCTTACGTCGATGCAGGCAATTGGTTACAAAGAGATTATTGATTCCTTGCGTGGCGCTATTACCATGGATGAGGCCCGTGAGCTTATCAAGATGCGCTCACGTCGCTATGCCAAGCGTCAGCTTTCCTGGTTTAAACGTGACAATCGCATCGTGTGGTTCGATATGGATGAGTTTACGATCGATGAGGTCGTTGATGATATTTACCATCGCATCGAGGCTGCCTAATGGCTCGTTTTCCTTTGGTCCCCACGGCGCCTGAACCCGAGCGCGCCATCTTGGTTGGTGTTGAGTGGCGCGATAACGCCTGGCCGCTCGACCGTTCGCTCGACGAGCTCGAGCGTCTAGCCCACACTGCTGGGGCCCAATGCGTTGAACGCTTGTCTCAGCGCCTGGTCAAGCCCTATCCTAAATCGTTTATCGGCTCCGGAAAGGTCGAGGAGCTGTGCGGTTTGGTGCATCGTATGGATGCGGATGTTGTTATCTTCGACGACGACCTGACGCCCTCGCAGCAGTCCTATCTTGAGAAAGCCGTGGGCGAACCGGTCAAGATTATTGACCGTACGGCATTGATTTTGGATATCTTTGGCCTGCATGCCCAGACTCGTGAGGGCCGCTTGCAGGTGCAGCTGGCACAGTTGCAGTATCTGCTGCCTCGTCTGCGAGGTATGTGGAGCCATCTTGCCAAGGAACAGACGCGTGGCGGCATTGGATCGCGTTTTGGCCAGGGCGAAAGCCAGCTCGAGGTCGACCGTCGCCTGATTCGCAATAAGATCGCTGCGCTTCGACGCGAACTGAAACAGGTTGAACAACGTCGCGATGTGCAATCGAAAAGCCGTATTGAATCGCCGGCGTTTCGTGTGGCGTTGGCTGGTTACACCAATGCCGGCAAGTCGACATTGCTTAATCGTTTGACGGGATCCACGGTACTTTCACAGGATAAGCTGTTTGCCACGCTCGATCCTACGACGCGCTCGTACCGTTTACCCGGTGGCCGTGGCATGACGATCACTGATACCGTCGGCTTTATTCAAAAGCTGCCCCATGGCCTGGTCGACGCGTTTAAATCTACGCTTTCCGAGGTGCTCGGCGCCGATTTGATTCTTAAAGTTGTAGATGCTTCCGACGAGGATTACGAGCGTCAGCTCGAGGCGGTTGATCGTGTCCTTGACGAGATTGGTGCCGGTGAGCGCCTGACGCTTACCGTGTTCAATAAAATTGATCTGCTCGATAGCGTCGACCGCTTGAGCTTCCGCCGGCGCTATCCCGAGGCAGTGCTGTTCTCGGCTCAGACGGGTGAGGGTCTTGATGACTTAGTCGACCGCATTGCTCGTGAAGCGACCGCTACAGACGTGTTGCTCTCGGCCGATATTCCGTATCGAGAGGGCGCGTTAATCACGCTCGTGCACGAACAGGGAACCCTTCTGCACGAGGAATATCTTGAGGACGGCGTTCGTATTGTGGCAAAGCTGCCGGCACGTATCGCACCACGTCTTGAGCGTTACCGAACGGAATAAATCAGCTCCAGTACACCCAAGATAACCGGTTGATGAAGCAGGTAGAACGGCAGCGCATGGCGTCCGAGGCTTGCGAGCGCCGGGATGGGATTCGCATAGGCCCATGCTGGCGCTTCACGGTTTGCTTTTTGTGCCGTGCGGGCGGCAAAGAAGCCTGCGAGGTACATTAATAAGAAGGGTATGAGCGGATAGTAATCACCGGAGACAAAGTCTGGACCTGGGAATCCCAGCCAAGCTAGATAGGGGATAGGGTAGACCGCTTTAGGAATGCTCCAGGTACAGACAAAGAGTATGAGGCAAATCGTTATACCCCATACTGCCGGTACCCTATCGAGAATCGGGCGCGCGAGTGCAACAATGGCGGTGCACGCCGCCATGCAGAAAATGATGCCGAAGTTCACCGAGTCATCGACCGAGACGAGCGTCGTTGCGACCCATACAACTAAAGCGGCAACGGCATATTTGGCGGCACGCTTGGTGTTGTTGCGCGAGAGGGTGCACATCCAGCCGGCAATAAACAAAAATACCCAACTGATGCTGGCGCGCCAGATGTCCTGGAAGATGGTCTGGGTAAACCAGGGCATATCCCAACCATATAGGTAGGCAAGGTCGTAGCAGGCATGAAATCCCGCCATCGACAGCATGGTAAACCCGCGGATAGTATCAAAGATCGTGATGCGTATTTGCATTACGAAAACCGGCGCATCAAACCGACGACCTTGCCCAGAATCGTGGGATTTGTCGCGTAGATAGGCTCCATGGTGTCGTTTTCGGGCTGCAGGCGAACGCGTCCCTGCTCCTTGTAGAACGTTTTGACCGTTGCGGAACCATCGATCATGGCCACGACAATCTCACCATTCATGGCGCTTTTCTGCTCCCGAACGATGATGTAGTCGCCGTTATAGATGCCGACGTTAATCATCGAATTGCCGTGGACCTCGAGGATAAAGGACCCCTGGTCCGTTGCGATCTCGGTTGGGATGGTAAAGGTGTCCTCGATATTCTGCTCGGCAAGGATGGGAATCCCTGCAGCGACACGGCCTACGAGAGGCAGCGATACGGTGCCTCGGGGCGCCGTGGGCTCATCGGACTTTGAGATGGAGACGGAAGATCCGTCCTCGTCAAAGAGCTCGAGAGCGCGAGGCTTGGTGGCATCACGCTTGAGCAGGCCGCGTGCTTCCAGCGCGGAGAGATGCGCATGTACGGTGCTAGGGGAGGAAAGGCCCACGGCCGAAGCCATCTCGCGCACACTGGGCGGATAGCCCTTCTCCTGCTGATATTCCTTGATGAAGTCGTAAATTTGCTGCTGACGCTTGGTAATTTTGCGAGCCATCAGGGATTCCTCTCTACCCATACCAAACAAATGTTCTATTTTTGCTTGACAGGAACAACTGTTCGAAGATAATAATAACCGAACACTCGTTCCCGCGCTAGACTTTTTTGTCCCCGCGGCTTGATAAAACAGTTCTCGTCAAAACAAACGAGAGGAGAACAGAATGAACGCAGCGGATATGGTCCAGGGAAACCTCGCTCTTAAGCTCGAGGCGCCCGCTTCGCCTGCCTTTACGGTCGTGAAGGGCGGCCGGTCTCATTTTCAGGCCGTGGCCACTAAGCCCGTTCGCACCCAGCGTGCGTCCGTTGCTTCGGCTCCTGTTGCCCTGAAGGCCACGACGATTGTTGCTGTTGCCGTAGCGTTCACCCTGTTCTTCGTGCTTGCCACGTCAGTTTTTTCTGCTCGTCACGCAGCATATGCCGATTCCGTAGCTAACGTTACCTACGAGTCGGTTCGTGTGCAGTCCGGCGATTCCCTGTGGTCGCTTGCCCAGGAGCATCCCATCGATGGCCTTTCCACGCAGGAGACTTCCGACATGATTCGTAGCGTCAATCACCTCGATCGCGGCTCTCTTGATGCTGGTGCAGTTCTGAAAGTTCCGGCTCGTTCGTAAGATTTCGGCTCGGTCGCATGGTACCCTTGTTATCGTTTAGGAGGAGGTACCATGCGCTGTCCCAAATGCGGCAAGGCACATACCCGCGTTGTCGATTCCCGTATGCAGGAGTCGAACAACACTATCAAGCGCCGTCGTGAATGTTGTTCGTGCAATTATCGTTTTACGACGTTCGAGCGTTGCGAAGATCCCATTGAGGTCATCAAATCCGACGGGTCAAAGCAGCGGTTCGATCGCAACAAGCTGCTGGTCGGCCTGATGCGTGCCACGATTAAGCGCGATATCGATACGAAAAAGCTCAACGAGATCATCGATGATATCGAGGTGGAGCTGCGTTCGCGTACGCTGACGGCTGTAACGTCCCATGAACTGGGCGATATGGTGCTCAAGCGCCTGGCCAAGATCGACAAGGTGGCATACATTCGCTTTGCCTCGGTCTATCGCGATTTCAAAGACGTCGACGAGTTTTTGCAAGAGCTCGACAAGCTAAGGTGATTTCATGTCCAACATTACCGTTAACATTAAGCGTCTCGATCCCACGGTCGAGCTTCCCAAATACGCACATCCCACGGATGCCGGTCTTGACCTCCGCGCCAACGAAGACTGCACCTTCAAGCCCTTTGAGCGCCGATTGGTCTCCACTGGCTTGGCCATTGCACTGCCCGATGGCTACGCCGGCTTTGTCCAACCCCGCAGCGGCCTAGCCATTAAGCAGGGCCTGTCTATAGTCAACACGCCCGGCCTCATCGACGCCCACTATCGAGGCGAGCTTAAGGTCATCCTCATCAACCTGGATCCCACCAACAATATCCAGATCAGCAAAGGCGACCGCATCGCCCAACTCGTCATCCAAGAAGTCCCTACAGTCAATCTCGTAGAGGTAGACGAACTAGATAAAACCGACAGAGGCAACGGAGGCTTCGGCTCCAGCGGCGTCGCCTAGTTGCTTCTGTTCGCTCACCCGTGGGAGGGCCCTATATATCAGCCCGTGCTCAAACATTCTCGTGGGGCACTCGTATCCCTCCCGCCTGCCTCTCACACATATCATTCCATGCTCAAACATTCTCGCTTCGCTTCGCTCGCTGCGAAACTGCGCGTGGAACGATATGTGAGAGAGGCAGGCGGGCGGCTACTCGCTTGAAAAAATATTTACATTCTAGTTAGCCGACGCGACAAAGGACTAGTCTCTTTGTCGCGTCGGCTAACTGTATTTATCTTTTCCGGTCTCGCCTTTGTTGGTTCTACTGGAGGGGAATCTAGTGTAGGTGCTAGTACGTAAACGCAGCTTGCCTGTGGGGGGGGGCATATATATCGTCCCGCGCGCAGTTTCGCAGCGAAGCGAGAATGTTTGAGCACGGGATGATATATATGCCCCCCACAGGCAAGCGGACAGTCCGAAGCTAGCGGATATGCGCGGGCTTCCCGCCCCAGTAGAAGCGGCAGAAGGCTCGTTTACGTTTTTGGGGCTTGCCTGCAAGTTCCATGGTTGCGATGGTGATATCCTCGGCTGCGTGTGGGCGGCGAAGGACTTCGCCATTGATGAGCAGCGCCTTGAGCGACTCGGGATGATCGTGGAGATGGCGCAGTGTCACGATGAGCTCGCGTGCGGTGGTGACATGCATGCTGGCGCCCATGCCGGTGAGCATGGTGGTGTTGGCCTTTTCCTGGCCATATGACTTGCCCAGCAGAATCATAGGCAGGTGTGCGCACAGGCATTCGGTAACAGTGAGTCCACCCGATTTGAGAATTGCCAGGTCGCAGCCGTGCATGAGCGCTGCCATGTCATCGACGTAGTCAAGAACCGTGACGTTCTCGAGTTTCATGGCATCGAAAAGCGTTTTGAGACGGGTGGCATATTCGGCATCCTTGCCCGGCAAAAAGACAAAGTGCATGTCCTCGAAGCTGCGCAGGAAGGGGAGGGTGCGGTCCATCTCAGCGCGAAAGCGAACGTACGGTTGAGGCAAACTGGCCCCGGCCATTACCAGCACAACGAGCTTGTCTGTGGGGAGATTGAACTTCTCGAGTTCTTCCTCGCGATTGTAGTCCGTATCAAACCCGGCGCGAATGGGGATGCCCGTAATGCGGATTTTTGCCTCGGGAACCTTACGGGGTCGGAGTGTTTCGGCCATAAACTCGTTTGCCACACAGAAGAGGTCGGTGTCCTTATGGGGCCACCAACCCTCGACCTCGTAATCGGTCGGTACGCAAATGACGGGATAGTCGATGCCCGTAATGACGCGCGCGCCGACGGCGACGTTGGCTGCCGTGATATGTGTGGCTACCACGGCAATGGGCCTGCGAGTTCGAACGTATTCGTTAAATGCGGGGAACATGATGCGCGACCATGCCGTGCCACCGCCCCAAAGCAGGTGTCCGGTAAGGGTATAACGCCAGGTCAAGTCATAAATTGGGCGCGTGGCGCCGGTAAACGAGGCGGCCGTTTTGTTGCCGTCGAATTTTATGCGTCCAAAATCAAGGATATCGAGCACTTCAATCTCAACATCCTCGGGGATGCCATTGGTGCCGCGGATGTGGTCGAATGCCTGCGCAATCGCATTTGCGGCGGCCTTGTGGCCCGAGCCGACCGAGGCGTGCACGATAGTCACGAGAGGTCTTTGCTGAGCCAAGAGCGTGGTTTGTTCCGATTGGGGAGTGCTGTGCGTGAGCAGGGGAGCGTCATCGCTCGTCTGCGTCTGATCCATCGATATCTCCCCTTCATCTTTGTTTCACAGAGAATCATTGTAGTGCATGAGTGTCACGTTCGCATAAATTTGGGTATGAGCGCAAAGAACGCCAATCTTTCGACAGGAGGTCTCTTCATGACTACTCATCAGCCGATCGATGTTGCGATTATCGGCGGCGGGCCTGCGGGCTATGCTGCAGCCATTTACGCGGCGCGCGCCAACCTAACGACGACCGTGATTGAGCAAGGTGTGTCGGGAGGACAGATCGCCACAACCAATGAGGTCGAGAACTATCCGGGCATTCCGCTCTTGAGTGGCGCCGAACTCGGCGAGCGTTTTCAGCAACATGCAGAGGGCCTGGGAGCACAGGTTGCATGGAGCATGGTTACGGGTATCGATTACGATGCCGATACAGCGCTGTTTACGGTGCATCACGATACGGGCGATACGCTGGCCTCGAGTGTTATCGCTTGCATGGGTGCCACGCCGCGATCTGCCGGTTTTGTTGGCGAGGATACGTATCGCGGTCGTGGCGTTTCTTATTGCGCGACGTGCGATGGCATGTTCTTTCGCGGTAAACAGGTCTTTGTCATCGGTGGCGGTAATGCTGCCTGCGAGGAAGCCCTGTTCTTGTCAGAAATCGCCAGCAGCGTGACCATCGTCTTGCGACGCGATCAGTTCCGTGCCCCCGATGGCGTGGTTCAAAAGGTGCTCGCAAAAGATAATATTTCAGTTAGGTACCAAACTAGTATTGTTGAGCTTTCTGGTGAGGCGATGCCCACGACAATCACGTTTAAGGACAATGCGACTAGTGAAATGCACGTTGAGTCCTTTGATCCTGGTTCGTTTGGCATTTTTGTCTTTGCTGGCACGCAGCCTCATACCGAGCTTGTTGAGCATCTGGTAGATCTGGCGCCCGACGGCGGTATTGTGACCGACGAATCGATGGCCACCCGCACACCTGGCTTATTTGCCGCCGGCGATATTCGCTCCAAGCGTTTACGCCAAGTTGTGACCGCCGTTTCGGACGGAGCTATAGCGGCTACCAGCGCATACGCTTTCTTACGCGGATAAGTACGATAATATATCTTATGTAAGGTTGTTATGTTACTTAAACGTCCAGCAGTAACGAGCTTGAGGCAACGTTGCTGTTGGACGTTTTGTTGTGTAAAAACAAGCCAGTTATCCTGCGGTCGGACCCGAGCCAAAGCCGACGATCATACCGTTCATCGTGGTATGCAAAACTAGATAATCTAGAATACAATATTGAAAACGAACGGAGGCACCGTATGAATCACGTTAAACATGTCATTCCTATGTCCGATACGTCGGTTAGCATTAGCCCAGAGGATATTCAGCCCACGGTGCTACCTGACGCATTTATCCAGTCTGATATAGTCCGTAAACTCAATACACTCAGCTTGCCGCGCTACAACCAGTTGCCGAATGTAACGCTCTACCGTGACCAGGTCATTGAGTACATCGAGCTGTGGATGGAGCCGCTTTCAATTTGTGTGGAGCACCCCGTCATTACGCCATCGATGATCAATAACTACGTAAAGGTCGGCCTCGTTCCTGCTCCGGTAAAAAAGCAATATGGCCGCGAGCAGATTGCGCGTCTCATCTCCATTTGTATCTTTAAGCAGGTGCTGCCCATCGCTGCGGTTCAGGCGCTCTTCAACATTCAGCGCCTGAGCTACGATGCACCGACCGCCTTTGATTATGTGATTGATCAGCTCGAGGCATCGATTCGTGCGGCTTTTTCCGTCGAGCAGACTCCCGTGCCCGATACCGCACATCAGGTTACGCGCGAGTCGCTGCTCGTACGCAGTGCGGTATCGTCTTTTGTATCGAAGGCGTATCTAATGAGCTACCTCAAGTTCAATGGGTTTAATAGCTAGCCGACGTACAAGACGGGCGGGACAAAGGCTATAAGCCATTTTGTCCCGCCCGTGTTTTTGTTTAGTTGGACTTTATCGGCCCGAAGCTACGCCCATGCCGTAGCCGATAATGAGCCCGTGCATCTCGGCATAGTATGAATCCAGTCCGTTGCAAGGCATGATGATGGTCTTGGAGCCGGGCCAATGCTCCACAATGCGACTGGCAAGTGTCTGGGCGCCCGCCTCATTCTCGACATGGTCGATAACGACCTCGCCGCCGGTAAAGCCCTCGGCCTCCATGGTATCGACAATCTTGCCAAGCATCTTCTTTTCGCCACGGGTGTGACCAACGAGCTTGATCTCCCCCTCCTCGCTTGCTGTGCCTAAAACTCGGATGTTGAGTTTATTGGCGATAACCCCAGCTGCCTTGGGAATACGTCCGGCCTTGGCGAGATTTTCGTAATTGCACAGGCTAAAGAGAATCTTGCTGTTCAGTTCCAGCTCATCAAAATAGCTGCAGGCTTCCTCAAAAGAGACGTTGGGATTGCTTGCGAGATAGCGGTCGAACAGCAGGAAGATCAGGTCCATTTTGCCGCCGGCTGCGCGAGAATTGACCAGATGAATCTTTCGGTTCGGATCCTCGGCAAGAACCAAATCGCGTGCCGTGGCGGCGGCATTGTAGCTTCCCGAGACGCCCTCGGAGATAGGCATGCAAATTGTCTTGTCGGCAAGCCTAAAGAGTTCGGTCCACTCGCCTACGCTCGGACAGGCGCTCGAAGAAGCGCTCGACTCCGCCTGCACGGCGCAATTGAGTTCGCGAACATCGAGCGTGAGGTCATCGACGAACTCGCGCTCCCCCACTCGAATTTTAAGGGGTGCATATGCAAAGGTGGTATGGGGCGCGGTCGGTTGCCAATCACGGAGGTTGCAGCTCGAATCGGAGATAAGTGCCCAGCTCATAGAGGGTCCTTTCTAGATGTTTCTAATTTATTATAGCCATCTTGCTTACCTTTGAAACGTGCATCTAGTATTGAAAACTAGCTCATTGGGATCATGTATGGAGCACGGTCACAAATAAATGAACCTCGCAGCCCAAAGGCCACGAGGTTCACATTCGTTTGCTATACAGAGTGACTTAGTAGCGCACGAAAATATAGTTGTTGTTCATGCCGGCTGCGACGGAGCTGATGATGACGCCCGTCTTGTAGTCGGAAGCATGGATCATCTGACCATTACCGATATAGATGCCAGTATGGTAGGAGTTAACCACGACATCGCCGGGTTGCGGGTCGGACACGCGGGTCCAACCCATGAAGGTGCCGGTGGTGCCCAGACGGCAGTAGCGACCCGTGAGACAGTAGCTTACAAAACCGGAGCAGTCAAAGCTGTCCGGTCCAATGCCGCCCCAGGAATAAGCGCAACCAAGCTTGCTGTAGGCGCGCGAAACAACGGAACCACCGTCAACAGACTGGCTCGGCGCAGAAGGGGCCGGAGCCGGAGCGGGCGTCGAGGGCTGCGGCGTAGGAGCAGGAGCGGGAGCGGGCGCAGGTGTGTTGCCGCCGTTGTTAGTTGTGCCGCCGCCATTGTTGGTGTTCTCGGTCGTACCGGCGGTATCGTTGCTTACCGTGGCCTTTTCGGCTGTGCTGGCATTTATGCCGGCCTGCAGAGCCGCATTGGCCTCGGCCTCGGCGGCAAGCTCGGCCTGCAGCTGAGAATCTAGGGAGTTCACGATGCTCTGGGCTTCTGCCTGCTGGGCGTTGAGCTCGTCGACTTTCTTTTGCGTGGCGGCGACGTTCTTCTCCTGCTCGGCCTGCTTATCGGTGAGCTGCTGCTTAAGGTCCTTGACATCCTGAATGGTCTGGGCCTGCTTGTCGGAAACCTTGCCGTAATAGAACAGACGATTGAGCATGTCGCCCAGATCGTCGACGCCCGTCAGAACCTGAAGGAGACTCAGACCGCCGGTCTTGTACTCACCGGCAACGTAGCTCGAAAGCTTTGCCTGGCCCTCGGCAATCTCTTGCTGCTTTTGCGTGATCTCGCCTGCAGTCTGATCAAGCTCCTGCGTCTGTGCGGAGAGTTCTTCATGAATTTGCTGGGTCTGCGTGCCGATCTGCTCGAGTTTGGTACGAGCAGCGGCAAGGTCGGATGCGGTATCGGCATAGGCCGGAGCCGCGAGGCCCAGGCCCAAAACACAAGCGAGGGTTGCCGTAGCAGCGCAGCGTGCCATGTTTTTGTGCGTATTTGCTGTGCGCATGGAGCTTCCTTTCCGGTATCTAAGGGTAGCGGCTAGTTCACCGTTACCAGGCTAAAGAGCTCGACGTCCTCGTTGGAAGGCGTGAGCTTCTTGCGCGGGTTGAGAAACGCAAGCTCGAGGATACAACCGTAACCCACAAGCTTTGCGCCCATATCTCGCACCAGTTTACCTGTTGCCTCGACGGTTCCGCCCGTCGCGACCAAGTCGTCCAGAAATCCCTTGATTCTCATTTTCATTGCAACAGCCTCAGGACTCAGCGCAACGCGTTGCGCTGAGTCCTGAGGCGCGAATC
>UQKL01000023.1 GCA_900541695.1 uncultured Collinsella sp. | reverse complement strand
CTGTGGGCGGCGGGCTTTTCGTGTCAAAGGGTGTGTCGGGAGGACCTATGCAGACGGGTATGTATGCGATTAGCGAGATGGCGAGCTTGTTTAACGTTTCGCGCCAAACGCTCATCTACTACGACAAGATCGGTCTGTTTAAACCCGCCGTGGTTAACGAAAAAGGCTACCGTTTCTATTCGCCCACGCAGATCCCGCTCATGCGTCTGATCTGCATGCTGCGCGACTTGGGACTGGAACTCGATGAGATCGATCGCCTGACCTCGACGTTCGACATTGGAGAGATGACCGATCACCTGCGCTCGCGGGTGCAGGCGCTCGACGAGCAGATTGCCGGGCTCAAAGCCGAGCGCGCGAGCGTGCAGGAGCGGCTGAGTTTTTACGACGAGGCGGTCTATTGGCGCGAGCGCGAGGGCAAACCGGAGCTCAAGCAATTCGAGCGCCGCTACGTGGTCTTTGAGGAGTTCCCGAGCGATATCGAGCGTGGCCGCTCGATGCTGCACCCCACGCTCATGCGGGCGATTCTGCGCATGCGTGCGCTCACGGGCACACGCCCCATGCGCGGTTGGGGCGCCATGCTGCGTCGCGAGGCGCTGCATTCCGACGACCCCATCGCCGGTGCCGGTTCCTTTGCCGTGTTGCCGCGTGGTGCCGAGGAAATACTGCCGAGCGATCCTGCCGAGCTGGCGGAGATTGGCGTCGAGGTGCTGCCCGAGGGCGCGTACCTGTGCATGAGTCGCTGGGGCATGCCGTACGAGCCCGAGGGTATCCGCGCCATCGTGGCCTGCATGGACAGGCACGCGCTCCAGCCCATCGGCAATGCTTTCGATTTTTGCTACCTGGACACCACGAGCTACGACGAGTCTCACCAAGAGGACTTCTGCTGTATCCAAATCCCCGTCGCCCTCAAATAACTTGCGGTGAAATAGTCCCTAAATAGCTCGAGTGGGCGTGCAAACAGGAACTATTCCACCGCAACTTCGATGCGACAAAGGAGCAGTCCCTTTGTCACATTCCATGCGAGCTCCAGCGCTGTCTGGGGGTATAAGGCTAGCAAGTGTTTATTTGCGAGGCCTAAGGGGCGCCCCGTATGGATATCGATAACTTTGAATGGTGGTATAGCGAGGGCGAGGCTCCGGACGAGGAGTGGGACGAGCCCGCGCCGCGTGACGTGTCGAGCGACGAAGACGAGACCGGTAACGATGCCGTCGAGATGGACGCCGCCTCCGACCCCGTCGAGCCCCTGACCTTTGAACAGGCTTGGGCCCAGGCCGAGGCCGACGAGGCAAAGGCCGATGCCACGGCCACGCTGGGTGAGCCAGCCGACATGTCCATTTCGCCGGCAAAGACCCCGCAACCGCGCCACACCATCGACCCCGGCAGTACGGCATCTTTCAGCATTCTCGACGTGCCCGCGCAAGGCGCCCAGGCGCCTGCGCCCACGCATCGCCCCGACCTGGCTCGTGAGGAAGACGCGGGCCGCCGTTCTCCGCTCGGCCCCATCCTCATCGCCTTCATGGCCGGCGTTATCGCCTGCTCGGCAATCGGCAGCATCTGGGGTCATGTCGAGCGGCAGCGCCAAGACGCCGCCAAGGTCGAGATGTCCGTCGAGCAATCGCTCAGCCGCACGCGCTCGGTGCATGTGTCGGTCGAGGTTAAGGACGGCGCGACGTGGGATACCGCGCGCGGCGACAGCCAAATGCTCGTCCATATCGTGGGCCGCACGCTCAGGGGACAAGCAATCGACGAGTACCAATACGTCAATTCCGAAGGTGACGGTATCGAGCTCAAGCCCGGCGACTACGAGCTCACGGTCGATGAGCCGCCCGTCGCCACCGACGGCACGCGTTACCGCGCCTCAAAGCGCATGGTCCCGGTGAGTTTTAATTCGCAAGCACCCGATACGGTCGATAGCGCGCCGCAGGGTGGGTTTGACCTTTATGCTATTGCTCAATAACTGCGCCTGCCGCTCAGCCCTGCTGCCAAGAGTGGGACAATAACCCTCGACACTGTTGTTTACTTTTGGAGGAAGTAGCATGTCCACCGTCACTACCATCAAGCGCGGCGGCCTCACCGCGGCCATCGATTCCATGGGCGCCCAGCTCACGAGCCTTGCCCTCAACGGCAATGAGTATCTGTGGCAGGGCGACCCGGCCTTTTGGGGCAAGCACGCGCCCATCCTGTTCCCTATCGTGGGATCGCTGCGCAACAACACGGCGACGTCTGCCGCCGGCACCTGCGAGATGGCGCGCCACGGCATCGCACGCATTGTCGAGCACAAATTGGTCGAGGTATCGGAGGACGGCTCCTCGGTAACCTACGAGATCACCGATACGCCCGAGTCGCTCAAGGCCTTTCCCTTCCACTTTAAGCTCAACATGACCTATGCCCTGACCGGCGATGCCACGCTCACGCAGACCTTTGCCGTCACTAACACCGGCGACGTAGACCTGCCGTTCTCGGTGGGTGGCCACCCTGCGTTTAACGTGCCCGCCCCCGGCGCCGAGGACGAGGCGTTCGAGGATTACGAGCTGGCGTTTACCGAGGCTTGGACTAACGAGGCCCCCGTCATCACGCCCGATGGCCTTATGACGTTCGAGGGTAGCTACAAGGCCCCCGATAACTCGGACGTGCTGCCCATCACGCACCGCAGCTTCGATAACGACGCCATCATGTTCACCGATACCCCGGGCTCCACGCTCACGCTGCGCGGCCGCAAGTCGGGCCACGGCGTCAAGATCGACTTTGAGGGCTTTAAGTACATCGGCGTGTGGTCTGCCGCCAACGACGCTCCGTTTGTGGCGCTCGAGCCCTGGACCGGTCACACCACCATGGACACCGAGGACGATGTCTTTGAGCACAAGGTCAACACCATCAACTTGGCTCCCGGCGCTACCGATAAACGCAGCTTTAGCGTCACCTTGCTCTAGAGGTTCCGCCGCTCGGTCGATGCTGCGTGCCGTCCAGAGCGATAATTTGTCATTCAAAAGGCAAGGCATAGACCTTCTGGTCATGCCTTGTCTTTTTCATGCCACTTGTTCGCTCTGGACGTCGCTCGCCGGCATTGCCAAAACATCGACGTCCCCAATGACTACCATGTGTCTATTAATTTTTCGAGCTTGTGCTGCACTGCTGGTCGCTGGCGTATATCCTGTTAAGTCGTCAGCATACGATTCAACAGGGAAGGCAGATTATGCATTCTCCCCATCAGCGCGACGCGCATCCACAGCCGGTGTGCAGCCGTCGCATCTTCTTGGGTAGCGCTCTCGCTGCGAGCGCTTCCGTCGTCGCCGGCGCGCTCGCCGGCTGTCAGCGTCCGTCCACGCTCAAGGTGGTTCAGCCCACGACGGGCGGCGGTCGCGACGACCTGTCCGATTCCGTGATCGGCAAGGACAAGATCCGCATTGGCATGGAGGCGGCCTACGCCCCGTACAACTGGCAGGTTTCCGAAGCCAGTGAGTACACTATCCCCATCGACAACGTGCAGGGCGCCTATGCCGATGGCTACGACGTGCAGATCGCCAAGATCGTCTGCAAGGCCCTCGGTGGCGAGCCCGTTGCCGTCAAGCAGAGCTTCTCGGGCCTCATCGATTCGCTCAACAACGGCCAGATCGACCTCATCATCGCCGGTATGAGCGCCACGCCCGAGCGCGAGGAGTCGGTCGGCTTCTCCGACCCGTACTTTATTGGCTACTTTGGCCTGTTCGTAAAAGAGGGTTCCCCCTACCAAAACGCCACCAAGCTCAGCGACTTTAGCGGTGCCACGGTACTCGGCCAAAAGGACACCATGCTCGACACCGTCATCGACGAGATTCCGGGCGTTGTGCACAAGAACCCGGTCGACTCCGTCCCCACGGTGTTCTCGAATCTGCTGCAGGGCACGTGCGACGCCGTGACTTACAACACCGAGAACGAGAAGGGCTATATGGCCCAAAACCCGGGTATCGTCCCTATTCGTTTTGCCGAGGGCGAGGGCTTTAAGCAGGAGGTCGCGGCAAACGTCGGCTGTCGCAAGGGCTCGGACAAACTGCTTAAACTCATCGACAAGACACTCAAGGGCATTAGCCAAGAGGAACGCGACCAAATGTGGGACGCGTGCCTCGACCGCCAGCCGGCATAGGGAGGCAGCATGAAAACCATCAATCGTCTGGCCTCCTTTATCAAGGCCGACCACCGTTATGTGTACCTGGGCACGAGTGTCATCGCGGCGCTTGGCCTGGCGTTTAGCCAGCGCAACCCCACGCCGCTGAGCTTCTTGGCGCCCACCGGTATCTTCCAGGATTGCCTTTGGGCAATCCTTTGGGCCTGGCTCGTCGTGTCGGCGGCGGCGCTCGTCACCAAACTCATGCACTGGAATGACTATCGCGAAACGTCGCCGTTCGCATCCGAGCGCTTCCGTCGTGGCGCACGCTTGGGCAGCTATGTCGTGGTTGCCATCGCGGCGATCTTTTTCGTGGACCGCTGCGTCATGTCGTTTATCGACCTGGTACAGGTGAGCATCGTCTCGGACTCCAACCCCAGCGACTTTTTGTCGAGCCTGGTCTACATGACCTACAAGAGCGGGGACTTCTTTATCCGCGGTATCGAGATCACCATCGCGCTTGCCACCTTCGGCACCGTCATCGCATTCTTCCTGGCGTTGCTCTTTGTGTTCCTGCGTATTCAGACCTTCGATCGCGTGGACAACGACCTGGTGCGCTTCTTTAAGAGCATTGGCCGCGGCTTTGCGACCATCTACTCCACCATCGTGCGCGGCACGCCCATGATGGTCCAGGGTCTGCTCATCTATTACGCGGGTTTCACCGTTTTGCGCGGCATGGGCTTCGAGACCGCCCAGGCCAACCAGATCTGGAGTACCTTCACCGCCGGCCTCGTCACCATCTCGCTCAACTCCACCGCCTACATGATGGAGGTCCTGCGCGGCGGCATCGAGTCCATCGACCCCGGCCAGGCCGAGGCAGCGCGCTCGCTGGGTCTTTCGCAGTGGCAAGCCATGCGCAAAGTCGTGTTCCCCCAGGGCATTAAAAACGCGATTCCGGCGCTCACCAACGAGCTCATCATCAACATCAAGGACTCGTCGGTGCTCTCGGTCATCGGCGTGTTCGACCTCATGTACGCCACCACCACCGTCGCCGGCGTGTACTACCGCCAGATGGAGGTCTACTGCGTGGCGCTCGTGGTCTACCTGATCCTGACGCTCGTGGCGAGCCGCCTGCTCGAAGCCTTTGGCAAAAAGCTCGGCGCCGAGGCCCCTGCCACGCTGCCCAGCTCTAACTAGGCTTAAGACGAGGAGAATCATCATGGCAGATACCGCCACTACCGGCGTTGCGGCCGCCGCACAGACCAATGAGCCGCTCATCCGCGTCGAGGGCCTGCGCAAGAGCTTCGGCTCGCTCGAGGTACTCAAAGGCATCGACCTGTCCGTCAAATCAGGCGAGGTCGTCACCATTATCGGCGCCTCGGGCTCGGGCAAGTCGACCTTCCTGCGTTGCCTCAACCTGCTCGAGACCCCGGACGCGGGCCACATCTGGTTCCACGGCCAGGACCTTACGGCCGAGCGCTGCAATATCAATAAACTCCGCGAGGACATCGGCATGGTGTTCCAGGGCTTTAACCTGTTCAACAACATGGATGTGCTCGACAACTGCACGCTCGCGCCCGTCACGCTCAAAAAGATGAGCAAGGCCGAGGCCGAGAAGGTCGCGATGGAGCATCTGACGAGCGTGGGACTCGAAAAGTTCGCGCACGCCGCCGTGGGCCGCCTGTCCGGTGGTCAAAAACAGCGCGTGGCCATCGCTCGTGCCCTGTGCATGAATCCGCAGATCATGCTGTTCGACGAGCCGACCTCCGCGCTCGACCCCGAGATCGTGGGAGAGGTGCTCGAGGTCATGCGCAAGCTCGCTGCCGACGGCATGACCATGGTTGTCGTCACGCACGAGATGGCCTTTGCCCGAACCGTGTCCGACCGCGTGGTCTTTATGGACAAGGGCGTGGTGCTCGAGGACGCCGCGCCGGCCGAGCTCTTCGGCAACCCCAAGCACCAGCGCACCCGCGAGTTCCTCTCGCGTTATCTCGAGGACAAATAACCGACCGCAAGCTCTTGCGTTGCAGGGCCGCTCCCGTGGGGCGGCCTTTGTCGTCACAATCGAAAGGATGTCATGGCCGAGGTTTGGCGCTTCTTTGCGCATGAGGACGATTTTGCCGATTTGGATGAAACTGGCGCGTGCGAGCGCCTGGGGCGCGTGCTGTCGTTTCCGACCATCTCGAGCATGGATGCCGAGGCGGTGGACTGGCAGCCGTTCGACGACCTGCGCGCCTATATGCAGCAGGCGTGGCCGCGCGTGTTCGCGGCGGGCGAGGTCGAGCTTATCGACCATTCGCTATTGGTGACACTTAGCGGTTCCGACCCTGCCCTCAAGCCCGTTATGCTCATGGGCCACATGGACGTGGTCCCCGTGGTGCCGGGTACCGAGGCCGACTGGACGCACGCCCCCTTTAGCGGGCACGTGGACGACACCTACATCTGGGGCCGTGGGGCGATCGACATGAAGGACCAGGTCGCAGGCATTCTCGAGGCTGTCGAGTATGCGCTGGCGCACGGCTGGGAGCATGAGCGCACCCTGCTGCTCGCCTTTGGCCAGGACGAGGAAACCACGCAGTACGGCGCGGGAGCGATCGGTCGTGTGCTCGAGGAGCGCGGTATTGAACTTGAATACCTGATCGACGAGGGCGACTACCGCATCGTTTCGGATGCCGAGTATGGCGCGGGCGAGGGCTGGCTTATGCATGCCGACCTCGCGGAGAAGGGCTATGCCGATATCGTGCTCAAGACGAAGAGTGAAGGCGGGCATTCGTCTAACCCCTACGGCGGCACATCGCTCGAGATGCTCAGTCGTGCCATCACCGCAATCTGCGATATCGAGTGGCCGCCGCGCGTGACCGACTTGCTTGCCGCCCAGCTCGTCGAGTTGGGGCTCTACACGGCCGATGAAATTGCCGCCAACGGGGATGCCATTGTCTGCGATTGCCTCGCCAGCAAGAAGCTCTATCCGCTGGTGACGACCACCTGCGCACCCACGCAGATCGAGGGTGGCAGCACCGGCGCCAACGTAATGCCGCAGGATATGTGGGCCAACATCAACTTCCGCATGCTCGAGGGCACGAGCGTGGCCGACGTTGTGGCGCGCTGCCGTGAGGCGGTTGCCGGGGCGGACCTTGCCGGTCGTGTCGAAGTGGAGCTGGGCCCCGGTAGCTCCGAACCCTCGCCGTCCCCGCGCATCGGTGGCCCCGGCCTCGAGGCGGTTCGCTCCATCGCCGCCCGCTATTTCCGTGATCCAAAGGGGACGGAGGAAAATGGATCATTCGAGCCAGTGGCAATTGTGCCCTCGACCGTGATCGGTGCGACCGACGCTGCCAACTACCAGCGCATTTGCCCTGAGTGCATTCGCTTCTCGGCCTTTGTGGTTGATGACGACGAGTGCGATCGCGGCGTCCACGGCACCAACGAGCGCATCACCCGCCGCGCCTACCTCCAGGGTATCCGCTTTTTCATCGCTCTGCTTCAAACGCTCTAGAATGTGACAAAGCGACAGTCCCTTTGTTAGCCGTTGGGCGTTCTTAAACGACTAGTCGTTAAGGAGCGTCCCCAACGGCTACGTCCACTCATTCCGTGCGGGTTATATGCAGGTTTGCCTGCGCACGCTATCATGTATGGGTTAGACCGCAACTATGTACCCCATACGCGAAGGGATGCGCATGTATCTGAGGATCGACATGTTCTAGCTGGGCTTACCCCCGCAGTGGCGCCATGCGCCCCATCAATTCTGCCGATTTTCACCTTCACGCATATAAAGGAGTCCTGCCATGCGCGACAAGCTCGAAAAGATCATCAAGGCCTACGAGGAGCTCGAGAAGAAGCTCTCCGACCCGGCCGTCGCCTCCGACATCAAGGAGTTCACGCGTCTCAACAAGGAGTACGCGCACCAGTCCGACCTCATCGCTGCCTCGCGCGAGTACATCGGCGCGCTCGATGACATCGAGGCTGCCAAGGAAATGCTCCACGATACCACCGATGCCGATGAGAAGGAGATGCTCCAGATGGACATCTCCGAAAACGAGGCCAAGCTTCCCCAGCTCGAGGAAGACATTAAGTACATGCTCATCCCGAGCGACCCCAACGACGACAAGAACACCATCGTCGAGATCCGCTCCGCCGCCGGTGGCGACGAGGCGGCCATCTTCGCCGGCGACCTGTACAAGATGTACCAGCGCTTCTGCGAGTCGCGCGGCTGGAAGACCACCGTGCTCGATTCCAGCCCCAGCGAGGCCGGCGGCTTTAAGTCCATCGAGTTCAAGGTCGAGGGCGACCGCGTCTACTCCGTCATGAAGTTCGAGTCCGGCGTGCACCGCGTCCAGCGCGTTCCCAAGACCGAGTCCCAGGGCCGCATCCAGACCTCCACGGCAACCGTCGCCGTGCTTCCCGAGGCCGAGGAGATTGACGTCCAGATCAACCAGTCCGACCTGCGCATCGATACTTACTGCGCTTCGGGCCCTGGCGGTCAGTGCGTTAACACCACCTACTCCGCCGTGCGTATCACCCACCTGCCCACCAACACCGTGGTGCAGTCGCAGGAGCAGCGCTCCCAGATCCAGAACCGCGAGGTCTGCATGCAGATGCTGCGCGCCCGTCTGTACGAGATGGAGCTCGAGAAGCAGCAGGCAGAGCTCGGTGCCGAGCGCCAGAGCCAGATCGGCCACGGCAACCGTTCCGAGAAGATCCGCACCTACAACCAGCCCCAGGACCGCGTGACCGATCACCGCATCGGCTTCAACTCCACCTACAACGGCGTCCTCCTGGGCGACCAGCTCGGCACGGTCATCGAGGCACTCGCCGCCGCCGAGCGAGCCGAGAAGCTGGCACAGGCGGTTTAGGTTACGCGGTTTTACCAAACCGCGTAACGGCTCGACGCTGCGCGGGCCGCATTTGGACAATCTGACGTTCAACTTCAAGGGCGCGACCAGAAGGTCTGCGCCCTTTCGTTTCACGTCACCTTGTCTCAAATGCGACCCGCTCGCTGTCCGTCCTCTGCCTGCGGCGTTGCCTTGCTCCGGATGCGGTATGCTCAACCTGCGGCGCCTTAGAGGTAGTCATTGGGGACGTTCTTAAACGACTAGGTTGGGCTTATTGCTTTGAGATGTTATTCAATCGTCTTTGATAGACTTCAAGCTGTCTACCTGCTGAAAGCAATTAACGGTATGCATCTGCAATTGAAAATATTGCTTGAAAAATCGTCCAAGAAGTCGCGGGGTGATTTTTGACGCGTTGCGCGTCAAGTGATGTGGCAAGCGTTTGGTTAGATATTGGTTAGTTTTGGGGCAACCTTGCCAAAAGCTTGACGAATGCAAATCTAGACGTCGGCGAATGAACACTTTGAGCGAGCCCGGTGAAAAATTCTGGGCTGATTCTCGATAATCGCCTTCAATCGTCTCTTGCCAAGCGCTGGCCTCGCGTACAATCTGCTCCGACATTCGCGCGCCGCCTGGCGCTTAAGAGGGGAGGACCCCATGGCAAACGAGATCTGGACCATCAAGCGTTGTCTCGAGTGGACCAAGGAGTACCTGGCCGAGCGCGGTGAGGAGCATCCCCGTCTTTCTGCCGAATGGCTGCTGTGCGCAGCCACGGGTCTGGCGCGCATTGACTTATATATGCGTATGGACGAGACGCTCGATGCGGCGCAGCTCGAGACCATGCACGCGGCGGTCGTCCGCCGCGCCAAGGGCGAGCCGCTGCAGTACATCACCGGCAGCACGCAGTTCCGCATGATCGACGTCGCGTGTGCCCCCGGCGTACTCATTCCGCGTCCCGAGACCGAGATGCTCGTCGAGGAAGTCCTCAATTATCTGGATGCCGAGGTGCTGAGTCCCGAGGCTGCCGCCCGTCAGCGCGTTGAGCTGCCCTGGAACGATGAAGTCGAGCAAGCGCGCAAGGCCGAAGCCGCATTGGCCGACGAGCGAGCGACGGCCGAGCGCCGTGCCGCCAACCTCACAGCTGACGACGAGGCGGCGTTGGGTAGCGATGTACTGGGCAGCCGCGCCTATGCCGAGGAACTGGCCGATCGCGAGGCCGAGGAAGCCGCCGCGCAGGCAGCAGAGACCGAGGCCGAGGAGGCCGCTGAGCCCGAGCTCGACGAATACGGCATCGCCATCGAAGGCGCCGACCACGAGGCGTCTCTGACGGAGGATGCCGCCGCGCCCGCTCCGGTCGAGCCCCGCACTGCCCGCGTTCTCGAGGTCGGCTGCGGCACGGGCTGCATCTCGCTTTCCCTTGCCTGGGAGCGCCGTGGGCATGTCACCTGCACCGCTACCGATATCGAACCGCGTGCCATCGACCTGGCCACCAAAAACCGCGACGCGCTCGGGCTTACGTCCGATGAGGTCGCCTTCAGCCTCACAAACCTGGTGAGCTCTATCCCCCGCGAGGAATGGGGCACCTTCGACGTGCTCGTCTCCAACCCGCCCTACATTCCGACTGACGTCATGCGCTCGCTACCGCACGAGGTCAAGGACTTCGAGCCCGATTTGGCGCTCGAGGGCGGTGCCGACGGCCTTGATATCTTCCGCCGCCTGCTCAATGCGGCGCCCTATATGCTGCGCGCCGGCGGCCTGTTTGCCTGCGAGCTCTACGAGGGCGCCCTCGACGCCGCCGCCGAGCTCTGCCGCCAGGCGGGTCTCTCGGACGTGCACATCGTCCGCGACCTCACCGATCGTCCCCGTATCGTTCGAGCCATCGTCACCGAGCCCAAACAGCGCCAGTAATATTTATTAACTGGTTAGCAAAAATTATAAAGTAGTTTATAATTAGGACGGCTGAAAGAGGTCGGCCCATGCAACCTCCTACCTTTCGGGAAATCATTGCCCTACTCAAGCACGATGGATTCGTGAAGGTCGCGCAAGTCGGTAGTCATGCTAAGTATGTTTCTGGTGACCGCGTTGTCACCGTGAACGGTTCTGGTGGTGATCGACCAAAGAAGGGCACGTGGGCAAGTATTCGTCGCCAAGCTGGATGGTAGTTGGAGGCAAAATGAGGCAGCGATTTACCTATGACTGCGTTCTCATAAAAGAAGACGACGGTTACTGCGCTAGCTTCCCGCAGATTCCCGGCGCCTTTGCCGATGGCGATACGCGCGAAGAAGCGATTGCCCATGCCACCGAGGCACTGATGGCGTTTTTGGCCGACGACCTCAACAACGGTTTGACTCCGGCAGGGTACGAACGCTTGGCCGAGGTCGTGACCCTTTCAGTCGAAATCGACCACGAGGACGCTCGGGAAGCGGCGTGCCGAACATTTAAAGACGCAGCGCTGGACCTCAAAGTTTCCGCTCCGCGGATTACCGCGCTGGTCAAAGCCGGAAAGCTCGATGTTGAACTCGTCGACGGCCGTCGGATGATAACGATAGACAGCATCGAGCGCTACGCCGCCCAAGAACGCCACGCCGGCAGGCCAAAGAAGTTCGTCGCAGTCCAATAACCCCCTCACTTTCACCGACTACTAGAGCCGCTCACCAAACCAACATGCGCTCTGGGCAAATAGGTTGAACGTTTCGTGCGAGAATGCCCCACAGTAAACAAACTTTCACCAGAGCGTAAGGGGCTGGCATACACATGCAGACGGTCTATCGGGTATTCGAGGGAGCGCGTGAGCCGCATCGGCTCGCCGTCGAGCGTACGGCCGAGCTACTCGGTCGCGGTGGCCTGGCGCTTATTCCAACCGAGACGGTCTACGGTGTCGCCGTGGCAGTCAACGCCTTCTCGGATGCCGTTCCACAAGATACAAGTGAACCTCTGCCGTGGCCGCGCGATCCGCAGGTCACCGTCAACGGCGCCGCGGTCCCCGCACTCGGTACCGGCTATCGTCGTATCTTTACCCTCAAGCAGCGCGAGCTCACGCAAACGGTTGCCTGGCTGGTTGATGATGCCGAGGCACTCGATCGCTATGGCGTGGATATCCCTCATGAGGCCCGCGTGCTCGCCCGACGATGCTGGCCGGGTGCCCTGACTATCGTGGTCAAGGCGGCCCCCTGCGTGCCGACCTTTATGCGCGCCGCCGACGACACGGTGGCACTTCGCGCTTCGGCCTCGCCCGTGGTGCAAGCGCTCATCCGCGCCTGCGGCAGCCCTCTTGCCTGCACCAGCGCCAATACGCACGGCGCGCCCGCGCCGGCAAGCTTTGCCGACGTTGAGGACCGTATTCTGGAGGGGGTTGATCTGGCCGTCGACGCGGGCGAG
The DNA here is from genome assembly GCA_900541695.1 of uncultured Collinsella sp. Classification (GTDB taxonomy): domain Bacteria; phylum Actinomycetota; class Coriobacteriia; order Coriobacteriales; family Coriobacteriaceae; genus Collinsella. The sequence goes on along the minus strand of UQKL01000023.1, from coordinate 16,906 downwards.
ACCCCGTGCCGCGACGCTTCGACCATCGTGACGTTTAAGCATGGCGAGCTTCAGATCCTGCGCCAAGGCGCACTTCCCGCATCAGAGATCGAGCGGGTCCTGTCCGACCCGATGCAATAGAAAGGTGTAAGCGATGTCGTTGAATCTGGGCAGCCTGGGCATGGAAGATGCCTCGTTTAACTTTGGCGGTTCCTACATCATGGCGCTCGACTGCGGCACCACCTCGGTGCTCGCGACCATCGTCGACGAGTACGGCTGCATTGTCGCCCAGGCACGTCGTAGCGTCAAAACCAGCTTCCCGCGCCCCGGCTGGGTGGAGCAGGATCCCACGGAGGTGCTTGCCAGCCAGATCGGCGTGATGATGGAGGTCCAGTTTAAGAGCGGCATCCATTCCGATCGCATCGCCGCCATCGGTATCTCCAACCAGCGCGAGACCACGGTGGTGTGGGACCGCGTGAGTGGCCAGCCTATCTACAACGCCATCGTGTGGCAGTGTCGCCGTACCGCGCCGGCAATCGACGCGTTGGTTGAACAGGGTTGCGAGGAGCTGGTGCGCTCCCGCACGGGACTCACGCTCGACCCGTATTTCTCGGCCTCCAAGGTGCAGTGGATTCTCGACAACGTTGACGGCGCACGCGAGAGCGCGGCGGCGGGCGACCTCATGTTTGGCACCATCGACACTTGGCTCATCTACAACCTCACCGGCGGCCAGGTCTTTGCCACCGACTACACCAATGCCAGCCGCACGGCACTCTTTAATATCCATACGCTCGATTGGGACGACGACCTGCTGGCACTCTTTGACGTTCCACGTTCCATGATGCCCGAGGTTCGCTGGAGCTCGGGCGACTACGGCCGCGTCGCGAGCGACATCATGACCAACATGCCGCCCATCATGGGCGTGGCGGGTGACCAACAGGCGTCGCTGTTCGGCCACTGCTGTTTCCGTCCCGGCCAGACCAAAAACACCTATGGCACGGGTTGCTTTATGCTCATGAACACCGGCGACGAGATCGTCGAATCCAAGAATGGCCTGGTCTCCACCATCGGTATCGCTGCGGACGGCAAAGTCAGCTATGCGCTCGAGGGCTCTATTTTTGCCGCCGGCTCAACGATGAACTGGCTGCGCGACAACATGGGCGTTATCTCCAACGTATCCGAATCGGCACAGCTCGCCTCTTCGATCGGCGATAACGAGGGATGCTACTTTGTCCCCGCTTTTGCGGGCTTGGGTGCACCTTGGTGGGACGCGCACGCCCGCGGCATCGTATGCGGTCTGACTGGAGCTTCGACTCGAGCGACCATCGTGCGCGCCGCTTGCGAGTCCATGGCCTATCAGAGCTATGACGTGCTGCGTGCCATGGAGCAGGACGTGGGTCTTTCGATCGAGCGCCTGTCCGTCGATGGCGGCGCCTCGCGCAACGAGTTCATCATGCAGTTCCAGGCAGACTTGCTGGATATCCCCGTACTGCAATGTGAGTCGGTGGAGACAACGGCGATCGGTGCCGCGTATCTGGCGGGCCTCGCGGTTGGGTATTGGGAGGATCTGGAGGAGCTGGAGCAAAACACCCAGATCGTCAAGACATTCCATCCCCATATGTCCGTTGAGCGTCGCGAGCACAACCTGGACGGTTGGCACGATGCGGTCAGGCGTTCGCTCAGCACCGCTCAATAGGGCTGCGACGGGGCACTCGATACAACAAACCGTTAAACTAATGCACGGCGCGAGGCAACAACGTCGCCATGCGCCTTGTCAGCAAGGCCATCTTCCGGCCGCAACGAAAGGGGCATCAACCCATGACCGTCACCTACGATACGTCCCGTGTGACCCTTGTCGATCACCCACTCGTCCAGCACAAACTGTCGATCCTGCGCGATAAAAACACCGGCACCAACCAGTTCCGTCAGCTCGTGCGCGAGCTCGCGCTTTTTGACGGCTACGAGGCCATGCGCGACCTGCCCATGGAAGACGTCGAGGTCGAGACTCCCATCACCACCGCCACGTTTAAGCAGCTTGCCGGCAAGAAGCTCGCCATCGTCCCCATCCTGCGTGCAGGTCTTGGCATGGTCGACGGCATCCTCGACCTGGTGCCCTCTGCCCGCGTGGGCCACATTGGCATGGAGCGCGACGAGGTCACCCACGAGCCGCATGAGTATTACTGCAAGATGCCCAAGGATATCGACCAGCGCATCTGCCTGGTCGTCGACCCCATGCTCGCCACGGGCGGTTCGGCCGAGATGGCCATCAGCTACCTGCGCGAGCGCGGTGTCAAGGACATCCGCATGCTGTGCATCGTCGCGGCCCCCGAGGGCCTCAAGTCGCTCACCGAGAAAGACCCCGATGTGCATATCTATACCTGCGCCATCGACGACCATCTCAACGAGGCCGCCTACATCGTCCCCGGCCTGGGCGATGCCGGCGACCGCATCTACGGCACGCTCTAGTCGTCGGGCCTTGTCGGCTACGGTCACAAATACGAAGAAATGGTGCGCGCGGGCGAGCAAAAGACGTCCACGCGCACTCCTGTTAACGGACGTTTAGCCCAGAGGGGTTCGAGAAAAACGCGTTACCGTACCTGCGGCATAAAGAAGGTCTTAAGAAAACGAACAGGTGCGTACTAACCGATGCTTTTTCGGTTGTACTTTAGCGATTGGCTCGTACAATAGTCACCAATGTTTGGCGGGAACTGTTCTGTGAAGCGTTAAAAAGGAAAGTGAGGACGCCAGTGTTTCAGGTAGCCGATCTGCTCGCTATCGTTGCAGGCGCCATCGCGGGCGCAATCGCCTTTCTTCCCTTTGTTTTTACGCTCAAGCCGGTTCTTGACGATAAGCAGAATGCGGACATGCTCAAGGGCATGGTGAGTCTGGCGGTCTCGGCAATCGCCCTGCTCGTCTTTACCTTGGTTGTGTTTGCGTTGTTCGGAGAGGCATTTCGCATGTTCCTTCTGGGCGAGGCGATCGGCTTCGTGGCCTTTATGGCCGCCTGCACGGTTCGTGTCGCCAAGGCGCTGCGAGATCCTCATGAGGTCGAAAGGTAAGTCGTGGAAATTTTTGAAAAGCTGCCTGATGAGATTAATCATCTGGTCAGCGAGTTCAGCTCCACCCCCGTCGTGGGCGATCTAAGCTGCGGCATCACGCAGTACTCGTTTTGGCTGATCGTCTCCACGATCGTGCTCCTGATCGTCCTGGCCGTGTTCAAGAAGAAGCAGACCTTGGTTCCCAAGGGCTTCTTCGTCAACGGTTTCGAGTACATCATCGAGTACGTCGAGAACGATATCGGCAAGGGCGTCGTGGGTGAGAACTGGAAGAAGCACTTCCCGTTCCTGTGCTCGCTTTTCCTGTTCATCCTGATCAATAACATGATCGGCCTGATTCCGGGAATGAAGCCCGGCACCGGCGCAATCGGCTCCACCGCCGCGCTCGCCATCTTCGCCTTCGTGTACTTCATCTACTACGGATGCAAGGCTCACGGCGTGATCGGCTACATCAAGAGCCTCGCCCCGCAGGGCGTGAGCTTCCCGATGAACGTGCTTGTGTGGGTCGTCGAGCTTTTCTCGACCTTCCTGCGCCTCATCACGCTCGCCGTCCGTCTGTTCTGCAACATGTTCGCAGGACACGTGGTCATGGGCTCGTTCGCCATCATGGCGAGCATGTTCATGCAGCCGCTGCTTCAGCAGGTTTCCGCGGCCCACGCCGTCGGTGCCCTGCCTTCGCTGGCCTGGCTTGCCATCCTCATCCTGATCTATGCGATCGAGCTTGTGGTCGGCGCCATCCAGGCTTACGTCTTCACGGTCCTTACCGCCGTGTACGTCTCCGAGGCAGAGGAGGTCGCGGAGGAGGAGTAGTCTTCCGTTCGCGCCTTAAAGGTAAGGCAATTCGTTAAACCGCCGGTGCCCGTCCCCATGGAGCCCGGCAGTTATAAAAAGGTTATCCTGCGTGAAATAAGACACGCACGACAAAGGAGGAATCGTGGGAGTTATCGGTTACGGTCTCGGTGTTATCGGCGCTGGTCTTGCTATCGGCCTGTCTGCTCTGGGTGCTACGGGTGCTATGGCCCGTCAGCCTGAGGTCCAGGGCCGCGTGTTCACCGTCTTCATCATGGGCTCCGCCTTCGGCGAGGCTCTGGCTCTGATCGGCTTCGTTGTCGCGCTGATCGTTAAATAGCACGGAGTGTCAAGTATGAATCTTTCATCCCAGAAGAGCGCGATCGCACTCTCCGCGTCCGCGGCCGCGCTGCTCATGCCGGTTTCCGCGTTCGCCGAGGACGGCGCCGCCGGTGCGGACATCCTCATCCCTAAGATGGCGGAGTTCATCCCGGCGCTTATCGCCTTCCTGATCATCTGGATCGTGCTGGCCAAGGTCGCCCTGCCGGGCATCATGAAAACCATGGAGGAGCGCGGCAAGAAGATCGAGGAGAGCCTCGACGAGGCCGAGAAGACCAAGCAGGAGGCTATCGCCAAGCGTGCTGAGTCCGACTCGATCGTCACCGACGCCCGTCGTCAGGCTGCCGACATCGTTCTCGAGGCCCGTAAGGACGCCGAGTCCGAGCGCGCCCGTATCATCGAGGCTGCTCACAAGGAGGCCGAGGAGATCATCGCCAAGGCCCATACGACCGTCGAGGACGAGCGCAAGTCCATCTACGCCGGTGCCGCGAGCTCCATCGCCGACCTGTCCGTTGCCGTCGCCACCAAGATCGTGGGCGAGGCACTCGAGGACGAGGCCGGGCAGAAGAAGCTCATCGAGCGCTACATCCAGGAAGCAGGTAGCCTGAATGCCGACTAGCCGCTATCAGGACAAGGTGCTCGAGACCTACGCGCGCTCCCTTCTGGAAGCCGCCAAGGCCGAGAACCATGTGTTCGAGGACCTCGAGATGATCGAGCGCCTGGCTTCCGCCAGCCCCGAGATCATCGCCGTGCTCGACACCATGTCCAAGCGCGACCAGCTCGACCTTCTTCCCAAGGTGGCAGCTGCCTTTAAGTATGTTGCCGAGGAAGACGAGGATGTAGTGGGCGTGACCGTCACCACGGCGATCCCGCTCGACGACGAGCTGCGTCAAACCATCACTAAGAAATGCGAGCAGGACTTCGGCCGCAAGGTATTCCTTATCGAGCAGGTCGACCCGTCTATCGTGGGCGGCCTGGTGCTCGAGGCTCGCGGCGAGCGTCGTGACATTTCCGTCAAGACGCAGCTGCGCATCGCACAGGAGACCCTCGCAAACTCTGCTAATTCGTACGGAGGTGAAGCCTAATGTCCGAAACCCTCAATGCCCAGGATATCGCCAAGAAACTGCAGGAGCAGCTCACGAGCCTCTCCGCGACGGTCGATACGCATGAGGTTTCAACGGTCGACGAGGTAGGCGACGGCATCGCGCGCGTCACCGGCCTCAAGAGCGCCATGGCAGGCGAGCTTCTGGAGTTCAAGAGCTCCGATACCGGTGAGACCGTCTTCGGCCTTGCCCAGAACCTTGACCGTGACGAGGTCGGCGCCGTTCTGTTTGGTGCCGTCGACTCCATCAAGGAAGGCGACGAGTGCCGCACCACTGGCCGCATTATGGATATCCCCGTGAGCCGTGCCATGCTCGGCCGCGTCGTCAATCCGCTCGGCCAGCCTATCGACGGTTTGGGTGACATTGTCGCCACGCACCGTCGTCCTATCGAGTTTAAGGCCCCCGGCGTCATCGACCGTACCCCGGTGTGCGAGCCGGTTCAGACCGGTCTGTTGGCCATCGACTCCATGGTGCCTATCGGCCGTGGTCAGCGTGAGCTCATCATCGGCGACCGTAAGACCGGTAAGACCGCCATTGCCATCGACGCTATCCTCAATCAGCGCGGCAAGGGCATGGTCTGCATCTATGTCGCCATCGGCCAGAAGGCCTCCACGGTTGCCAACATCCGCGAGACCCTCGCTCAGCACGGTGCGCTCGAGTACACCATCATCGTTTCGGCAACCGCTGCCGATTCCGCCCCTATGCAGTACATCGCGCCTATGGCCGGTGCCGCTATCGGCGAGTTCTTCATGTACAACGGCGAGGACGGCAAGCCCGCCAGCGAGACCAACCCCGGCGGCCACGTGCTCGTCATCTACGACGACCTGTCCAAGCAGGCTGTGGCCTACCGTCAGATGTCGCTGACGCTGCATCGTCCGCCCGGACGCGAGGCCTATCCTGGCGACATCTTCTACCTGCACTCTCGTCTGCTCGAGCGTGCCGTCAAGATGTCCAAGAAGAACGGTTACGGCTCCATGACGGCTCTGCCGATCATCGAGACCCAGGACGGCGACGTCTCGGCCTACATTCCGACCAACGTCATTTCCATTACCGATGGTCAGATCTACCTGCAGTCCGAGCTCTTCTTCCAGGGCCAGCGCCCGGCAGTCGACGTGGGTATCTCCGTGTCCCGCGTCGGTGGCGACGCACAGACCAAGGCCATGAAGCAGGTTGCCGGCAATCTTCGTCTTGACCTCGCTTCGTACCAGGAGCTCGCCGGCTTTACGCAGTTCGGCTCCGACCTCGACGAGGCCACGCAAAAGCAGCTTACCCACGGCGCTCGCATGACTGAGCTCCTTAAGCAGCCGCGCTACAAGCCGTTTGAGGTTGGCGAGCAGATTGCAGTTCTGTTTGCAGGCAACGAGGGCTTCCTGGACGACCTGGAGATCGCCGACGTGCTGCCTTTCCGCGCTGAGCTTATCGAGTACCTGGACAACGGCTTTGGCTCGCTGCTCGATAAGGTTCGCGCCAAGAAGATCGACGATGACACCAAGGCTGAGCTTCTGCGCGTTATCGGTGACTTCAAGCAGCAGTTCATGGCCAAGCACCATGCCGATACGACTGGATCAGAGGAGAACTAAGCCCTATGGCCAACCTTCGCGACATTAAGAAGCGAATCTCCTCGGTTACCACGACCAAGCAGATCACGCGCACGATGGAGATGGTCTCTACGGCCAAGATCCGTCGTGCCCTCGATCGCTCCAAGCAGGCCGAGCCCTATAAGGAGGCGCTGACCGACGTCATGTTGACGGTCGCCGGCGACGCCTCCTGCTCGGGCACCGATCCCATGCTACAGAAGCATGAGAGCGTCAAGCATGGCCTGATTGTCGTTATTGCCTCGGACCGCGGCCTTGCCGGCGGTTTCAATACGACGGTGGAGCGCACGGCCGAAAAGCTCGCCGCTTCTTGGGCGAACGATGGCATCGAGTGCGAGATCATTGCGTGTGGACGTAAGCCGGCCACGTATTTCCGCGACCGCGCAAACGTCGTCATGCACTTTGAGGGCAATTCCTCCGAGCCCGATTTTAATCAGGCTCGCATGATTTCCTCTCATATCTGCGATGCGTATCGTGCCGGCGAGCTTGACCGCGTCGAGCTTGTCTACCACCACGCCAAGAACCGCGTGGATCAGGAGCTTCGCGTCGAGCACTTGCTGCCGCTCGATCCCGAGATGATCGCTATGGCCCACGGTCCGCGTAAGAACGAGACCGACGCCCCTAAGCGCATCTCGTCCACGTTCGAGTTCGTGCCCTCTCCCGAGCATGTTCTCGGCAAGCTTGTACCGTCGTATATCCTGACGGTCATCTACCAGGCCCTGATCGATTCGGCGGCTGCCGAGCAGGGTGCGCGTCGCAAGGCCATGCACTCCGCGACGGAAAACGCCACCGCGATCATCTCGACCCTTACCCGCACGTATAGTCGCGTGCGCCAGGCTTCGATCACGACCGAGATTAACGAGATCGTCGGCGGAGCCTCAGCATTGGAGGAACAGTAATGGCTAATAACACCGTAAAGCTTGCGGTCGAGGAAGCCACCAAGAAGACGACTGCCGGTGATGGTCGCATCGTGCGTATCATCGGCCCTGTCGTCGACGTCAAGTTTGACGGTGCGGTGCCCCCGATCTACAACGCGCTCACGGTCGAGGCCGAGACCCCGATCGGTCACCTGAGCACGATCCTCGAGGTTGAGAGCCAGCTTCCGGGCGGCGTCGTCCGCACGGTCGCCATGTCCTCGACCGACGGTCTGCAGCGTGGTCTCATTGCCACCGATACCGGTGAGCCCATGAAGATGCCCGTTGGTCCCAAGACACTCGGCCGCATTTGGAACGTCATGGGCAAGCCCGTCGACGGCAAGCCTATGCCCGAGGTGGAGGAGTTCTATCCCATCCACCACGCAGCGCCCCGCTTCGACGAGCTCACCACCAAGACCGAGATCTTCGAAACCGGCATCAAGGCCGTTGACCTGCTCGAGCCCTACATCCGTGGCGGCAAGACGGGTCTGTTCGGCGGCGCCGGCGTCGGCAAGACCGTTCTGATTCAGGAACTCATTAACAACCTCGCCCAGGAGCATGGCGGCACCTCGGTGTTCACCGGTGTCGGCGAGCGTACCCGTGAGGGTACCGACCTTTATCTCGAGATGAGCGAGTCGGGCGTTATCGACAAGACCTGCTTGGTCTATGGTCAGATGAACGAGCCGCCCGGAGCGCGTCTGCGCATCGGTCTGGCCGGCCTTACCACCGCTGAGTACTTCCGCGATCGCGGCCAGGACGTTCTGCTGTTCATCGACAACATTTTCCGCTTCTCCCAGGCAGGTTCCGAGGTTTCCGCACTGCTGGGCCGTATGCCGTCCGCCGTCGGTTACCAGCCCACGCTGGCTACCGAGATGGGTGACCTCCAGGAGCGCATTACCTCGACCAAGACGGGCTCCATTACCTCCGTCCAGGCTGTCTATGTCCCTGCAGACGACCTGACCGACCCGGCGCCTGCCACGACGTTTACGCACCTCGACGCCACCACGGTTCTTTCGCGTAGCATTTCGTCGCTCGGCCTGTTCCCGGCTATCGACCCGCTCGCGTCTTCCTCCGACGCTCTCGATCCCTCGATCGTCGGCGAGGAGCACTACCGTGTTGCCGTCAAGGTCCAGGAGCTCCTGCAGGAGTACTCCGACCTTCAGGACATCATCGCCATTCTGGGTATGGACGAGCTGTCCGAGGAGCAGCGCCTTACGGTCAACCGTGCTCGTAAGATCCAGCAGTTCCTCTCGCAGTCCTTCCACGTTGCCGAGAAGTTCACCGGCAACCCCGGCGTCTACGTCCGTGTCGAGGATACCGTCCGCTCCTTCGCCGAGATTGTCGACGGCAAGGCCGATGACCTGCCCGAGCAGGCATTCCGCTATGCCTCCACGATTGAGGACGTGCGCGAGCGCGCCCGCAAGATGGAGGAGAAGTAGGTTATGCGTATCCGCATCGTGTGCCCCGTGAGCCTCGCCTATGAGGGTGACGCTGCGTTTGTGTCGATTCCGTCTACGGATGGCGAGTTTGGCGTTTTACCTGCTCACTCCAGCGAAATCTGCACGATCGACCGCGGTTACGTTCGCGTTTCCGATAAGGCCATGGGCACTGTCGACCACACGTTTGCCGTGGCCGGCGGCTATGCCCAGGTTGCGGAAGATGTCGTGACCGTCCTCGCCGAGCGCGCTTGCGATTTGGCGACCGTCGACGCCGACAAGGTTAAAGCTGATATTCAAGGTTTTGAAGAGAAGCTGGGTAATTTGTCGGAGGATGATGCACGCCGCGCCTACCTCTATAATGAAATCGCATGGTGTAAGCTCAAGCTTGCCCAATAGTCAAACGTTTTAGCGTTCGACCATTTGCGAACACATCATGCCCGGGATGGCCCAGCCACCCCGGGCATGCTTTTTGAAAGGGTAGACCTTGGATATTATCCGCGTTGAGGGTGGCCACGCCATCGGAGGTTCCGTGCCTGTCTCGGGTGCTAAGAACTCCGCGCTCAAACTTATGGCGGCAACGCTTCTGGCGCCGGGCAAGACGACGCTGCGGAACGTGCCCGATATTTCCGATGTCCACGTGATGGGCAAGGTGCTCAAGGACATGGGCGCTACGATCGATGTTCTCGACGAGCACACGCTCGAGATCGATACCTCCCGGGTCGATTCTTGGGAGGCGCCCTACGAGCTTGTCGCCAAGATGCGCGCCTCCACGGCTGTGATGGGTCCCCTGCTGGGTCGTTTCCATCGCGCCAAGATCGCCATGCCGGGCGGCGACAACCTGGGTGCTCGCAAGATCGATATGCATATCTTGGGTCTCGAGGCTCTGGGCGTCGAGTTCGACACCGCCCACGGCTACATCAACGCCAGTGCTCCCCAGGGTCTGCACGGCACCACCGTCACGCTCGAATTCGCGAGCGTGGGCGCCACCGAGAACCTCATCATGGCTGCCGTGCGCGCACAGGGCACCACGGTTATCGACAACGCTGCCCGCGAGCCCGAGATCGTCGACCTTGCCAACATGCTCAACGAGATGGGTGCCAAGATCGTCGGCGCAGGCACGCCCGTCGTGACCATCGAGGGCGTGGAGGAGCTGCATCCCGTTACCCATTGCGTGGTGGGTGACCGCATCGAGGCCGGCACCTTTATCGTCGCCGGCGCCCTCATGGCCGATGAGCGCGGCGTCGATGTTACGGGCTTCTGCCCCATCCACCTGGGAATGGTGCTCAAAAAGATGGAACTTATGGGCATCGAGTGCGAGCGTATCGAGAACGGTGTCCACGTCAATCGCGCCGAGCGCATCAAGCCGGTCGATATCCAGACGCTTCCGTTCCCGGGTTTCCCGACCGACATGCAGGCGCAGATCATGGTGCTTTCGGCCCTTGCCGACGGAAGCTCCGTAATTACCGAGAACATCTTCGAGAACCGCTTCATGTTCGCCTCCGAGCTCGTGCGTATGGGTGCCGATATTCGTATCGAGAGCCATCACGCCATGATTCACGGCGTCAAGGGCTTCTCGGGCGCACAGGTCACCTCACCCGACCTGCGTGGCGGCGCGGCTCTTGTGGTTGCCGGTCTTATCGCCGATGGCGTTACCGAGGTCTCGGCCATCCATCACATCAAACGTGGCTACGAGCAGTTTGTCGAAAAGCTGCAGGCGCTTGGCGCGCATGTCGAACATGCCACCGTTCCCGATCCCGTCATCTACTAATGCAGGTTGCCTATGTTTAACAAGAAGCCCCTAGCGGATAACACCCGAAGACCCTCGACTGGTGCGCAGGCCAAGATCTACAGTCGCGACAATGTCGCACGCTATTCCGAGCGCGCCCGTCAGCGCCGTCGCGGCCGCACGGTTCGCCGTGTCGCGCTCATCGCCGTGCTCGGTGTGTTGCTGAGCGCCACGACCGCTGCAGGTCTGTGGTTTGCCACTATCATGGGCAAGCTTGGCGACTCCAATGTCATTACCAACAACCTGCGCCAGATTCTGGTCGATACCGATGAGGCAAAAGATCCGTTCTACGTGTTGCTTCTTGGTACCGACGGTCGTCCGGGCGAAGATACGTATCGTGCCGACTCGATTATCCTGGCACGCATCGACCCCACGCAAAAGCAGGCGACGCTCATTTCCGTTCCGCGCGACACCAAGGTCGTGTACAAGGGCGAGACCATGAAGATCAACGCCTGCCACACCGTTGGCGGCGCCGAGGCCATGGTCCAGGCGGTCAACGAGCTGTGCGGCGTGCAGATTTCTCACTATGCCGAGGTCAGCTTTGACGGCATGCAGTCGCTTATTGATTCGGTTGGCGGTATCGACATCAACGCGACCGACGACGTCGACGATCCCGAGCACCTGGATATTAAGATTACCGCTGGTCAGCAGCATATGGACGGCGCTACTGCCCTTACCTATGCCCGCTGCCGCTACACCTATGCCGACGGCGATTACACGCGCATGCGCCATCAGCGTCAGGTGCTTGGCGCCCTTGCCAACCAGATTCTCAATAACTTCGATGCCACGAAGATCTTTGGCCTGGTTAATTCGCTGTCCGATATGCTCGTAACCGATATGAGCGTTCAGGATATCGTGTCCACGGTCAACGCCATGCGCGGCATGGATGTCGAGGGCATCTACTCGGCCAACCTGCCCTCGTACGCCGACGACAGCACTATGATCGACGGCGTGAGCTATGTCTTTGTTTACGAAGACGAGCTTAAGGAAATGATGGCCCGCGTCGACGCCGGTGAGGATCCCAAGGGCCCCAACACCATGGGCCTTTCAGACGGCTCCAGCTCCACGATCGGTGACCTCAACAACAATACGTCCGAGGACTACGCATATGGCACCGCGACCTCGTCGGGTGGCTCGGACGATTCCGACGATTCGAGCGACGGCTCCGATTACTACGAAGAGCCCACCGGTGACGGCAACGGCTACGAAGCCAACTACTAGGGTTACGCGGGCTTACCAGCCCGCGTAGCGGCTCGACGCTGCGCGACGCCCAGAGCTACAATTTGTCATTCAAAAGGCAGGGCATGACCAGAAGGTCAATGCCCTGCCTTTTTCATGCCAACTTGTTCGCTCTGGACGTCGCTCGCTGACGTTGGCTCAACCTGCGATGCCGACTACTTTTCTTGCACCAAAAAACGCCCCGTTCTCGGTTGAGGACGGGGCGATTCGTCTTTTGGCCTCATGCGGCCAGTCTTATGCGAAACGGGCGACGAGCTCCTGCAGGACGTCGGTCATCTTGACGAGCGAGCTGACCGGGACAAACTCGTTGACGCCGTGGTAACAGTAGCCGCCTGTCGAGAGGTTGGGGCAGGGCAGGCCGCGGAACGACAGCTGTGCGCCGTCGGTGCCGCCGCGAATCGGCAGTACTTGGGGCTCAACGCCGCAGGCAAGGTAGGCTTCCTTGGCAACATCAATAAGCTCGGGATAGTCACGAACGATCTCGGCCATATTTCGATACTGCTGCTTAATCTCGACCGTTACGCGCTCCTCGCCCAGTCGCTGGTTGAGCAGTGCGGCGGCGGCATTCATCAGCTCGAGTTTCTGCTGGAACTTGGCGGCATCGTGATCACGGACGATATAGCGCGCCGTGGCATGGTCGACCGTTGCCGAGACGCCCTCAAGGTGATAGAAGCCCTCGTAGCCCTCGGTGTATTCCGGGCGCTGCTCGTAGGGGAGCAGGGCGTTGAAGTCGCAGAACAGGTTGCCCGCGTTGACCATGCGCCCCTTGGCGTCGCCGGGGTGAATGGACTGGCCCTCAAAGCGAACGGTTGCCTCGGCGGCGTTGAAGCACTCCCACTCAAGCTCGCCAACCGGACCGCCGTCGACCGTGTAAGCGTACTTGCAGCCGAAGGCCTCGATATCCAACAGCTCGGCACCGTGACCGATTTCCTCGTCCGGGCAGAAGCAAATGCCGAGCGCGGGATGGGGCAGGGAGGGATCCTGCGCGATGCGTGCGACAAGCGCCATGATTTCGGCGACACCCGCCTTGTCATCGGCGCCCAGCAGCGTAGTTCCGTCGGTACAGACAAGGTCCTCACCCACCAGGTTGTTGAGGGCAGGAAGTTTGGCGGTGCTCATGGACACGGGCTTGCCGTCGACGATGCCGCAAACCAGATCGCCGCCCTCGTAGTGCACGATGTGCGGCGCTACGCCGGCGCCCGGCGCGACCTCGGTGGTATCGAGGTGCGCGATCAGGCCCAGGGCGGGCTTATTCTCGGAACCGGCGCTAGCGGGAATGTGCGCGCAGACATAGGCGTTTTCGCTTACATGGGCATCGGTTGCACCCAGCTCGCGCAGTTCTTCGGCAAGCACGTTGGCAAGGTCGAACTGTACGGTGCTCGACGGCACCTGGTCGCAGTTGGCATCCTCGGACTGCGTGTTGATCTGGACATAGCGCAAAAAACGCTCGAGGACGTCGGGGTCCGTGGTGGTGTTTTCCATAAAGATCGCTCCAATCTTGGTCGTCGTGTGCAACAAGAACTCTAGCACGGTATGCCGCGGCATACCGCGACGCTTGGATGGGGTAGAATCAGCCATTGAGTGCAGAAGGGACGGATGTTCATGGATACGACAAATAGCTCGCGCGAGCTACACCTAACGGTGGCGAACGAAGACTACTTGGAGTGCATGGTTCGCATCGAAAGCGAAGATGGGGAGACCGGCGGCGTGCGGTCGGTCGATATCGCACAGCGCCTTGGCGTCTCGAAGGCATCGGTCAACAAGGCGGTTTCGGCTCTCAAGGCATCTGAACTTGTCGAACAGTCTCACTACGGCAAAGTTATCCTGACTGACCGTGGGCGCGAGGTCGGCTCGGCTATCTGGTATCGCCATCGTCTGGTCCGCACGTTTTTGGTTCAGGAGCTCGGTGTCGAATTTGAGCGAGCCGATTCCGAGGCCTGCATGATGGAGCATGCTCTATCCGAGGACACGATGAACCGCTGGCTCGCCTATCTCGAAAAGCAGGGAATCAGCGTCGAGGAATAGCGGGATATATATGGATACGAGTTATTACAACCGCTTTGGTGCCGAGGAACTTACGCGCCGCTTGTCGAGCGAGACCTTGTTGGCGCAGGGCCCCATGGGCAGTGTTCTGTTGAGTGAGTACGATGCCGCCGACATTCCACCGGCGTTTTGGAATCTGGCAGAGCCGCAGACCGTTTCTCGTATCCATCGCTTGTATGTCGCCGCCGGCGCGCAGGTGCTCATTACCAACACCTTTCAGGCATCAAGCTATGCCCTCAAGCACGACCAGATTGCGCCGTCCGTGGCGGAGGTCAATCGCGGGGCCGTCGACGATGCTCGCCAGGCGCACCCACAGCTGCTGCTGGGCTCGATGGGCCCGATTTGTATTGAGTGGTTTGCCGAGGACTCTGCCGAGTATCGTGAAATCCGAGGCATTGCGCGCGAACAAGCGCACGCCTTGCTCAATGCTGGTGTTGACGGTCTGCTGATCGAGACGGTGACGTCTATCCGTAATTTGCAGCCCATGCTTGCCGGCGCCCGAGATGCCGCCGACGGTATGCCTGTCCTGGTGAGTTTTGTCGTTGACGATAAAGGCGACCTGTTGGGCGATGGCCTCAACATCGAGGCAGCCGTTTTGTACGCCGAAAAACACGGCGCAAACTCGGTTGGTGTTAATTGCTGTTCGCTTGCGGCCGCGAACGCGGCGGTGCCCAGGATGGTTGCATCGGCGACTACTCCCGTCACGGTGCGTCCCAATGCGGGAAATCCGGTTCAGACACAGGATGGTCCCGTGTGGCATGAGGACCCCGAAGCCTTCGCTCGCGCATGCGTCGAGTGGAAGCGGGCGGGCGCCGCAATGGTAGGCAGCTGCTGCGGAACCACGGCGGTTACGACAGCCGCTATGGCAGATGCGCTCAATATATAGAACCCGAAAATGGGAGTATCGAATCACCGCCCCCGCTGGGGCGGTTTTTTTGTTGGCGGTGCGCACCTCGACGCTTTTGCCTAAACGGTGAACGAGCGTGCCGGCGGCTTGCCGGATGCCCGTTGCGGGTATACCTCATGCGTACCATGATCCAAACACTGCGAGGTGTCTGCGCGTGTGCGCGATAATTCACTTTGGAACTGACGGTTGGCGAGCTCGCGTCGACGGAGACTTTACTATCAACAACGTCGCTCGTGTCACTGATGCTATCGGCAGGCTATGGCAAAAGACGAATCCCGGTAAAACGGTATATGTAGGATTTGATACTCGGCCGCAAGCGCGCGAGTTCGCCGAGCTCGCGGCGGGTGTGATTGCCGCCCACGGGCTCGATGCCGTGCTCGTGTCTCGACCGGTGCCGACTCCCGCTCTTACGTGGGCGGCTGCGTATGACGGCGAGGCATGCGGCGCGCTTATGGTGACGGGCTCACATCATCCGCAGGGCTATCTATGCCTCAAGCTGCGGATGGGTGATGGCTCGACGGCCAACCAGGATGTCATCGAAGAGCTCGAGGAGACGATGGCCGCCGAGCCGCTGGGGCTTGAGGGGCAATACCGCACGGCAGATATCATTCCCGACTATATGCGAGCGGTGGCATCGTTTGTCGACGCGGATGCCATTCGCGCCGCGCATATGCGTGTGGTGGTTGACCCCATGGGCGGAGCTGCGCAGGGATATCTTGCCGACTTGCTTCGAGAGCTTGGCGTCGAAGTCCATGAGATTCACGCCGACGAGACGACCGATAGGGGAGATATCTGCCCCGACCCGGTCGAGCCGTGGGTGGATGCTTGTGAGCGTGCAGTTGTCGAAGACGGGGCGTGCGCCGGTCTGGTGACTGATGGCGACGCCGATCGTATCGGCGCGGTTGATGAGCGCGGCAGATATATACATCCACATCAGATTATGGCGCTCGTTTTGGGCGATTTGGTCCAGTATCGCAATCTAAAGGGACGCGTCGTCGTCAACCTTTCATGCTCCACGCTTGTGCGTCGCATTGCCGAGGCGCTCGGTTGCCGCGTGGTCATCAAGCCCGTCGGTTTTAAATATATAGCCGCCGAGATGAAGAAGGGCGGCGTTCTCGTGGGCGGTGAAGAGGCCGGTGGTATCGGTATCGCCGCGCACATGCCCGAGCGCGACGGCATCCTTGCCTGCCTGATTTTGTGCGAGCTCATGGCCAAGACCGGCGCGCCCTTGGGCGTGCTTATCGATCAGCTCGAGGCGAGCTTTGGCAAGACGAGTTACGGACGTCGAGATTTGCGCCTTGAGGCCGAGGATGCCGAGACGTTGCGCACGCTGCTTCCCGGCGTGAATCCCAAGTCGATATGCGGCAAGGCGCCGCAGAGCGTAAGCCATATGGACGGCTTACGTCTGGCATTTGAGGATGACACCTGGCTGCTGATCCGTCCCAGCGGGACCGAACCGGTGGTGCGCGTGTACGCCGAGGGCTTTTCGGTGGAGGAGCGCGATGAACTGCTAGATGCCGGCTGCGCTTTGGCCAGGGGCGCATATCGGCTCTAGCCAAGGGGCCACTCTATATAAAGATGTGCTCGGCGAGCGGTAGCTATCAACTGGCAAGCGTCAGTTGAGGGCACAGTTGTGTAGGAAATGTGTGCGTCCAGATTCCCGCCCCCGGGGCCCCTCCGGTCTGGCAATATATCTCCTTGCCGCGCGGCCCGGTCG
>UQKL01000022.1 GCA_900541695.1 uncultured Collinsella sp. | reverse complement strand
GTATCGGGTTCCCACATTCATCCGTACATGTACGGATGAATGTGGGAGGTGTTCGGATAAAGTCGATAATCAAGGATCAAGACAAAGTCAATGTTGTGGTGCTGCGTCTCGGGCATCGTGCTCTATATCGTTTTGAGTCTTTTATAAAAGCAAAGGGCGCGCTTACCGTCCCGGTCGACGAATCGAATTTCTCACCGAGCCGGTCTGCTTCTTCTGGTACCATGGTCAAACTTTACTGTAGCAAAGCATGACGTGGGCTTTTGTTCCGCGTCAGCGGAAATGGGGGTTTCATGGCACAGGAAGCGAACGCCAACGAGCAAAAGAAATTCAAAGTACCGCGCATTCCGGGTGACATCATGATCTACCCGATGATCGTCGGCCTTTTGCTCAATACCTTCTGCCCGCAGGTTTTCGAGATCGGCGGCTTCTTTACGGCTGCCTGCCGCGGCGGCTCCAACACCATCGTTGCCGCGATCTTGCTGTTTGTGGGCGCCGGCATCAGCTTTAAGTCCACGCCGGGTGCTATCAAGACCGGCATCGTCGTGCTGATTCCTAAGCTTGTGGTGGCAGCCGCGCTGGGCCTGGGCGTTGCGTATTTCTTTAACGACAACCTTTTGGGCCTGAGTTCGGTTTCCATCATCGGCGGCATTACGTTTTGCAACATGGCGCTCTACACGGGCATCATGGGCGAGTTCGGCGACGAATCCGAGCAGGGCGCCGTGGGTATCCTTTTCTTTACGGCCGGCCCCGCCGTCACCATGATCATCCTGGGCGTTTCGGGTCTCGCCAACATCCCTGTCGGTACCATCATCGGCTCCATTTTGCCGCTCGTTATCGGCATGGTTCTGGGCAATCTCTTCCCGTTCATCAAGAACCTGCTGGTTCCCGGCGCCAATCCCGCGATCGCCGTCATCGGATTTCAGCTCGGTGCGTCCATGAGCCTGTCGAGCTTTATCACCGGCAGTATTTCGGGCATCTTGCTGGGCCTTGTCACGCTGTTTGTCGTCGGCCCTATCACCTTTGCGTTCGAGCGCCTGTGCGGCGGCAATGGCAAGGCGGCCGTGGCTTGCTCTACTATTGCTGGCACGGCCATGACCACACCGGTTGCTCTCGCCGGGGCCGCGCCACGCTATGCCGAGCTTGCACCCACTGCGTACGCTCAGATCGCCACTGCCGTTATCATCACGGCGATCATGGCTCCGATTCTGACCGGCTGGGTCGACAAGAAGTTCTGCCAAGGCAAGGAGGATCTGTCGCCTGCCGGTGTCGAGGCCATCGAGGAGGCCGTCGCGATCGACATCGATGGCGAGTAGCAATCGATACCCATCAATGATGCCGGCGTGCAACTCGCGCCGTTTGAGCGCCCGAACGAGAGCTGTCTTGCAGTGACGTTCGGGCGCTCTGCTATTATTCCCCTTACCCCTGCGGGTAGGGGTGTTTGTTGCCCAGATTCGAATTGGTCGATTCAGACCACTTGGATATTGAGGGGATGGCGGTTAGTGGTTAAGGCACTCAAGATTGAGATATTCGTGCTATGCATGATTGTTCTTATCGGGCTTGCCGTGCGAAGTCGTCGCTCCTTGTTCTCGAGCACCCAGCAGCTATTGTTTAGCATGCTTGGCTACACCTCTGCCGCGTACATATTATTCGATATAATCTGGACGCTTTCGGACGGTGTGGACGGCACGTTGGGCATTGCTGCCAACTGGATTTCTAACGCGGTTTCGTTTTCGCTCTTTGCCGTCGCGTGTCTCATTTGGTTTATCTATTCCGAGACGGTGCAGGGTTCTCGCCTTTTGACCTCGCGCTATAGGGTGGTGCTTGTAGCGTTGCCTACGGCTCTGGTGGTCGTGCTGGCGTTTACCAGTTACTGGACGCACGCCCTGTTCTATATCGATTCGCAGGGTGTGTATCGTCGCGGCTTTGCCTATATGATCCAGCCCATCGTCAGCTACTGTTACGTTATACATACGTCCCTGCATGCGTTTGTGCAATCTCGCAGGGTCGAGAGTCTGCAGACGAAGGCCATCTATCGAACCTTGGCATTTTTCGCCATTCCGGCCCTGGTGGGCGGTACCTTTCAGGTCGTATACTCGGTGCCCGGCCTTTGTGTCGGCATAATGATTAGCATGTTGCTGCTCTATATCATCTACCAGGAGCAGCTCATCTCGACCGACCCGTTGACTGGCCTCAACAATCGCAACCGTTTTGAGACCTATATGCTGTCGCTCTTTTCAAATGTTGATCAGGCCGAAGATGTATATCTGCTTATGATGGACGCTGACGGCTTTAAGCAGATTAACGATCGCTATGGACATGTTGAGGGCGACCATGCGCTTCAGGTCATCTCCGCTGCGCTCAAAGAAGTCTGCTCGGCGTCTAGTGGCTTTATCGCACGTTATGGCGGCGATGAGTTCGTGGTGCTTCAAAAGGCGACGGCGGAGCAGGACATCATGTGTCTGTGCGCGGCAATCAGCGACGAGCTCGCGCGCGCCGAGGTCCCGTATCTGTTGCGGATGTCCATCGGCTATGCACGGGTTGGTGATGGCGTCGATACCTGGCAAGACTTGCTTCGCGCTGCCGACGCGGAGCTCTACCGCGTAAAGCGCGAGAAGAAGAAAGCCGGCGTCCAGATACGCTAGAAAAAAAGGCGAACGCTGGCGTGCGTTGCGGCCCTCAGCTCACCGATGTACTCCATTAAGCTAAAGCATGTGAATCTCCTCTACTAAATAAGGGCGGTTCGCTAGGCTTTTTTGGCTTTGTTGACGATGATGATGCCGCCGCAGACCAACAGCAGGGCAACAAGTACGGTAACGGGGCTCGTGCCAGCGCCCTCGCCGAGCAGCAGTGCGCTCAACAGCACGCCAAAGACCGGGTTCATAAAGCCAAAGACCGAAACGCGGCTGACGGGGTTGACGGCGAGCAGGCGGGACCACAGCGAGTACGCGACGGCGGAAATGAGTGCCATATAAATGATGAGCGCGATGGCGGGGGCGATTTCGGTGGGGGACAACGTGCCGCCCATCAAAAACCCGATGGCGGTAAGGACCACGCCACCGACTAAAAACTGCCAGCCGGCGAGCAAGACGCCGTCATGCTCGCGCGAGAAGATGCCAATGAGGCAGGTCGACAGGGCGCCCGCAACAGTGGAAGCCAAGATAAATCCCTCACCGTCGAGCGTAAAGCCAAAGGTGCCATCCGCGCCCGAAAGGTTGACGAGCGCGACGCCGGCAAAGCCCAGCACACAGCCAAGCACCTTGGGCGTATTGAGCTTCTCGGTGTGAAATGCCAGGGCGGCAAAGAGGATTGCGAGAAAGTTGGCGCTGGCCTCGATGATGGAACTCGACATTGCGCTGGCGCGCGAGAGTCCAAGGTAGAAAAAGAAGTACTGCCCGATAGTCTGGAAGAGCGACAAGACAAAGATGGGCTTGATGTCACGAGCCTGCGGAATGAGGGGGCGGCGTTGGGCCGCACTCATCCCAACGATAACCAGGGCGCCGGCAAGCGTGAAGCGCAAGCCCGCAAAGAGCAGCTGTGAGGCGCTATCGTGCGCGGGGATGCCAAAGAGCCCGTAACCGATCTTGATGCAGGGGAAAGCCGACCCCCAGAGCGCACAGCAGACGAGGCAGCCCAGGATGAGTCCGGGCAGGGTGGCGAGATACGGCTTGCGGCTTTCCATGATGTCCTTCCTACATGTGCGAAGAAAAAAAGAACCCGCCACCGGATGTGTCGGTGGCGGGTGTTGTTACCCGAGGGGATTGTACCCGATGGGAAAGCTTTAAGCGAAGTAGGCTACGCCGCTCTCAAAGATCGGCATAAACTTATCGCCGGGGACATGCTCGGGCACGTTGCGGTACAGGTTGTCGCCACGACGCTCGGCATGGCCCATCTTGCCCAGGACGCGGCCGTCAGGGCTCGTGATGCCCTCGATGGCGAGTGCGGAGCCGTTGGGGTTGACGGAAAGGTCCATGCTGGGCTTGCCGTCCTCGCCCACGTACTGCGTGGCGACCTGGCCGTTTGCAATCAGCTGGGCGAGCACTTCGTCATTGGCGACAAAGCGGCCCTCGCCGTGGCTGATGGCGACGGTGTAGGGGTCGTCCAGGCTGCACTGCGACAGCCACGGGGACAGGTTGGACGAGATACGGGTGCGCACCAGACGGCTCTGATGGCGACCGATGGTGTTGAACGTCAGCGTGGGCGCATCGGGCGTGGCGTCGACGATGTCGCCGTAGGGCACCAGACCGAGCTTGATCAGGGCCTGGAAGCCGTTGCAGATGCCCAGCATCAGGCCGTCGCGGGCCTTGAGCAGGTCGCGGACTGCCTCGGTGACCTCGGGAGCGCGGAAGAACGCCGTGATGAACTTGGCGGAGCCATCGGGCTCGTCGCCGCCCGAGAAGCCGCCGGGGATCATGACGATCTGGCTTGCACGGATGCGGCGGGCAAGCTCGTGGGTGCTTTCGGCGACGGCCTCGGGCGTGAGGTTGTTGATCACGAAGGTGTCGGCCTCGGCGCCGGCGGCGCGGAAAGCGCGGGCGCTATCGTACTCGCAGTTGTTGCCGGGGAACACGGGGATTACCACGCGCGGGCGGGCGATCTTGGCGCCGCTGTACACGTGGATATCCTTGGCACGGAAGTCGATGGTCTCGACCTTGGCAGTCTCGCCGGCGCTGCGGTAGGCAAAGACGCCCTCGATGCCGCTCTCCCAGGCCTCCTGGAGCTCGGAGAGCTCGATGACCTCGGAGCCGGTATCGATGACATAGCCCTCGACGGTGGTGCCCAGGGGCTCGACGACAACGCCGTCGGCGACCTCGGGCAGCTCGGCATCCTCGGCGAGCTCGACGATAAAGCTGCCGTAGAGCGGGGTGAAGAGGCTCTCCACGTCCACATCCTCGGCAAGCTCGATACCGATCTGGTTGCCGACGCACATCTTAAAGAGGCTCTCGGCGCCGCAGCCGTAGCCGGGCGTGGAGACGGCCAGGGCGTCGCCGGTGGCGGTGAGCGCCTCGACGGCGTCAAATGCGGCGAGCAGCTGCTGGGCATCGGGGCGGTAGTCCTCGCCATAGGTGGCGGGGGCGACACGGACGACGCGATGCGTGAGACCCTTGAACTCGGGGGAGACAGCGCGGTTCGCCTTGCCAACGGCGACAGCGAAGCTGATCAGGGTCGGCGGAACGTTGAGCTCGCCGGCTTCGTCTTCAAACGAGCCACTCATGGAATCCTTGCCGCCGATGGCGCCGGCACCCAGGTCGACCTGGGCCATAAGGGCGCCCAGGACGGCTGCCATGGGCTTGCCCCAACGCTCGGCCTCGGTGCGCAGACGCTCAAAGTACTCCTGGAAGGAGAGATAGGCGCGCTTGTGCTCAAGGCCGGCGGCCACGAGCTTGGCGATGGACTCGACCACGGACAGGTAGGCGCCCGCAAACTGGTCGGCCTCCATCAGATAGGGGTTGAAGCCCCATGCCATAGCGCTCGCTGTGGTGGTCTCGCCGTCCACGGGGAACTTGGCGACCATGGCAGAGCTCGGAGTGAGCTGCGTCTTGCCACCAAAGGGCATGAGCACGGTCGCGGCACCGATGGTGGAGTCGAAGCGCTCGGAAAGGCCCTTGTTGGAGGCGACGTTAAGATCGGTGACGAGCGAGGTCATGCGCTCGGCAAGCGTGGTGCCGGCCCAGCTGGGCTGCCACACGCTGCGGGCGCAGACGTGGGCGACCTGGTGCTTGGGCGCGCCGTTGGAGTTGAGGAACTCGCGGGACAGATCGACGATGGCGACGCCGTTCCAGGCCATGCGCATGCGCGGCTCGGCGGTAACCTCGGCGATGACGGTTGCCTCCAGGTTCTCCTCGGCGGCGTAGCCCATGAACTCCTCGACGTCACCGTCGGCGACGGCGCAGGCCATGCGCTCCTGGGACTCGGAAATGGCGAGCTCGGTGCCGTCCAAGCCGTCGTACTTCTTGGTCACGGTATCAAGGTCGACATACAGGCCGTCGGCAAGCTCGCCCACGGCGACCGAGACGCCGCCGGCGCCAAAGTCGTTGCAGCGCTTGATCAGACGGCAGGCATCGCCGCGGCGGAACAGACGCTGCAGTTTGCGCTCGACCGGGGCGTTGCCCTTCTGGACTTCGGCACCCGAGGTCTCGATGGACTCGGTGTTCTGGGTCTTGGAGGAGCCGGTGGCGCCACCGATGCCGTCACGGCCGGTGCGGCCACCCAGCAGGATGATCTTGTCGGTGGGGGCGGGGCACTCGCGACGAACGTGGTTTGCCGGGGTGGCGCCCACGACGGCGCCGACCTCCATGCGCTTGGCCACGTAACCGGGGTGATAGAGCTCGTTGACCTGGCCGGTGGCAAGGCCAATCTGGTTGCCGTAGCTGGAGTAGCCGGCGGCAGCGGTGGTTACGAGCTTGCGCTGCGGCAACTTGCCCTCGAGCGTCTCGGAAACCGGGACGGTGGGGTCGCCGGCGCCGGTGACACGCATGGCCTGGTACACATAGCTGCGGCCCGAGAGCGGGTCGCGGATGGCGCCGCCCATGCAGGTGGCGGCACCGCCGAAGGGCTCGATCTCGGTCGGGTGGTTATGGGTCTCGTTCTTAAAGAGGAACAGCCAGTCCTGGTCCTCGCCGTCGACATCGACCTTCACCTTGACGGTGCAGGCGTTGATCTCCTCGGATTCGTCGACATCGGTCATGACGCCGGTCTTCTTGAGGTACTTGGCGCCGATGGTGCCCATGTCCATGAGGCAGACGGGCTTGGCGTCGCGACCGAGCTCGTGGCGCATCTCCATGTAGCGGTCGAAGGCCTGCTGCACCACGGCGTCGTCGATCGTCACGTCATCTAGGACGGTGCCGAAGGTGGTGTGGCGGCAGTGGTCGGACCAGTAGGTGTCGATCACGCGGATCTCGGTGATGGTGGGGTCGCGGTCCTCATCGCGGAAGTACTGCTGGCAGAAGGCGATGTCCGCCTCGTCCATAGCAAGACCGCGATCGGCGATGAAGACGGCAAGGCCGGCCTCATCGAGCTCGCGGAAGCCGTCGAGCACTTCGACGGGCTGGGGCTCGGGGGTCTCCATGTACAGCGTCTCGGGCAAGTCGAGCGAGGCGATGCGCGCCTCGACGGGGTTCACCACGTAGTGCTTGATGGCCTTGATGGCGGCTTCGTCCAGAGCGCCCGAGATCATATAGACCTTGGCGGAGCGCACGGCGGGGCGCTCGCCCTGGCTGATGAGCTGCACGCACTCGCTGGCGGAGTCGGCGCGCTGGTCAAACTGGCCAGGCAGGAATTCGACGGCAAAGACGGCGCCATCGCTTGCGGGGAGCTCGTCGTAGGTCACATCGACCTGGGGCTCGCTAAAGACGGTCGGCACGCAGGAGCGGAAAAGCTCCTCGTCGATGCCCTCGACGTCGTAGCGGTTGATGATCCTCAGGGCCTCGATGCCCTTGATGCCGAGAATCTCGGTCAGCTCGCCCTTGAGCTGCTGAGCCTCGACGTCGAACCCGGGTTTCTTCTCCACGTAGATACGAGAGACCATTGGTTCCTGCCTTCCTGATCGGTTGGGCGTACGGTACGGTATGCGGCAGCGGTCGGTTTACGGGGCAAGCCTCGCGGTCGCCTTGAGCCACATGTTTGTAAACCTCACTATGATACGACAGCTCGCGGCGCGTTGAGGACGGCGAGGGTGCTACAGTGAAGCGCAAACAAGAGAAAGGCATCACATGGCATTCGTTTCGCTCGCCATCATCGCACTCGTGGCCTTCGCAAGCCCCTTCATCGCCTCGGCGATTCCCGGAAAACCCGTTCCCGAGACCGTCTTTTTGCTCGTGCTCGGCGCGGTGCTGGGACCCCATATGCTCGGCGTCATCCATGTAGATGCCGAGGTCTCGCTTGTGTCCGAGCTCGGCCTGGCCTTTTTGTTCCTGCTTGCCGGCTTTGAGATCGACCCCAAGAGCATTACGGGCGTCGAGGGGCGCTACGGCTTGGCGACGTGGGTCGTCACGTTTGGTATCGCCTGGCTTGCCGTGCGCTTTACCCCGTGGTTCTCGGTCAGTCATTTCGACGGCATCGCCGTGACGCTTGCCCTCACTTCTACGGCGCTCGGCACGCTCGTGCCCATCATGCGTGAGCGCTCGCTCACCGGCACGCGTGTGGGCGACTCGATTCTCGCGTATGGCACTTGGGGCGAGCTCGGTCCCGTGCTCGCCATGTCGGTGCTGCTGTCTGCTCGCACTGGCATCCAAACGCTCGTAATCCTTGGCTTGTTTGCGGTGGTTTGCGTGTTGCTGGCCGTGGTCCCAAGCCGCTCCAAGCGCGTCGGCAGCCGCTTCTTTGCGTTTGTCGAGGAGCGTGCCGATACCACGTCGCAGACCTTCGTGCGCCTGACGGTGCTCATCCTGGTCACGCTCGTGGCGTTCTCGGCCGTCTTTGATCTCGACATCGTGTTGGGTTCTTTTGCCGCCGGCTTTGTCCTGCGCTATATCATCCCCGAGGGCAACCATACGCTCGAGACCAAGCTCGACGGCCTGGCCTACGGCTTTTTGATTCCGGTGTTCTTTACCGTATCGGGCGCAAAGATCGACCTGACGGCCGTGGCGTCACGCCCCGGGCTGCTCGCGGGCTTTATCGTGGCGTTGCTTATCATTCGCGCCGTGCCCATTCTCATCTCTATGAGCATTTGTCCTGCGACGCGCGATGTGTCGGCGTATGGTCGCATTACCGTGGCCCTGTACTGCACCACGGCCCTGCCGATCATCGTTGCCGTGACGAGCGTTGCCGTCAACGCGGGCGCGCTGTCGCAAGATATTGCGTCGGTCATGGTTGCCGCCGGTGCCATCACGGTGTTCTTGATGCCATTGCTCGCGCAGCTCTTCTACCGCGTGGTCGATGCCGCGCCGGTCGCCGCCGTGGCAGAGGTTGCCGAGCATCCATCCGATGCGCTTGACATCCTGCGCGCCCATCACGATTTGGCGAGCCTGCTCGCACGCGAGCACGAGCTGCTGACCTCACATGGCCATGGTCGCGTATTCGAGGGCCTGCCTACGCTCGATACGATTGCCGAGCGTCTTTCCGCCGAGGCGGCGAGCGGCCACATCGATGCCCGCATCGTGGACGCGGCGCGTCTTCTTGCCGATAAGACCTATGGTGATGAGGTTGACCCGTCCGAGCTGACTCCGCGTGAGCGCCGCCGCCTTGAGCGCGCCAAGCTCGCCGTACACGAATACCGCCGCCGCATGCTGGAGCTCTACGCGCGCGATGAAGCCCAGGACGACGACGGCAAGTAGCAAGGAATGTCGGGATACGGGTTCCGTCCAAATAATAGAAGGCGCGCTGCCTGCGGTTGATGCGGACAGCGCGCCTTTTGCGTTGAACTCTGTTGAGGTTCGAAGCCGAAACTTTCGACCTTTAGGAGCGGGCTGCCCCGTCGACGGGGAGGATGGCGCCCGTGACATAGGAGGACATGTCGCTCGCAAGGAAAACGAAGGCGTTGGCAACGTCCTCGGGCTCGCCCATGCGACCGAGCGGAATAGTGGCGATGATGGGCTTGATGACCTCTTCGGGCAGGTTGGCGACCATATCGGTCTTGGTTACGCCTGGGGCAACGGCGTTGACGCGAATGCCCATGGGGGCGAGCTCGCGCGAGAGCGACTGGACCATGCCGTTGACGGCAAACTTAGACGTGGGGTAGCCGACGCCAGAGGGCTGGCCGTACTTGGCGACCATCGAGCTTGTGGTAGTGATGGTGCCGCCGTGGCCGGCCTCGGTCATGATCTTGGCGGCAGCCTGGTGACCGTTAAAGACGGCGACGACGTTGAGGTCCATAACTTTGGCGAACTCCTCGGCTGTATAGTCCAAAAGGGGTGAGCGCTGGGAGATTCCGGCGTTGTTGACGACCGTATCGAGACCGCCCATATCGGCTGCAGCCTGGGTAAAGGCCTCGGTCACGGCTTCGAGTGAGGTGAGGTCGCAGGAGCGACCCCAGACCTTGGCGTCGGGATAGACGGCTGTCAGCTTCTCAACGGCCGCATCGGCGGTCTCCTGACGCGAGCCAAAGACGGTGACGGTGGCACCCTCCTCGATAAAGCGGCAGGCGATGGCATAGCCGATACCGCGCGTGCCTCCGGTGATGATTGCTTTCTTGCCCTCGAGCAACATGGTGCCTCCATTCTTCGGGGGTGGACGTACGCAGCACAGGATAGCGGCGGACAAAAGCAAACATGCCTGCTTATCGGTGAGCGGTATCCCTGGTTGACACCGAACGGTCAAATTGTTCAAACGCGGATCGCGTCAATGCGCCCCGAGCGTGCAAATAAAAGGGCTCCCGTCCAAGACCAGACGGGAGCCCTTCGAGCAAATGCGTTGTGGGGTGTAAACCGAACTAGTTGGCCATGACGCCTTCGGTCCAGGCCTCAACGTCCTCGATGCGCAGGACGTTGGCGACCTCGGCCACGCAGTCGACGCTGGCAAGCTCCGCGGCGGCAGCCTGGACGTCCTTCTCGAGTGCGCGGTGCGTCAGGAAGATGACCGAGCAGGCATCGCTGACACCCGACTTGCCGTCCTCGACTTGGTTGATGAGCGAGATCGAAATGTTGTGCTTGGCAAAGATGTCGACCGTCTCGGACAGGGCGCCCACGCGGTCGGCGACCTTCAGGCGCACATAGTACTTGGTCTGGAGCTCGTCCATGGGCTTAAAGGCGAGGTTGTGACCATAGGGCTCAATCTCGGGCAGCGGAGCCACGCCCCGGCTGATCTGCTCGGAGAGCGACAGGATATCGCCCACGACGGCGCTCGCGGTGGGGAAGGAGCCTGCGCCGGCACCGTAGAACATGGTCTCGCCCACGGCATCGCCCACTACGTAAACAGCGTTCATGGCGCCGTTGACCTTGGCAAGCATGTGGTCGGCGGGGATCAGCGTGGGATGCACGCGGACGTCGACGCCGGCGTCGGTGTTGCGGGCGATGCCGAGCAGCTTAATGGTGTAGCCGAGCTCGCGGGCCTGGGCGATGTCCTCGGCGCCGATGGTGCGGATACCCTGCTGGTACACATCATCGGTGGTAACGCGGGTGCCAAAGCCGATGGAGGCGAGGATGGCCGTCTTGCTGGCGGCATCGAAGCCGTCGACGTCGGCGGACGGGTCGGCCTCGGCATAGCCCTTGGCCTGTGCATCGGCGAGCACGTCGGCGTAATCGGCGCCCTCGGCGTCCATGCGCGACAGGATGTAGTTGGTGGTGCCGTTGAGGATGCCGGCGATGGTCAGGATCTTGTTGCCCACCAGATCGTGCTCAAGCGTGCTCACGATGGGGATGCCGCCGCCGCAGCTGGCCTCGCACTTAATCTGCACGCCGCACGCGCGCGCCTTCTCGGCGAGTGTCTCGACATGACGGCCCAACAGGGCCTTGTTGGCAGAGACGACGTGCTTACCGTTCTCGAAGGCGGTGGTGAAGATCTCGGTCGCGGGGTGCTCGCCGCCGATCAGCTCGACGACGATGTCGACAGCGGGGTCGGTGACGACGTCGTGCCAGTCACTCGTAAAGGCCTCGCGCTCAATACCGGCCGCCTCGGCCTGCTCCCAGGCAAGCGCGCAGGCGCGAGTTAGCTTAAGGTCGATGCCGTAGGCGGCCAGGTACTCATCGTGGTGGCTCTTAATCAGACGGGCCACGCCGCCGCCGACGGTTCCCAGACCGATCAGACCGACGTTCACGGTGCGCAGGGGTTCGCTCATAGATAGCTCCTTCGTGCATCTTATGGATGGATTACCGCTTAAAGGTTGAGTGCATTCTAGCGTGAACCGAGGGCGCGTGCTCGCCAGGCAACAGGAGTCGCACAAAACGGCACCCCCCGAAACGCTGCGGAAACATTGGAAACATGCTCGCTACAAACGGAACTCCGTAACAAACTGTCAACGTTTACACCATAAGGTTCGCCCTGTGCGACTGGGGCATGCAGGCGCTCGTCGACTCCGTTACCACTGGTGCCGCCGTCGCCGTCTCGGCCGAGATCGCCGATGCCTTTGCCGAGCAGGCCAAGGCATCCAAGCTCGACATCGTCGATACCGAGACCTTTAAGGACGACTCCTCCACGAGCTTTATCAACCAGCCGACCAAGGCCATGCGCAAGATCAAGATCGAGGGCCTGACTGGCGAGCTCACGTGGAACGACGAGGGCCAAGTCGAAAAGCCCGCTACGGCCTATGTGATCCAGGACGGCAAGTACATCGCCGCCTAAGCGCGCATAAAGCGCGACCGGTGAGGCTGTTTTATTCAGGGCGGGGACGCTTGTAACAGAACGGAAACATTGCTTTTACACAATAAAGTGGCTTTACTGCATAAAGTAATAGAAATACGCAGAAATATGGATAAATGAACAAATCCAAAGAAAAGTCGAAATAACCGCCACTTTTCCCAACTAAAGCGTCTACTATTTTGCGAACGCCGAACACGGCGAAGGATGGCCTGTCGGGTAACCGAAACCCGACGAGAAATGAGAGGAGAGCCGCATGTCGAGCCTCACCGGTAAGTCATTGAACCCTGTTATGAATCGCAGGAGCGTTATCGCGAGCGCAGCAGGTCTGGGGGCGATGTCCATTCTAGCTGGCTGCTCCTCCAACGGCGGCGATAGCGGTTCCGCTTCGAGCGACGCTTCGTTTAAGATCGGTACCATCGGCCCGCTGACCGGTGCCGCCGCGTCTTACGGCAAGTCCGTTACCCAGGGCGTCGAGCTTGGCTGCAAGGACTTCTCCACCAAGGAGCTGCCGCTTGCCAGCAAGGCCGAGGACGACCAGGCCGACGGCGAGAAGGCCGTCAACGCCTTTAATACCCTGCTCGACTGGGGCATGCAGGCCCTCGTCGGCCCGACCACCACGGGTGCGTCGGTTGCCGTTGCCGCTGAGTGTGGTAACGACCCCAAGACGTTCATGATCACCCCGTCCGCGTCCTCCGAGGACGTCACTGACGGCAAGGATTGCGTCTTCCAGGTTTGCTTCACCGACCCCAACCAGGGTGTCAACGCTGCCAAGTTCCTGGCGCAGAAGTATGCGGATGAGAAGTTCGTGCTGTTCTACAACTCCGGCGACGCCTATTCTTCGGGTATCGCGGATTCCTTTAAGGCCCAGGCCGCTGAGTCCAAGCTCGAGATTGTCGACGAGGAGACCTTTAAGGACGATTCTGCCACGAGCTTTACCAACCAGCTGACCAAGGCCAAGCAGGCCGGCGCTACCATGATCTTCGCGCCGATCTACTACACGCCGGCGTCCGTCCTGCTCAAGAACGCCAAGGATATGGGCTACGACGTCAAGATGATGGGTTGCGACGGCATGGACGGCATCCTGGGCGTTGAGGGCTTCGACACCTCTCTTGCCGAAGGTCTGCTGCTCATGACCCCGTTCTCCGCCGACGACGAGAAGAACGCCGACTTCGTCAACGCTTACAAGGATAAGTACGGCGATACCCCCGACCAGTTTGCCGCCGACGCCTACGACGGCGTGCACGCGGTGGCCGAGGCCCTCAAGGAGGCCGGTCTTGGTGTCGACGCCGACCCGACCGAGGTCTCCGAGAAGCTGCCCAAGGCTATGCTCAAGATTACCGTTGACGGTCTGACCGGCAAGCTCACCTGGAACGATAAGGGGCAGGTCCAGAAGGAGCCCACGGCGTACGTCATCACCGACGGCAAGTACGTACAGGCATAATAGGCCGCCTTACATAGAGCGGTTTTAATCCCAAGCAGGGGAGGTTGTGGCCTTCCCTGCTTGCTTGGTATCTAGGGACGATGTAACGTCCCTGTTTCATACATCAACTGGAAACCTATTCGAAAGGGGGATGTGGAACATGACGGTCTTTATCCAATACCTGGTCAACGGCCTGTCCATGGGCAGCGTCTACGCCATCATCGCGTTGGGCTACACCATGGTCTACGGTATCGCCAAGATGCTCAACTTCGCTCACGGCGATGTCATCATGGTCGGTGCCTATGTCTCGTTCTGCGCCACGTCGTATCTCGGCCTCCCGGGCTGGGCATCTGTAGTTCTCTCTTGTGTGGTCTGCACGGTTCTCGGTGTCCTCATTGAGGGTCTGGCCTATAAGCCGCTACGCCAAGCAGGTCCGCTGGCCGTTCTGATCACGGCTATCGGCGTGTCTTACTTCCTGCAGAACGCCGCGCAGCTTCTGTGGGGCGCCACACCCAAGAACTTCACTTCGCTCGTCACCTTTCCGGTGCCGGAGTTCTTGGCCAAGTTTAACGTAAGCGCCGTCTCGCTCGTCACCATCGTCGCCTGCTTGGTTATCATGGCCGGCCTGATGTTCTTTACGGGTAAGACCAAGATGGGCAAGGCCATGCGAGCCGTGTCCGAGGACAAGGCCGCTGCTCAGCTCATGGGCATCAACGTCAACCGCACCATCTCGATGACGTTCGCCATCGGCTCCGCCCTCGCCGCCATCGCCGGCGTACTCCTGTGCTCCTACTCGCCGGTGTTGCAGCCCACCACGGGTGCCATGCCTGGTATCAAGGCTTTCGACGCTGCCGTCTTCGGCGGCATCGGCTCCATTCCCGGTGCCTTTGTTGGCGGTATTCTTATCGGCATCATCGAGGCGATGGCACAGGCTTACATTTCCACGAGCCTTGCCAACTCCATCGTCTTTGGTGTTCTGATCATCGTCCTGCTCGTCAAGCCTGCCGGCCTCTTGGGCAAGTACGTCCCCGAGAAGGTGTAGGTGAGCGTTATGAAGTTTCTTAAAGACAAGCAGACGCGTCACGACTTTGTTACGTACGCCATGTGCCTTGTGGCGTTCGCCATCGTGTTCTTTATGCAGTCTAACCACATGATTCCGCGCATGATTGCCGGTCAGCTGGTCCCCATTACGGCCTATATCGTCATGGCCATTTCCCTCAACCTCGTCGTCGGTATCGCGGGCGACTTGTCGCTGGGCCACGCGGGCTTTATGAGCGTCGGCGCCTATACGGGCATCGTCACCGCCGTCGCGCTGGAGAGCGCCGTTCCCTCCGATCCGGTGCGCCTTATCATCAGTATCGTGGTCGGCGCCATCGCTGCCGCCATTCTGGGCTTCTTGATTGGCATCCCGGTCCTTCGTCTGAGCGGCGATTACCTGGCTATCGTGACGCTGGCCTTTGGCGAGATCATCAAAGAGATCGTCACCTGCCTCATTGTGGGTGTCGACTCCCGCGGCCTGCACGTGATCTTTAACATCACGGGCAACTCTACGATCGACGACCTGCACCTGCTCGAGGACGGCACCGCCATCATCAAGGGCGCCCAGGGTGCCTCGGGCGTGTCGACGTACTCGACCTTCCTCGCCGGTGCCATCCTGGTTATGGTCGCGCTCGTGATTGTACTCAACCTGGTTCGCAGCCGTACCGGCCGTGCCATTATTGCCGTGCGCGATAACAAGATCGCTGCCGAGTCCGTGGGCATCTCCGTCACCCAGTACCGCATGATCGCCTTCGTGGTTTCCGCCGCCCTCGCCGGTGCTGCCGGAGCTTTGTTCGGCGGTAACTTCTCGCAGCTTTCCGCTACTAAGTTCGACTTCAACACGTCGATCCTCATTCTGGTGTTCGTGGTTCTGGGCGGCCTGGGCAACATGCACGGTTCCGTTATCGCCGCGGCGCTGCTCACGGTGCTCCCCGAGTTGCTCCGTCAGTTCTCGGACTACCGCATGCTCATCTACGCCATCGTGTTGATCCTGGTCATGGTCTTTACTAACAACCCACAGCTCAAGGCATTCTTCGCACGCATTAAGGACCGCTTTGCTTCCAAGAAGGAGGTGGCAGCCGATGCCCAGTAAGTTTGAGTTCAACAAGGGCAAGATGGTCCCGTATCCTTCTGGCGCTATCGTTCCCGACCGCGACCTGGGTCAGCGCCCGGCGCTCGAGTGCATCCACTTGGGCATTGAGTTTGGCGGCCTTAAGGCAGTAGACGACTTTAGCCTGACCATCGGCAAGACCGAGATCGCCGGTCTCATCGGCCCCAACGGCGCTGGCAAGACCACGGTCTTCAACCTGCTCACCAAGGTGTACCAGCCCACGCACGGCACCATCCTGCTCGACGGTGAGGACACCTCGGGCAAGTCGGTCTACCAGGTCAACCGCATGGGTATTGCCCGTACGTTCCAGAACATTCGCCTGTTCAACACCATGACGGTGGAGGACAACGTTAAGGTCGGCCTGCACAACCAGGAGCGCTACTCCGGCTTTGAGGGCGTTCTGCGCCTGCCGACGTATTGGAAGCACGAGAAGGCCGCCCACGAGCGCGCCATGGAGCTGCTGTCCATTTTTGACATGGAGCACCTGGCAAATGAGCAGGCCGGATCGCTGCCTTACGGCGCCCAGCGTCGTCTGGAAATCGTCCGCGCGCTTGCCACCAACCCCAAGCTACTGCTGCTCGACGAGCCTGCCGCCGGAATGAACCCGTCCGAGACCGCAGAACTCATGGCGAACATCGTCAAGATTCGCGACACCTTCGGCATCGCCATCATGCTTATCGAGCATGATATGTCGCTCGTTATGAACATCTGCGAGGGCATCTGCGTGCTCAACTTTGGTAAGGTCATCGCCAAGGGTACGGCCGAGGAGATCCAGAACAACGACGCTGTTATCGAGGCATATCTGGGCAAGCAGGATAAGGGGGAGAACTAAATGGCAGAGCCGATGCTTTCCGTCTACAACATCAACGTCTGGTACGGCGCCATCCACGCCATTAAGGACATCTCCTTTAACGTCAACGAGGGTGAGATCGTGGCCCTGATTGGCGCCAACGGTGCCGGCAAGTCCACGACGCTCAAGACCGTCTCGGGCCTGCTGCGCTCTAAGACCGGCTCCATCAAGTTTATGGGCGAGGACATTACCCATACGCCCGCCGACAAGCTGGTTGGTAAGGGCCTGGCTCAGGTGCCCGAGGGTCGTCGTGCCTTTTTGCAGATGACGGTCGAGGAGAACCTGGAAATGGGTGCCTATACGCAGCCCAAGTCAACGGTGGCTCCGGGCCTCGAGCGCGTCTACGAGCAGTTCCCGCGCCTGAAGGAGCGTCGTCGCCAGGTCGCCGGTACCCTTTCGGGCGGCGAGCAGCAGATGCTCGTTATGGGCCGCGCCCTTATGAGTAACCCTAAGCTGCTCATGCTCGACGAACCCTCCATGGGTCTGGCGCCGATTCTGATCGAACAGATCTTCCAAATTGTCGAGGACCTGCACAAGGCCGGCACCACGGTGCTCCTGGTCGAGCAAAACGCACAGATGGCTCTTTCCATCGCCACACGCGGCTACGTGCTCGAGACCGGCAAGATCACCATGACCGGCACCGGCCAAGAACTGCTGCACGACGATAACGTGCGTAAAGCCTACCTGGGCGGCTAGATAGTTACGGCGTTTTGCCAAACGCCGTAACCAGCCGACGCTGCAAGCCCGCCAGAGCGGCAATCTGCCTTTCAACTTCGGCGGCATGACCAGAAGGTCAATGCTGCCTTGTTTCAAGGCACCTTGCTCGCTCTGGCGGGCTTTCGCTGTCGTTGCCAAAACATCGGCGTTGTGGCAGATGCCAACGACTACCCCCTTTATGTTGCGATGGAATAGGGACTAAATGGGAGCCTCAGAGGCCAAAACAGTCCCTATTCCACCGCAACTTCATGGGGGCGTGCGACAATGCCCATCGGAAAACGTTTGCCATCTGGGGGTCTATCTATGCTGTACGAGTTTTGTGCCGAGAACTTTGAGCGGGTGCCGGCGGCTATCGATGCCGGTGCAAAGCGCATCGAGCTGTGCGACAACCTTGCCGTCGGTGGCACTACGCCCTCGGCTGGTGTTATCAGCGCTACGGTCAGCTATGCTCACGAGCATGACGCACGAGCGATGTGCATGATTCGCCCGCGTGGCGGTGACTTTCACTACAACCAGGACGAGCTGCGCATGATGGAGATGGACTTGGGTCTTGCCGTGAGCGCCGGCGCCGATGGCTTGGTCTTTGGCTGCTGCAAGCCTTGTGCCGGCGGCTGGGCGCTCGACGAGCTTACGTTGGGCGCCCTCGTGATGGCCGCGGGCTGCGCGACCGAGGAGTGCAAGCGCGAGTCCCTTGACATCACCTTCCACATGGCGTTTGACCAGCTCTCGCCCGAGGCTCAGCTCGATGCCGTCGACACACTCGCCGACTGCGGCATCACGCGTATCCTGACGCATGGTGGTGCTGCCGGAACGCCGATCGAGGACAATCTGGAGCACCTATCGCGTCTTGTCGAGTATGCGGGCGACCGCCTGACCATCCTTCCCGGCGGCGGCATTTCCACGGCCAACCGCGATACCGTGGCGGCGGCATTGGGCGTCTCCGAGCTCCATGGCACCAAGATCGTGCCGCTGGAGGCGTAACCCGTGGCGCTGGTATTTGACGTTCAGCAGGCGAGCGGCAAGCCCGACGACAACCGGCGCCCTGGCACCGCGTGCCCCTTTTGCGATACCGAGGGACTCGCCAATATCATCCGGCGCGACGGCGACTGCATCTGGCTCGAGAATAAGTTCAAAACCCTGCGCGCCACCCGTCAAACCGTGCTGATCGAGTCAGCCGATCACGATGCCGACCTGGTGACCTATGAGCCAGATGAACTCCACCATGTGATGAGGTTTGCCCTGGATTGCTGGCAGCAGATGATCGATTCACGGCAGTATCGAAGCGTGCTCATGTACAAGAACAAGGGTCCTCTCTCGGGCGGTAGTCTCGTTCATCCGCACATGCAGATTGTGGGTTTGGAGCAGGAAGACGGCT
This sequence comes from uncultured Collinsella sp., assembly GCA_900541695.1. GTDB lineage: Bacteria > Actinomycetota > Coriobacteriia > Coriobacteriales > Coriobacteriaceae > Collinsella. The sequence continues at coordinate 11,036 of UQKL01000022.1, read as the reverse complement.
ATGCTTCGTTGACTTCCGCCAATTTCGAAGGCATCAATGTCTGGCAACAGGGGAGAATCGCGGCCAACATCTCAACCGAACCGATCATGGGGTTCTTTGAGGTCAACGTTTCAGCCCCGCAGGGAATCGCCGCCAGCGATGACACAAGAGACCAAGCCGAGGCAGATCTCTTCGCCGATGCGATCCAGGTGGCTCTGCGCTATATCCTGAACGAGCACCACGGTGGTCGCGCAGAGTCGTACAACTTGTTCTTCTATCACCTGGGCGGTCGGACCATTGCCAAGGCGCTGCCGCGTTGGGTGGTTTCGCCCTACTTTGTCGGCTATCGTTTGGCCCAGGTCAATGCCGAGACAACGCTCGATATCGATGCTGAGCGCTTGCGTGCGCATCTGGAAACGCTCGTATAGCAAGATTAACACCCGTGTAATGCGGACAGTCTAGCGCGCCATGGCGTCGCGGCCGGCCTCGACACGCTTGCGCTGGGCGGCGCGCTCCTCGCCGGTCAGACGCTCAAAGAGATGCCCGATAAACGAGGCGAGTATCTGCTGAAACAGCGTTCCGCACATGACGGGAAACACGACTTCGCCTGGAAAGTACTGTGTGGCGATGACGGCGCCCGAAGAGATGTTACGCATGCCGCAGGTAAAGCACATGGTAGTCGTCTCGCTATATGGCAGATGCAGCGCACGGGCGACCAGAAAACCGACGACAAAGCCGCTGATGGCGAAGGTCAAAATAAAGAGGGCGACTTCCAGACGCATCGCGTTCATGTGCAGGACGTACTCGCTCATGGCGGTGGAGTTGGAGGCGATAATGCCCATCATCATGAACTTGCAGGCGGGCGAGAGCGCGGGGGAGAGCTTCTCGTGTCCCCATCCACGTGTGAGCTCGTTGATCACGATGCCGAGCACGGCGGGGATGGCGATCATAAAGGCCATGTCCTGCATCATGCTCGGCACATCGATCGAGACGGTGGCACCCAGCAAGAGCTTCAGCGTGAGCGGAATCGTCACAGGCGAGATAACCGAGGACGTCAGGATGATGGTGAGCGCGAGCGGGCCGTTGCCGCCGAACATGCTAATCCACATAAAGGCAGTGACCGCCACGGGTACGCTGTACTCGAGCACGATGCCGCAGACAAGGTTGGGATTGGAGCCAAAGAACAGCGATCCCATGGCATAGGCTGCTATGGGAATAAGCACCGCCGAGACGAGCAGCGCCAAAATCAGGTGCAGGGGACGGCGGAACACCTCAGCGACCTGGTGGAAGGTGTTGCTGAGCGCACCTTGGAACGTCATAAAGGCGAAGAGGGCGGGAACGATGGGCTTGAGTACGCCGATCTGCTGGGGAAAGAGCACGCCGAGCGTTACGCAAATCGGAACGATGACCTGCATATGCCCCGCGAGGAACTTTCCCAGTCCAACCCATTGCTTCATATGCCCCGTGACTCCCTTTATCCGCGAACTCGTTTGAATGGATATGCTAGACGCTCGCATGCGTCCGTGCGTCAGAAACGCTCGATTATTTCGAGGCTATTACCGGCCTCGTTTACCGAAACCAGGGCGTGCCGCGAGGCTCTGCGTCCGTGCCGCACGGTATAATAAATCCGTTCAACAGATCTGCCTGCCGAAGCGGGCATACACAGAGGACTCATCGCTATGAACCGTGAGAGGTATCGCGGCGACCTGCCCCTATCGGGGGTGGGCGCCTATGTCATCGCTTAAGACGACGCATCGCTGGGCGGTCGCTCAGCAAAATCCCGAGCTCGAAAAGGAGCTTTCGGCTGGTCTGGGCATACCCGGGCTGGTGGCGCGCATTATGGTTGCGCACGGCATTACATCCATCGAGGAAGGCCAGCTGTTTTTGACGCCTTCGCTCGATCGCGACTGGGCGGACCCGCTTGTTATTCCGGGCATGGCGGTCGTCGCCGACCGCGTTGAGCGTGCTATTCGCAACCACGAGCGTATCGCCGTCTTTGGCGATTTTGACGTCGACGGCATTACGTCGACTTGTCTGTTGACCGAGGCGCTACGTTCGTTTGGCGCCAACGTCACGCCGTTTATTCCGCACCGCTTTGACGAGGGCTACGGCCTGTCGCGTGCGGCGCTCGACCGCGTCAACGAGCTTGCTCAACCCAACCTGATTGTGACCGTCGATAACGGTATTGCTGCCAAGGAAGAGGTCTCCTACCTGGAGAGCCTGGGGATTGATTTGGTGGTCACGGACCATCACGAGCCGTCCGACCAGGTGCCGCAGGGCGTGCCCCTGACCGACCCCAAGCTCGAGGACGAGGGCCCCTCGCGCGAGCTTGCCGGTGCCGGTGTGGCGCTTAAGCTGGTACAGGTCCTGGGCGAGCGTTTGGGCAAGCCGTCGTATTGGCGTTCGCTGATAGAGGTCACGGCGCTGGGCACCGTGTCCGACATGATGCCGCTCACGCCCGAGAATCGCGCACTGGTCGCCGAGGGCATCCAGCAGATGCGCGTGACGGCCCGCCCCGGTTATATCGCGCTTGCCGCACTTGCCAAGGCCGACCTTTCTACCATTACGGCCGACGGCCTGTCGTTTTCGCTCATCCCTCGTCTGAATGCTGCCGGCCGCATGGCTGATCCCAAGCTGGCGCTCGACCTGCTGCTTGCCCGCGACCCCATCGAAGCGAGCGCGCTTGCCGCCGAGCTCGAGGAAATCAATCGCCAACGCCGCGAGATCGAGGCCGAGCTTACGCGCGATGCCATGGCGAAGGTCGAGGAGACTTATGACGGCGGGCGCGCGATTGTCGTGGGCGGCGAAGGTTGGCACGAGGGCGTCAAGGGCATCGTGGCGAGCCGCCTGACCAACCGTTATCACGTGCCGGCGCTGCTGTTCTCGATCGAGGACGGTATCGCTCGCGGTTCGGGTCGCTCGGTGGGCAAAGTCAACCTGTTCGACGCCGTAGAACGCTGCTCCGACCTGCTGATTCGTCGCGGCGGGCATGCCGGTGCGGTGGGCGTGACCATCGAGGCATCCAAGCTCGATGAGTTCCGCCGTCGCCTTTCGGCCGTGCTATCGGAGCTTCCTGCCGATGACTTTGAGGACACTGACGAGGTTGCCGCCACCGTTGACCTCTCCGAGCTGAATATCGAGACCATCGAGCAGATTTCCCGTCTTGAGCCGTTTGGCCAGGGCAATAAGGTGCCGCTTCTGGCCGCCGAGGGCGTGACGATGTGCGATCGCGCCGTGGTGGGCAAAACCGGCGAGCACATGCGCTTTGTGGCGACCGATGGCGCCGCGAGCGTGCCGGCCATCATGTTCCGCGTGCCGCAGATCGATAAACTCATCAATTGCGACAGTGCCGTCGACTTGGTGTTCGAGGCCGTGGCCGAACATTGGCAGGGACGTGTGAAGCCCAAGCTCATGATTAAAGATGTCTTGGTGCGCGATACCGCGGCGCCCAATATCGACGATCCGGCATGTGAGCTTCGCCGCGGCGTGCAACCAGCGGATTCTGGCCTGCGCCTGGAGTCGCGTAAACGTGAGACGCTCGCCCAGCTTTCTTATACCGAGCTCACGCGCTCGCTTATCCATAGCTTTATCGGCTCGAACCAGCCGCATCGCGCGCAGGTCGAGGCACTCGACGCGCTCGCCGACCACCAGAGCGTCTTGGCCGTTATGGGGACGGGGCGCGGCAAGTCGCTCATCTTCCATGTGCACGCCGCGCGCGAGGCGGTCCTTCGTGGGCGGGCGAGCATCTTTGTCTATCCGCTGCGCGCGCTCGTTGCCGACCAGGCTTATCACCTCTCGTCGACGATGGCTGCGCTCGGCATTGGCGTGGGCGTGTTGACCGGCGAGACCGTGGAGGCAGCGCGCGATGACGTGTTTGCCGGCCTGGCTTCGGGCCGCACCGGCATCGTTCTCACGACGCCGGAGTTCCTGTCTATCCATCGCGATCGCTTTGCACGTTCTGGACGTATTGGCTTTGTCGTTATCGATGAGGCACACCATGCCGGTCTTGCCAAAGGCGGCGACCGGAGCGCCTACCTCGACATGCCCGATATTCTCAAAGCCCTGGGCGACCCCGTTGTCATGGCGGCAACGGCTACCGCGACGGCCCCGGTCGTGGCGGAGCTTGCTCGTGTATTGCCGATTACCAGGACGGTGGTCGACGAGACCGTTCGCGAGAACCTGCAACTCGAGGACGACCGTGACCTTGCGAGCCGCGAAAATCGCCTGGTGTCAATCGTGGCGACGGGGGAGAAGACCGTCATCTACGTCAACTCGCGCGACCAGTCCGTGGCGCTTGCCAAGACGTTGCGCAAACGCGTGCCCGACTGCGCGACCCATATTGCGTTCTATAACGCCGGGCTTGCGCGCTCCGATCGCCGCCGTGTCGAGGAAGCGTTTCGCGACGGAAGCCTCAGTTGCATCGTTTCGACCTCTGCCTTCGGTGAGGGCGTCAACCTGCCCGATATCCGTCATGTCGTGCTCTACCACATGCCGTTTGGTGCGATTGAGTTTAACCAGATGAGTGGCCGTGCCGGCCGCGATGGACAGCCCGCCGTGATTCACCTGCTCTATTCGTCGCGTGACGCTCGTATTAATGAGCGCCTGCTCGATTGTTACGCGCCCGAGCGCGATGAGCTTGTCACTCTCTATCGAGCGCTGCAGACCATGTGGCGCTCCAACCGTGGCAAGACGGGGGACGATTCATTCTGCGCGAGCGATATCGACATTGCGCAGATGTGTCTTGCCATCGATGCCCGCACGCCGGTCGACGAGCGCTCGGTGGAAAGCGGCCTGGGAATCTTCGAAGAACTCGGTTTCTGCCGCGTTTCGGGGTTTGACGATACGCGTCGCATCGCGATGGCGGAAAACCCCGGTCGCGTGCAATTAAGCAGGTCAATTCGCTATTTGGAGGGCTTGCGCTCGCGCATGGAGTTCACGGCTTTTCGGAGCTGGGCACTCGATTCGTGCGCTTCTGATATGCTAGCCAAAGTTAACCGCCCGATCGTACCGCGGGCCTAGGGGAAGGGGACCTCGATGGACGCCGCAGCCCGTACCGCCCATGATTCCACCCTCCAGCCGTTTTCGGAGATGGAGCACTATAAACATGCCGATGAGCTGCCGCCCGAGATTATGGCGGACAGCTACGACAAGCTGGAGCGTCTGTGCCTCAAATATATGAACGAGGACGACTTCTCCAATGTGGAGCAGGCCTACTGCTTTGCTGCCGAGAAGCACTGCAACCAAAAGCGGCGCTCGGGTGAGATGTACATTAACCATCCCGTCGAGGTAGCTATCATTCTGGCTGACCTCAAGATGGACTGCGATGTGGTGTGCGCCGCGTTGCTGCACGATACCGTCGAGGACACCGAGACCTCGCTTGCCGATGTTTCGGGTCTGTTTGGCGAAACCGTGGCAGGGCTCGTCGACGGCGTGACCAAGCTCACCAACATTGAAGTCGACAGCATGGACGAGAAGCAGGCGCTTACGCTGCGCAAGATGTTCCTCGCCATGTCCAAGGACATCCGCGTCATCATCGTCAAGCTCGCCGACCGCCTGCATAACATGCGCACGCTTGCCGCTCTGCGCGAGGACCGCCGCCTGTTTAAGGCACGCGAGACCATGGACGTGTACGCGCCTTTGGCCGACCGCCTGGGCATGAGTTCAATCAAGTGGGAGCTCGAGGACCTGTCCTTTTTCTACTTGGAGCCCGATGCCTACCAGCGCATCGCGCGCATGGTATCCGAGTCGCGCGAGGTTCGCGAGCGTTATCTGGCCGAGACCATCAAGACGCTCACCGATGAGCTCAATCGCATTGGTCTTGAGGGCTTTCAGATCAACGGTCGTTCCAAGCACTATTGGTCCATCTATCAAAAGATGAAGCGCAAGGGCAAGGAGTTCTCCGAGATTTACGACCTGGTGGCGCTGCGCGTCATCACTCATTCGGTGCGCGATTGCTATTCCACGCTTGGTGCCGTGCATACCCTGTGGCATCCCATGCCCGGTCGTTTTAAAGACTATATCGCCATGCCCAAGGTCAATAACTACCAATCGCTTCACACGACGGTTATCGGCCCCACGGCCCGTCCGCTCGAGATTCAGATTCGAACCTACGAAATGCACGAGCAGGCCGAGTATGGCATCGCTGCCCACTGGCTGTATAAGAAGTCGGGCGGATCGTCTGCCTCCAAGACTAACGATGCGCAGCGTCTGGACGACCAGATCAACTGGCTCAAGCACTCACTCGACTGGGCGGCGTCTGACGAGATCACCGATGCCAAGGAATACCTGCATTCGCTGAAGGTCGACTTGTTCGACCAGGAAATTTTTGTCTTTACGCCCAAGGGCGAGGTCATGGCGCTTCGTGCCGGCTCTACACCGCTCGACTTTGCCTACGCCGTTCATACCGAGGTCGGTAACCACTGTGTCGGCGCCAAAATCAACGGTGCGGTGGCGCCGCTCACGCACGAGATCAAGACGGGTGACCGTGTCGAGATTCTGACTAACAAGAGCTCTAAGCCGTCGCGCGATTGGCTCAAGATCGTCAAGACACCTTCGGCCAAGTCAAAGATTCGCCGTTATTTCACCGCCGCGACCAAGGATGACGACGCTGCCGCCGGCCGCGATATACTGGCCAAGGACCTGCGTAAGCGCGGGTATGGCATCTCTACGCCACGATCCACGCGTGCGCTCAACGCCGTGGCGGAGCAGTTTAACTTCAAGCAGCTCGAGGACCTTTTTGCAGCCGTTGGCGCGGGCAAGGTCGCCCCGCGCGCTGTGGGCAATAAGGTCGAGCAAATCTTGGACCCCAAGCCCGAGGAACAGCTCACCAAGGCCGAGGCTATCGCCGAGGTCGTAAAGCAGCCCGCTCGCGGCTCCAACCGCAAGCCGCAAAAGCGCGGTAAGAGCGCCAGTAACGGCATTATCGTCAAGGGCGAGAGCAACAGCGGCCTGCTGGTCCGTCTGGCTCATTGCTGCAACCCCGTGACGGGCGACGACATCGTCGGCTTCATCACGCGCGGTCGTGGCGTTTCGGTGCATCGCGCCAACTGCCCCAACGTCAAGGGCCTTATGGAACATCCCGAGCGCATGATTGACGTAGAGTGGGATGGTGCTGCCGATACGCTTTTCCAGGTCGAGATTGTGGTCGAGTGCCTGGACCGCATGGGCCTGCTCAAGGACGTCACCATCGCCATTGGCGATGCAGGCGGCAATATTCTTTCCGCCGCCACGTCGACCAACCGCGAGGGTATTGCAACCTTGCGCTTTATGGTCGAGATCTCGGACGCGAGTGGTCTGGATCCGCTGCTGGCCTCTATCAGCAGCGTCGATTCGGTCTACGACGCGCGCCGCCTGATGCCCGGCGAGGGTGGAGCCCAGCTTAAGCGCCGCGTTTAGTCGCGACGAACGTGTCACATTATCGATATTCGCTACACTCGAGGCATCGTTTGATGCCTCGAGTTCTATAGAGAGGAGAGGGACATGAGTGCTGTGTCCTTGGATTTAACTCCCAAGGGATCGGTCGAGATTGAGACGCTCGTAAACGGTCCCATTCAGACCAATAGCTATGCTGTTATTTCGGACAATGAGTGCGTGATTATCGACCCCGCATGGGAAGGCGAGCGTTTGGTGGAGCATATTCGAGCCGAACATGCCGGTGTACGCGTGCTTGGCGCCGTATGCACTCATGGCCATGCCGATCATGTTGGTGGTGTTGCCGGCGTGCGAACCACCGTTGGCGAGGGCTGCCAGTATGAGCTGTGTGCCAAGGATGTGGCGGTGCCGCATGCGAACATCGAGGAACAGCGAGCTATGTGGGGCATTGAGACGCCTGACCCCGGGGAGCCGACGCGCCTGCTCGCCGAAGGCGATGCTATCGAGGTGGGCGATATCTGCCTGCAGGTGATCGAGACGCCAGGGCATACGCCGGGCGGGATCGTCTTGTTTGCTGCCACCGAGCAGGGGAACATTGCCTTTGTGGGCGACACACTATTCCCGGGCAGCCACGGCCGCACCGATCTTTCTGGAGGAGACGAGGCGGCGATTCTGCGCTCGCTCTCCAAGCTCGCCCGGCTTCTCCCGCCCGATACCGTTTGCCTAACCGGCCATGGCGATTCGACCACCATGGCACGCGAGCTCATGCAGAACCCTTTCATGCAGGTGTAGCTTTATAGTCAGCTCCTGAAGCACGAGAAGCGTCCAAACGTCAAGCTATTTTTCCCCAACGGGTCGATTCCGTAGGGCAAACGGTCAAAAAAAGTCTGTTTGGACGATATTCGTGAACAAACGAACGTTTATGCTCGGGTACGCCGTGGTAAAATCTCAGGCGTTATCGGAGCAACCTTACAGGAGGTTTCTTTTATGCTCGTCAACGCAGCAGACATGCTCAAGAAGGCCGAGGCCGGCAAGTACGCTCTCGGTGCCTTCAACACCAACAACCTCGAGTGGACCCTGGCTATTCTCCAGGCCGCCGAGGAGGCCAAGTCTCCGCTGATCCTTCAGTGCACCGCTGGTGCCGCTAAGTGGATGGGCGGTTTCAAGGTCTGCGCCGACATGGTCAAGGCTGCCGTCGAGGCCACGGGCGTTACCGTTCCCGTCGCCCTTCACCTCGATCACGGTTCTTACGAGGACTGCTTCAAGTGCATCGAGGCCGGCTTCACGTCCATCATGTATGACGGCTCTCACGAGGAGACCTTCCAGCTTAACCTCGACCGCACCAAGGAGCTCGTTGAGCTTGCCCACTCCAAGGGCATGTCCATCGAGGCCGAGGTCGGCGGCATCGGCGGCACCGAGGACGGCGTGACCTCCAACGGCGAGCTCGCTGACCCTGCTGAGTGCAAGCAGATTGCTGACCTGGGCGTCGACTTCCTCGCCTGCGGCATCGGCAACATCCACGGCGTGTATCCCGCCGACTGGGCTGGCCTTTCCTTCGAGCGTCTGGGCGAGATCAAGGCTCAGACCGGCGACCTGCCCCTCGTTCTGCACGGTGGTACCGGCATCCCCGAGGATCAGATCAAGAAGGCCATCTCCCTGGGCATCTCCAAGATCAACGTCAACACCGACCTGCAGCTCGTCTTCGCCAAGGGCGTCCGCGAGTACATCGAGGCTGGCAAGGATCAGCAGGGCAAGGGCTTTGATCCCCGCAAGCTCCTCAAGCCTGGTCGCGACAACATCGTTGCCCGCACCAAGGAGCTCATGGAGGAGTTTGGCTCCGTCAACAAGGCGTAAGCGTCGTTAAACTTCCCGCCGGAAGCCCCGTCCCCCTACACTGTTTCCTTTGCGCTCACCTGGCTTTGCCAGAAGTCACGCCAAGGAAACAGTTCCGGGGGACGGGGCTTCCTTCGTTTAACGCCGCAGGGTTACGAGTCTGAATTAAGGTGGCTACTGGCTTCGCCAGAAGTCGCGCAATGGGAAAAGCTCCGGGTGAACGGGGCCTCCTTTGTTAACTCGCTACAGGGTTACTGGGCTGAATTCATTTTTATAGGTACCGTTCAGCGGCGTTGATGGCTCCCTTGTTGGGGCTTTCTTTCTATCTCGTTACAATGGACTCCAGGAGTTCGAATGACTTGGAGTTTGGTGTGGCTGTTATTGATGTGCTGCCTTCGGATGGGAAGGTTATTGACGAGGGTCCTGTTGGTTGCTCTGTTGATGTTTGCTGTGATGATTTTCGCCATCTCGATATTGGGCTACCGCCTGAGATTCTTCGTCTTAAGGATGCCGGGTATTTGACGCAGGCTGTTGCCGCCTGCGATCGCCTTTTGGAGCAGAACCCTGAGCCTTCGCTGGCTGCCTGCGTTCGCGCCGAGCGGTATCGCATGATCGAGACGCCGCTTCATTTTTCGGTGTCGCGTGATCGGGCTATCGAGATGATCCGCGAGGAGTGGCCTGAGTTTACCGAAGAGCAGTTTGACGACCTGATTGACCGCAAGCGTATCGATTGGCGCTTTATCGATGGCGAGCTGTTCGTTCTTGACAACTTCCTTGATTCTTTGCGCGTGTATCCCAAGGAGGTTCCGGGTCTGCGTCCCGATTCTGCGGATGGAATTGCGCTGCGCAACCAGATGCTCGAGGAGATGGAGTCGCAGGGCGGGCTGTCTCGCACCATTACGCTTAAGGCATGCGTGTCTGTCCCCGGTGCTTTGGAGGGGGAGACCGTTCGCGCGTGGCTTCCCGTTGCCGCCGCCTGCCGCCAGCAGTCCCAGGTCGAGATACTTGATATGACGCCGGAGGGGGCCATTGCTCCTGCGAGCGCCTCGGCGCGTACTGCCTCGTGGGTCTCCTCGACCGATCGCACATTCTCGGTGACCTATCGCTATCAAATCGATGCCGCTTATCGCGATATCTATGGGGGTGCACTTCCAGCGCATCCCTGTATGGACGCGCCGTTGCCCGAAGATATTTCCGAGGACCGTCCGCACATTGCATTCACGCCGTATCTGCAGCAGCTGACGGCCGGTGTTGTTGACGGACTCGAGGATCCGCTCGATCGCGCCCGTGCTATCTATGATTACCTGACGCAGCATATCGACTATCGCTATCAGCCGCCGTACCTGCTTTTGGGATCTATTGCCGATGACTGCGCGCATTCGCTCCGTGGCGATTGCGGCGTTATGGCGCTCACGTTCATCACCATGTGCCGTATCGCGGGCGTGCCTGCCCGTTGGCAGAGCGGCCTGTATGTTGCGCCCGATTCGGTGGGGCCGCACGACTGGGCAGAGTTCTATACGCCGCAGACCGGTTGGCTCAACGCCGACGTGTCATTTGGATCTTCTGCTCGCAGGATGGGGGAGGAGTGGCGCCGCCATCACTACTTTGGCAATCTCGACCCGTGGCGTATGGTGGCCAACAATCGATTCCAGGCAGAGTTTGAGCCCTCTTTCGACGGCATGCGCGAGGACCCTTACGATAACCAGATGGGTGAGGCTTCGGTCGACGGTCGCGGATGCCGTCAGCGTGAGATGCTCCGCACGGTCGAACTCATCGGGTTGATTTCCGATCTCAGCCGAACACATTGAGCAAATAGCCCATTCCCGCAGTTAGCCGAACGCCCCCGCGGCCCC
>UQKL01000021.1 GCA_900541695.1 uncultured Collinsella sp. | reverse complement strand
CTCTTGACAGCGGATTGGGTCATATGAGCGAAAGCCCGCCAGAGCGAGCAAGGTGCCTTGAAACAAGGCGGCATTGATCTTCTGATCATGCCGCCGAAGTTGAAAGGCAGATTGCCGCTCTGGCGGGCTTGCAGCGTCGACCGGTCCGCCGTTCGTTAGAACGGCGGAACCAAAAGCGCAGCGTCGAGCCGTTACGCCGTTCGGCAGAACGGCGTAACCTACAGATCCCCGCCGGCGCCCAGCAGCTTGCGCATGACTTGCTCGGGGTTAACTGAGCCGTCGCGCGGGGCCAGGGCGGTGATCTTCTTCTGCATCTTGTACTCGTGCAGCTCGTCCTCGAGCTGGCGCACGCGAGCACGGAGCTTTTCGTTTTCGCGCTCACGCTCCTCGGCACGCTCCTTCATATCGAGGATACGCACCACGCCGGCAAGGTTGATGCCCTCGTCGGTCAGCTGGTTGATGAGCTCCAGGCGCTCGATATCGGCACGCGAATACAGGCGCGTGTTGCCGCCCGAGCGCTGGGGGTTCACCAGGCCCTTGGACTCGTAGACGCGCAGAGTCTGCGGATGCATGCCGGTCAGCTCGGCCGCCACGCTGATCATGTACAGCGGTTTGTTCCTATTGTCCTCGGCCATGCTACCTGACCCCTTTCCGTCTCGTTATCGTCCATCATAAGCCCGCGGGCGTGGTCGTGCGCCGCGACCGCCCTAGTACGTCGCCTTGTAACGATTGACCTTCTCGCGATAGTCGCGCGTGTCGGCCTCGCGCAGCTTGGTCATGGCATCGCGCTCGTCATCAGACAGGTTCGTGGGAACCTGCACCTTGATCTCGACGAGCAGCGCACCGGTGCGGCCACGGTGCTTAACGTCGGGCGCGCCCATCTCCTTAAAGCGGAACTTCTTGCCCGTCTGGGTACCCGCGGGCACCTTCAGACGAACCGTCGCACCGCCGGGCGTCGGCACGTCCACCGTGCAGCCGAGCGCCGCCTCATAGACCGAGACCGGTACCTCCATGGTCACGTCGGCACCTTTACGCTTAAACAGCGGATGCTCCTCCACGTGCGTGGTCACGACCAGGTCGCCGCGCTCGCCGCCGGCAACGCCGTACTCGCCGCGACGCTTGTAGCGCAGTTTGCCGCCGTCGACCGCACCCGCGGGCACCGAGACCGTAATGGTCTGTTGCTCGCCTGTCGAGGGAATGCGGTAGGTGACCTTGTGCGTCACGCCGCGAAACGCGTCCTCGGCCGTCACATCGACGGTCAGCGACAGGTCGCCGCCCTTGCGAGCGCGGCTGCGACCCGCACCGGCAGCGCCCGCAGCCCCGGCGAAACCCGAGCCCCAATCGCTGCCCCAGGCGCCGTTGCCGCTAAAGATGCTGTCGAAGATGTCGCCCCAGCCGCTGGCGCCCGCACCGGCACCGTAGCCGCCGCCGTACGCGCCGCCCGCGCCCGGCATGCCGCCAAACATGAGCATCTGGTCGTACTCTTTGCGCTTCTTCTCGTCCGAAAGCGTCTCGTAGGCCTCGCTGATCTCCTTAAACTTGGCCTCGTCGCCGCCGGCATCGGGGTGATATTTTTGCGCGAGCTTGCGAAACGCACTCTTAATCTCTTTGTCGGAGGCGCTCTTGGATACGCCCAGGATGTCATAGAAGGTTTTGCCTGCAGCCATCGTAGCTCCTCTCCTGTTATATCCGCCGCCCCTGCGGACGGCGGCTCATACTGTCATATGGCACTAGGCCAGAAAGGGCCCCGGGTGTTGCCCCGGGGCCCTTCTCAATTACTCCTCGGTGCTCTCGGCCGTATCGGCCGTAGCATCCTCGGGCGCCGCTTCGGGCTCCGGTGCGGGGCGCTTCTCGCCACCGTAGGTCACCGTCACCATCGCGGAACGCAGAATGCGATCCGCCATGCGGTAGCCCTTCTGGTACACGTCGTTGACGGTCTCGTCGTACTGCGATGCGTCCTCGACGCGACCCACAGCCTGGTGCTCGAGCGGATCGAACGCCTCACCCTTGGGATCGATGGGCTCAACGCCCTCGTGCGCAAACACATCGAGCAGCTTGGCATGTACCGCGTCAACGCCATCGACGAACTGCTTAAAGTCGTCGGAAAGCTCTTGGCTGCGGGCATGGTCGATCGCGCGCTCGATATCGTCGATCACCGGCAACAGCGCGGTGACGAGCTTCTCGGTCGCGCGCTCGCGCTCGGCGATGCGCTCGTTGGCGGTGCGGCGACGGAAGTTCTCCCAGTCGGCCTGCAGACGAGCGGTTCGCTCGGTAGCGTCCTTCGCCTTGTCCTCGGCGGCCTTCTGGGCCTCTGCCGCAGCATCGAGCTCATTGCGCACGTCGGCAAGCTCCTTTTGGGCCTGCTCGAACTTGAGCTTAAAGTCGTTGTCGGCGGCTTCCTCACCGGCGCGGATAGCGGCTTCCACCATCTCGTCCTCGGTCATCGTCGCCTCCTTGTTGGAATCCTCTACCTGGTTCTCGGCAGCCTCGGCGGCCGGGGCCTCATTGACCTCGGTATCGTCTGCGGCCTCTACGGGAATCTTCACGTCCTTCTCCTCAGAGTCAACGGGGGCGGCGCCGGCGGCAGCCGCCTCCGTGCGAGCTTTACGGGCGGACATGATTACTTGTCCTCGTCGTCCACAACCTCGTAGTCGGCGTCGACTACGTCATCGTCGGCAGGCTGGGCACCAGCGGCACCGTCGGTCTGCTGCTGAGCGTCGGCGTAGACAACCTGAGCCAGCTCGTAGGCCACGGACTGCAGGGACTCGCCGGCGGCCTTGATGGCCTCGACGTCAGAGCCCTCGAGCGCCTTCTTGGCGTCGGCGATAGCGGCCTCGGCCTTGGACTTCACGTCGGCGGAAACCTTGTCGCCCAGCTCGTTGAGGGTCTGCTCGGTGGAGTAGCACAGGCTATCGGTCTGGTTGCGGACCTCGACCTCTTCCTTCTGCTTCTTGTCCTCCTCGGCATGAGCCTCGGCGTCCTTGACCATACGATCGACTTCGTCGTCGGACAGAGCGGTGGAGCCGGAAATGGTAATCTGCTGCTCCTTGCCGGTGCCCTTGTCCTTAGCGGAGACCTTGACGATGCCGTTGGCGTCGATGTCGAAGGTGACCTCGATCTGCGGCACGCCGCGGCGGGCAGCCGGGATACCGGTCAGCTGGAACTTACCGAGCGACTTGTTGTCGCGGGCAAGCTCGCGCTCGCCCTGGAGCACGTTGATCTCGACGCTGGTCTGATTGTCGGCAGCGGTGGAGTAAACCTCGGTCTTGGAGGTCGGGATCGTGGTGTTGCGGTCGATCATCTTGGTCATGATGCCGCCCATGGTCTCGACGCCCAGCGACAGCGGGGTAACGTCGAGCAGCAGGATGCCCTCGACGTCGCCGGTGAGCACGCCGCCCTGGACGGCAGCGCCGTCGGCAACGACCTCGTCGGGGTTCACGGACATGTTGGGCTGCTTGCCGGTCATGGTCTTGACGAGCTCCTGGACAGCGGGCATACGGGTGGAGCCGCCGACGAGAATGACCTCGGTCAGATCGGAGAGCTTAAGCTTGGCGTCGCGCAGGGCGTTGGTGACAGGCTGCTTGCAGCGCTCGAGCAGGTCGCGGGTGATCTTCTCGAACTCGGCGCGGGTCAGCGTGTAGTTGAGGTGCAGCGGACCGGACTGGTTCATGGTGATGAACGGCAGGTTGATGGTGGTCTGCTGGGCGGCGGAGAGCTCCTTCTTGGCGTTCTCGGCGGCCTCCTTCAGACGCTGCAGAGCCATGGGGTCCTGGCGCAGGTCGACACCGTTCTCCTGCTGGAACTTATCGGCCATCCAGTCGATGACGCGCTGATCCCAGTCGTCGCCGCCCAGGTGGTTGTCGCCCGAGGTGGACAGAACCTCAAACACGCCGTCGGCGAGGTCGAGGATGGAGACATCGAAGGTGCCGCCGCCCAGGTCGAAGACCAGGATGCGCTGGTCGGTGCCCTGCTTGTCCAGGCCATAGGCCAAAGCAGCAGCGGTCGGCTCGTTCACGATACGCTTGACGTTGAGGCCGGCGATCTTACCGGCGTCCTTGGTGGCCTGACGCTGAGCGTCGTTGAAGTAGGCCGGGACGGTGATGACGGCGTCGGTGACGGTCTCGCCCAGATACTTCTCGGCGTCGGCCTTCATCTTCGCGAGCGTCATGGCGCTCACCTGCTCGGCGGTGTAATCCTTGCCCTCGATGTCGACGACGGCACGGCCACCCTGGCCCTCCTTGACCTCGTACGGCACGGTCTTAATCTCGGAGGTGCACTCGGAGTACTTGCGGCCCATGAAGCGCTTGATGGAGAACACGGTGTTCTTGGGGTTGGTGACAGCCTGGTTCTTAGCGGCCTTACCCACGACGCGGTCGCCGTCAGCACGGAAGCCAACAACGGACGGAGTGGTGCGGTCGCCTTCGGCGTTCACGATAATGGTCGGAGAACCGCCCTCGAGGACGGCCATAGCGGAGTTAGTAGTACCAAGGTCGATACCAAGAATCTTGCCCATTAGAAATTCCCTCTCTCTTTTGCGTTCGCGCCGCCTCGACGGTCTGTCGCGCGGCGCTTCGGCTTGTCTTTCAGGATGTAGTGTATCCCCTTATGGACCGGAATATACAAAATCTAAGTCAATTCATATAAGATTTCTTATTGCCAAGAGTTTAGGTTCGCAAATATGCAGGTAGACGCGCTGTTTGAGTTCTGGGCAGATCTATCGAGATCTATGTAGAGATGGCTGAGGTTTGCGTCCGGGGGTGCCTGGGGGCCGTCTTGCGGAAAGCTCATCCCGGTTTGAGCGTGGATTCCGGGTCGCAGTTTCCGTCTGAAGGCTCAACCGGAAACCGTATCCCGTTTTGAGAGCTGATACCGGCTCGCATTTTCCGCTAGCGGGCCTAACCGGAAACTGCAACCCGTTTTTCGACAAAATAATGGGATGCGGTTTCCGCAAGCACGCTCAATCGCCCTATATTTCAAGTCACCTTTAGCTAACATTTGCGCAGCTCAACGGCCCCACCTGCGCATTTTTTAGTAAACCTTGGCATACTCGGCGAACGGTATGAAGATGCCGGTCAGAGGGTATTGCAAACGGTCGCTCCCGTGGTATGTTTTTGCCCGAATCAAACCGACGCGCATCGCCTGTAGCGTCGGTCAACAGAGAGGAAACTACCATGGCTCATCCCGTAATTGATGCCGACGAGTGCATCGCTTGTGGCGTTTGCGTCGACTCCTGCCCCGCTGGCGTTCTGGAGCTCCAGGACGTCGCTACCGTCGCTGACGAGGACTCCTGCGTCGCCTGTGGCGCTTGCCAGGACGCTTGCCCCGCCGGCGCGATCACCGAGATCGTCGAGGAGTAACAACTCCCCCGCTTGCACACTCACAAGTACACCGTGCACAAAAGGAGGCCTCCGCATCGCCGCGGAGGCCTCCTTTTGCATGTGTTCTAGGACAAATCATCCTCGTAGGGCATTAAATCGGCAAGGTAGCCCTTCTCCTTGAGCATGGCCTCGATCTCGTCGAGGGTCTGCTCGTCTTCCGCCGCGATGCGATGGAAGTGATAGCCGCTCGTCACCGTTAGTAGCGGGAAACTCTTGCCGCTCTCGATATCGTGCAGGTAGCGCTCAACATCTCGACGATTGCGAATGTCCAGGTCGGCCGTGATCTTGCCGTACACGCGGTGATTGACGATCACGTTGAGCACGGCGCCGCCGGCGTCGACGATACTCGTGAGCTCATCGCCTGCCTGCTCCACGCTGTGGCGAACCTTGACCAAGCGCGTGGGCACGGCGGGGCTGCTGGGGGCCTCCTGCAGCACATAACCACGGTTGGTGGCCACGACATCGTGCCCATCGGCACGCAGCAGGGCAATATCCTGAACCACGATCTGACGGCTCACGCCAACCTCGCGGGCAAGTGCGCTGCCCGAAACTGGCTCCTTGGCCACCTCGAGCACGTCCATGATGGCACGGCGACGCTCGCGGGCGTCCATTATTTACCGTCCAGCAGACGCAGGTGCTTAAGTGAGAGGTCGAGGATCGGGGCGGAGTGTGTCAGCGCGCCCGAGCTAATAAAGTCAACGCCCAGGTCGGCGAGCGCGCGGATATTGCTGGCGTCCACGTTGCCCGAGCACTCGGTCTTGGCGCGACCGGCGATAAGCTCAATCGCGGCGGTCATGTCGTCATGGGTCATGTTGTCGAACATGATGATGTCGGCGCCGGCCTCCACGGCCTCGCGCACCATGTCCAGGTTCTCGCACTCAATCTCGACCGTCGTGGTAAACGACGCATGGGCGCGCGCCATCTCGATCGCACGCGTCACGCCGCCGGCGGCATCGATGTGGTTGTCCTTGAGCATGACGGCCGTCGACAGGTTGTAACGGTGGTTGCTGCCGCCGCCGATCTCGACCGCGGCCTTCTCGAAGACGCGCATGCCCGGCGTGGTCTTGCGCGTATCGACAAGCACGGTTTTGGTGCCCTCGAGCGCCGCGGCCATCTGGTGTGTATAGGTAGCGATACCGCTCATACGCTGCAGGTAGTTGAGCGCCACGCGCTCGCCCGAAAGCAGTACGCGTGCATCGCCGCGCACCTGGCCCACGTGGTCGCCGGCGTGCACCTCGTCGCCGTCGGCAACATCAAACAGCACCGAGCTCTGCGAATCCAGCAGCTCAAAGGTGCGAGCGAACACATCCAAGCCCGCGATGATGCCATCGGCCTTGGCGATAAGCTCCACCGTAGCGGGACGCGCCGTGGGGCACACGCTCGCCGTGCTCACGTCCTCAAAGGTAATGTCCTCGCGCAGAGCCTGCAGAATCAGATCATCGACGACGAGTTTCATAGTAATGGGATTCATGGTCTACTCCTCCACGGCCTGCGTGCCGGCGGCACGGGCCAGATCATCGATTGCCAGGGTATCGGCGCTCAGGGCGCGATGACGGCCATCGAGCGCGGGCTCGCCGGCCTCCTCCACGGCCAGCGACTCGCCAGTGCGCATACGCCAAGCAGCGCGACGACCCCAGACTAGGGACTCGAGCAGGCTGTTGGAAGCTAGGCGATTCTTGCCGTGAACGCCGTTGCAAGCCGTCTCGCCCGCGGCGTAGAGCTCGAGCATCGAGGTGCGACCGTCCTTGTCAACCCACACGCCGCCCATAAAGTAGTGCTGCGTGGGCGTAACTGGGATGGGCTCGTCCAAGATGTCGCGGCCGTCCTCCAGGCAGCGTGCGCGGATGTTGGCGAAGTGCCCGGTCACTACGTCGCGCTCGACGGGGGCAAAGCTTAGCCACTCGTGCTCGGTGCCGTCCTGCTTCATCTGCTCGCGAATAGCGGCGGCGACCACATCGCGCGGCTGAAGCTCGTCGGTAAAGCGCTCACCGGCGGCATTGAGCAAAATCGCTCCCTCGCCGCGGCAGCTCTCGCTGATCAGGAAGGTGCGGCCCGGCTGCGGCGAGAACAGACCCGTGGGGTGAATCTGCACGTAGTCCAGGTGCTCCATCTTAATGCCATGCTCCTGAGCAATGTAGCAGGCATCGCCCGTGAGCTGCGGGTAGTTGGTCGAATGGTCGTACACGCCGCCGATACCGCCCGTCGCCCACAGCGTATGGCGGGCATGGATCTTAAACGGCTCGCCGACATGCACGTCCTCGGCGGCGTTTGCCAGCTCGTCGGCGGGACGAACCGAGTTGTCCTCGTCCACGGAAACGGCGACGACACCGGTGCACACCGTGGCGCCGTCACGCTCGCCCGTCAGGATGTCGGTCATGGCCACGTGCTCCAAAATCTGCACGTTATCAAGCTTGCGAACGGCCTGGAGCAGCTTAGTCGTGATCTCCTTGCCCGTAATGTCGGCATGGAAGGCAATGCGCGGACGGCTGTGTGCGCCCTCGCGGGTAAAGTCGAGGCTGCCGTCGGTCTTGCGCTCAAAATCCACGCCCATGGCCAGCAGGTCGTTGATGACCGAGCGGCTCGAGCGGATCATGATGTCGACGCTCTCGCGGCGGTTCTCGTAGTGGCCGGCGTGCATGGTGTCCTCAAAGAAGGCATCGTAGTCTGAGCCTTCGGGCAGCACGCAGATTCCGCCCTGCGCGAGCATCGAGTCGCACTCGTCGACATCGCCCTTGGAGAGCATGATCACGCGCGTGCTCGTCGGCAGATTGAGGGCCGCGTACAGGCCCGCCACGCCGCAACCGGCAATGACAACGTCGCACTCCATATCGGGGTATTGTTTGGTTTCCACAGGAATCCTCTCCCTTGTAATATGACATAAGGGACTGCCCCTCATGTCACATCGTTCTAGCGCGCCGCGTACTCGAGCATGCGGTCGAGCGTAATTTTGGCCTGGTCGGCCGCCTCGTCCGACACGCCGATCTGTACCTCGCCCTCGCCCGTCTCCAGGCATCGCACGAGCTTTTCGAGTGTGATGAGATCCATGTTGACGCAGGTGGGCTGCACCGCGGGAAAATAGAACTTTTTGCCGGTGCCCTCGCAGCGGCGCTCGAGCTCGTAGAGCACGCCGCGGACCGTCACGATGATGAACTCACTCGCATCCGAATCCTCGGCGTACTTGATGATGCCGGCGGTGGAGCCGATGTAGTCGGCCTCGGCAAGGACGTCGGCCTTGCACTCGGGGTGCGCCAGCACGAGCGCATCGGGATGCGCCTCCTGCGCGTCGACAATCTGCTCGACGGTGATGATGTGATGGCGCGGGCAGTAGCCATTGTTGAGGATGACGTGCTTTTGGGGCACCTGCTCGGCTACGAAGCGGCCCAGGTTTTGATCGGGGATGAACAGGACGTGCTGCTGCGGCAGCTCGGACACGATCTTGACGGCGTTGGAGCTGGTGACGCACACGTCGCTCCAGCTCTTGATCTCGACCGTCGAGTTGACGTAGCAGACCACGGCAAGGTCGTCGCCGTACTCGGCGCGCGCCGCATCGACCGTCTCGCGCTTGACCATGTGCGCCATGGGGCAGTCCGCGCCCGGCTCGGGCAGCAGCACGGTCTTGGTGGGGTTGAGCAGCTTGGCGCTCTCGCCCATAAACTCCACGCCGCACAGCACGATGGTCTGCTGCGGCAGGCTCTTGGCGAGCTTTGCCAGGTAGAAGCTGTCGCCGACGTAATCGGCAACGGCTTGGACCTCGGGCGCCACATAGTAGTGCGCCAGGATCACCGCGTCACGTTGGGTTTTTAGTTGCTGAATGGCCTCGACAAGCTCTGCGGGCACCAGTGCCGCGCGCTCCGTTGCCGTCGTTGCCGATGCTAGGCCAGCCGCGATATCGCGTGCAAGCTCCGACGCATCCATGTTCGCGCTCTGTGCCATCAAGGCCCCTCTCTTTTGGCGAATCTTTGGGCTTTAGTATGACACCTAGGTTTACAGCTGACAAGACAGCTGTAAACCTAGGTGTAAAGTTGAACTAAAGATTCAATCATGCGGCAGGTCCATTTTCGAACTGGCAAGCTGAGGATAGTCGAGCTCTCGATAGCGCAGGAGGCATCTTTCGCCACCGCAATACTGCTCGGCGCGAGTTGCGCACCGTGGGGCGCAAACGGGATGTTCCTCCGCGGGCGGCGCGCACCCAATGTGGCAAAATCGAACTACTAAGGGGGCTCGAATGCTCAAGATTATCGCCTGCGACGACGACGTCGCTTTTCTAGATAGACTGCACCGGATGATCGACCGCTGGTCGACCGAGACGGGCACGGCAGTCGACGTTGCGCTCGTCACGCGCGGCGAGGACCTGCTGGCCCGCCATGCCGCATCGCGCGCCGACATCATTCTGCTCGACATGATCATGCCGCTCGTCAACGGCATGGACACCGCGCGGGAGTTGCGCCAATCCGATACCGCCGTGCGTCTGGTGTTCCTCACCTCATCGCCCGAGTTCGCGCTGGAGTCCTATGAGGTCCGTGCCTTCGACTACCTGCTCAAGCCCGTAACGTACGAACGCCTGGCGCAACTGCTCGACGAGCTTTCGAGCATGCGACCCGCCGCGACCGATGAGCTCGTAACCAAAACGTCCTTTGGCTACCATGCCCTGCGCCTGTCCGATATCGAATACGCCGAGGCCCGCAACAAGCACATGGTATTCCACCTGCGCGACGGGCGCGATATCGAGGCGCTCGAGCCGTTCCGCAACATCAAGGATCAGCTAGCCAAAAACGCGAGCTTCTTTAAATGTCACCGCAGCTACCAGGTCAACCTGCGCAATATCGACCACTTCAACCGCACGGATATCGTCATGCGCTCGGGCGCTTGCATCCCGCTGGCGCGCAGCTGCAAGCAGGGATTCCAGGATGCTTACTTTGCGGCACGGTTCGAGGGCGGGAGGCGCTAATGCTCCCCACGGCCGAGATGGCACTTTGGGCAATTCACCACGCAACAACCCTGCTTTTTGGCGTTTTTGCCTCGGCGGCGCTCTGCGGTATCGAGATCAACCGGCGTCATGCGCTTGAGCTGGTGATGGTCGGCGCCGTAACCGGATGCGCATTCGGCCTCGCCAATGCCGTCGGCGGCGAGCTTTTCGCCCGTCAGGTATATCCACTCGTCGTGCATCTGCCGCTCGTCATCTATCTGTGCGCGCGCTATCGCCTGAGCCCGCTGCTCGTTATGCTGGGCGTCACCAGTGCTTATCTGAGCTGCCAGTTCAGCAACTGGATGGGCATCGCCGCGCTCGCCGCCACCGACTCGCAAATCGCGTACTACGTGGCACGCATTATCACCACGGCCGTCGTCTTTGCGATCCTGCTGCATTGGGCCAGCGACATCGGTCCGCGCCTGGCGGTTAAAAGCCCCACCGAGCTCGAGATTCTGCTCATCCTGCCGCTCGTCTATTACATCTTTGACTACGCCACCAATGTCTACACCACGCTCTTCCACTCGGGCTCCGTGGTGACGGTTGAGTTTTTGGCGTTTGCGCTTTGCGCGTTCTACCTTATGTTTCTTGCTGTGTATCTGCGCGAATACGAGGCGAAGGAAATCGCCGAGCGCGAGCGCTGGATGCTTGCGACCCGCGACAGCGCGGCCATCAAGGAACTCGAGGCCTGGCGCCAATCTGGACGTGAGCTTTCGGTCCTCCGCCATGACATGCGGCACTTCCTGCGCGGCCTTGCGGCTTTGATCGAGGAGGGCCGCATCGACGAGGCACTCGAGCGCATCGACGAGCTCTGCGAGACGAACGACCGCACCGCCGTGCGCCGCTACTGCGCCAACGACACGGTCAATATCGTGCTTTCGTCATTTAGCTCCGATATCAACCGAAACGGCATCACCGCCGATTTGCGCGCTGCCGTGCCCGAGAGCGTCCATGTAGCCGACGTCGATCTGTTTAGCGTGCTCTCTAACGCCCTGGACAACGCCATCGTCGCCGCAAGCGCCGCCCCCCAGGGCAAGCGATTTGTCGATCTGGACCTGCGTTGCGAGGACGGGCAACTGCTCCTTTTGGTCTCCAACACGTTTGGGCGCCCGCCGCGCATGGTCGACGGCATGCCCGTAGCCGGGCACACCGGACACGGCTTTGGAACCAAGAGCATTAAGCTTGCCGTCGAACGCGTGAACGGCAACTGCCAGTTTCGCATCAACGGCGACCGGTTTGAGCTTCGCGCCGTGATGTAAGGGCGCGACAAGTCGGCGCCGCGCTCGACCCGTCAGGACCGCCTTGCCGGCTCCGGTCCGCTACAGCGGCGCGGCTGCCGGGGTCAGCTGCTTGATGTATGCCCACATGCGCTGCTTGGCGGCTTTGTCAGTGAGCGCCGCCTCAAAACCGTCGAGCGCGAGCACGCGACGACCCTGCACATGGGCGACCAAGCCGGGCTTGAGCATGGCGGTATCGAAGTCGTCGATTGCCACGAGCATGTCGGCATAGGTCTCGCGCATGGTATCGGCCGCGCGATCGTCCAACAGCAGGACCGCCTCGGGGTCCAAGGCCTCGAGCGCCTCGCGGAACAGCTCGCACGGCAGGCCCTCGCCTGTCGCAACCGCCCCATCGCCCGCGCCGGCAACACTTGCCAGCACGCAAAAATCCTCTGGCGCGTAGCCGATGGCGCCGAGCGCTTTGCGCAGCGCAGCACCGTCCGGACCGGCAGCCAGCTCGCCGCCCGCACGTTCGGCATCGTCTAAATCACCTTTTACCAGCACAATCGGCGAGCACGCATTTCCTGCGATACGCACGCCGCGGCCCGCGAGCGATGCGAGCTCCTGCTCGGTCGCCTGGGCGATGGCTTCTTTTTTCTGGCTTTGTGACGTGGGCATGCGCTCTCCAATCGTTTGCGTGCCCACCATTATATAAAAGAGCCGCCCGCGAGTGGTTGCTTTGCGGGCCGCTGGGTATAAGCACGGTCGTACTGAGTTTTACGCGGCTGAGCCGCGTCGCATCATGGAGGTCACCATGGCTGACATTAAGCAGATTACCCCCGAGAACTTCGATTCCGTCGTTAGCGACAACCTTCCCGTACTGGTTGATTTTTGGGCGCCCTGGTGCGGGCCCTGCCGATCGCTCTCGCCCATCGTTGACGAGGTGGCAGACGAGCTGGCCGGCAAGCTGGCTGTAGCCAAGTGCAACGTCGATGACAATCAGGACCTGGCCATGAAGTTTGGCGTCATGAGCATCCCCACGCTGATTGTCTTTAAGAACGGCGAGGAAATTGACCGCTCGGTCGGCGCGCTGCCCAAGGCAAGGCTGCAGGCACTGCTGGAGAAGCATCTGTAATACGCTGGTTACATTTTGGCGTCCAGCCGCCGTCCATGAGCGCTTTTGCACCACTCGCCGGACTTCTGGGTGCACCGCATGCGACCACGGATAGTATGGTAGATACAAACAGCCCCCAGTGAACGGGTGCGGGTCAGACGGACTCGCACCCGTTTTCTTATGCGGTAGCGCCCCGTGCGGGCGTAGTAGAATCTGAACCACTGGATTGCCCCGAGCATAAGGAGATTTCCCATGCATGACGTCGGAATGAACATGAGCCAGCTTGCCATGAGCGTCAAGCAGGTCGACGACACCATCGAGCTCGCCCACGAGTGGAGCCATCAGCTGCTGCATGCGACCGAGAATTTTGACATGGAGCGCATTGGCGCCAAGCTCGAAGCTGCCATGACCGCACTGCACGAGGCGCATGACGCGCTCGAGGGCTACGAGGAAGCCATCGAGGCTGACCACAACTCCGTCGGCTCCGTAAAGCTGGTGTAGGGTGTCCGAACACGAACACGAGCACGGCTGCGGGCACGAGCATTCGCACGGGCCGACCGGCGACGCGGGCTGCCGTTGCAGCGGCTCCGCCTCCGAGCTGGTCCGTTTTTCGGTCACCGCGCCCGACGACCTGCTGCGCCGCTTTGACGAGCAGATCGCACGCCGCGGTGACGTAGCCAACCGCTCCGAGGCCGTGCGCGACCTGATTCGCGCCTCGATTGCCAAGGAGCAGATGCGAACGCCCGACGAGCAGGTCATCGGGTCGCTCACCATGATTTACGACCATCACACCGGCGACCTGACGCGCCGCCTGGACGAGGTGCAACACGACTACACCGACGAGATCGTATCGACCATGCACGTGCATCTGGATCACCACAACTGTTTGGAGATTCTGGCACTTAAGGGTCGCGGCGAGCGTGTCTACGAGCTGGCTGACCGTCTGCTGGGCCTGCGCGGCGTTAAACACGGCGAGCTCACCTGCGCCGCCACCGAGCAGAGCCTGGGGCTGTAACAGCACACATTTCAACGAAGGAGGGTCGCATGCGACATGCGCATATCCATGTAACGGGCATTGTGCAGGGTGTCGGCATGCGACCGTTTGTGTATCGCGAGGCCATGGCGCACGGCATTTGCGGTTGGGTGCTTAACGCGGGCGATGGCGTGCATATCGAGGCGCACGCTCCTGGCGAAGCACTCGACGAATTTGTCGACGCGCTTTCCGAGCATGCGCCTGCGGCGTCTCGCGTGGAGCATGTCGAGGTTATGGACCTAGCACCCGGCGACTGGAACGCCGCCAACGAGCAGGGTTTTCGCATTGTGGCGTCGCAGGATCAAACCGCCCACACGACGCTCATCTCGCCCGACATCGCTACGTGCGATGACTGCCTGTGCGAGCTATTCGACCCCGCCGACCGACGCTTTCACTACCCCTTTATCAACTGCACCAACTGTGGACCGCGCTTTACCATCATCCGCTCGCTGCCCTATGACCGAGCGGCTACCTCGATGGATCGCTTTCCCATGTGCCCCACCTGCGCCTCAGAGTATGCCGACCCGCTCGATCGGCGGTTTCACGCGCAGCCCGATGCCTGCTTTGATTGCGGACCGCATATTACGTGGCGCGAGGCGGATCGCGGTGTTATGCCAGATGGTGCCGACGCAACACCAGCCGTCGGCTCCACGCGCGAGGCCAGCGATGCCATCATCGAACGCTGCGTCGAGCTGCTGGCTGGCGGCGGCATCGTCGCCATCAAGGGTCTGGGCGGATTCCACCTGGCCTGCGATGCCACCAACGAACAAGCGGTATGCGAGTTGCGCCGTCGCAAGCGTCGCAGCAACAAGCCACTTGCCGTTATGGTGCGCGGCCTTGCCGACGCCGAGCGCCTGTGTCATATCGATGGCATTGAGCGCAACCTGCTGGCCGGCAGTGTTCGTCCCATTGTGCTGCTGCGTCGCCGCGCAGCCGGCAACGACGCCCACAGCTCCCCCAACGCCCTCGAACTCGCGCCATCCGTCGCGCACGACTTGCCCGAGCTTGGCGTCATGCTCCCCTACACCCCGCTTCAACATTTGCTGCTCGCCGCAGCCGCGGCGCACGGCATGAGCGCACTCGTCATGACCAGCGGAAACCTGAGCGAGGAGCCCATCGAGACCGACGATGCCCTTGCATGGGAGCACCTCGTTGCCGCCGGCATCGCCGACGCGCTGCTCGGTAACGACCGCGCGATTCTGTCGCGCTACGACGACTCCGTGGTACGCGTAGTCGACGGGGTCGTCATGCCCGTGCGCCGCGCACGCGGATATGCGCCGCAGCCGCTGTCGTTGCCGGCGCTCGACAACGCCACGCCCTGTGTGCTCGCCTGCGGGCCGCAGCAAAAAGCCACGATCGCACTCACGCGCATGGACTCGGACGGCCATGCGGCCTGTTTTGTGTCGCAGCATATCGGCGATGTCGAAAACGGCGCGACTTTCGATGCTTGGAGCGCCGCACGCACGCGTCTGAAAAGCCTCTTTGACCTGGCGCCTGCCGCCTTGGCATGCGACATGCATCCCAGTTATCTGTCGAGCCAATGGGCGCGCGAGCAGGCACGGGAGCACAATCTGCCGCTTATCGAAGTCCAGCACCATCATGCGCACATCGCGAGCGTCATGGCAGAGGCGATTGCCGCAGGCCGGCTTGCGCCCGATGCACGCGTCCTCGGCATCGCCTTCGACGGCACGGGTGCCGGCACCGACGGCACCATATGGGGCGGTGAGTTTCTTGTCGCCCATCTCGCCGATTTTGAGCGCGTCGCGCATCTGCGCACCTGGGCGCTTCCCGGTGGCGCCGCATCCGTACACGATGCCCGCCGCAACGCCTTTGCCCTGCTCAGCGAGCTCGACCTGCTCGAGCACCCAGGAGCCGTGGGGCTCTTGAACAGCCTTGACGAGCAAACGCGCAGCATAACGGCAACGATGATCGAGCGCGGCATCAACAGTCCGCGCACCAGCAGTATGGGTCGCCTGTTTGATGCCGCAGCCGCGATTTTGGGCATTTGCGGCCAGGCAACCTACGAGGGCGAACCCGCCATCGAGCTCGAAGCCGCCGCCTGGCATGCGCTAGACGACGAAATCGCCCATTTTCCCGACGACAGCGCCGGCTATTTCGCATCTGGCCCATCGTGGTTGGACGGCCCTTATGTTCTGGACCAGAAAGCACTCTTTGAGGCACTTTTGGAGGGAATTGAAGCCGGAGCGCCCGCCGACAGGCTCGCACTCGACTTCCATGTCGCCGTCGCGCGCTCCTCGTCGCGCATCGCCACCGAAATCTGCGCGCGAGAGGGCATTGGCACCGTCGCGCTCTCGGGCGGCGTGTTCATGAACCGACTTCTGCTCCAGCTCCTCACCCGCGAGCTCAAATACGCGGGCCTTGCTGTCTTGGTCCCCCACACCGCACCCGTCAATGACGGCTGCATCGCCTACGGTCAGGCGGCGGTCGCAAGCGCTCGTCTTGCGCAGATTGCATCGCAGTAGCTCGCCCTCACACGCCGCTGTGCCCAGCCGTCTCACAGGCGTAACGCGTTTGCCCGCAAACCCCGCGAGCGCTACCATCAACTGATGGATTATTGAGCGCCTATCCAGCGCAAAGCGTCTAAAAGGGGAACAATATGTGCCTTGCCGTTCCCGGTAAAGTAGTCAAACGCGACGACGACCTCAAGGCCACCGTCGACATGATGGGCATCGAGCGCCCCGTGTCGCTACGACTCGTGCCGACGGCGCAGGTTGGCGACTATATTCTCGTACACGCCGGCTTTGGCATCCAGATCGTCGACGAGCAGGAAGCGCAGGAGACGCTCGACCTGGTCAACACCATGACCGAACTGGCCGAAGAAGACCAACTGGCCAGCAACCCGGCCGAGGCATACTAGTGGCGGCCGGACAGCCGGCTCGCTCCGGTATCGACTTTTCGGCATTTCGCGATTCCAAGCTGGCCCGCGAGCTCATCGAACGCATCCATGAACTCGTCGGCGACCGCACCATCAACCTTATGGAAGTCTGCGGCACGCACACCGTGAGCATCGGCCGCTATGGCTTTCGTTCCATTATGCCGGCCGGGCTCAAGCTGCTGAGCGGCCCGGGCTGCCCCGTCTGCGTTACCGCCAACCGCGACATCGACCACGCAATCGCGCTCGCCAACATAGACGGCGCCATCATCACCACCTTTGGCGACATGATGCGCGTGCCCGGATCGTCCACCTCGCTCGCTGCACAAAAGGCGGCAGGGCGCGACATCCGTATCGTCTACTCCCCGCTCGACGCACTCGACATTGCCGAGCAAAACCCCGATCGTCCGGTCATTTTTATGGGCGTGGGCTTTGAGACTACGACGCCCACCATCGCCGCCGCTATCCTGGAGGCTGACGCGCGCGGGCTCCAGAACTTCTCGGTCTACTGTGCTCACAAGACCACGCCGCCGGCTCTGCGTGCGATCTCCAACGACCCCGAGACGACCATCGACGGCTTTATCCTGCCTGGTCACGTCGCTACCATCACAGGCCTGGCACCCTTTGGGTTTTTGGTCGATGAGTTCGAGACCCCCGGCGTAGTCACCGGGTTTGAGCCGGTCGATATCTTGCAGGGCATCTGCATGCTGGTCCAGATGATTGTCGAGCACAGGCCCGCAATCGACAACGCCTACCGCCGTGGCGTCAATGCAGACGGCAATCCCGTGGCGCGCCAGCTGGTCGAGCAGGTATTTGAGCCGCGCGACACCACGTGGCGCGGGCTGGGGCCGATTGCCGGCTCGGGCCTCGTCATTCGTCCCGAGTTTTCGCACTTTGATGCCAGCATGCGCTTTGACGTGCCCATCGAGCCGACGGTCGAGCCACGTGGGTGCCGCTGCGGCGACGTGTTGCGCGGAGCCATTACGCCGAGCGACTGCCCTCTGTTCGGCCACGCTTGTACACCCGAGCATCCCGTCGGCCCGTGCATGGTGAGCTCCGAGGGCAGCTGTGCAGCACACTACCGTTATCGCGACTAGCCCGAACGCACCCGCACGCCGGCACCACCCACGATTGGAGTTTTGGATATGTCCCATAGTGCCACCGATAGCACTGTCCTGCTGGGCCACGGCTCGGGCGGGCAGATGATGAAACGAATCATCGATGAGGTCTTTCTGGATGCCTTTGGGTCGCCCGAGCTGCTCGAGGGCAACGATGCCGGCGTCGCCGCGCTGCCCGCGAGCGGGCGCATCGCCATGTCGACCGACAGCTTTGTCGTCTCGCCGCAGTTCTTCCCCGGCGGCAACATCGGCCGCCTTGCCATATGCGGAACCGTCAACGACGTCGCGACCTCGGGCGCCAACGTGCGCTACCTGTCGTGCGGCTTTATCCTCGAAGAGGGCTATCCCATGGAGAAGCTCCGCCAGATCGTGCAGACGATGGCCGAAACGGCGCGTGAGGCGGGCGTGGCGATCATCACCGGCGACACCAAGGTGGTCGAGCGTGGCGGAGCCGACGGCGTCTACATCAATACCGCCGGCGTGGGCGAGATGCCCGCAGGTGTGACGCTCTCCGGCGCCAACTGCCAACCCGGCGATGTCATCCTGGTATCGGGCACATTGGGCGACCACGGCATCGCTATCATGAGCCAGCGCGAAGGTCTGGCGTTTTCGAGCACGATCGAAAGCGACGCCGCGCCGCTCAACCATCTGATCGCCGACGTGTTGGCCGCAGCGCCCGGCACGCGTTGCTTCCGCGACCCCACACGCGGCGGCCTGGCATCCACGCTCAATGAGTTTGCCCAGGCCAGCGGTGTTGCCATGGAGGTCGACGAGGATGCCGTGCCCGTGCGCCCCGACGTGCAGGCCGCCTGCGAAATGCTCGGCTACGATGTGCTGCAAGTGGCAAACGAGGGCAAGATGGTTGCCGTTGTGCCGGCCGAGCAAGCCGATGCCGCGCTGGCGGCCATGCGCGCCGCCCGCTACGGAGAGAACGCCGCCATCATCGGCCGCGTGCTGCCGCTTGCCGAGGGCGCCCGTCCCGCCGTGCGCGTACGCACCGGCTGGGGCTCGACCCGTATCCTCGACATGCTCGTAGGAGAGCAGCTGCCGAGGATTTGCTAGCGGCTGCTCTGCAAGCTGCTCAGCATCCGGCCACAATCGGCCCGCCCATTTTCACTGGGACGTTGGCCCACTCAAACTGCGAGGAGATGGAAGGGCCCTCCTGCCGAGCTGATCGGCAGGAGGGCCCTTCGCTTTGCAAGACCATACTCCTTGCAGTATTTACCTGTCAGGCAGACGCTCGCTACGCCGCGCGGCGTTTGGTGTAGACAAACCAGCCGCCGACGGCCCCGATACCGACGATGCCCACGGCAACGCCAGCGATAGCAAAGCCGTTTGGACCCGCGTCCGCAGCCTTGTTGGCGGCGCCGGCGCTCAACGCGGCGGTCTTGCCGGACGTGCCCGACTTTTTGCCGCTCTTGTCTGTCTTACCGGCGACGGAAGACTCCGTCAAATCCTTCTTGCCGGATTCAGCCTCGTCCTTGGAATCGCCAGCTGCCTTGGCGCCCTCGCGCGAGGAAGCACCGGCCATCTTGGCGGCCACAGGAGCCATTACGCCCGCAAAACCGCCGGTCCCGTTGCCGGCACCGCCGTCCGACCCGGCACCCGGCGTCAGGACGCCCGGCGCCACCGTGGGCTTCTGCGGGTCCTTGCTGCTCGAGCCCTTGCCCGCCGTCACGGCCGTCTTCCAGGCAATCGTCTCTCCCGAGGAGACACGATACGTCGTGAGCGCGCGGAGCGCCTGCTCGGTCGCCATGGCGTTGGCCGCGCCGCCCTTGCTGTGCGCATAGCCGTTGCCTCCGTCCACGCGGTACAGGTCCAGCGCGCAGACCACGTTGGTCACAGCATTTGCAAACCCGTTGACGGGGTTGGCCGGGTCTCGGTCGAGCGAAAGCAGCGCGAGGATCGTCTGGGCATTGGCCTCGGCAGAGCCGAAGTCACAGGTACCCGCGCTCATCTTGCCCTTGAGGTAGGAGAGGCCGTTCTCGATGGCGGCATCGACCTTGGTGTCGCCCGCATAGGGCGCCACGGTCTGGATCGCCATGGCCGTCAGGTCCACGTCGCCCAGCCGCGTACCTTCCACAGCGTCGCCGCTACCGAGGAGCTCACAGACGGCGTCCACGAGGCTCGCGCGCGTCCAGGCGGAACCGGCGGGTGCATCCGAGCCGCTCGCATTGAGCGCCATCAGCGCGAAGATTTTCTCGTTGGCGCGCATCATATCGGTGCGACTGCAAATGAGCTCGACCAGGTTGACGCCGTCATAGTCGGTGATGTCCTCGCCGATGGCGGAGAGAGCCAGCGCCACACGCTCGGTCTCGGTCAGAGCGCAGGTCGCGCTCCCCCACTCGGCCTTGTGCTCGGCCAGCGAGGCATGGTAATTGTCGAGCAGCCCGGAATCGATCGTGCGGCCCGCCTTGGCAAAGTCGTAAATCTCCCACTCGTCGCCGTACTGGAAGGCGTCAGAGCTGCGGTGTGCGTCGATGAACGCAGCAGCAGCATCGATGCCCGCCGAGGCGGACTCACTCGTAGCGGGGCTCGCGGCCACGCCGGCCACGGTGATGGTAAGCGTCACGGGCTCGGCGCCGGCGGTCGCGTCTACCGGCGTACCCGTCGCGATCACCGTGCCGGCCGAAAGCGCCGTCACCGTGTAGTCACTCGAGGCCACGTACAGGCCGTCATCGGGAGCGCCGTCAACGTGCTTCCAGGCACCCTTCTCGTTGCGGTCGATGCCCACGATACCCGAGGCGTCCTTGCCGTCGAGTGTCTTGAACGTCCAGGTGAGGCCGGGTTCGGTCACGCTCCAGCCGTCCGCGTCGTTCTTGCCGGTAAAGGCCAGGTCGAGCTTTTGCGCCGAGCCGGCCTTGAGGTAGAGGCTGTCCGTGCCGGCCGTCACGCTCGCAAGCGGATTTTGGTAAGCATAAGTCACGTCGCACGACGCGCTGATGACCTTGCCATCGGCGTCCGTGTCGGGCAGCGTCGCGGTAAACGTGGTGGTGCCAGCCTTGTACGCCGTGTAGCCGATCTCGCCCGCGGTGGTGTAGGCCGCCACGGCAGGATCGCTGCTCGTCACGGTAAAGTTGTCGCGGTTGGTGGCGTTGTCGGGCGCCACCACCGGGCGTGCGTGATCGGTCAAAAACGCGCCGCGCTCGGAGAGTGGGCTGCGGCCCTGCAGGTAGACGGTGGCGCCGTCCTCGTTATAGCCCATCGAGATGGACGTGGCGGCCACGGCTTCGGACGTCAGCGTCACGCTCTTGGAGCCGGCGCCCGCAGATGCGGCGTCGCGCGGAGTAACGGTAATCGTGGCACTGCCGGCATGCTTGAAATAAAAGCAGGCCGAGTAGTCGTTGCTGTAGATGGTCGTAGGATCGCTCGAGGCAAAGTGGAAGCGGCTGAACGAAACGGGCACGTACTCGCCCTTATCGGCGTCGACGTAATGCACGCGAATCTCGAGGTTGCGCACCTCGGAGCCTTGGACGGTAGCCGCACCATCGGTCACGTTGCTCACGGTGCCGTCGGAGGCACGATACCACAGCTCAAAGTCGTCGAACTGTTTGGCCTTGGCCTTGATCTTGATGGTAGCCACGGTCTGCTCGGAGCCATCGGCCTTGTGCTCGGTGGCGGTCACCGTGCCGGTAGCGTTGTCGTAGACATAGAGCTCTCCCGTGGACTCGTTGATGCCGATGTTGCCGCGGTTGGCGTCATCGGTGCCCCAGGTGATGGTGCTCGTGGCCGGGACGCCCTTAAGTGCAAAGACGCCAAGTTTGCGAGAGGCGTTCACAGCGTCCGGCGAAACCTCGAGCATATGGCCGGCAACCGTCTGGCTGGTGCCGTCGTTGGCCGTGAAGCTCACGGTGTAGGCGTCGTCGGGCGTGGTGTCCTCGGGCGCCTGGTAGCTGTTGCCCGAGCCAAAGACCGGCGTGCCATTTTTATCGATACCCCAGCTGATGCCGTTGGCGCCGCAGTTGGCGTTGATAAGATCGGCGAAGGCATCGGTGGCCATGTCGGCGGGGTCGACGGCATAGGAGTTGACGAGCGCCGAGGCGGGAGCGTCCATCTTGTTGGTGAGGAATGCGCCCCAGTAGGTGTTGACGAGCTGGCCCGCGCTATAGGTCGCGAACAGCGCGCCCGCTGTACCCTCGGAGGTCGACACGCAGTTGGACACGATGCCGCCGTCGAGCGTACGCGCAAAGCCCGCAACGCCCTTGCCGGTCACACTCGTGGAGCAGTTGAGCACGGCACCCTGAACCTTGTTGCCCAGGGGGCCGAACGCCTTGCCGTCCGTCGCCTGCTTCAGTTTGCCGGCAAACGAGATGTTCTGCACCACGCCCGTGGAGGCAACGCCGCCCATGAGCGACTTCACGCCACCGCCGTTGGCGAAGGTGATGGTGTGGCCCTGGCCGTCGAGTGTGCCCGCAAGTATGCCCATGGGAGCAAAGAAGTACTCGTCATCGATGGTAATGTCGTTGTCGAGAACGTAATAGGCGTCGGCGTCGGCGTCGGCGGGCTTGAACTTGTTTTCGAGGTCGCTCTGCGAGCTCAGGTGCACTACGTTCTGCGGCTGAGCCACGGGCTCGGTGGGCTTGGGCTTCTCGAGCGCGGCAATAGCATCGGTGAGCGTCTTGGTTGCGGCGTTGACCTCGGCCTGCTTGGCGTCATCGTTGGCGTAGACGTCTTGAGCGCTCACAAGGGCCTCAGCGAGCTTCGACCAGCTCTCGGCCGTGTAGTCGTTCTCGATCTTGGCGTTGGCATCGTCAATCGCAGCCTTGAGGGCATCCTTGTTCACGACGACCGCAGCGCCGCCCGAGATCAGCACAGGCAAACCGCCCTGCGCAGACCAGGTAAAGCCGGTGTCAGGGGCATCGGTGTTGAGCTTATCGACCGAGGCCTGGGTCTTGAGGTCGTCGACAGAGATTTTGCTGCCAAAGGAAGAATCGACCTTGTAGCCGCACGCCTGATCGCCCGCAGTGAACAGATTGTTGGTCACGGTGCCAGACTGATACCAGGCAACGAGGCCGTAACCGCCAAAGGGCATGCCGCTGAGGCTGCCGGCGTAATACGAGTTGAGCACCGAACCGCCATCGAGCTTGCCTACAAGACCGGCAGCGTCAGCGAAAGTCCAATTGTCGTCAGAGGGGCTTGCCGTCGACCAGCACATTTGCACGGTACCCGAGCATGTGGTGGCGATAGGACCGTCGGTGCCAGAAATCGTCATCGAACCCGTCACGCCCAGATTCTGTACCGTACCAGCCACGCTCTTCGCCAGCGCCTTGCCGTTGAGCACGATGCTGTGGCCCTGGCCATCGAGCGTACCGGCCACGGTCTCGATCTGTTGGCCAGCCTCAAGGCTGATATTCGCCGCGAGCTTCACGACAGCCCCGGCCTCGATGGTGGTGGGCAGCTCATCGGCAAAAGAGACCATCACGGTCTCGCCGGCCTTGGCGACGCGCGCGCCGCGTGCCTGCTGAGCATCGGCATCCTCGTCGTCGATGTCCGCCGCGGCAGCAAGGCTCTCATCGGCAGACGGAGCGGCCTCGGAGCTCGCCTCGTCCGCCGATGCCTCGGCGCCTTCAGCACCCGTCTGCTCGTCCGCAGTGAAACTCGACTCGTCGGCATTCTCGGCAGTATCCGCCTGCTGCGAGGCCTGGGCCTGCGCCTGCACAGCGACCTCTGCCACGCCCTCGGCAAATGCCGACGTACCCGGCATCGACCAGACGAGCAGCGCCGAGAAAGCAGCGGCTCCCAGGCGCTTGAGCATAATGTTGTTTCGCGTCACCCATTCTCCTTCTTTCGCGAACCTGCAATAGAGCCATGGCGAAGAAGGCGGGACAGGCGATACCCCGGCAGCACAAAGGCGCACGTCAGCCACCCTATCGGCAGCAAAACGCACGCTCAGCAGCACCCCTTGTAGACCGGAATCCAGCGGCAAACAGAGAGGCCCTCGGTTTCGAGAAGAGCGCGGGCAGGTAATCTGACTCGCGGGCGCGCCCGCATACAGTAACCGCCTTGCTCGGGATTCTCACCCGATTCCCCTTTATGCGCTCGCGCGCACCCGTGCTCCGGCTTCTATTTTTAATCGGAGGAAGTGTACGTTACCGCAGGTAAATCGGTCAATGCGCTACACAAAAAACCGCCATACCCGAGCCATATGGCTCCCGGATGACCACCTATAGGCAACCCATATCGCCACTAGGCCGCTAACGAACCAAGCCCACCCGCAAGATTGAGCGGGCCGAATGTCCCCCGTGGGGCTGAGGGGGCCAAATGTACCTGTTAGAAGCCATTTAAGCGTTTTAACAGGGACTTTTGGCCCCCTCAGTCCCACGGGGCTTTTTGGCCCGCTCATTTTGCTTTAGCTCAAGCAAACGGTCCCGCACGATTACTCGTACGGGACCGTTTTTAGTTAGGGCTGTCGTCTATGACCCGCTCCGGTTAATTCGCACGCTTGCGGATAAGCACGGCCCCCATAACGGCCAGAACTCCAGCCACCGTCAGAAGCGCCACGGTCACCACAGACGAATCACCGGTCTTGGCAAGCCCTCCCTTGGTCGCCTTCTTGGCGGTATCGGTCTTGACGTCCGTCTTCACATCCGTCTTCTGACCGGGCTTCTGCCCAGGCTCCTCCTGCGCAGCCTGCGTCACGGTCACCGTCGCTTCATCGGACGTGGAAACCAGCCCGGCAGCACTCGTCACCTCAACGCGATACACCTTTGAACCGACCTCGGTCGTCGCGGCGACGTACTCAGCCGCCGTCGCCCCGTCGATGGCAGAGAAGTTACCGTCCTCGCCCTTGACGAACCACTGGTAGGTAAGCTGGGCATCCGAGCCATCCACGCTGTCATCAACCGTCGCGGCAACGCTCAGCTTGGCCTCAGCGCCCTGAGCACACGTTACCGACTGCGGCTGAGCCGTGATGCTGGGAGCAACAAAAGCGGACGCGTACATAATCGGGGTCCGGGAGGTTCCATTCTCGGCGTCATAGTCGCTCGGCATAAACGCACTCGAGGTATCTCCCGCATTCACATAGGCGCGCATCTCATCGAGAAGCTTGGCCGCCTTGTTGTAGACCTGTTCGCTCACTGCGGCAAACGCCTTGTTGGCAAGGTCCGTGCGCTGATCGGCAGGGGTCGCCTGCATCAACCCGTCAACAACGTCCTGCTGGGCGATAACCTGCTTCTGAAGGACATCGAGGTAGGCGCGCACGTTCTCACCCATCGAGGCACGGTTGTTGTAGGCGAGCGTGTTGATGTCCATGAAGACGTAGTCGAGGTTCTTGCCGTCCTTTTCGACCAAAGCCTGCGCAACGTCGTCCTTGCGTCCTGTATAAGTGCCGTCCACCGTGTTCCACGCCGGGAAGTAGTCAGCCGGAACTTCCGTCAACAGCGCAGAGTAGCTGGGCAGGTACACGCTGAACTCGCAACGCGAAAGCGCTTCCCACTGAATCGTGGCGATATCACTGGAAAGGCCGGACCGAATCTGGAAGATATTGCCCTCGGTCGTCCTGTTGTTGCCGATGGCATACAGGGCACTGTTGAGATTGGCGTTGAGGCCGTCATCCTGCTCACCGCGGGCAGCGAGGGAACGCAGCGCCGTGAACGTATCGGATTTGATGCCCGGCGTAAACGTCAGCTGCGGGTCGATGAGCGAGGTGACGCGACCCTGTTCATCAACGGTATAGTCCGTCTGAGGCGCAAGGGCAGCACCGAAGTAAGCACGTCCCTGGGCCAGGCGCGTATTCTGCGACGAACCCGAATTCTCCTTGCCATACGTCTTGAAGATGTTCGGCGTGCCGTCGTCATAGGTTACGAGAACGCCGTTGGACTCGGGCAGCGTCACGACATCGGCCGAGTGCAGGCACTGACTCGCATCGTCAAGATCGACCTTATACTGCAGGCCGCCGATGTTGGGATTAACGGACGCCACGTCGTCGCCCATCTTGACGGCAATCCACTGATGGCCCGAAAGCTGAGCGAAAATCCAGGTCTCGGTATTGTCGGCAATGACGATCTGGTTGCAGTCCTGAGAGCCGTACTGATCGATGATGGCGCCGAGCTTCTCCACGCCGTCGCGCGCCGTGGACGAAACGCTCAACAGGTAGTCGGCCAGGTTATACTCGCCGATGCCCGTGTCGACACGAGGGTCGATAGCATCGATTCCGTCGTTGTAATCCGTTGTGAGCGTCGCGGAAACGGAGACGCCGCGCTCGTTGGTGCCGGCCTCGGAATACACGCGGGACGCTGCCTCGTCGTCCTGGGCATCCCACTCATCGGGATTGTCACGAACATAGGTGTAACGATACGAGCGACCCTGATAGGTGTACTCAAAGCCGGTCCCCGGCACAGAATCGTTCTCGAAAGAACGGAAGACAGGGTTGTCGATCGGCTGCTGCACGCCAAAGGTCTTGCAGTAGCGAGGTGAATAGTCCTCGGCGCGGCCGACATAGGTATCGCCCGTCGTTGTCTGGTTCTTACCGATGTAAACCTGCGTGCAGGCGAGCGCGGGCGCGGGCATGGCAAGCACAAGCGCCGCGACTATGCCCCCCCTAAACGCCTTCTTAGCAAAAGCCGGTAACCTCATACGTTCTCCCCTCCACACGGAGCCCGAACTACCCACCAACAATATGCGTAATGAGAACACTTTAGCTGGGTAAATCGGATTGAATATGCAGTTATCAGCTTATCTTATGTGTTAAGGAAGTATGGACACGGCACTCGTAACAACCCGTGACCGGTCGTTTGCATCTGGCAGGCGGCATTCCCCGCAGGGTTGAACAGGCCGATAAGCCCCGTGCGCAAGATTGAGCGGGCCGAGTGTCCCCCGTGGGGCTGAGGGGGGCCAAATGTACCTGTTAGAGGCCATTTAAGCGTTTTAACGGGGACTTTTGGCCCCCTCAGTCCCACGAGGGACATTTGGCCCGCTCATGCCCGACTGGAACGGCACGCGCTATCATGGGTGCCGTTTTGATGAGTCATCTTGATGGGAGCGTACCTATGGCAGCTTTTTCCACCGTGATCTTTGACCTTGACGGCACCATCCTCAACACGCTCGAGGACCTGGCGGCCGCCGGCAACCATACCTGCGAGATGCACGGCTGGCCCACGTTTGCTGTTGACGAATACCGCTATAAGGTGGGAAACGGCATGCTCAAGCTGGTTGAACGCTTTATGCCTGCCGAGTATGCGGGCGACGGGCGCGCCTTTGAGCAGACGCTTGCCGAGTTTAGGGCTTATTACGGCGAGCACAAGGAGGACCACACCGCCCCCTATGCCGGCACGATCGAGATGCTCGACCGCCTGCGCGCCGCGGGTGTGCAGCTTGCCGTGCTCACTAACAAGGACCACGTCTCGGCGGCTCCGCTTATCGAGAAGTATTTTGGTTCCGAGCGCTTTGCGCTGGTACAGGGCCGTGTCGATGCGTTTCCGCCCAAGCCCGAAGCACCCGTCACGCTGCATGTGATGGAGGAGCTGGGCGCCGATCCGGCAACCACGCTCTATGTGGGCGATTCCAATGTCGATATCCTGACCGGCCACAACGCCGGCCTTAAGAGCGCGGGCGTCAGCTAGGGCTTCCGCGGCCGCGCAGAGCTGGAAGCCGCCGGCGCTGACTACGTGGTGGATAGCCAGGCAGAGCTCGCGGCGCTGGTGCTGGGCGAGTAACCGCTCATCCCTCCCGCGGGCAGCTAATGTGGGACGGGACTCTTTTAGCTGCCCCCCGCACCAAGGAGTGTCCCCAACTGCCGGCAGAAAAGGAACGTCCCCAAGTGCCGCCTTCGGCAGCGATGGCAACGCCACAGGTACAAGCGCCACTTTAAGCCAGCCAAGGGAACGCCGTTGTTTTGGCAACGACAGCGAAAGCCCGCCAGAGCGAGCAAGGTGTCTTGAAACAAGGCGGCATTGACCTTCTGGTCATGCCGCCGAAGTTGAAAGGCAGATTGCCGCTCTGGCGGGCTTGCAGCGTCGAGCAGTTACGCGGTTCGTAGAACCGCGTAACCCCCTAGCTCATCATCGCATTCATCATCTCGGTGGTTGCGGAATCGTCGGCAGACCACTCGTTATCCTCGTTGGCGGAATACTTAAAGGTGACCTTGGTGTCCTTGGTCTTAGCGGCCTTGGTCACGTCGACCATGACCTGGCCGGCCATCTTGTACAGGTCGTCCTCGGAAGGCATCGTATCGAGTGCGGCGACCTTCTCCTGATACTGGGTGGCGAAATCTTCGACGATCTTGTTCATGGACTTGCAGGTGATGGTAACCTCGGCGGTCGCAGTGCCCTTGTCCTCATCGACCGTCACATCGCCGATCTTGTAATCAAAGCCCTCGAGATAGCTCTTGGCGTACTCCTTGGGATCGATGCCCAGTTGCTCAAACTCGTCGCCCGAAGCCTCTTCCAGACCGGAGAGGAAATCATCGCCGCCGTTCTTGATCTCGTCAAACTGGCTCGTAAGGTCGTTGGTGATGAGCTCTTCCACCGAAGGCCCTCCG
Organism: uncultured Collinsella sp.; assembly: GCA_900541695.1. Lineage (GTDB taxonomy): Bacteria > Actinomycetota > Coriobacteriia > Coriobacteriales > Coriobacteriaceae > Collinsella. Next base: position 3,321 of record UQKL01000021.1, on the reverse strand, counting down.
CAGCCGGAAAGCAAAACCACGCACGCGACCAGGGCGGCCATCAGAGGCGCAAGCAGCAGCTTCTTTTTCATGACATTCCTCCAAACAAGCGGCGCCGCGTTCCCTGCGCAGCGCACGTCGTAACAGCAAGTCCATATTAGCGGCCCGGCCCAACCCCCTGCGTCGCAAAAGCGCAGGCGGCTCAATTTGACGAGCGAATGGCCCGTAAAACAAGCCCCCTGCAATAAAATGCACCTGTTTAGCCTATTAAAAAAGGGTGGCCGGATAACCCGACCACCCTTGCACATCCTTATGTTGCCGCAGACTACTTGCGGACGACCTTGACGATGGCGTCACCGGCGGCGACGGCAGACTCGGCCTCGACGGCGAGCTCGACGTCGGCGAACTCGGCGGTGTTGGACACGGCCACGACGACGCAGTCCTTGTAACCGGCAGCAGCGATCTTGGCGCGGTCGATCTTGAGTATGGGCTGGCCAGCCTTCACGACGTCGTCGGCCTTGACGAAGCCCTCGAAGCCGTCGCCGTTCATGTTGACGGTATCGACGCCAACATGAACCAGAACCTCGATGCCGCTATCGGACTGCAGGCCCACGGCGTGACCCATGGTGACGGTCACCTTGCCGTCGCAGGGAGCGTAGACCAGGTCGTCCTCGGGCCACACAGCGCAGCCCTTGCCCAGAACCTCGCCACCAAAGACGGGATCGGGCACGTCGGCCATCTTGATGACCTTGCCCTTGACAGGCGAGCACAGCACGTCGGCGCCAGCAGAAGCAGAGATGGAGGCCGGAGCAGCAGCTGCCGCGGGCTCAGCCTTCTTCTTAAACATGTCAAACAGACCCATATGTTTTCTCCTCTTGATTAAGCGCAACGTTATGCGCATGCCTATGGTGATTATAGTGCCAAATGATCAAATTGCTAAGGTGAGGGCTCGAATCGCAAGCCCTTCCCGGTAGCGCTCTTGGGATGAGCATCTCCTTTGCATCGCGGGTCGATAAGCTGAGTATCGCCTGCAGGTTATGGAGCGCATGGAGGGGCTCTACCAGACCACGCTGGCCGAAACGCAGGAGCTGCTCGATCCCACGCAGCTTGACCACGCCGCCAAGCTCATCGCGAACGCCCGACAGGTCGACATCTACACAGGCTCGCACAACCTCTATCCAGCGGGAATGTTCCGCGATCGCTTGCTCTCCGCCGGTAAAAGCGCGACGTGCCACGACGGTGGCGAGGCCCAGGTGCGTACAGCGCTCGCCTCGGGCACCGACCATGTGGCGATCGTCATCTCCTACAGCGGCCTTGCGCCCAACCTCAAGAACATCTTGCCGATCCTCAGCAGTCGGCATGTCCCGGTCATCGTCATCGGCACGCCTTATTGCGCGCGCATTCAGCCTGGCTTTGCCGCCTACCTTACGGTGAGTGACCACGAGAGCATGACGCATCGCATCACGCAGTTCGCGAGCCACATCGCCGTGCAATACGTGCTCGATTCGCTTTACAGCAGCTACTTCGCCAAAGACTACGCCCACTGCTCAGAATTCCTGGAGCGCTCGTTCCCCTACACCCGCCTGCCCGGACTCAAGTAGCGACGAGCGTGGATTTTCGGACGCATATCTAACGAGCGTGGATAATCTCCCACTTTGAGCCCGCACACAGGCCAAAACCGGGAGATTATCCACGCTCGTGTTGAATGATCCATTTTCCTCTGCGCCCGAGGGACCACTCGACCACCTTGCACCAAAGCAATAACGACTTCTCGTCATTAGATTATTCAAATCGACTCTAATAACTATTTTCGCCATAAACTCGTTATTAGAATTGATATGATTAGCCTAATAACGAGTTTCCGGCACTAAAGATATGGAGGGCGCGATGCAAATCGAGGAGAACGGCCAGGGAACGCTCCGCAATAATCTATCGGGGAAATTGGCTTACTATTCGTTTTTGCCAACGCCCTTGCAATCATTGAGGCAGCTAAACCTCACTGAGGAAACCTATCGCACGCTTTCCACATGCTCACGAAAGCTTGGAGAGCTTGAAGGCATGCTCTACTTTGTTCCCAACGCCGACATGTATCTGACAATGTATGTGCGCAAAGAAGCACTCCTTTCTTCGCAAATTGAGGGAACCCAGTGCACGTTTGACGACCTACTTAGTCCATCGCAAACCCAACTCCATCATAAAGATGTCGCAGATGTCGTGAATTATGTCCGTGCTGTCGACCGCGGCGTAGAACTGCTCAAAAAGATGCCCTTGTGTACGAGGCTTCTCAGGCAGGTTCATGCGGTCCTGCTGGACGGAGTGCGCGGAACGGAGAAGAATCCAGGCGAGCTGCGCTCCTCACAAAACTGGATTGGCCCTTCAGGCTGCACCATTGCAACTGCATCGTTCGTCCCTCCAAACATTGAAGATTTGAGCAACACGCTCCAGGACCTCGAACGATTTATCAATGAGCCTCAAGTCGAAATGGATCCGATCGTGCGGGCGGCGCTCGTCCATTACCAATTTGAAACTGCCCATCCATTCCTAGACGGAAATGGTCGCCTGGGCAGGCTTCTCATTACACTTATGCTCATCAATGATGGCGTTCTTCATTCTTGCTTGTTCTATCCATCGTTCCAGTTCAAGAAAAATCGAAGCGAGTACTACCGACAACTCACATCCGTAAGGGAACGAGGAACTTACGAGGAATGGATAGAGTTTTTCTGCGCCAGTCTTCTTGAGAGTGCGAAGGACTCGGTAGGGTCTTTAAAGAGTCTTGTTGATCTCCACAACCGTTCGACGGCAGCTATTACCGAAAATCTCGGAAGGACTGCCGCAAACGGACAAAGGCTGCTGAGCCTTCTTGAAGAGCATCCCATCCTCGACACCGCATTTATCGCTGCCCGACTCGATATCGGTAGGAGCACCGCGAGCTCGCTCGTCAAATCATTTGAAGAATTGGGTATCCTCCGTCCACTCGACGAGTCAAGACAGAGATACCGACAGTACGGGTATGAAGAGTATCTTTCGATTCTCAGGGAAGACGCTGAGCCGATTAGATAGGCACCGCAGCCCAGCCATATTAAAACGAGCGTGGATTTTTGGACGCTTATCTAACGAGCGTGGATAATCTCCCACTTTGAGTCCACACGGGGGCCAAAAACGGGAGATTATCCACGCTCATTTTGCGGGTAGTCGTTGGGAGTGTCCCAAGGTGCCGGCAGAAAAGGAACGTCCCCAAGTGCCAACAACGGCGACGCCGATGTTATGGCAACGACAGACACTATGACCCAATCCGAGGGCACTAAAAAGATAGGAGCCCCCGCTCGTGACCGCGGGTCGGGG
>UQKL01000020.1 GCA_900541695.1 uncultured Collinsella sp. | reverse complement strand
GCGCCGCTGACCGGTGGACGGCACCGAGCCGCCATTGGGAATGTAGAAGGGGGAGGCCTCGCGGCCTCCCCCTTTTTTGCGCTTATAGGGCCATCACTCCACTGTCGCTGTGTTTTTGACCCTCGTTTGTTGCATCTTCTGCGAACGGGCTACAATGTCATAGTCTGTGCAGCATGGAGGTGATTATGGCCGAAGCCGGAATCGGCGTTGATATCGTCGAGATTTCCCGAATGAATTCAATCCTTGAGAAGACGCCCGCGTTTGCTCGGCGCGTGTTTACCGATGAAGAGCGTTCGTATTGCGATGCCTCGTCTCGTCCTGCCGCGCATTATGCCAGCCGTTTTGCTTCTCGCGAGGCGGTACTTAAGGCGCTTGGTACGGGTTTTAGCCAGGGCGTTGGCCGTAAAGACGTTTCCGTAACGCGCGATAAGCTCGGCAAGCCAAAAGCGCTGCTTTCGGGCCGTGCTCTCGAAATCGCCCAGGAATTGGGCGTTGTCGAGGTCGCTCTTTCTATTACTCTGACGGGTGACTTGGCTGTTGCTAATGCCATTGCGATCACCGAGGATGCTCGACCTAAACCCAAGGAAGAAAAGGTGAGCACGAAGGAGCGCGTTGCTCAGACATTTAAAGAGGCTCGTTCTGTCTTAGACGAGCTCGAACAGCTGCAACAATCTGCTTTGTCGGAACATCTGGATGATGATCCGCAAGATGCGCTAGGAGCATAGATGAAACCGGTTTTGAGTACCGAGGAAGTCGTTCGCCTCGAAGATATTATCGAGCGTGAGGGTACCTCGAAGGCCGAACTCATGGAGTTGGCGGGCGAATTTGCTGCCAACGAGATTTTAAAGCTCAACCCCGATCGCGTTCTTGTATTGGTCGGTTTTGGCAACAATGGCGGAGATGGCTGGGTTGCCGCTGACATTCTGACGCATAAGGGCGTTGATGTAGATATCGTCTCTCCGGTTGAGCCGGATGAGATCCCTGCCGCTCTCGCTCGTCATGTCGCCCGTCGTACTGCTGGTCGCGACGTGCATGTGTGTGTCGGCCCCTCTCGTGATGAGCTGGAGGTGCTGATTGATAAGGCTGATGTTGTAGTCGATGCCATTTTTGGTACCGGTTTTCATGGTGATCTTCGTGCGCCGTTTTCAATCTGGATCCCCACGGTCAATGAAAATGCCGATCGCGTTGTCTCCATCGATGTTCCTTCGGGCCTGAATGCCGAGACGGGTGTGGTGGATGACGACTGCATTCATGCCGAGCGTACGGTGACGATGATTGCTCCCAAGATCGGCTTATACAGCGCTGACGGTCCCGAATATGCAGGCGATCTGGTCTGCGGCGGTCTGTATGACCGCCTTGATGAGGTTATTGACGATGTCGACCATGCTGCCGAGATCGTGGAACCCGGTGACCTTGTGGACTATTTTGCTCCGCTGCCTACGAATATCGATAAGTACTCGCGCGGCTCGGTGCTCATTGTTGCCGGATCGGCGCAGTATCCTGGTGCGGCCATTATGGCTGCCAAGTCCGCTGCCCGCGCAGGCGCCGGCTATGTGGCAGTCGCGACTCCGGATGCGTGTGCCAACCTTATCCGCATGGCGCTCCCCTCGATTCCGGTCTTTGCTATTCCATCTGATTCCCGCGGTTCTTTTGGTGCCGCTGCGCGCATGACGGTATGTGAGATTGCCAAGAAATATAGCTGCGTGCTGTGTGGTCCCGGCATGACGACATCTGCCGGTGCCATGCAGGTGGTTTCGGGTCTGCTTGAGCTCGACGTACCGCTTATCTTGGATGCCGATGCTCTCAACTGCCTTGCCAAGATTGCAATCGATGGCATCGACAGTAATCCCGAGATGTATCGTCGTGAGCAGCCGCTCGTCATGACGCCGCATTATCGTGAGCTTTCGCGTCTCGTCGCCGGTGATGAGGTCAATGACCTTGGAACCGCGATTGCCGCCGCGCAAAAGGTTGTCTGGGCCGCCGGTTCCGATAACCTCGTTGTTATCGCTAAGGGCCCGACGACGGCCATTTGCGGTGTTGAGCGCGTGCTGCTGCCGCTCTCTGGCCCGGCGTCGTTGGCGACCGCTGGCTCGGGTGACGTCCTTGCGGGTATTCTGGCCGGCACGCTAGCCACCATGCGCGATGAGATGGACCGCTGGGAGCTGCTGTACTCGTATGCCGTCGCGCTTCATAGCTATGCCGGTTTTGCCGCGGCGACGGAGTTTGGCGAGAAGAGCGTTATCGCGACCGATCTTATCGACTTGATCGGTCCCGCCATGGAGTTGGCGGCAAAGGATGCGCTCGATGATCTGGGAATCACGGACGAAGGGTCGGATGACTAATTATGAATAAAGCCGATTTGACGCGTTGGTCCTGGGTCGAGATCGACCGCGGGGCGCTTCGCCGCAACACGAGGGCCTATAAGAATTTGCTGAATCCGCGTCAGCGCCTGTGCTGCGTGGTTAAAGCCGACGCTTATGGTCATGGAGCTGTTGAGTGCGCCAAGATTATGTATTCGGCCGGCGCCGACATGTTTGCCGTGGCGACGGTTAACGAGGGCGTTGAGCTCCGACAGGGCGGGATTACGAAACCCGTCCTTATCCTAAGCGAGCCGCCTATCGAGGCCATTCCGACGTTGCTCGAGTTCGATATCATGCCCTCGGTCTATACGTCCGACTTTGCTCTTGCGTATGGCGAATGTGCCGTCGCGGCGGGCAAGGTGGGCAAGTATCATCTCGCCATCGAGACGGGCATGAACCGCATCGGCGTACATTACACGCAGGTGCTCGACTTTGTCCGCGGTATTGATTTCCATCGCGGTATTCAGTGCGACGGCGTATTTACGCACTTCGCCACGGCCGATGAACCTTCGGGCTGGGACTACAAGCTGCAGTGCCAGCGCTTTACCGAGGCCGTTCAGGCCATTAAGGATGCGGGTTTTGAGTGCGGTATCGTGCATTGCGCCAACACGCCGTCCTCGATGCTCGACCCCTCGATGCATTTTGATATGATTCGCGCCGGCGTTGGCTTGTATGGCATGCAGCCGTGCGAGCTGAGTAGCCGTGTGATGCAGCTCGATCCCGTTATGAGCGTTCATGCGCGCGTGACGCGCGTGGCGCACCCTGCGATGGGCGAGGGCGTGGGCTACGGTTTTACCTACCGCGTACCGCGTACGCGCGTTCAGATCTGCACGCTGCCGATCGGTTATGCCGACGGCCTATCGCGTACGCTTTCCAATCGTATGGATGTGCTGTATCGCGGCGAGCGCGTGCGTCAGGTTGGCAATATCTGCATGGATCAGTTTATGGTCGCCATTCAGTCCAACCCGGCACACGAGATTCCCGAGGCCGAGTATGGTGACGAGATGATTATTGTCGGCCGCGATGGCGATGCCGAGATCACTATGGACGAGATGGCCCGACTGCGCGGAACGATTAACTACGAGGTCGCCTGCGGCTTTGGCATGCGTCTCGACAAGGTCTACGTGTAGGAGCCGCTATGGGCGTCATGCACATTCCCGGCCATACCCATCAGGCGCCACGTGAGGTCGCACTCGAGGAGATTGAGGCTGTTTTAGGCGACTGCCATCTCTGCCAGCTCTATCAGTCGCGCCATAACATCGTGTTTGGCGTGGGAAACCCCCACGCTCGCGTCATGTTTATTGGTGAAGCACCGGGTCGCAACGAGGATTTGCAGGGCGAACCTTTTGTGGGGGCGGCGGGTGAAGACCTCAACGGCATTTTGTCCCTGGCAGGTCTTAAGCGCGAGGACGTCTATATCGCCAACGTGCTTAAGTGCCGCCCGCCGGGAAACCGCAATCCGCGTCCCGAGGAAGTGCTGGCTTGCTCACCGTTTTTGCGCGAGCAGATTCGAAGCATCTGGCCCGATATCATCGTGACGCTCGGTAACCCCGCAACGCACTTTGTGCTCAAGACCGAGATCGGCATTACCAAGCTGCGCGGCAGGTTCCATCAGATGGGCCACTTTGTGGTGATGCCGACGTTTCATCCTGCGGCGGCGCTGCGCAATCCGGCGTGGCAGGAGTTGCTGGAGGAAGACTTTAAGATGCTGGGCGACTATCTGGAGCGGCACCCCGCGCCGGAGACCGCCTCGGAATAATAATAAGGAGCGTATATGTCCCTGGAGCGCCTGGGGGTAGGTACCTATAGAACGGCCCGTACTGCCGATACGGAGCATTTTGGCGAGCTGGTCGCACCGTGTCTAGAAGATGGCGATGTGCTGATCTTGACCGGCGGCCTCGGGGTGGGCAAAACCCACTTTACCAAGGGCGTTTCGCGCGCTCTGGGCGATGAGCATATGGTCACAAGCCCTACGTTCGCACTCATGGCCGTTCATGACCAAGGGCGTATTCCGCTGTTCCATTTTGATCTGTACCGCCTGGAGCATGCCTACGAGCTTGAGGATACGGGCATTTTTGACGTGCTGGGCTATGAGGGTGTTTGCCTGCTGGAATGGGGCGAGCAGTTTCAGGATGAACTGACAGATGAGTATCTTTCGGTGACGCTTAAGCGCGATGAGGACGACAGCGACGTGCGAACGATAACGCTCGAGGCACACGGCGAGCGCGCGGATGAGCTTTCCCATTTGATAGATAAGGCTGTACAAGATGAGCTTGCATAACGACAACGCGCTGGTGGTGGCGCTCGACACATCGACCGACATGCTTGCCTGCGCGGCAAGCTGGATTGACGTGCAGACAGGCGAGGCAAAGCTGGTAAGTGGGGACCATCTGTGTCGCCGCCATGCCAACGTGGAGCTCGTGAATACTGTTGATGACCTACTGAAGCAGGCCGGCCTGGATCGCAGCGATGTCGGCTGTTATGTGGTCGGTCGCGGTCCCGGCTCGTTTACGGGCGTGCGTATCGGCATCTCCACCGCAAAGGGTCTGGCGCACGGTGCCAATGTGCCGTTGCTGGGCGTGTCGACGCTCGATGCTTGCGCCTGGACGGCATGGAAGGCCGGCGTGCGCGGCAAGCTTGGTGTTCTTGCCGATGCCATGCGCGGCGAGGTGTACCCGGCGCTCTATGTGCTGGGGGATGAGGGCCCCGAGCGTCTGTTTGAGCGCGAGCGCGTGGTCAAGGCCGCCGTGGCGCTTGATGAGTGGCGCCAGACCGCGGACTGGGATCAGGTTCAGCTGACTGGTGACGGTCTCGTGCGTTATGGCAAACTGCTGGGCGAGGATGAGACGGCGCGCTGCGTGGAGCGAGACCTGTGGTGGCCCTCGGGCGAGGGCCTGCTGATGGCGCACGCCGCAGGCGATGGCGATCCGGCTCGCGTCTTGCCGATCTATACGCGCCTTTCGGACGCCGAGGAAAACGAGCGCAAGCGTCTGGGCCTTGCCGAGAGCGCGCAGAGTGAGGTGACAGGTGTTGCCGACGAGCTTGCCGGACGTCATCTGCAATTCCGCCCCATGGGCGCGGCGGATGCCGAGGGCGCGAGCGCACTGGAGACCGCCTGCTTTGAAGGCGCCGGACACGAGGCGTGGACGCCGGGCATGTTCCTGTCCGAGCTGGGCGAGGACGTTGCCGCGCCACGTAGCTGGTGGGTGGCGCACGACGACGGCCGTCTGCTGGGTCTTGCCGGCGGTATGGTCGTCGACGGGGACGTGCAGATTATGGACGTTGCCGTCGATCCGGCGCATCGCCGCGAGGGCATCGCCCGCAAGCTTCTGTCGCACGTGAGCTATGACGCGCAGATGCTCGGCTGCACCACGGCTTCGCTTGAGGTTGAGGACGGCAACGAGGCCGCAATTGCGCTCTATGCCGCTCTGGGCTTTACCGAGGCGGGTCGTCGCCGTGGCTATTACGGTGCCGGCAAGGATGCCATCGTCATGACGGCGCCGCTGCCCCTGGTGCTTCCTCTCGACAATGCCTCGCCCGAGCCGACGGCTGCCGAACAGCGTGTATGGCCGCTGCCCGCGCCCGAACGCACCGCTGAGGAGCGTGCCGAAATCGAGCGCCGCCGCCTGGTGCTTGCCATCGAGAGCTCCTGCGACGAGACAGCCGTGGCAATTATCGATGCGGATGGCAATATACTGGCCAACCAGGTGTCGACACAGATTGATTTTCATGCTCGCTTTGGCGGCGTGGTGCCCGAGATCGCCTCGCGCAAGCACGTTGAGGTCATCGTGAGCGTCGTGGACGCGGCACTCGAGGACGCCGCAGCGTCGCTGGGCCTTACGGGCGGAGCCATTGCACCAAGTGAGCTTGCCGCCGTGGGCGTGACGCAAGGTCCGGGCCTGGTGGGTGCCTTGGTGGTGGGTGTCGCCTTTGCCAAGGGCTTTGCGTATGCTGCCGGCAAACCGCTGGTGTGCGTCAATCATCTGGAGGGTCACCTGTTTGCCAACCTGTTGGCGCAGCCCGACCTCAAGCCGCCGTTTATCTTTACGCTTGTTTCGGGCGGGCACACCATGCTCGTGCACGTAAGGGCATGGGGCGACTACGAGGTGCTTGGCGAGACGCTTGACGACGCCGTGGGCGAAGCCTTCGACAAGGTGGCAAAGGCACTGGGCCTTGGCTATCCCGGAGGCCCCATCATCTCCAAGCTTGCCGAGACGGGCAACCCTAAGGCGATTGATTTCCCCCGCGCGCTGAACAGCAGGGGCGACTACCGCTTCTCGCTTTCGGGCCTCAAGACGGCGGTGACGCTCTACATCGAGCAGGAGACCAAGGCCGGGCGCACGATTCATCTGCCCGATTTGGCGGCTTCGTTTGAGGCGGCGGTCTTTGACGTGCAGTACAAGAAGGCCAAAAACGCCCTGCATGCTACCGGGTGCAAGGAGTATTGCATCGGCGGCGGCGTCTCGGCCAACCCGCATCTGCGCGAGATGATGATCAAGAAACTCGGGCGTCAGGGAATCCGCGTAACGGTGCCGCCCTTGTCTGCCTGCACCGATAACGCCGCCATGATCGCGGAGGTCGCTCGCCGTAAATTCGACCGAGGTGAAATCTCGCCGTTCGATGTCGACGCCGATCCAAACATGACGCTGTAGTCGTACGGGTGCGGTCCCCGACCGGAGGGGCCGGATATAAGGTTTCCTGCTCTACAGTCCTGCGCAAGACGAAGGCCACATTAAGTGGCCTTCTTTGCGTGCGGAACTCGCGATAAACCTTATATCCGGCCCCTCCGGTCGGGGACCTTTCTGTATCGATATAGCTTCTGAGCTGGTTCGGCGTCGACAGCGTCCGGCAAGGTTAGCCAGCCTGCATCGAATTTCCGGCGTGCTTTGGCTGAAAGAATAAGTTGGTGTGCGGAGCTTTGCTCCGCACATTTGGGATGGGAGCTCCTCGGGGGCGGGGCGGGCGCCTGCCGCCATATATGAACTTTATCGCGAGTTCCGCACGAACAGGAGGCCACTTAATGTGGCCTCCGTCGTGAGCAGGACTGTCCGAGCAGGAAAGTTCATATATGGCGGCAGGCGCCCGCCCCGCCCCCGAGGAGCATCTCTCATGCAAAAACTGTCGTGGGGTAAAGTCCGAGGTCAGTGGCGTTTTATACCGAGAAATTCAAAAAAGTGGAAAATTCATTACATATTTGCGTTGACTTTAGGTAACTAAAGTTTCATACTCCTTTTCAACCACTGGGGGATGTGAACACGCACGGATCGTTCACATCATGATTGAAGAGGATTTCTTAGACATGTTCACGCATCAGCTAAACATTATCAGCGTAGTAATTATCTGATGCGGGTTAGCACATACAGCTAGCCCGTACGATAACGGGCGGCTGATGAAGATGAGGGCCGTCGAGCGCAACCGACGGCCCTCATTTTTTATGTCTAGGAAGTTCTTTTTAGAGGAGGAAATGTAATGAACGGAGTTTTGCTCATGGTTGTGGCCGCGGCGGTGCTCGCCTGCGGCTATCTGGGCTACGGCCGCTGGCTGGCCAACAAGTGGGGCGTTGACAAAGAGGCCCTCACGCCGGCCAAGCGCATGAAGGACGGCAAGAGCTTCTCGCCCGTCTCCGCCTTTACCGCGTTCTCGCACCAGTTCAGCTCGATCTGCGGTGCTGGCCCTGTCACGGGTACGATCGTCGCCATGGCCTTTGGCTGGCTGCCCGTCGTGCTCTGGGTCCTCGTCGGCGGCATCTTCTTTGGCGCCGTCCACGACTTTGGTGCTCTGTACGCTTCGATGAAGAACAACGGCAAGTCGCTCGCTCAGCTCATCGAGAAGTACATCGGCAAGACCGGCCGTCGCCTGTTCCTGCTGTTCTGCTGGCTGTTCTGCATCATCGTCATCGCCGCCTTCACCGACATGGTCTGCAAGACGTTCATGTTCACCCCGGCCGTTGACGCTTCTGGTGCTGCTACCGGTGCCATCGACTTCACCAAGTCCTATGCCGCCGGCTGCGCTGGTACCATCTCCATCCTGTTCACCTTCGTCGCTATCGCCTTTGGTTGGGCCCAGAAGAAGTTCAACCTCACCGGTGCTACCGAGTTCGTCACCGGCGTGGTCCTCATGGTTCTCATGTTTGCCGTCGGTATGCAGTTCCCGGTCTACCTGGACAAGTTCCAGTGGTTCGCCGTTGTCATGGTCTACCTGGTCTTTGCTGGCGCCATGCCCATCCAGATGCTCAAGACCCCTCGCGACTACCTCACTTCCATCATGATGATCGTCATGATCGCCTGCGCTGTCCTCGGTATCGTCGTCCTGGGTGTTAACGGCCAGGCCACCATCACCGCTCCGGCCTTTACCGGCTTCTCCAGCGCTTCTGGCATGATGTTCCCGGTCCTGTTTGTTTCCGTTGCCTGCGGTGCCCTCTCCGGCTTCCACAGCCTCGTTTCTTCTGGTACCTCCTCCAAGCAGGTCGAGAAGGAGCAGGACGCCGTCAAGGTCGGTTATGGCGCCATGATCGTCGAGTCCTTCGTCGGCATCCTTGCCATCATCGTCGCCGGCATCATGTTCTCCGACATGAACACCGCCGGTACCGGCGCCCTCAACGCCGGCGTCGCTTCCACCCCGTTCCAGATCTTCGCCGCTGGCATCTCCCGCGGTATGCAGGCCTTCGGTGTTGACGGCACGCTCGCTACCGTCTTCATGACCATGAACGTTTCCGCTCTGGCCCTGACCTCGCTCGATGCCGTCGCCCGCATCGCCCGCACCTCGTTCTCCGAGTTCTTTGCCCAGACCAACGACGCCCTGGCCATCGAGTCCAAGGCCGGCTACATGAAGGTTCTCGGCAACCCCTGGTTCGCCACGGTCGTCACCCTGCTTCCCGGTCTCGCCCTCGCCTTTGGCGGCTATGCCAACATCTGGCCGCTCTTTGGTGCTTCCAACCAGCTGCTCGGCGGCATGACCATGATCACCCTCGCCGTGTTCTGCAAGTGCACCGGCCGCAAGGGCTGGATGCTCTACGTGCCCGTCGCCTTCCTGCTCTGCTGCACCTTCACCTCGCTGGTCCAGAGCGCCATGGGCTGCATGACCGCCGTCCAGGCCTACGGCTTCTTCGGCACCATCCCGGCTACCGCCACCACGGCTGCCGTTTCCGTCGCCGCCACCAAGGGTCTGCAGCTCGTCTTCGCCGTCCTGCTGATGGTCCTGGGCCTCATCGTTGCCGTCAACTGCCTCAAGGAGTTCTTCGGCAAGGAGGCCGGTTCCATGCCCGACGAGGAGCCCGAGTGGTCCGAGATGGGCAAGGCCGAGTATGGCCGCACTGCTGCCGCCGAGGCTCCCGCCGACGCCGAGGCTGCCAAGGCCTAGTCAACTTGATGAGCTAACCGTTCCATCCATATGACTCGGAAAGACCGGGTCCGCAACGACGCGGGCTCGGTCTTTTTTCTTGCGGGAACGGGTGATGCAAAGGCGTCCTCGCAGATGTTTTGCGTGGATAGGCTCGCGCGATGTACCATATAGACGTATATGTGTACATATGAAAGGGGCCCCGTGGCCAAGACGGTATATTCCGATAACCAAAATAATGTCGATGCCCTGGCTGAGCGTCTAAGCAGCCAGACGTCGCTTTCTGCCGAGCGCGCCAAGCTGGTTGCCTACGACCTGCTCTGCCGCAAGGCGCTTAAAATCAAGTCGAGCGCGCTGGCGCAGATTTTCCGCTCCGTCGATAAGGAATGCGACACCAAGGCGATGCGCGACGAACTCATCGCGGCAAAAATCGTTACCAAGATCGAGGGCAGCGGCATTAACGGACGTCCGGCGTTCTATACCATTCATGCCGAGATAAGTGATGCCCAGGAGCAGCTTGCCGAGGTTGCCGAAGAGGCCGTCGAGGACGTTGTCGAGGTGCCCGCTTCGGTGGAAACGGCCCCGCGCGAGCATATCGATACCGACGAGCTGCTCGATGAGAGCGTCGTTCGCGCCTTTACGGCTAAGGCCGGTCGCGGCGGTTTTGGTGGGGCCGGCAAGCGCGATGCTCAGCGCCGTGCCCAGCAGGAGCGCTTCCGTCGTGCCGTGGCTCAAAAGGATGAACTCGATACCGAGACTGTTGTGACCGAGGTTGCCGCTGAGTCGCAAAAGCCCGTGGAGGCCCAAGAGCCCAAGCGTCGTCGCGGTGCTCACTTTAAGGCTGCGCAGCAGGACGCTGTGCGCGATGCCGAAGAGGCTGCCGAGGTTGCGGACGATTCCGAGAAGCCGGCCAAGAAGGCCTCAGGCTCGTGTCGTCCCGGTCGCGGCTTCGCAGGTCGCGCGTACCCTGTAAAGCGTCAGGAGAAGGTCAATCAGGTTCCGGAGGCGCGGGCCGAGAAGGCCGTGGAGCCTGCCGAGCCGGAAGTCCGTGAACAGAAGCCTGTTGATGAGCAGGCTGCTTCCGATACGGAGACTCAGGGCCAGCAACCTGCGGCTGAACAGACGGGGGAGGGTACTTCGAGCAAGCCTCGCCGTCGTCGTCATCGTGGCGGCCGCAGTTCTAACGCTCAGGATACCGCCGAGAATGTAGCGCCGCGCGACGAAGATGCGAAGGTGGATGCTCCGATGGGGCAGCCCAAGCGTCAGCCGGCGAAGGAGGGCAAGCCCGAGCGTTCGCAGAAGCAGACGTCTACTTCGAAACGCGAGCGCAATGTCCAAGGTGATTCTAAGCGCAAGTCTCAGAAGAAGCCCGAGTCTGCCGCAGCAGATACGGCTGCCCAGCAGGCTGAGTCGACTACCCATGGCGAGGTTTCGGCGTTTGCCCTGGCCCGCGTTCTGGGCAGGCAGCTGCTCAAGGTCGTCCCCACGCCCACGGCGCTCTCCAAAATTAAGGAACAGCAGACCCAGATCGTTAAGGTCGAGGGCAAGGACGGCAAGAAGGCTCCACAGCGCGCTCAGCACAACGAGATGTCCAATCGCAAGATTGCCGAGGAAATTGCGATCATCCAGGCTTGGGTCGAGCAAAACCGCGGTGCTGATACTCCGGTTGCCTCGCGCCGCCAGCGCGCCTACCAGATCTTCAATGACGAAAAGGCTTTTGACGGCAAGCATGGCGAGCGCCTGATCAGGCGTATGACCGAAAAAGGCATCAGCATGCAGGCGATCAAGGTCGCCCCCAACCGTCCGGTGCACTTTACGGGCTTCTTTACGCTGGGCGCCGACAAGCCGTTCATTATGGTCGAGAACCTGGATACCTATGACGAGATCGTCAAGCTCCTGCGCGGACGTAAACATGCCAAGCTCTTTGGCGCTAAGGTGGGCGGCGTGATCTTTGGCGGCGGGTGCAAGGCGAGTGTCTCTCATGCACTGGATGATTATCTGGCTGAGATCGGCTACCGCTTTACCTATATCTACTACGTGGGCGACATCGATCGAGAGGGCGCGCGTATCGTCGAGCAGGCCCGCAATGCCAACGTCGTTGAGATTCGTCTGCATGCTGGCATGTATCGCGCTATGCTTGCCGAGCATAAGCGTCGCGTGAAGGCCGGCGGCGCGTGCGAGCCCGCGGCTGCCAACCAGGGCGTGCCGCAGAATCTGGCCGCCACGATCAAGGACCTGCCCATGGTCACGCGCGTGCAATTCCGCAACGTGCTGCGCGAAGGCGGGCGTATTCCGCAGGAGATCCTGATGACCGCCGACTATCGGGATGGCGACTCGGGAAGCTTCGACCGCATGCTGAACAGCTAAATTCCGCCGTTCTACCGAACGGCGGTCTTCTCGACGCTGCGAGGGGCCCTGGCACGGCAATCTGACGTTCAACTTCGGCGGCGCGACCAGAAGGTCAGCGCCGCCTTGTTTCACGTCACCTTGCCATACCAGGACCCCTCTCGCTGTCACGTCCAAAACATCGAGGTCACGTGGTCTCCTGTTCGTACGGAACTCGCGATAAACCTAAGCCGGTGCCCCGCTCTCCCGGGGCTTGTGGTTACTTGGTTGTTGCATGCGGCTCGCTTTTCGGAACTGGGCTGATATTTCTTGATGCAAGGCGCTCTTGGTCCTAATGGACCTGGGGCGCCTGTCTTTTGAAGGTAGATTTTCCCGTGCTGGACGAGAAGTTGTGTTGCCTTGCGGGTTCGAATCCCTCCGCTTGCCCACAAGAAAGCGCCCCGGGCTGATGAAAGCCCAGGGCGCTCAGTTACCTTGGCTGGGACGGAGGGATTCGAACCCCCAACAGCCGGCACCAAAAACCGGAGTTCTACCGTTGAACTACGTCCCAGTATGGGTGTTGCCAAAAGCAACTCGTCTAGTTTACCTAATCTGCGAGGGCATCGCAAACGCCATCGAGTAGGCGTACCGCGAGCGTCTGGGCGTCGCTAGCAGTGAAGGTGCCGTTGTAGCGCGTCATGCCGGTGAGCTCAATGCGGATGCGTGCCGGCTTCTGCTGCGCGGCGACATTGGCGGTGCGGATGCGCTGGGCCAGGTTGTGGCACTCGGCGAGGGCAATCGTGGCGCGCGGTGCGGCGTCGGCGGGCAGCTCGTCGCTTGCGATCTCGAGCACCAGATCAACGTCGGTTGGGACCTCGGAGTCGCAGAGCATCATGCCGCTGTTGTCGGTCGTTGCCGTGGCGATATTCCACATGCGCGACGCAACACTGCGTGCGATGGGGTCCTCGCCGATAACGGCAATCTGGAAGCGCTCGAGCACGTTGGCGGCGCGAGCAAAACCGATGCGGGACTCGGCTTCGGTGACCGAGGGCTTGCCCTCCCACACGTGGTGCAGGCGGTTGATGTAGGCGTAGGTATCCTGGAAGGCCATGCCGTCGGCAAACAGGCCGACATTTTCCTGGAACTGCTGCAGGGCGGCCTCGGTATGCGGACCAAAGTAGCCGTCGTCTTCACCACAGGCAAAGCCCAAAACGTTGAGAGCGCGCTGCAGGGCCTGCACGTCGGCGCCATGGAAATTGGGCATGCGCAGATAGAGGGTGCGGTCGCCCAGCTTATACGAAGCGTCTACAAGGGCGCTCCAACAGGGGATATCGACGGCATGACCGGCAGCAAGGCCGCTGTCGAGCCTGAAGGTGCTGACGGCCTGCTCAGTGGTGGCTCCAAAGTACTTGTCGGTGACTTCGGCGGCATCAATTGTGTAGCCGAGCTGCAGGAGACGAGACTGCACGTCCTCGACGGCTGCTCCTTGCATGCCCGTTGTAATAGGTTCCATGAACGAACCCCTTTCGGCGTACCATTCGTACTATTTGAGCGTCTGTCGGATAGACAACGCAAAGGGATGCATAAACATGCACTCAACAGTGTAGCAAGTTGTGCCTAAATACGCTGCTGACAGGTTTTATAACCCCCGTTAGTTAAGGCGCTCCACAAAGAAATCTGCCATGGAGAGGAACAGCTCGCGTGCGTGCGGATCAAGCTCAACGTTCTCGATGGCCGCTTTGGCCTTAGCGGTCAGGTCCAGTGCGTAGGCGTGGGCGTAATCGATAGAGCCAGTCTCCTGGAAGATTTCCACGGCGCGCGCGAGCTGCGCGGGGTCCTCGGTGCCCGAGGAGAGGATCGCTTCAATCTCGTCGTGATAGCGCTCATCGGACAGGGCGTGCACGGCAACCAGGGTGCGCTTACCCTCGGTGATGTCGGTGCGGAAGTCCTTGTTGGCGGCTTCCTTAGTGCCGACAAGGTTGAGCAGGTCGTCCTGAATCTGAAAGGCAAGGCCGGTGTGCAGGCCAAAGGCGCGCAGCGCCTCGACCTGCTGTTCGCTGCCTCCGCCGATGATGGCTCCGGTGGCAAGCGGCGTGGCTCCGCTGTAGTACGCGGTCTTGTGCGTCGCCATGTCCAGGTAATCGTCGACCGAGATGTCAAAGCGCCCGTCGCGTACCCAGCCCAAGTCGAGCGCCTGGCCCTCGATGGTGCGGACGATCATCTCGGTAAGCTCGTGGAGTACGCGGAGTTTTACGTTGGGCTCGAGCGTGGGGTCGTCGAGAACCGTCTTGGTGACCATGGTGAGCGCCAGGTCGCCACAATTGATGGCAAGGCCCGTGCCCTCGGTGAGGTGCATGCAGGGCTTGCCGCGGCGCAGCTGGCCGTTATCGGCGATGTCGTCGTGGATGAGCGCGCCCGACTGGAAATGCTCGATAGCTGCCGCGGCGCTGCGGGCGTTCTCAAAGCTACCGCCCACTGCGGTTGCGGCGAGCATGCAGATAAGCGGACGGTGGCGCTTGCCGGCGTTGGCCGTAAAAGCCGAGAGCGGCGCGTACAGGTAGCGCTCGATATCGGCAGAGGTCGCCTGTCCGTCAAAGAACGTGGCCAGATAGTCGTTAATCTGGTCAAAGTGCTGGGCTAAAAAGCTGGTAAACGGACTGGACACGGGTTCTCGCATTCTTTCTTAGGTTGCATCGTTGCATTATGCAGACAACATATTGCCACATTAGGGCGTCGAGCGCGGCGGTTGAAGACGATTGAGTCTTGCGGTTGCAAACGCGGCAAGGGGCTCGGCTAGATAAGCCCAAAGTGTTCGAGCGCGGTGACGACGCCGTCGTGATCGATAGAATCGGTTACGTAGTCCGCCTTCTCCTTAAGGAAGTCTGGTGCGTTGCCCATGGCGATGCCAACATCGACTGCCTCCATGAGGGCGATGTCGTTGCTCGCGTCGCCAATGCCGTACACGGTGCCGTGATCTGGCCCCAGGGCGTCAAGCACGGCACTGATTCCGGCTCGTTTGGTGCACTCACGCGGCGAGATTTCTGTGACCTCGAGCTCGAGCTCGTTGAGACAGAGCAGAGGTCCAAGCTCTTCATCTTGGGCGATGCGGTTGGCAAGTGGTGTGGACATAAGAATTTTATAGGCGTTGTAGTGCTCAAGTTGCGTGACGGCGTCGCCCACGGTGCGTGCGTATCCGTACGTCTCGGGGGCATCTGCACTCATGCGCACCACGCGATCGATGCCCTCAAAGCGAATGACCTCACCCGATTGCTCGAGATAGGGGGCAAGGCGCTGTAGCAGACCAGGGTTTATGGCTGCATTTCGCACAATGCGCCCCTCGAGTTCGGCGTAACCGCCCGCGAGACACACGACGCCCGTCCACGGCAGCTCGAGCAGCTTAGGATGGATGCAGCTCAGGGTGCGTCCCGTGCAGATAAAGGCCATGTTGCCGTTGGCGACAAACTCGCGGATTGCCTGCGAAACCGCCTCGTTGGGATAGGGGGAGAGGTCCCGCTCGTCTTCGGGAAGGTCTTGGGCGAGCCTGGGGTCTTGCCACGCGAGCGTGCCGTCAATGTCGAAGAAGCAGATATCGCCGTGCTTGTGGGTTGGGCTGGCGGCAGGGGAGGCCGAGGTGGTGGGCACAAATCCCGGCTCGAGGCCCATGATCTGGTCAAAATGCTCTTTAACGCGGGGAACGGAGATGCCGATGATCACCTGGGCGGTCTTGCCCGTAATGATGAGGCCCTTGGCGCCCACCGCGACAAACGACGCGTTATCTGCAACGATGGAAGGGTCTGCGACCTCGACGCGCAGGCGCGTGGCGCAGTTGGTTGCGCCCACAATGTTGGAGACGCCGCCCAGAAGCATCACAACCTGCTCGGCGAGCAGATGATCTTGTGATGCCTGGCCGCCGGAAGCGCTGTTTTCGGATGAGCGCCTTTCGTCAACGTCGTCTCCCGTCAAGCGCGAGAGCGCAGTGTTGCTGGCGATATGGTCCTCGCGTCCTGGGGTTTTAAGGTCAAAGGTCAGAATAAGACCTCGAAAACTCAGAAAGAAGATGGCGCTAAAGATGAGTCCGATTCCGAGCGCCAAAAGATAGGAACCGGCATGTGTCCGCATGAGCGGGATAAAGTTGAAGGCAGCCATTTCCATAAAGCCACCCGAGAAGATGCCGACGACGCCAAAGAAGTTCATAGCCATGGCGAGGCAAGACGAGAGGACGGCGTAGAGCAAAAAGAGCCCGGGGTGGGTGAACATAAAGAGAAATTCGAGCGGTTCGGTGACGCCGCAGACCACTGAGGCAACAATGGCGGGAACCAGGATGACCTTGAGGCCAGCGCGGCGCTCGGGCTTTGCGGTGGAGTAGAACGCAGCCGCGATGGCGGGAAGGCCAAAGAGCTTGACCCAGCCGGTGGCGGTGAAACCGGCCCACGGCGCAAGCTCATTAAGGGGGCGCGTGCTGTGGGAGAGGATGGGCAACAAATTGGTCCACGTGGCGTAGATGCCGTCGTTAATGACCAGGTTGTCGTAGTAGATCGGCATGTAGAGCAGGTGGTGCAGCCCCATGGGCTCGAGTGCTCGTTCTAAAAAGACAAAGATGCCCACGCCGAAGGGGCCGACGCCCGCAAATGCATGGCGCAGCGTCTCAGTCACTGCGTATACGGAAGGCACGATGGCGGCCGAAACGACGGCAAGGGCGAACACGGCAAAAAAGCTGATGAGGTAGACCAGCGAGGAACCCGAGAAGGTGCCGAGCCAATCGGGAACCTTGGCATCGTAGAAGCGTTCATGGATGGCGACGACGGTTGCCGATACCGCTAGCGGGCCGATAATGCCGGTGTCGAGGGTCTTGATGCCGTCGATGATGGTAATGCCGCTGGCGGGGGTCAAAGACGACGGGTACTTAAGTCCAAGGTTGTCTCCGCTCAGCTTGATGATCTCGCTCAAAAAGAAGCAATAGGCAAAATAGGCCACGAGCGCCTCGAGGCAACAACGTGCCGGTTGCTTTTGGGCAAGGCCGATGGGCAGCGCTACGGCAAAAAGGAGCGGAAGTCGTTTAAAGACCGTCCACGAGCCGCGCTGGATGATAGTCCAAAAAACGTACCAAGGGGTTCCGTATACGGCGAGGTCGCCGACGATATCCGCAGACGTTGCGAGGGCGGAGACGCCGACCACAAGACCCGATATGGAAAACAACATGGCGGGCGCGAACATTGCCCCGCCAAAGCGTTGGATTTTTTGCAGCATGTTCTGCCTCCCGAATATCGAGGCGCGTTGCGCGTGGTGAAACGTTTAAACAATGGATTCATTGTAGAGGACCAGACGATTGTCGTACCGGCAGTTTTGAGCGAAACCGGTTTGGGTGCGACAGAAACCGTCAACGGTTAAATCTTGTCGCTTTGCCGATAATCGGTTTAAACAACTTTAAGAAATGCTATCGTGCCTAGCCATACATATTCATTAGAGGTGAAGTCATGCCAAAAGCGATTTACGAAGGAATCTACCGCGAGATCCGTTCGCGCATCATTAACGGGACCTATGCGTTTCAGGAGATGCTGCCAACCGAAGCCGAGCTGACCGCGGAATTTGGCTGCACGCGCAATACCGTCCGCCGCGCTTTGAGCATGCTGGCAGACGAGATGTTTGTGCAGCCCATACACGGCAAGGGCGTGCGCGTTATTTGGCTCAAGGGCGAAACCGACATGCTGGGCGCACTCGAGGAAGTCGAGTCGTTTGGCGAATTTGCAAAGCGCAACAATGCCGTCGCATCGACCGAGGTCAAGTCTTTTGAACATTTGATTTGCACTGAGCAACTCTCTCGTCGCCTGGGCTTTAAGGTGGGCGAGGAGTTGATTCGCGTGGTGCGTGTCCGAAGCCTTAACGGCAATGCACGCCAAGTAGACCATGGTTACTTTTTGGAGTCGATCGCCAAGGGCCTGACGCCCGAGATCGCCGCAAAGTCAATTTACGACTATCTGGAGCATAAACGCGGCGTCAAGGTGATGGCGAGTCGCCGTACAGTGAGCGTCGAGCTCGCCAACGATGAGGACTGCAGCTATCTTGACCTTGGCAAATACAACTGTGTTGCCGTCATGGAGAGCCAGTCGTACACCTCGGACGGCATCTTGTTTGAGGTCACGCATGCCCGCACGCATCCCGAGATCTTCCACTACCGTGTCAACTCCAAGCGATAGCCGGCTAGCTCGCAGCCTGACGAGACTCATGCCCTCAAAGCGAAAACGCCCGGTCAAACCGACGATGCATCGGCTTGACCGGGCGTTTTCTCTGCATTCGGTAACAAATAATTGTTTATACAAAACTTGTCAAGTATCAAGTTGAAATTACCGTTCACCGAAGTTTTTCTACCGCTCTAGTAATACTTGTTCAAACAACTAGCCAAATAGCGTATTGTACAAATCAGCAAAAGGGGCAATGTCCCCGAGCCAATCTCCGAAGGCGGCGGCAAAGGGTGCCGCCACGGTGTGAAAGGGTGGATTGTAATGAAGAACGAAATGAGCAGAAGGCAGTTCCTGGGCTTTGCTGGTTCCGCGGCTGCGGTTCTTGGTCTGGGTCTCGTGGGCTGCGGTGGCTCCGCCGGCTCCGGCTCCTCTGCTTCTGGTGACGCTGCCGAGGTCTACTTCCTCCAATTCAAGCCCGAGGTCGACAAGGAGTGGAAGGAGATCGCCAAGGCGTACAAGGAGGAGAAGGGCGTCGAGGTCAAGATCGTGACCGCTGCCTCCAACACCTACGAGGAGAAGCTCAAGTCCGAGATGTCCAAGAGCTCCGCTCCGACCCTGTTCCAGGTCAACGGCCCCACCGGTCTTAAGAACTGGAAGGATTACTGCGCCGACCTGTCCGATACCAAGCTCCGCGGTGAGCTCATTGACGACTCCCTGGCTCTGCAGTCCGATGGCAAGGATCTGGGTATCGACTGGGTCCAGGAGAGCTACGGCATCATCTACAACAAGCAGCTGCTCGAGAAGGCTGGCTACAAGGCCGAGGACATCAACTCCTTCGACAAACTGAAGGCTTGTGCCGACGACATCCAGGCCCGCAAGGACGAGCTTGGTGTTGAGGGTGCCTTTACTTCCGCCGGCATGGACGACTCCTCCAGCTGGCGCTACACCACCCACCTCGCCAACCTGCCGCTCTACTTCGAGTTCGAGAAGGAGCACAACCAGGAGGCCGACGAGATCAAGGGCGAGTTCCTCGACAACTACAAGCAGATCTTCGACCTGTACATCACCGACTCCACCTGCGATCCTTCGCAGCTCGCTTCCAAGACCGGTGACGACGCCACCAACGAGTTCGCAACCGGCAAGGCCGTCTTCTACCAGAACGGCTCTTGGGCCTACTCCGACCTCATCAAGGCCGGCATGACCGACGACCAGATTGGCATGATGCCCATCTACATCGGCGTTGACGGCGAGGAGAACCAGGGGCTGTGCTCCGGCGGCGAGAACTACTGGTGCGTCAGCTCCCAGGCTTCCGAGGATGCCCAGAAGGCCACCGAGGACTTCATGTATTGGTGCGTCACCTCTGACACCGCCACCAGCATCATCGCTGACAAGATGGGTCTGACCGCCCCGTTCAAGAGCGCCAAGGAGACCACCAACGTCTTCTCGCAGCAGGCCGTTGCCATGGCCAAGGACGGCAAGAAGACCGTCGCTTGGGACTTCGTCTACATCCCCTCTGAGGAGTGGAAGAAGAACCTCAAGCAGGCTCTCATTGCTTATGCTGCCGACAACACCAAGTGGGACGGCGTCAAGAACGCCTTCGTCGATGGCTGGAAGACCGAGAAGGCTGCTTCCGAGTAAGCAGTTGCTGCCCAAGCTATCTGATTAGCGACAGGGGGCGGGCAGACGTTGGTTTGCCCGCCCCCTGCATATTGAAAGGACCCTTTTATGGGCAAAGCACTCAAGCGCTGGTGGCCGCTCTTTATGCTGCCCACGTGCCTGGCGTTTATGATCGGGTTCGTGATCCCTTTTATCCAGGGCTTCTATCTCTCGTTCTGCCAGTTTATTACCATTAACAACGCGCACTTTGTCGGTATCGCGAACTACGTGCGCGCGCTGTCCGATCCGCAGTTTGCCACGTCGTTCTTCTTTACCGTGGCGTTTGCCTTCCTGTCGACGGTGCTCATCAACGTGATCGCCCTGGCAATTGCGCAGGCGCTCACCCGCAAGGCGCTCAAAGGCACCAACATCTTCCGTACGATCTTCTTTATGCCTAACCTGATCGGCGGCATCGTGTTGGGCTACATCTGGCAGATCCTGATCAACTGCCTGCTCTCCAACGTGGGCGCCCAGCTCATTGCCCTTAACTCCGCTGCCGGCTTCTGGGGCCTTATCATCCTGACCCTGTGGCAGCAGGTCGGCTACATGATGATCATCTACATCGCTGGTCTGCAGTCCATTCCGTCCGACTACATCGAGGCCGCCAAGGTCGACGGTGCCACGGCATGGCAGACGTTTTGGAAGGTTAAGATCCCTAACCTGATGCCGACCATCACCATCTGCCTGTTCCTGTCCATCACCAACGGCTTTAAGCTGTTCGACCAGAACCTCGCCCTTACCGGCGGCGCCCCCGCGCACTCCACCGAGATGCTCGCCCTGAACATCTACAACACGTTCTATTCGCGTGCCGGTATCGCATGGCAGGGCATCGGTCAGGCCAAGGCGGTTATCTTCTGCATCCTGGTCGTAGCCATCTCCATGATTCAGCTTAAGGCCACGAGGTCCAAGGAGGTGCAGCAGTAATGAAACGCGATAAGGTTATCAACCGCGCGCTCTCGATTTTCTTTACGATCCTGTCGCTCGCGTGGATCTACCCCGTGTTTATGATTGCGCTCAATTCCTTTAAGAAAGCGACCGCAATCAGCACCACCACGGCGTTCGATCTGCTCACGCCCGAGACGTTCAACGGCCTTGCAAACTACGTGCACGCCCTTAACGAGCAGGGCTTTGCCTCGGCATTTATGTACTCGCTCATCATCACGGTCACGTCGGTCGTGCTGATCTTGGTGTGCTGCTCCATGTGCGCTTGGTACGTGGTTCGCGTCAACAGCAAGATCTCGAACTTCTTCTATTACCTGTTCGTGTTCTCGATGGTCGTACCGTTCCAGATGCTCATGTTCACGCTGTCCAATTTGGCGGACCGCATTGGCTTTAACACGCCGTTCAACATCTGCTTTATCTATCTGGGCTTTGGCGCGGGCCTGGCGGTCTTTATGTTCGCCGGCTTTGTAAAGAACATCCCGCTCGAGATCGAAGAGGCGGCCATGATTGATGGCTGCAACCCGGTCCAGGTGTTCTTTAAAATCGTCCTTCCCATCATGAAGCCCACCTATCTTTCGGTCGGCATTCTCGAGACCATGTGGGTCTGGAACGACTACCTGCTGCCCTACCTCACCCTCGACTCCACCAAGTACAAGACCATTCCTATCTTGATCCAGTACTTCCGCGGCGGCTATGGCCACGTCGAGCTCGGCCCCATGATGGCCTGCATCATGATGGTCGTTATCCCCATCGTCATCATGTACATCCTCTGCCAGAAGTACATCATCGACGGCGTGGTGGCAGGTGCCGTCAAGGGCTGATGCCGTAACTGTTTTGCAAGTTTCTGCGGCGCCCCTCAGCGCGGCGCCGCACATCGAAAGGTAAAGACATGGCCGAGATCGTTCTCAAACATGTTCAGAAGGTGTATCCCAACACCGAGTCCAAAAAGAAGGGCTTCTTTGGCAAAAAGAAGAAGACCGAGGAGAAGAAGCATAACCTTAAGGTTACCGAGGATGGCGTGCTCGCTGTAGAGGACTTCAACCTCACCGTTCACGACCAGGAGTTCGTCGTTCTCGTTGGTCCCTCTGGCTGCGGTAAGTCCACGACGATGCGCATGGTTGCCGGCCTGGAGGACATTACCTCGGGCGATGTGCTCATCGACGGCAAGCGCGTCAACGACGTGGCGCCCAAGGACCGCGACATCGCCATGGTGTTCCAGAGCTACGCTCTGTACCCCAACATGACGGTGTACGAGAACATGGCGTTTACGCTTGAGCTCAAGAAGGTCCCCAAAGACGAGATCGACCGCAAGGTTCGCTCCGCTGCCGAGATCTTGGGTATCACCGAGTACCTCGACCGCAAGCCTAAGGCGCTCTCGGGCGGCCAGCGCCAGCGCGTCGCCATCGGCCGCGCCATCGTGCGTGACCCCAAGGTCTTCCTGATGGACGAGCCGCTGTCCAACCTGGATGCCAAGCTTCGTAACCAGATGCGTGCCGAGCTCATCAAGCTGCGCCACGAGATCAAGGGTACGTTCATCTATGTTACTCACGACCAGACCGAAGCCATGACCCTCGGCGACCGTATCGTGGTCATGAAGGACGGCGTTGTCCAGCAGATCGCCACGCCGCAGGAGGTCTTCAACCATCCCGCGAACATCTTCGTCGCCGGCTTCATCGGCGTGCCGCAGATGAACTTCTTCGATGCCCAGCTGGTGCGCTCGGGCGACGGCTTTACCGTCAAGACCGAGGATATGAACGTGGCACTCGCCCCCGAGACTTGCGCTCAGCTTGCCCTCAACTGGGATGGCGGCGACGTGAAGGAGATTACGGCCGGCGTGCGCCCCGAGCAGATTCTGCTTGCCGACAAGGACGAGGAGGGTGCGCTTCAGGGCACCGTCGAGGTGACCGAGCTCATGGGTTCGACCGAGCATGTCCACGTGACCGCTCCCGATGGCCAGTTCGTCCTGATTATCCCCGTCGTCGACCTCGAGGCCAAGGGTGCGCTCAAGGCTGGCGACACCATCTGGTTCAAGTTCGAGAAGAACGCGACCCACCTCTTCGATAAGGTGTCTGGCAAGAACCTTATCTAGGCCCGATCCAATCAGGCCCTCCTTTTGGGCGACTGCGGCTTTGCCATCCTTTTGCCGTGGTCACATATAAGGCTCCCCTCCCGTCACTGGGCGAGAGGGGAGCCTTTCTTTGTGTTGGGGCCGTTCATCTGCCAGTTTGTCTTGATCTGTAACAGGAGGAGGGCCAAATTGGGTCTAGATGTTACAGATTGAGACAGCATCGAGCTGCCTATCCTTTCATCTCGATCTGTAACACGGGAGGCTGATTTCGGCAGCTACCTGTTACAGAACGAGATTGTATTAGCCGGCTTATCCTTTTGTCTCGATCTGTAACAGTAAGGGCGGATTTCAGACGTTAGATGTTACAGATTGAGATAAACCCTAGGGAAAGGACCGGTTTGTCTTGATCTGTAACAGGTAGGGCCGTTTTGGCCGAGTAGGTGTTACAGATTGAGACGATTTTGTCGAGGCGGGCCACGGGCAACACGCGGGCAAAAAAGCGGAGCCGCGTTGCCGCGACTCCGCTTTCAAGAGGATGGGTAAAGGAAACGAAATTAGCTCAGGTGCCAAATCTCGTCGTTGTACTGGGAGATCGTGCGGTCAGACGAGAAGGTGCCGGCGTTGGCGATGTTGATCAGCGCCTTGCGCATCCAAGCGTCCTGGTCCTCGTAGTCTGCCAGCACGCGCTCCTTGGTCTGGATGTACTCCTCAATGTCGAGCAGGGCCATAAACCAGTCCTTGCCCTTGATGTCGTCGTGCAGACGCTGCAGGCGCTCGGCGTTGCCGGTCGCCATAAAGGCGGGGTTGGTGATGAAGTCCACCAGCAGCTTGATGCCGGGCTTGCGATAGAGCGCGCCGGCGTCATAGCTGCCGTCGGCGTAGAGCTGCTCGACCTGCTTGGAAGAGGCACCAAAGGTGTAGATGTTCTCGTCGCCCACGAGCTCGGCAATCTCCACGTTGGCGCCGTCGAGTGTGCACAGGGTCAAAGCGCCGTTGAGCATGAACTTCATGTTAGAGGTGCCGCTCGCCTCCTTGGAGGCCAGGCTGATCTGCTCGGAGATGTCGGCAGCGGGAATCACGCGCTCGGCGGCGGTGACGTTGTAGTTCTCGATCATGACGACCTGCAGGTAGGGGGCCACGTCGGGGTCGTTGGCGATCCACTGGGAAAGCGTCAGGATTAGGTGGATGATATCCTGGGCGATGGTATAGGCAGGTGCCGCCTTGCCGCCAAAGATGATGGTGACGGGGTGCTCGGGCTTGTTACCGTTCTTGATGTCGAGGTACTTCCAGATGATGTAGAGCGCGAGCATCTGCTGGCGCTTGTACTCGTGGATGCGCTTGACCTGGACGTCGATGATGGCGTTGGATGGAATCGTCACGCCCTGCTCGAGCGCCATGAACTGGCGCATGATGGTCTTGGCCTCGGCCTTGGTGGCGGCCAGGCGCTCAAGAACATCCTTGTCGTTAGCGAATTCGGCGAGCTTGCTCAGGTCGCCGGTGCTGCGCCAATCGGTGCCGATCACATCGTCGAGCAGGCTGGCAAGCGCAGGGTTGGCTCCCTGGATCCAACGGCGGAAGGTGATGCCGTTGGTCTTGTTGGAGAACTTCTCGGGATAGATCTCGTAGAACGGGTGAAGCTCGGTGTCCTCCAGAATCTTGGTGTGGAGTGCGGCGACGCCATTAATGGAGAAGCCAAAGTGGATGTCCATGTGGGCCATGTGGACGGTGTCGTGCTCGTCGATGATGGCGACGCGCGGGTCGTCGTGCTCGGCCTTGGCAACCTCGTCGAGCTTGACGATGATGTCGGCGATGGCGGGCGAGACCTTCTGCAGGCTGGCGAGCGGCCACTTCTCGAGCGCCTCGGCAAGGATCGTGTGGTTGGTGTAGGCGACCATGGAGCGCACGATGGTAACGGCCTCGTCAAACTCGATGTCGTGCTCGGTGGTGAGCAGGCGGATGAGCTCGGGAATGACCATGGTGGGGTGCGTGTCGTTGATCTGGACCACGGCGTAGTCGGCCAGATCGTGCAGGTTGCTGCCGCGCTCGACGGCCTCATCGATCAGGAGCTGGGCGGCGTTGCTCACCATGAAGTACTCCTGGTAGATGCGAAGCAGGCGGCCCTGCTCATCGGAATCATCCGGATAGAGGAACAAGGTGAGGTTCTTGGCGATCTTCGTCTTGTCGAAGTCGATGGAGCTGCCGGGGACCAGGCCGTCGTCGACACTTGCCAGGTCGAACAGACGCAGGCGGTTCTTGGTGGGCTGGTCGTAACCGGGCACATCGATGTTGACGAGCTTGGAGGTAACGGCAAAATCGCCAAACTCGACGGTGTAGGAGCGGTCGTCATCGATCAGGATGTCCTGCTCGCTAAGCCACTCATCGGGGACGGCCTTTTGCTGGTTGTCGGTAAAACGCTGACGGAACAGACCGTAATGGTAATTGAGGCCCACACCGTCGCCGGTAAGGCCCAGCGTGGCAATGGAATCCAGGAAGCACGCGGCCAGACGGCCCAGGCCGCCGTTGCCCAGCGACGGTTCGACCTCAAACTCCTCAATCTTGTTGAGGTCGTGGCCGGCAGCGGTGAGCTGGTCTTTAACCTCGGCATAGATGCCAAGGTCGATCATGTTGTTGATCAGCAGTTTTCCAATCAAAAACTCAGCAGAGATGTAGTAGAGCTTTTTCTTGCCATTGTTGAGTGGGCAGGCAGCAGAGCGCTCCTGCACGAGCTTGACCAGCAGTTTGTAAATGCGGCGGTCATCGAGTTGCTCGAGCGAAGTTCCAAAGGACTGCTCGGCAAGATCCGCAAGATTGATACAGGGCATGTTTCCTCCTGTGGCGAGTTGACGACATGTCAGAAATTCAAAAGAAGCCCGCGCGAGGGGATTGGAGTGGCCTCGCGCGGGAAAAGCGGTCGCGTCCGCACGGTGGGGTGGGGTCGGGCGCGGTGGCTCCTATTGAGGAAGCTCGATTTCGGCTTCCGATGGGATGCGGAAGTAGGTCTCGGTCCAGCCGGTGAGCTTGTGCTCGAGCTCGCGGGTGATGGCGCCATCGAGCATGCGCCAGGTCCAGTTTCCGCCCAGGGTGGCGGGGGTGTTAATGCGCGCCTCGTTGCCCAGATTGAGCAGGTCCTGCATGGTGTAGATGCAGGTATCGCTCACGCTGGCGGCGATGGTGCGATTGAGTGCATCTGCCATGGGTTCGCCGGTCTGCTGATGGGTGTACAGGGCTGCCTGCTCGCGCTGACGCGGGGTGGCCGTTCCCTCAAACCAACCGCGCGCCGTTTCGTTGTCGTGGGTGCCCACATAGGCGACGGTGTTGGCGATGTAGTTATGCGGCAGGTAGTACGAGTTGGTGCCCTCAAAGGCAAACTGCAGGATCTTCATGCCGGGGAAGCCCGAGTTGTCGCGCATGTCGATGACGCCGGGGGTGAGGAAGCCCAGGTCCTCGGCGATGATGGGCAGCGTGCCGAGCTTTTCCTCGAGTGTCTTGAAGAACTTGAGGCCGGGACCCTGCGTCCACGAACCGTAGGACGAATCGGGTGAGGAGAACGGCACCTCCCAATAGGCCTCGAAGCCGCGGAAGTGATCCAGGCGGATGACATCGTACATGTTGAGGGCGGCGCGGATGCGGCCCTCCCACCAGGAGAAACCGTCGGCTTCCATGGCGTCCCAGTCGTAGATGGGACTTCCCCAGTACTGGCCGGTGGCCGAGAACTGGTCGGGCGGCGTGCCGGCGACACTTACGGGATTGCCGGCGGCGTCGATCTTAAAGAGCTCGGGCGTGGCCCACATCTCGACGGAGTCGCGCGAGACATAGATGGGCAGGTCGCCGATGATGAGGATGTCGCGCTCGTTGGCATAGGCCTTGAGGCGACTCCACTGACGATCGAAGAAGTACTGCGTCATCTGGTGGTAGAGCATGCGCGCGGGATGGGCGGCGCAGACCTTGGCAGAAGCCTCGCCGCGGGTACGGAGCTCCTCGGGCCACTCCCAAAATGCCTTGAGACCGCACTCCTCCTTGACGGTCATGAACTCGCAGTAGGGGATGAGCCAGTCTTTGTTGGTTTGGACAAAGTCGTCGAAGTCGGCCGGCTTGTCGGCGGCAAAGCGTTCGGCGGCGCGGTCGAGAATCTGACGACGGCCACCAAAGATGGCGCCATAGTCAACATTGCTGGGGTCGGAGCCCAGGTACACGCCGTCGATATCTCGCTGCTCCAGATAGCCGGCCTCGATAAGCTCGGCAAAGTCAATGAAATTGGGGTTGCCCGCACGGGCCGAGAACGACTGATAGGGCGAGTCGCCATAGCTCGTCGTCGTAAGGGGCAGAATCTGCCAGTAGTGTTGTTTACACGAGGCGAGGAAATCGACGAAGTCGTAGGCATTCCAGCCAAAGCCGCCGATTCCATAAGGGCCGGGCAGAGATGAGACGGGCATGAGGACACCGCTTGCACGCTCCATGAATGCGCTCACCAACCTTTTTGTTGTGGGGTCGGCTTGCCGATGGAAGAACAGTCCGCCCCCGGTGTTCTGATTCGATGTACCTATTGTAGAACATGTTGTTTAAACATGTACAGGCAAGATAAAAAAGTTGGAAGTATTTCGGTGAATGGTTGCATGCCATGAAAAAGGCCCCGGTCTCACATTGGAGACCGGGGCCAAAAAATCTATCGCGGGGGAGTGGCTACTCGGCGTCGGCGAAGCCGTTGGGATTATGGCTCTGCCAATTCCAGCTGTCGCGGCACATGTCCGCGATGTCGTACTGAGCCTTCCAGCCCATCATACGCTCGGCCTTGGAGGCATCGCACCAGTTGGCGGCGATGTCGCCGGCGCGGCGCTCGCGGATCACATAGGGCAGCTCCTTGCCGCAGGCCTTGGAGAAGGCGGCGACGACCTCGAGCACCGAGGTACCGGTGCCAGTGCCCAGGTTAAAGATCTCGACGCCGGTCTTGCCGTTCATCCAGTTGAGGGCGGCAACGTGGCCCGAGGCCAGGTCGCAAACGTGGATGTAGTCGCGCACGCCGGTGCCGTCGGGGGTGGGGTAGTCGTTGCCAAAGACCTGAACGGCCTCGAGCTTGCCCACGGCGACCTGGGCGACGTAGGGCACCAGGTTGTTGGGGATACCCTTGGGGTCCTCGCCGATCAGGCCCGACGGATGGGCGCCGATGGGGTTGAAGTAACGGAGCAGCACAACGTCCCACTCGGGGTCGGCGGTGTGGACGTCCATGAGGATCTGCTCAATCATCCACTTGGTCCAACCATAGGGGTTGGTCGCGGGCTTCTTGGGGTCCTCCTCGGTGACGGGCGGGTTGTCGGGATCGCCGTAGACGGTCGAGGAGCTCGAGAAGATGATGGACTTGCAGCCGTGGTTGCGCATGACGTCGATGAGCAACAGGGTGTTCTCGATATTGTTGTGGTAGTACTCGACGGGCTTGCTCACCGACTCGCCAACGGCCTTAAAGCCGGCGAAGTGGATGACGCGGTCGATCTGGTGGGTATCGAAGATCTTGTTCATCGCATCGCGGTCGAGCACGTTGGCCTCGTAGAAGGTGAGGTTCTTGGCGGCCTCGTCGCCCACGATGGTCTTGACGCGGTCGATGGCAACGGCGCTGGAGTTGGAGAGGTCATCGACGACGACAACCTGGTAGCCACCCTCGAGCAGCTGAACGACGGTGTGCGAGCCGATAAAGCCGGCGCCGCCGGTAACGAGGACGCAGGTGTCTTTGGGGTCGAGTGCTTTGGACATGTAGTCTCCTATCGAATCAGGAACACTTCTTGAGGGGAGTATAGCGCAGCTGGGGGGGGGGCCAAAAGGTGCAGGGCAGGAAAAGCAGATGAACATGCTAACGTACTCATTGAAATGTTTGGCGTGGGCATACCCTCGACCTTGACGTTTGCATATGAGCCGCCGACCATACGGTTTGCTGCCGTTCGTGGAAATCGTTGGGATGCGCCGGATGTACGCTAATATGTATGAGTTGAGCGACATATAAATAAACATGTAACGGAGTAGATATGTCACCAAACAGCGATTCCATCCTTTCCCAGGAGCTTTCGCGTCGCACTGCCCTCAAGGCCCTGTTCGGCGCAGCTTCTGCAGCCGTTCTTTTTGGTCTGCCCGCTCGCGCCCATGCTGCGGAGGCCACCAAGGAAACCACCGACAAGCTCAATGCGGCCCAGGCTCAGCTTGACGAGGTCCAGGCCCAGCTCGACAGCATCGCAAATGAATACGCGGCGCTGGCCAACAAGAACGCCCAGACCCTCAACGATATCGAGGGCGTACAGGGCCAGATTGACAGCACGCAGGCGCAGATTGACGAAAAGAAGGCCGAGCTCAAAAAGAAGCGCGGCGATCTTTCCGATCGCGTTTCCGCCAGCTATAAGTCGGGCGGCACCAACATCCTGTCGCTGCTGCTCGCCTCGGGCTCGTTTGAGGAGCTCGTCGCCAATGCGCACTATGTTGAGAAGATCAACAAGAGCGACCGCGACGCCATCGAGGACATTCAGACCATCCAGGAAGAGCTCGATGCGCAAAAGACCGAGCTTGAGTCGCAGAAGGCCGACTTGGAGAAGCTCAAGGATCAGCAGACTGCCCAGATGCAGGACATGCAGGCCAAGCAGCAAGAAGTCCAGACCGTGCTGAGCGGTCTTTCCGACGACGTCAAGGAGCTCATGGCTCAGCGTGATTCCGAGATTCTCGCTGCCGCCCAGGCCGAGGAGGCTGCCAGGAAGGCCGCCGCTGCTGCCGCGGCCGCCGCGAACAAGAACAATTCCTACTCGGGTGGTTCGAGCTCGGGTGGTGGATCGTATGCGCCCGGAACTCCGCAGCAGAATGCCGGCTCGGGCAAGCAGCAGGCCGTCGTCAACGCGTGCTACTCCACGCCTTCGCCGGGTCAGAACTGGTGCGCGGCGTGGGTTACCAATGTCTTCCGTAACGCCGGCGTTGGCTACTTTGGCGGTAACGCGTGCGATATGTTTAACGCCTGGTGCTATAGCTCCGACCGCTCGGCGCTGCAGGTGGGTATGATTGTTGCCGACTCATCGCATAGCGGCACCGGCATACCGGGCCTGATCTATGGCCACGTGGGCATCTACGTTGGCGGCGGCATCGTTATGAGTAACGAGGGCGCCATCACGTCGAGGTCGCTTGACTCGTTCATTGGGTTCTACGGCACTGGCTCTGGCGTGCGTTGGGGCTGGCTCGGCGGTATTGCGCTGTCGTAACTGCGGCTTGAAGCTGGTTGGTCCGGGACTGCGGGCGAGGCATAAGGTTGCCTGCTCTACAGTCCTGCGCAAGACGAAGGCCACATTAAGTGGCCTTCTTTGCGTGCGGAACTCGCGACCAACCTTATGCCTCGCCCGCAGTCCCGGACCTTCCGGGTTCAAAGCGCGATACACCGGACTGGTTGTCTGATATAAAGATGGCGAAGGCCCCTTTCGGGGCCTTCTTTTTAAATAAAATTATCGACTCCGTGGACTTCGGTTTTGGAATTTGGAGCCGACGGCTCATCAAAGTGGAAAATGAAATATAACCTAGCTGCAATAATCGCCTTGTTGCGAACTCGAACTGATCATGTAGATCTAAAATAGTCGCAATATACAATTGTCGTGTGGTGCGTTGGGTTGGAGCTGCTGCGGGTCCTATATGGATTGCGGTCTTGCGCCCCGATGTTCAAACAGGTTTCTCTCTAGACGGGAAGTTGCTCATGGACACCATATATGACGGAGACGACTGGGTCGATCATTATAGTTGGCGACTAGTCGGCTCGGATGACAATGGGGATGTGGTGTTTGATGGACTATGTCCAAAGCATCTCCATCCTTTTGTCTCGTCGTTAATTGAGAGTTCCGCTCGTGTTGCCCCCTACAGCTCGGCGTCGCTTCATGATACGGACGTTTTGAAGACCATAAAGGAATCAATTGACGAGGGCATGATGAGTAGCTTGCTGTTTTCTCGGCTTGTGGGGCTAGATGAGATTGGCTCGAAACGACTGCTTGCGGGCGAAAAGGTGGAACTCACTTATCGGTCGATGATTTCAATCCTGCGGATGGCCGATGTTCTTCGCAAATAAATGAAAACGGGACAAGTGAGCTACATCACTTGTCCCGTTATTAATTAAAGTGGACCGCGGCGAGCGGGCTATTAAAATTCGCCTACTCGGTGGACTTCGGGTTCTAGGTCTACGTCGAACTGCTCTTTGACTTTGGCTTGGATGTCGCGGATGAGTTCGTCGACGTCGGCGGCGGTGGCGTGGTCGGCGTTGACGATGAAGCCGCAGTGCTTCTCGCTCACCTGCGCGCCGCCGACAGCATGGCCGCGCAGGCCGGCATCCATGATGAGCTTGCCGGCAAAGTAGCCCTCGGGGCGCTTGAAGGTGGAGCCGGCACTCGGCATGTCGAGCGGCTGCTTGTCCTCGCGGCGCTGGCGGTAGCCGTCCATGTCGGCCTTGATCATCGCGGCGTTGCCCGGTGCGAGGTTGAAGGTGGCAGAAAGAACGATAAAGCCGTCGTCGGCGATGCGGCTCTTGCGATAGCCCAGGTTGAGCTCATCGACATCGAACTCGATGATGTTGCCGCTGCCGCGGGTGCCGTCGTCGAGCATGCGAGCGGGTTTGTAGACGCGCACGGACCCCAGCACATCGGCCATGCAGGCACCGTAGGCGCCGGCGTTCATGTAGCAGGCGCCGCCGACCGATCCGGGGATGCCCGAGATGGGCTCCATGCCGGTGAGACCGGCCTCGGCTGCCGCAGCGGCGACATCGGAAAGCAAGGCGCCGGCTGCCGCCGTGACGTGCGTGCCGTCGACCGTAATGTCGGAGAGTCCCTCGCCCAGCGCCACGACGACGCCACGGATGCCCTTGTCGCCGACGAGCAGGTCGGAGCCGTTGCCCACGATGGTGAGGGGCAGATCGCAGCGATAGCAGGTATCGAGCGTGGCGACGAGGCCCTGCTCGGTATCGGGCGTGACAAAGACGTCGGCCGGGCCGCCGATCTTAAACGTGGTGTGCTCGCGCATGGGCTCGCTCATCAGCACGTTGTCCTCGCCGGCAACGCCAGCAAGCGCGCACAGCAGGTCCTCGTTAAAAAAGTCGTTCTCGTGCATACGAATATCCGCCTTTTGGTGGTCGTTGTCATCAATCGATTGCAATATACCCCACCCGGACGGATTTGGTGCGCTGGCGGCGATAAAACAGCCGTCCACCGGATTGGTAAAGTGTTTATCACCGAGGTAGAGGGGCGGTCGCTATACTTTCAAGAGATTGCGCGTAAACCTGGAAGGAGCGAGATGGCCAACAAAGTCACCCTCAAGCAGATCGCCCAGGAGGTGGGGCTTTCCCCCTCGTCGGTCTCGCTTGTTCTCAATAATCGGCCCTGTCGCATCTCGGAAGAAAACCGCAAGCTCATCAAGGAGGTCGCGGCGCGCAACCACTATGTTCCTAACCAGATTGCGCGTAGTCTGGTCATGCGCGAGTCGCGCACGCTGGGCCTTATCGTCCCTAACATCGAGAGCCGCTTTTTTGCCTCGCTCGCCGGGAGCTTGGAAAAGCGCTGTCGCGAGGACGGCTATGCGCTCTTCATTACCAACTCGGGCGGAAGCGCCGATGACGATCTGGAGCTGCTGCGCCAGCTGGTGACGCGCGGCGTTGATGGCGTCTTCCTGGTCGTGGGCGACGAGTTCTCCGACGACCGCGCCCTGCGCGAAGAAGTCAGCCACCTGCCCATCCCGGCCGTAATGGTCGACCGTGCCATTGAGGGACTCGAGTGCGACAAGGTGATGTTCGACCACGAGATGGGCGGCTATATGGCTACCCGCTATCTGATCGAGCAAGGCCACCGCCGCATTGCCTGCCTGGTTAACGCGCGCCGCTCCAATACGGGTCGCAAACGACTTGCCGGCTATGAGCGCGCACTGCGCGAGGTTGGCCTGCCCATCGACGCCCGTCTGGAGTTCGAGAGCGAGTATTACATTCCGAGCGCATACGAGGCCTCGGAGGCGGTGCTTGCAACCGATGCCACCGCCGTGTTCGCAAGCTCGGACAACATTGCCCTCGGTCTGCTCAAGCGCTTGCACGAGATGGGGAAGAGCATCCCGGGCGACATCTCTGTGGTGAGTTACGACAACTCGGCGGCTGACGTTCTCTTTGAGCCGGCGCTGACCGCGATTGAGCAGGATCCCGGTGTTCTTGCGGAGCATGCTTTTGGCTGCATGTCCAAGCGTCTTGCCGGTAGGGGCGGTAGACGTGCCGAAGAGGTCGTTCTGGAGCCGGCGCTTATCGTGAAGGACAGTGTGCTTGACCTTACCGAATATAGCTAAGCGCACTTGCTTGTTTGCATAGATTGCGTGCAGAGTGTCCGCTATTTGCTGGCGGGGCCGGGGTGCCTGCTTTGTTTTGAGAAGTTCGCGAAGCCCACTTCTCAAAACAAAGCAGGCACCCCGGCCCTCGTCCGTGAACTTTTCCGCTGGTCGAGCCATAGACGCCGCGCACCGATACGGTAAAGCGGCGGCTTGAAATTGGTGCTATATTCAGCTTGAGTTGTTTAATGCTAGTACGGGAGGCTGATATGGGGCTGTTCAAGAAGAAAAATCCGCAGGATGCCTTTGATCCCGATGTGTTTACCATCACGGATACGATTTTGGACCCGCCGCGGTTTACGTTTTTGCCGGCTATCTACCAGGATGCCACGCGTCGCAAGTGGGCCGTGCATCAGCGCGGCGGCGAGCCGAAGATTTTTGACTATGCGGACGTGTTGCAGTGCGAAGTAGCCGAGGCGGGCGATCCGGAGGCCGAGGAAGTGGCCTCAAAACAGGAATTTGCCCAGCGTATCCTGGCAAATCCTGCCAAGGCGGCGAAAATAAACGCTGCCAAGCGTAATATGTGTCTTGGTATGGGCGTTGTTGTGGCGGTTCAGACGGGAAAAGATGAGGTTTCCAAATTAGAGATTCCCGTTATGACCGATGAAGTCAAACGCGATTCAAGCCTGTATAAGTCGTATCGGAATGTCGCCGAGAAGATCAAGGCCGAATTTGATGCCATGGGTGGTCTGGCCTAATTTTGGCGACATACGTTTCTGAACGAGGAGTCTGTGCAATGGCAGGCGAATCTTATGCAATTCCCCCCAAAGATCGTGCTGTTGAGGGGATTCTTTGGTATATCCAGCACCATCAGCTTGCCGGCGGCGATCGCCTGCCGGCCGAGCGCGTGCTGTGCGAAGAGATTGGCGTTTCGCGTACGGCGTTGCGCGCCGGTATCACGCGGCTCATCTCGTGTGGAACGCTCGAGAGCCGTCGCGGATCGGGTACGTATGTGTGTCCTCCCAAACCGCTCAATATCTTTCAGGAAACGTATAACTTCTCCGATGCTGTGCGGACTGCCGGCCTGCACCCCTCTTCTCGTCTGGTTTCCACCGGGGCCATCGAGGCGGATGAGGCGCTTGCCGACAAGCTTGGGGTGGCTGTAGGCGCTCCTTTGCTCCGCATGCAGCGTGTTCGACTTATTGAGGGCGAGCCGGCGTCAATCGAGACGGCTCACGTTAACCTGTCCCTGTGCCCCTCGCTTCCCGATCACGATTTTGAGTGTGAGAGCCTTTACGATGTCTTGCTCAAAGAAGGCGGCGTGCGCGTTGAGCATGGACGTGAGCATATCTCCATCTCGCGTTTGAACGCCGAAGAGGCCGAGTTGCTCCAGCAAGAAGAGGGAACGCCGGTGTTCTATGAGAGCACGATGGAATTTGATAAGGACATGCGTTTTGTGGAGCATTGCAAATCGGTGATTTTGCCCACAAAGTTCCGCTTTGCCGATAACGGCGAGAAGAACGGCATGAGGAGCGTGGCAGGTGAACAATGGCTGAAACAGTAGATGCCACCCCGGTTTATATGCGCATTCGACGCCGCATCGAGGAGCGTATCGAGCGCGGTATATATCCTACGGGTTCCATGATTCCGTCCGAAAAAGACCTCGCCGAGGAATTCGGTACGACACGCTTGACCATCCGAAGCGCTGTCGATGAGCTGGTTCGGCGTGGGCAGATTCGACGCGTCCGCGGAAAGGGCGCGTTTGTGGCACAGAAGGTGCCCGTTGCTTACGAGCGAACGGGAGGCTTTCGCGAATCGGTTCGTGCTTCGGGCGGCGAGCCGTCCGTCCGTATCCTCGCGCGTTCCAAGCGTTGTGCGGGCCCATATTATGCCAACCTGTTTGGCATTGCCGAGGACGATTTGCTGTATTCGATTCGGCGTTTGAACTGCGTCAACGGCGATCCCGTATCGATTGAGATGGCGTTCATTCCGTGCCTGCTGTTTCCTACAATCGAAGATATTGACGTGTCGGTCTTCAGTTTGTACGAGACCTATGAGATGTTGGGCCGAAAGCCGGTCATGGCACAGGAAAAGCTCGATATCGAAGCGCTGGGCGCGCGAGATGCCGGCCTGCTTGGACTGGAGCAGGGCGATCTTGCCTTGACGCTTGAGTGTGTGAGCTTCGATGCGAGCGGCCAGGCGATCGAGTACGTCAAGTCGTTTAACCGCGGTGATGCGGGTGGATATACCTATACGTACTAGCTGGTTTTTTGCATAACGGGCTGAAAAGCTGACGGAATTTTGATTCGTTGAGTAGACTGCATATACAACCTTACATGGCTCAAAATCGACCGTTCGCCGATGGGGATAAATTAATCGACAAAGAGGTATCAAAAAGCCGTAACCTATAACTGTGATTGGTATCAAATACTAATGATTTGTTACGAGGTGAGACGATGAAGATGCTCGATTACGTTCAGCTTGCCCATGTGCGTATGGGAGAGAACCTCGAGCGTTCGTCTGAGCTGGTAGCGCAGCTCGTTGATATTTTCCAGTCCGGTTCTTTTGACGCGCTGCGCATCGTTGCTTCGGGTTCGTCGCGCCATGCTGCGGATTGCGCCCGCGATTA
The DNA here is from genome assembly GCA_900541695.1 of uncultured Collinsella sp. Taxonomy (GTDB): domain Bacteria; phylum Actinomycetota; class Coriobacteriia; order Coriobacteriales; family Coriobacteriaceae; genus Collinsella. Next base: position 1,230 of record UQKL01000020.1, on the reverse strand, counting down.
CCTGCAAGATGCGCTGCAGATGCAGGTGTCCGTTGTGACGCCCGAGGCCTTCATCGATTTTGAACACACCTATCCACAGCATGCGCTTAACATTGCCGTCTCGCAGAGCGGCTATTCAACCAATACGATTGCGGCGCTCGATTACATGCGCGCACACGATATGGCTGCAGTTGCGCTCACGGCAAACGTCGAGGCACCCATCAAGGAACACGCTGACATCGTTCTTGACTACGGTGTGGGCGTCGAGTCGGTGGACTTTGTGACTCTGGGCGTCGAGGTTCTCGTTGAGTACCTGGTGCTCTTTGGTATTTACGGCGGTCAGGCGCGCGGAACGATTGACGCCAAGGGCGTTGCTCAGCGTCTTGATGACCTGCGCGAGGCTATCCAGGCTAATGCCGTGATGTGCAAGACCGCCGAGGCATATGTCCAAGATCACATGCTCGAGCTTTCTGAGCACATGCCCGCCATGGTCGTCGGCAACGGCCCCAACTATGGTGTTGCCGAGGAGGCAGCGCTCAAGCTGAGCGAGACCATCAAGATTCCTGCCATGCATCACGAAGGCGAGGAGTTCGTCCACGGTCCCGAGATGCAGATCGTTCCGGGCTATCTGGTGTTTATCGTCGACGATCCGCAGGGGTCGGAGCGTCTTGCGAATATCGCCGATGCGCTATCGAACGTTACGGCAAAAACGGTGCTGCTCACGGCCCATCCCAAGGGTAGGGCTCACGAGGTTGCGGTGCCTCAGGTGGCTCCGCTGCTCAGCGCAATTCCCAATCTTGTGTTCTTCCAGACGATTGCGGCCATGATCGCCGAGCGTCTGAAGTCATGGAACGTGCACCCGTATCTCGATGCCGTCTCCAAGCAAATGGAGGTCAAGGCAGAGGGCTACGAAGAGTCAGTCAATGCGCTTAAGGCCAAAGCGGCTGAGTGTTACGGAATGTAAGCGGGTTTTGATGCCCGTTGGCATGGGGGATGTGGAAACAACCCCAGAAAGGAGAGACAAATGAAGGAAACCGAGAAGATCGAGATCATGCATTTCGACCAGGAGGGCTATCTCGAGGACGGCAAGGCGCTCTACGAGACCGGCAAGAAGATGACCGCGCTCGCCGACAAGGTCGCCGACGAGGGCTACGACGCCGTGTTCCTGATGGGCGTCGGCGGCACCTGGGACGAGCTCATGCAGCTCGAGTACCTCATGAACAAGTTCGGCGACCGCGACCTCGAGGTCTA
>UQKL01000019.1 GCA_900541695.1 uncultured Collinsella sp. | reverse complement strand
CAGCCCCGACCCGCGGTCACGAGCGGGGGCTCCTATCTTTTTAGTGCCCTCGGATTGGGTCATAGTGTCTGTCGTTGCCAAAACAACGGCATCACCTTGGCTGCACACTCATTGGGAGCACTCATTGGGGACGTACTTAAATGAGTAGTCGTTGGGGACGTTCTTGTTTGACTAGTCGTTTAAGAACGTCCCCAACGACTATCTCTCCGCCCCCGTGGAATCGGGGGTCGTCTACCGAATGGTTGATGCGGCGGCCCTGCGGCCATGCCACACTCATAGATGGCCTGACCCAACTTGGAAGGAGCCTCCATGAGCCTTGACAACGTAACCCTGCGCGCCGCCACGCTCGACGACCTGGATGGTATCGCCGCCATCTACAACCGGCTGTGGTGCAACACGCTACGCAACCGCGGCGACGTCGAAGCTGCCGATTTCTGCGCGCGATTTAACATTGCCATGCAGCTGCAGCGCTCCCCTATCGCGCTCGTTGCCGAAGCTGAAGGCCGCATCATCGCCGCCTGCTGCATCGGCACCTTTGAAGACGGCAAACCACGCAAAAACCCGACGTGGAAGCCTTGCTGCGACGAGCTATTCGCCCAGGCAACCGAGATGGCAAAGACCGCCGATGCCAAACTCGAGGGCTCGCTCTTTGGCGACAGTCGCGAAAAGGCCACGGCCGATCGCTTTGCCGCCACGGGCAACGAGTATGCCCAGGGCCAGCTCAACCTGATCATCATTGTGCCCGAGTGGCAGGGCAAGGGACTCGGCCGCGAGCTCATCGACCTTGCGCGCGCCGAACTCGCCAAAGCCGGGTGCACCAAGTTCTTCCTGATGAGCGACTGCAACTCTGACTGGCAGTTCTACGAGCGCCTCAACATGAAACGCATCCTGGAGGATCACAGCCAAGACACCGGCGACGGCTTTATCGTCTACATGTACGGAGGCGACACGCAGGATTAGCCTGTGTGCCGCCTCACGGGCTTTCTCCAAGACAGCCCAAAGCAATCAGCCACGCCAAAAGGGACACGCCAAAAAGGGACAGGTTTATTTTGGCAGGTTTTATCTGGGCAAACGCCAACCGCCGCGAGGAAGTTGCCTTCCCTCACGGCGGTCTTCTAGCAGCCAAAACCAAGTGAGTAGACTTTTTGCAGGAGGCCGAGCACACCCCGAATCGCCACAGCGCTGACCTGCGGTTTTATTGAGCGTTTGGCGCGGTGTGCTCGACAAGTCCAAAAAAGACTACTCACTTGCATCTAAGGCGCACCAGAAAGGCAAAAACCGCCGCGAAAAGGGTCCGGACCCCGTTCGCGGCGGCTGTTCGCGTTTGTTTTGCGACGGTTTTGCCCGCTTGCTACTCGCTGTAGCGGGTGGCGATGGCGGCTCGCACCATGCCGGTGCTCATGAGATAGGTCACCAGGAAGTAGCCACCGTATGCTGCCAGGAAGATTGCACAGGTGAGGCCCACGGTGCCGCCGATGCTCATATTTCCGAAAATGCTCACCAGCTCGATGATCACCTTAAGTGCCACAAAGGAGTGTGCCAGGCCCACTGCCAGCGGGAACAGGAAGAATACCGCTTGCTGCGCCATCACCGAATGGCGAATCTGGCGGTCGTCGCAGCCGATCTGTGCCAGCACACGATAGCTGCGGCTGCCGTCGGCCACGTTGGAGAGTTGCTGGATCGACAGAATCGCCGCGCATGCAACGACCAATACAAAGCCGATGTAGATGGCTAGGTAGCTAATAAGACCGTTCATTTGCGCTGCTTGCGTGTACATCTCGGAGCGTGTGATGAAGGTTCCCCACGACCCCGGCTCCTTGCCGTCAACGAGCAGATTGTCGAGCACAGTGTATTTAATGCTCTCGTCTGCCTCGGTCGTATCCATCCCCTGTTTGTAGTTAACGAGCAGGCTACTGGAATACGGCTGCAGATTAAGTTGGGACAACAGCTCGTCGGCAACGACGACGGTACCCGGATTACTGCCCATCGCCGAGTTGGCGATGGCCGCCGTATCTTCGTCCGACTTATCGGTTGCGGGCTTGAGCGTATGCCCGCCCAAGGTAAGGGCATGGCCGCCAGCCATATACTTGGTGTACAGGTCGACCAGCTCGCCGCCCATATCACACGTGAGCAGATACTGGTCGTGACCGATGTGCACCGGCTCCTCGCCCATCATCTGACGCAGTTTGTTGTACTGGCTCGCCGGCGTCACAAACAGACCCATCGCATCGGCATTGCTACCCCCGAACGCCTTGGGAAGCTTTTCGCCCATGGTCTTGCACATCTCACTTGGAGTCACCGAAGGATCCGAGCCGCCAAGCGGGTAACTCTGATACGAATCGATCTGCACATGCTCACCGGCAACATCGGCAATATTGACCTTCTTGCCGGTCTCGTCGTTGTTGTCCGCCGACTTGCCCTTAATACCGTCTGCAACGTTATCGTGATCGATACGATCGCCGTGCCATGCGGAGTACAAATCGACCGTACTATCGGCCAGCACCATTCGATCGGCCTCAGACGGATTGAAAGACTCTTTGTAGAAGTCGAGCGTATCGGGCGTGTAATAGACATACGTCTGAGACATGTCGGCCGGATTATAGCGCTCCAGGTTTTCGTTCATCACGTTGGCAATCGACATACCGCACGTCACCGAGGTGATGGCCAAAAACAGGAGCATCGCGATGACGCCCATCGAAAAGCACACCGTGTTGACCTTGGCCGCAAGCTGGCGCACGGTAAACATGTTGAGGCCGCGCCAATACACGCCGCGCAGGCTCTGCAGCAGCTTGATGAGCATGCCCGAGAGTCCCCAGAACAGGGCAAAGGTGCCCACGGTAACCATAGCGGTCGTAATACCAAACTGGTTCATGGCCTCTTGCAGCTTGCTGTCCGTCGCGGTTAGCGGGAACCCATCACGTAGCAGACGGTAATAGGCCACGCCCACAAGCACCACGCCCACGGCAAAGATGGCAATCGCGATCCAGGGGTTGCGCGTCTTGATGCTCTCGTTGCGACGCTCGGCACCCATAAGCTCGATGAGTTTGGTACGACGCACGGCGCGAAGGTTCAGCAGTAGCGTGAGCACAAACATTACGAGCATGCAGGCAAGGGTCAGATTGAACGCATGCACCGAGAAAAAGAAGTGGAAATTGGCGATCTGTGTCTTAAAAAGCGAGGCCGTAAAGAACGTCATGAGCTGGGAGAGTCCCACACCCAGCACAATGCCGGCGACAAAGGCCACGACCGAGACGATCACCGTCTCGAGCGCCATGATCGTGGCGACGCGCCCGCGCCCCATGCCGAGCACCTGGTACAGGCCAAACTCCTTCTTGCGGCGTTTCATGATGAAGTTATTGGCGTACACCATCAAAAAGGCCATGACACCGGCCAAAAAGTACGTCAGGTCGCCGAGCATGCTGCCCATTACCTGCGCCAAGCCCTCTTCATCGATGCCGGCGATGTCGACCTGCATCGAGATGGTGTTGAAGGCATAGAAGACCGTGACGCCCAGGGTGAGCGTCAAAAGGTAGACGAGGTAGTCGCGGCCGGCGCGGCGGACGTTACCCCAAGCGAGTTTACAGAGCATCGGAGCCCTCACCGCCCATCATGGCAACGACCTCCATAATGCGGTCGAAGAACTCTCGGCGGTCGGTGTCGCCACGGCGCAGCTCGGTGAAGATCTTGCCGTCGCGGATAAACAGCACGCGGCTCGTGTAGCTGGCAGCAAAGCTGTCATGCGTGACCATGAGCACGGTGGCGCGCAGGCGGCGATTGAGGGCCTCCAGGCTCTCGAGCAGCAGGCGAGCGCTCTTGGAATCGAGGGCACCGGTGGGCTCGTCGGCCATGATCATGGTAGGGTCGGTGACAAGCGCACGAGCCGCGGCGACGCGCTGCTGCTGACCGCCGGACATCTGGTAGGGATACTTGTCGAGCACCTGACTGATGGACAGGCGCGCTGCTACATCCTGCACGCGGGTCGAGATCTCTGCCGAGTTTGTGCGGGCGATGGTGAGCGGCAGGGCGATGTTCTCGCGTGCCGTGAGCGTGTCGAGCAGGTTGGAGTCCTGGAAGATAAAGCCGAGCTCCTCGCGGCGGAACTGCGAAAGCTTAGCCTGCTTCATGCGTGTTACGTCCTGGCCGTTGATGCGGATGGTGCCGCTCGTGGCGCTATCGATGGTCGACACGCAGTTGAGCAACGTCGACTTGCCCGAGCCCGAAGCGCCCATGATGCCAACGAATTCACCGCGGTTGATGGTAAAGCTGACATCGTTGAGCGCACGGGTCACGTTGCCCAGCGCTCCATATACCTTTTCGAGATGCGCGACCTCCAATACCGGGGTCGCCATGTGCGTGGTTTGCATACCGAGTCCTTTCTTGCGATTAGTCTACGGCATCTATAGTCGCAAGAAGCCGAGTCGGCTACCATCGATATGGCTTACGCTTGCCTTACCGTTGTGTAAGGTGCGGGTAGCTAGCCTGTCACGTGTTGATGTTGAGAGAGGACTCCTGTTGAAGACTGTTCATGTTGCCGCTGGGATCATTCGCAAGGAAGGATCCGACGAGCTACTGGCCGTACAGCGCGGCTATGGCGACATGCAGGGACTTTGGGAGTTCCCAGGTGGCAAGCTCATGCGCGGCGAGTCGCCCGAAGACGCCGTACGCCGCGAGCTCATGGAAGAGCTGCAGGTAAAAGTCACCAACCTGCGCGATTTCTATACCGTTGAGTATGACTACCCCGATTTTCATCTCTCGATGGAGTGTTACTACTGCTCGCTCGCCGATGAATCCGCTGAGCCTCAGAAGCACGACCGCCAGCTCGATATCCGCTGGATTCCACGCACCTCGCTTGCCACGGTGAAATGGATGCCCGCCGACAAGGGGCTCATTGATGCTCTGATTGAGTTAAAGGAAGATCGGCTTGAGGCCAACGGCGCCGCCAACGACGCCGAGGCCACCGCGACCGACGAGCCCGCCACCAAGCCCAAGCGCACACCTAAGCGCCGTAGCAAAAAGCGCCCCAAACCAGGTCTGCTCGACGGCATCGATACCTCGGACCTCTCCGCTGACGAGCGCGAACTGGTCCGCCGTCGCGCCGCCATCAAAAAGTCCATGAAGGGCAATAAGCGTGCGAACACCAAGCCCGAGCTGCTCGTTCGCCAGCGCCTGCGCGCCGCGGGCCTCACGGGATACCGTCTGGAATGGAAGGTGCCCGGAAAGCCCGACATCGCCTTTCCCGGGCGCAAGATCGCCATCTTCGTCAACGGCTGCTTTTGGCATCGCTGCCCCAAGTGCAACCCGAGCCAGCCCAAGCGCAATGTTGAATTTTGGGAGGCAAAGTTCCGTCGCAACGTCGAGCGCGACCGAGCCGCCATCTCCGCGCTTACCCAAATGGGCTGGACACCCATAACCATCTGGGAATGCGAGCTCAAAAAAGACCGCATCGACGCCACGATGGAAAAAGTCATCGAGCAGGTGCGCGCCGCAGAGCCGCAGCGCTAGGAACGAGCCATCCACACGCCCCGCACAGGCGAGCCACATCCGCACCACAAACCTTAGAAAGCCCTTAAGCTCAAAACCTTTCAAGAGTGTTACTCGATACTTCTGACCTACAGTTTCATCGTAAAACCAAACCAGGTTAAGCCTTTCTTTAGCGCTTCTTTGCAGCAGCCGCGGCATAATACTGCCAGCGCACGGGACCTAGCAGCACACCCCATGCGCAACCTTTTGGTGGACATCGAGGAGACCGCATAAGCATGCATTCTTCCAATGCCGTAGCACGGCAGCCATCCCTAAAACATGCAGACCTTTTCTCCTTCCCCCCGACACAGAGAAACGGCCTCCTCGACTCCCCCACCACAAAAACCAAACGCTCAACCGACCAGGAACTCAACCTGCGAGCATCCTTCGAAAAGCTCCAAGCATCCCTAAACAAGTCATTCCCCAACCAAGCCCGGGCATACTAACCCCTCATCAACAAAGCGCCCCTCGCGCACCACCCATTTCCGCCCCAACGCCACAAGGGCGATCGAGCAGGGCCTTCCGGAAACGGAAAAGGGCCTATCTCTCAGAACATTCCGCAGGACGGAGGAAGCCCCGCAGCGCGTAGCGCGCAGCGGGGCTTCCGACATGTCCGAGGACGTTCTGAGAGATAGGCCCTTTTCCGTTTCCGGACGACCCGGTGGGATCAGAGTACCCTTGCCGTTACTCTGCTTTGCCCACAGAGTTGAGGTTGGTCATGCGGATCTTAACCAGCTCGGTAATCTCACGCATGCCCTCCTTGGCCGGCTTCTTGGGATCGAAGCAGGCGGGGTTCTCGGCCATGTAGGCCATGAAGCCCTTGGTGTAGGCCTGACGCAGCTCAGTGGCGTAGTTGACCTTGCAGATGCCGTTCTTCACAGCCTCGGCAACCTGCTCATCGGGCACACCGGAGGTGCCGTGCAGAACCAGCGGCACGTCGACGGCGTCGCGGATGGCCTTGACCACGGACTGCTCGATGTGAGGATCGCTCGTGTACACGCCGTGGCTGGTGCCAACGCCAATGGCCAGCGAGGTGCAGCCGGTGCGCTCGACGAACTCCTTGGCCTCGGCCGGATCGGTGTAGGGGCTCTCGCCCTCAACCGCGGGACCGTCGTCCTCCTTGCCGCCAACCTTGCCAAGCTCGGCCTCGACGGGCACACCCATGGCGCGGCCAGCGTCGGCGACGGACTTGGTCAGGGCGATGTTGTCCTCGAAGGACTCGTGCGAACCGTCGATCATGACAGAGGTGTAGCCCGTGCGGAAAGCCTGCATGCAGCGGTCATAGCCATCGCCGTGATCGAGGTGCAGAGCGACGGGCACGGAAGCGCGCTCGGCGGCAGCCTTGACCATGCCGTAGAAGTAGTCCAGACCAGCGGTCTTGATGGTGCCCGGGGTGGTCTGCATGATGACGGGGGACTTGGTCTCCTCGGCAGCGGCCAGAACGGCCATAACAAACTCGAGGTTCTCGACGTTGAACGCGCCAACGGCGTAATGGCCGGCCTGAGCGTCCTTGAGCATCTTTTCGGTGGTAACAAGTGCCATGAGCGTTTGCTCCTCTCCCTCGCCCGCATCTGGACATCGGGCGTACGTGTCCGCAAGGCGTTTTACCTTGCGTTTTGCTGCGTCCATTGTATGAAATTCAGCGGCTTTGCATGTGCGAGATATTGAGCCCATGCAGGTCAATACAGTCGTTTTTGAAAAGTAAACGGAAGGAATTGGAGCCGAGTGGGCGTATTCGATATTGAATTTTGGGCGTTCAGCGTCTTTCTTTTATAGAAAAGATAAGTAATCGAAAGGCGTTTTCTTACTCAAAAAGAAAATGAACGAAAATAGGCTCAACACAATTCCTACAAATTTAGCCGAGAATGGAGCAAACATGGCCCACGCAACAACCCGAGCTTTCGCCGATGAGCGTCGTTCCGCCATCATGGAGATGCTCGAGCATAACGCCTCGGTGCAAGTGGCAGAAATCGCCCAGACCTTTGGCGTGTCCTCCGTTACCGCCCGCGCCGACCTGGACGCGCTCGCCGAGTCCGGCAAGTTGCGCCGCACGCATGGTGGCGCCGTGTCTCTCCAGAAGCGACTGACCGTATCCACCCAGGATCGCCGCATCAACGTCAATGTCGCCGCCAAGCAGGCCATCGCGCAAAGCGCCATCGAGCTCGTCGGCAATGGCGACACGCTGCTCGTCGACTCGGGCACCACGGCGCTCGAGTTTGTCCGGCTCCTTGATCAGCGCGACGGCATCACCGTCATCACGGCCGACATTACCATCGCCGATTATATCGACGAGAGCATGCCCTCGGTCGATGTCGTCATGCTGGGCGGGGCGCTGCGCAAAGGCCATCGTTATCTGTATGGACCGCTCACTATGCAGGCGCTCCAAATGGTCCATGCCGATCTGGCCGTCATGTGCCCCGGCGCCTTTGTCCCCCGTTGCGGCTTTACGACCGACTTTCCCCAGATGGCCGAGACCAAAACGGCTATGGTCGGTGCTGCCCGTCAAAGCGTCGCCCTCATGGACGCCAGTAAGGTCAACGGACGCGGCATGTACCGTTTTGCCGAGCTTGCCGACGTTGACACCATCGTGATGGACCGTGATCCCGACGAGGCCGTCGCCACCTCAATCGCCGAGATCGTCGACGACGCCCGCCCAGATCTCCTCATCGCCGGCGCTTAAACAAAAACCACCACAAAGGTGCCTGTCCCCTTTGTGGTGGTTGAGCGTCAAAAGTGAACGTGTCGCTACTTGGAAAGCTCGTCGGCGAGGTCCTCGATCTGAGCGCGCGAGGCGTCGTTGAGCGAGCCCAGCACAGTCACCTTGTTCTGCGCCAGGGTGATGTCCTTCATGCCCTCGAGCTCCTTGGTCATAACCTTAGCGGCAGTGGGCGCCCAGGAGCCGGCCTCGACGAGCGCCACCGTACGATTCTGATAGGCATGCTCGCCAAGTGTATGGATAAAGGTGCTCATGAACGGGAAGATCTCGCCCTGATAGGTAATGGAGGCAAGCACCAAACGGTCGTAGCGGAACGCATCCTCAACGGCCTCGGCCATATCGTCGCGAGCCAGATCAAAGACGGAAACCTTCTGGCCGCGGGCCTCAAGCGCGGATGCGAGCTCCTCAACGGCAGCCTTCAGATGGCCGTACACGCTCGCATAGGCAATCGTGATGCCCTCGTCCTCGGGCTGATAGCTCGACCAGGTGTTGTAGGTGTCGAGGTAATAGCCCAGGTTCTCGCTAAGAACAGGACCGTGAAGTGGGCAAATAATCTGGATGTCCAGATTGGCGGCCTTCTTGAGCACGGCCTGCACAAACTTGCCGAACTTTCCCACGATGCCAAAGTAGTAACGGCGCGCTTCGCAAGCCCAGCCCTCGGGATCCTCGATGTCGTTGGCGCCAAACTTGCCAAAGCCGTCGGCGCTAAAGAGCACCTTGTCGGTGGACTCGTAGGAGAAAAGCACCTCGGGCCAGTGCACGTTGGGGGCGCCGACAAACGTCAGGCTGTGACCGCCCAGGTCGAGCACGTCGCCATCTTTGACGACCATCTTACGCTCGGGGAAGTCGGTGCCAAAGTAGTTGACCATCATGCGGAATGCACCCATGCTTGCCACGATCTGCGCCTGGGGATAGCGATCCATAAAGGCAGCGATGCCGGCGGAGTGATCGGGCTCCATGTGATGTACAACCAGGTAATCGGGCGTACGGCCATCGAGCGCGGCCTCGAGGTTGCCGAGCCACTCGTCGACAAAACCAGCGTCGACCGAATCGGCGACAGCGATTTTATCGCCCAAGATAACGTAGCTGTTATATGCCATACCGTTCTCGGACACGTCGTACTGGCCCTCGAACAGGTCGATGTCGTGGTCGTCGACGCCGATATAGCGGATATCCTTGGTGATCTCCATCAGGCAAAGCCTCCTAGATAGACAAAAGAACCCGTCTATCATAACACTCGCCTTCATAGCCACGACTATCTGTCAGCATCCTTACCGATTGTTATTGAAATGCGATAAATCGCCGTTTACCTGCACAAACTATGCGCGCGGTATCGCCGTGCTATGTCGAATGATGAGTTGTCCGGGAATACGAATGGCAACGGTTTTGTCCGTTGCCCCCGCCTCGGGAACCGCATGCTCGAATACCTCGCGTCCGCGCTGATGTAGATCGAATCGCACGGTCGTGAGCTCGTTGTGTGCGACAAAATCATCGAGCGAATCGTCGACGCCCACCACGCTCACGTCCTCGGGCACGCGCAAACCGCTATCGCGCAGCGCGGCAATCGCACCGTTTGCCATCTGATCGTTTGCCGCATAGATCGCCGTCATGGTGCGATCGTGCTCGGCCAGGTACCTGCCGGCCTCGTAACCGCTGTTAGCAGACCAGTCGCCCTCGCGCGGCTCTGCCGGCTCGATGTGTTTACGCTCGAGCGCATCCTGCCAACCGGCGCGACGAAATTGCTCGTCGACCGAGAACGACGGGCCGCCAATATAGCGAATCTGCTCGTGCCCCAGCTCAAACAGGTGATCCATAAGCAAGAGCGAGCAGCCGTAATGATCGGAGTCAACCGTAGTCACCCGCGGGTGCGCATACATGGTAACGATGACCGTGCCAATACCCGGCAGTGGATCAAACGTCTCAAAATCGGGAGCCATACGGCTCATGCCGATAATGATGCCGTCCACGGGCAGCGCGGCCATACGGCGTGTTGCCTCGGCAAGAGAGAATTCCTCGGTCTTGGACATCTCGACCAGTGTGATGGCGCAATTATGCTCGCGAGCAGCGCTGGCGATGCCGTCGATCATTGAAAGGTTGCCAAACTTGGTGACATCGTTGACGCACAGGCCGACCGAATGGTAACGGCCGTCACGCAACGAACGGCCGGCATAGCTCGGACGGAAGCCGAGCTCTTGCATAGCGGCTTGCACGCGCTGGCGCGTCTGTTCGTTAACGTTGGGCAATCCGTTGGCAACGCGCGAAACCGTCTGTTGCGAAACACCGGCAGCGCGGGCAACGTCGGCCATGGATACCGGACGCGTACCCGTATCGTTGAAAGGGCGCCTTGCCACAAAATCACCTTCGCTCTCGCAAGATCTGAATAGTGCGAATGTCGGCCCGGGCAGAAACACACCCCGCGCCGAAGCCCGCTATCGTCGGACGCATGTTAACGTACTCTACTTTTTCTATCAGCGGTTCTTTTGCTCCATATGTCCATACGGCCACACCGTTCACGGCCGAAAATCTACCGATTACCAGATTCTCAAAAAAGGAGATACATTGTGTTATGAGTACGTTAACATACCCTTTAACGTGCGGCGCCGCGAACGTCTGGTTTGTGGTGCTCAATATTGTTAACGTACTCATAATGAAACGGACCAGTCTCTCCGGCGTCAAGGAAAGGACCCGTATGACCGCCCCCGACGAAAAGATACTCGCCACCCTCACCAAGCTGTTTGAGGAGGAGTTTGGCCCCATCGACGAGCGCCAGGTGCTCTACATGCACGCGCCCGGCCGTTCCGAGATCAGCGGCAACCACACCGACCACGAGGGTGGCCACGTTATCGCTGGCTCGCTCGATGTCGCTGTCGACGGCATCGCCGTGGCAACCGACTCCAACAAGGTCCGCATTGCCGATGAGGGCTACCCTACCTTTGAGATCACGCTCGACACGCTGGATGTTCAGGAGTCCGAGAAGGGCACGTCCGCAAGCCTCGTGCGCGGTATGGCCCACGAGATTGCAGCGCTTGGTGTTGAGCCCAAGGGTTTCGACTTCGCCTTTACCTGCTCCGTCCCCTCGGGCGGCGGTCTTTCGAGCTCCGCTGCTGTCGAGGCGGCATACGGCCGCGCTATGGAGACGCTTTGGGGCGCGCCCGCGATTGAGCCCGTCGCACTCGCCCAGATGAGCCAGCGCACCGAGAACAACTACTACGGCAAGCCTTGCGGTCTTATGGACCAGGCCGCTGTGTGCCTGGGCGGCCTTGCCTACATGGACTTTGAGGATCAAGCCCAGCCTAAGACCCAGAAGCTCGAGCTCAACTTTGAGGATCACGGCTACGCGCTCGTGCTCGTTAAGGTCGGTGCCGACCACGTGGCCGCCACCGACGACTACGCCGCCGTTCCGCGCGAAATGCAGGACGTCGCCGCCGAGTTTGGCAAGGAACGCCTGTGCGAGGTCGATGTTGCCGACTTTGACGCCAAGCTCCCCGAGCTGCGCGCCAAGCTGGGCGACCGCGCCTGTCTGCGCGCCGTTCACTACTGGTACGAAAACGGCCTGGTCGACAAGCGCTGGGCTGCCCTGAACGCCGGCGACATCGATCAGTTCCTGGTCCTGACGCGCGAGTCCGGCGCCAGCTCTGCCATGTACCTACAGAATGTCGTTGCCAAGCTAGGCTCCGAGCAGCCCTCGATGTATGCCCTGGCACTGGCCGAGCACGTGCTCGACGGCCGAGGCGCCGTCCGCATCCACGGTGGCGGCTTTGGTGGCACCATCCAGGCCTTCGTGCCGCTCGACCTGGTCGACACCTTCATCGCCAAGATGAACGGCTGGCTGGGCGAGGGCTCTGCCCGCCACTACGCAATTTCTGACAAGGGGGCCTACGCGGCATGGCTGTAATGACTGACGTGCGCGAGGCCGCGCAGAACCTGATCGAGTACGCCATCCACCGATCGATGATCGGCCAGGACGATCGCATCTGGGCGTATAACACCATTCTCGAGTGCATCGGTGCTACGGGCCCGGCGCTCGACATGGCCTGGGCGCTCCAGGTCGAGAAACTCTCGCTCTTGCACCCCGATACCCTGCCCAACTTTGACCTTGAAGGCACACTTGCCGCGCTTGCCGAGGCGGCTGTTGCCAACGGCGCCGCCGAGGACACGGCATCGGGCCGCGACCGCATCGCCATGCGCATCATGGGCGCGCTCATGCCGAGGCCTTCGGTTGTAAACGAGGAGTTCAACGGCCGCATGGGCGTCAACGAGCCCCGCGCCGCGACCGACTGGTTCTACGGCCTGTGCTGCGACGCCGGCTACGTGCGCCGTGCCGCCATCGCGCGCAACATCAAATGGAGCACCCCCACCAACTGGGGCGATCTTGAAATCACCATCAACCTGTCCAAACCCGAGAAGGACCCGCGCGATATCGCCGCGGCAGGTGCAGCCAAGAACATGGGCGAGAAGTATCCCGCCTGCCAGCTCTGCATCGAGAACGAGGGTTACCCCGGACGCTCCGCCGCGGCTGACGGCGGCGCTCATCCCGCCCGCCAGAATCTGCGCGTTATCCCCATCCAGCTCGACGGCGAGCGTTGGGGCTTCCAGTACAGCCCGTACGCGTACTTTAACGAGCACTGCATTGCCATGAGCTCCGAGCATCGTCCGATGCACGTCGACCGCAAGGGGCTGACCTGCCTGCTCGATTTTGTGGACCTGTTCCCGCACTACTTTATCGGCTCCAACGCCGACCTGCCCATCGTGGGCGGCTCGATTCTGTCGCACGACCACTTCCAGGGCGGCGCGCACGAGTTCCCCATGATGCATGCCACCGAAGTCTCGCAGTTTAGCGTGCCCGACTTTGACCAGGTCAGCGGTACCGTGTTGCAGTGGCCGCTTTCGGTGCTGCGACTGCGCTCGCACGACCGCGCCCAGTTGCTCGACGCTGCCGAGAAGATTATCCTCGCCTGGCGCGAGTGGACCGATGAGTCTGTGGGCGTTATCGCGCACACGGCCGACGGCGTAGCGCACAACACCGTGACGCCCGTCATCCGCCGCGTCGACTTCCGCGGCAATGCCGGTGGCGAGATTTACGAGGCCTACCTGGCACTTCGCTGCAACATCACGACCGACGAGCATCCGCTGGGCGTTTTCCACCCGCATGCCGAGTATCACCATATTAAAAAGGAGAACATCGGCCTGATCGAGGTCATGGGCTTGGCCATTTTGCCGCCGCGCCTGGTTCCCGAGCTCGGCGCTGTCCGTGAGCACCTGTTGGCGGCCAAGACCGATGCCAGCTACGACCTTGCCGGTGCGCTCGAGGGCGACGACCTTTGCCGCAGCCACGCCGCATGGGCCGAGGACGTCTTTGCCCGCCGCGCCGACGAGCTTACGGCGGACAACGCCATCGACATCCTGCACGAGGAGGTCGGCGTGGTGTTTGGCCACGTGCTCGACAACGCCGGCGTTTTTAAGTGGGACGAAGCCGGCCGCGCCGCCCAACAGCGCTTTATCGACTCACTGTAATGATCCCTTGGGGACGGAGGAAAACGGATCACTTCGTCTTCAAGACAACGGCGCCCGCCGGCAACATCGCCGACGGGCGCCGTTTTTGCGTGTAGTCATTGGGGACGCTCTTAAACGACTAGTCATTAAAGAACGTCCCCAATGACTACCCCAAGGAATATCCCAGACTGCCGGCAGAAAAGGAACGTCCCTAACTGCCGCATCCGGAGCAAGACAACGCCGCAGGTAGAGGACGGACAGCGAGCGGGTCGCATTTGAGACAAGGTGACGCGAAACGAAAGGGCGCTGACCTTCTGGTCGCGCCCTTGAAGTTGAACGTCAGATTGTCCAAATGCGGCCCGCGCAGCGTCGACCGGTCCGCCGTTCGGTAGAACGGCGGAACCAATAGGTTTGGTAAAACGCCGTAACCCTAAAGTTCAGTCACGACAACGCTGTTGTAGATCTCGTCCCAGCGGTCCATGACCAGGTGGCCGGTCTTGGGATCCATGGCGTTGAGCTTGCCGCAGGTATTGGCAGTCTTGAGCACCGTGACGTCGTCGGCACCAGCAGCAATGGCATGCGCAAAGCCGGCGATGGTCGAGTCGCCGGAACCCGTCGCGTTCACAGCCGCAATCGCGGGCGTCTTGGCGCGGAACGCGCGACCCTCATGGAAGCCCACCGAGCCGGCAGCGCCCATCGAAACGACAACCCAGGGGATACCGGCAAAGCGGCCGTCGGCGGCAAGAGCCTCGCGCAGGGCATCGACATCGTCGGTCGTAAAGGACGTACCCAGCAGGCCGTTAATCTCGGTCAGGTTGGGCTTTACGAGCTCGGGCTTAGCGTTAGACTCCAGCGCGGCCTCCAGCGATGCACCCGAGGTGTCGAGCAGCACCTTGGCGCCCGCAGCCTCGGCGATCTTTACGAGCTCGGCGTAGTAGCCGGCATCGACGCCACGCGGCAGCGAGCCCGAAAGCGTCACAACGTCCGCCTTCGCTGCAAGCTCGGCGAACTTGGCCGTAAAGGCCTCGAGTTCCGCGGGGGCGATCTGCGGGCCGCTCTCCAGCAGCTCGGTCTGATTGCCCTCGTGCAGAATATTCAGGCAGATGCGCGTCTCGCCGGCAATGGGCACAAAGTCGTTCTTGACGCCATCGGCATCCATGAGCTCGGCCATATAGGCACCCATGTGACCGCCAAGCAGGCCGGTCGCGAGCACATCGTCGCCCAACTGCAGCAGCACACGGCTCACGTTGAGGCCCTTGCCACCAGCGGTCTTTTCGGGCGTCACGCGGTTAACATCGTCGATAATCAGCTTGTCGAGCTGATAGCGCGTATCAATCGACGGGTTCATGGTAACGGTCAGAATCATGTTGGACTCCTGTTTAGAAAACCGGCCCGCGCCCCATCACAGAAACGCGAGCCGTCAATTAAAAAGCTGCAGAATGCCAGGTACCGCCAAAACGAAGCACCCAAGCTCAGCAAGCAAAAGTGTTATCAGAGCAACTCGCCCGCCAGATGGCTTCGCAGCGTCGACTGGTCTGGCGTTCGGTAGAACGCCAGAACCTCCTTAGTCGTGGTATTCGCCGCGGTCCCACTTCTCGAGAAACTCGTCAAAGAAGTGCGGGTCGGCCTGAGCCTCGGCGTCGGCCTTATTGCAGGCATCGATCTTGGCAATCAGGGCATCGTGCTCGGGAGTCTTGTCGTAGGGCTCCTCCAGGAAGGCAAGCATGATATCGGCCATCAGGAACTCGCCGGTGATCTTACCGCCAAAGCCCACGATGTTGGCGTTGAGCTCGCGACGGGCATACAGGGCAGAGGTCATATCGCGGACCAGGGCGCAGCGGGCGCCGGGAACCTTGTTGGCGGCGTTGGTGATGCCGATGCCGGTGCCGCACAGGGCCACGCCAAAGTCGGCCTTGCCGCTGGCAACGGCCTCGCCCACGGCCTTACCGTAGATGGGATAGTGCGTACGGGTGTGGCTGTAGGTGCCGCAGTCGAGCACCTTGTAGCCAGCCTGCTCCAGGCGGTCGGCCAGATAGATCTTCTCGTCCGTAACGATATGGTCGCAACCGATTGCGATGGTCTTCTTCATCAGAACGTCCTTTCGTCTGAATTCACAAGTTGAGGTAGAAGTTCGAGTTCTCGGTGGCTCTCGTTAGGCCATCTTGTTGAGCATGTCGACACGGATCTGGTGACGGCCGCCGGCGTACTGGGCGCGCAGGAACTCGCGGGCGATCTTCTTGGCGACCTCGGTGCCCACAACGCCCGGGCCCATGGTGACCATGCGCGAGCCGTTGTGCTCGCGGGTCATGTAGGCGGAACGCTCGTCGGAAATGTTGGCGACGACCATGCCCTTGATCTTGACGGCGGCCATATAGGAGCCGACGCCGTACTTATCGAATGCGAAGCCCTGGGAATCCTTGTGCTCCAGCAGGTCCTTGGCAACGGCGGTCGCGGAATCGACAAAGTCCGCGGCAGGGGTCTCGGAATAGTCGACGACCTCGTGACCGTCGGCGATGAGCATCTCCTTGATGGACTCCTTCATCGACATACCGTCGGCATCGGAAGCGATTACAACTCTCATGACATCCTCCTTGAGAGATACGCAGGTGCGTAGTTTCTGTTTGGAAGTGTTGAATCGCGTTCAGGTCCGGGCATCTGAATGTGCGGTTCTTCACTGTTCATGTTTATTTGAACACATTCGAACAGTAACTGCAACAACTATTTGTTTATCTTTGTTCTTTTTTGAACAAATATCGTTCACGGATGATTGCTGACCGTTTGAGCCGGGCGCGGACGTAGCGACCATGTGTTCAACAAACAAAAGGGCGGCCTAGAACGTGTCTCGGCCGCCCTTCGGCGGTATTCCCCGGTATATACAGCTGTTTTAGCTACTCGGACTGCCCACCCTTTTTGGCGTGCTTGGACGGAGCACTCAGAAAGCGGCCCGTCAAATAGTTCGCCGGGCCGGAAATATCGATCCCCAGCAGTACGTGTCCCAGCCACAGGAACGCCACGAGCACCAGCAATGGAATCACGCACGAGGTCACGATCATCACGATGACGCCTTCGATCAGATCGGTCACCTGCCGCACAATTTCATCGGTCATCTGCTTGGCGCCGCTGGTCACCGACGTGACGAGACCCGAGGCACCGTCGGCAAGCTGCTCAAGCACGTTCTTGGACTCTGTGGACTCGGTCTTTTTCTTGCTTGTTTTGGAGCTATCGCTATCTGCCGCGCTCGCAGCGTCGGCCGCCTTTTGCTCGGCCGCCTCGATGCTAACGCGATACGTTTCATCGACCTTTTGCGACACCCATACGCTCGCGGGCACGAGCGCCATGCCGATCACGGCAACCACCAGCACACGCGTTGCCACGCGGCGAATGACCGTGCTCGTACTCCAGCGCCCGTGAATGCCGAGCGACACCGCAAAGAGTACCAACGCAAACGGGATTAAGATGCCCAAGCCAACCGACCACAAAATCGTGAGCAAATATTTCTCTAGGTAGAGCACGGCAAGCACGATACCAAGGTTGCCTGAAAGCTGCGCGAGCTGCTCGGCAACTGGCGTTCCCGTATCGCCCGGCAGCGCAGTGATACCCGCAGATAGGGCGACGCACGAGGTCGTGAGCGCCAAAACATTGCCCTTCTTTTGATCGATGACCTCGATGGTGGAGTCCCAGGTCTTGGTATCGGCAAAATGCGGACGAGCTACAAAGCCCGACAACAGCGCCAGTACCACGAGCGCAACGATAAAGCCAATCTGCAGTTTTTTGTTTGCGCACACGACATCGGACAGGCTGGGCTGCAGCTCGGTTACCGTCGTGTGCTCGGTTATCTGGACAGGACGCCCATGAGTCATCTCGTGCGCGTCTCCCTTTTGAATCAATCCGTTGCCCGGCATTTGGATACCTCCTTATTCCGGCCTGTATTGCGGATGGAAGTATACCCACCCAGCGAAAAACCGAACGGGAGGGCGTGCAGAAGCTCCATAACGCTGCTAGTCGAATAGTGCCATTTCAAAACTATGCTGGTTTACTACGATAAAACCGATAGGACCGACCACATTTGCTATTAGCAGAAAATGACAAGCTTTCTACCTGCGGCTTTGATAACGCCGTTCTTTCCATAGTTGAAAGAATGCGAATCATCGTAGTAAACCGGCATAGTTTTGTAACCGACAGGCCGAGTCGGCACCGCAGCAAACCTAATAACCCGTTTTCTTCCATCCTCAAAGGATCAAATGCATGGCAGGAGTGTCCCTAACTGCGGCAGATAAGGAACGTCCCCAAGTGCCGGGTAAAAAGAAAAAGCCCTGTCGCGAGTTTGCGGCAGAGCTTTTGGAAGGGGACTTGGTTGTGCGGGCTCGTTAGGCGAGCTTGGCCTCGAGCTCGGCGATGCGCTTGTAGGCATCGATGGTAAAGCGGGTCTGCTTCTCCAGAATCATAGTGGTCATGAGAGTGTCCTGAGCGTGAGCCATGATGAAGGTCATCTCCATCTCGCCGCCGCCGGCCTCCTGCGAAAGCAGCTTGGTCTGCGTGTCGTGGGCACCGATGAGCGCATCGCTGGCATCCTTGTGCAGCTGCTCGGCCTTCTCAAAATCACCCTCGCGAGCAGCATCGAGCGCTGCAAGCAGATCGGTCTGGGCGTCACCTGCGTATGCGACGATCTCGAATCCAACCATCGAGATTTCTTCTTTGGTTGCCATATTGCGTTCCTTTCACATATGAACCAATGGAGAGCATCGCGTCCGGGCATACGCGCTGCGTTCTGTATGGCAGAAACATTAACATTCAAACAAAAAAGAACAACGCAAAACATAATTTCAAGCTATGAACGGTCAATTTTCGCCCGTGAACGGTTTCCAAACCATTTCGAACAATATCAAACATGATTAACGGAAACCCAAACAGGACCGCGCCCTAGCGCAAATCGCGCACCGTATCGCCCTCTACGAGCACGCCGGGGATCAGCATGTGCTCCACGCCAGACGCACCCCCCTCGGCACCGGCGATCTTATCGACTGCCCACATGCCGACACGCCTGTTGTCAAAGCGCACGGTGGTCAGGCGACGGTCGGGCACGATATCGCCCAGGCTGTCATCAACACCCACCACGCTCACGTCCTCGGGCACACGCCTTCCGCGCGACTCGAGCCCGCGAATGCAGCCGTAGGCCATGGCGTCGTTGGAGGCATAGATGGCAGTACAGGTCGGATCGTCCGCCAGAGCCTGGCCTGCGGCATATCCGCTCTGCGCCGTCCAATCGCCACGGATGAGTCGCGGCAGCTCAATACCATGTGCGCGCAATGTCTCGCGCCAGCCTTCCTCGCGCTGCATGCCCGAAAGCGAGCGCTCGGGGCACGAGATAAAGTGCACGGTCTTGTGCCCCTGCTCCAGCAAATACTCGACCACCTGGCGCGAGCAATCGAACTGGTCGTTATCGACCGTTGAACAAAGCGGGTGCTCCAACATCGTAACGAGCACTGTCTGCATGCCGGGCAGTGGCTCGAAGGTGCCAAAGTCCGCCGGCATGCGATTCATGATCACGACCATGCCATCCACCGGCAGTGCGCTCATGCGCGACGATGCGCTCTCGAGGGTATACGGATGCCCATCTACTTTCGTGAGGGTAATGGCGTAGCCGTGCTTATCGGCGGCGGCAGCAAAGCCCTCCATACGGTCGAGGTTGCCGGTACCGGTAATGTTGAACATGGCGACGCCGACGGTCTTAAACTTGCCGCGGCGCAGCGATCGACCGGCAAAATTGGGGCGATACCCCAGCTCGCGCATGGCGGCACGCACGCGCTCCTTGGTCTCTGGGCGCACGCTGGGCGAATCGTGCACCGTACGCGAGACTGTCTGCTCCGAGACGCCCGCGAGACGCGCCACGTCCTTAACGGAAACCGATTTTTTAACAGCGGCCATAGGTCGATCTTTCTATGTCAACGATGCCATTAGTGGCATCCTGCGCAGTCAAATGAAACGTCTTCAAGTATATCCAACGCCGCCTCTGCAATACGCTCACCACCCAAAACCTACCGTTCACCGACATTTTTGCTTCCCCGAACGGCTTTTGTCGCTCAAATGTTAACGTTGCCATTGTGCAAACACAGAGCCACCGGGCGGCTCAAACGTTTACGCGCAAGGAATCGACGGTTCGCAGGCACAGGGGCCATCGGTTCGCGTCTTATTTTGTGTCGCAAAATGGCAACGTCAACATTTTGGCAATCAAACGTCAAAAGCTACCATCGTTGTTAACCCACCGACTCTTAGGAGCATTGCATGGAGCAACTTATCGCCATCATCGAAAAGGGCCAGCCCTTTTTCAACGCGATCGCCCGCAACAAGTACCTCAAGGCGATTCGCGACGGCTTTATCTCCGTCATCCCCATCATCATCTTCTCGTCCATCTTCTGCCTGGTAGCCTCGGTCCCCAACATCTGGGGTTTCTACTGGCCCGATGACATCAACAACGCCCTGTGGAAGTGCTACAACTACTCCATGGGCATCCTGGCCATCGCCTGCGCCGCCACCACGGCCAAGCACTTCGCCGACGCCCAGAACCGCGATCTGCCCAAGAATAACCAGATCAACTTTATCTCGTGCATGTGCGCGGCCATCATCGGCTTCCTGCTCCTTTCGAGCGACACGATCGCCACGGACGCCGCCAGCGGCTTCAACACCACCTACCTTGGTTCCAAGGGCCTGCTGACCGCCTTCATCGCTGCGTTTGTGACCGGCATCATCTACAAGTTCTTTATCAAGCGCAACATCACCGTCAAGATGCCCGAGCAGGTTCCGCCCAACATCTCGCAGACCTTTAAGGACATCATCCCCTTCTCCGTCTGCATCACCGTCTTTTGGGTCTTTGACATCGTCTTCCGCGCTGCCTTTGGCTTCTGCTTTGCCCAGGGCGTCATCCAGGTGTTCCAGCCCCTGTTCACCGCTGCCGACGGCTACATCGGCCTTGCTGTGATCTACGGCGCCATGAGCCTCTTCTGGTTCGTGGGCGTCCACGGCCCCTCGATCGTCGAGCCCGCCATCGCCGCCGCCCTCGTTGCCAACATGACCGACAACCTGGCTGCGTTCCAGGCCGGCCAGCACGCTTCCGCTGTCCTGACCCAGGGTGCCCAGTACTTCGTCGTCTGCATGGGCGGCACCGGCGCCACGCTTGTCCTGGTCTTTATGTTCTGCTTCCTGGCCAAGTCCCAGGAGATGCGCGCCGTCGGTAAGGCCGCCATCGTTCCCGTCTGCTTCGCTGTCAACGAGCCGCTGCTGTTCGCCGCGCCCATCGTGCTCAACCCCGTCTTCTTTGTCCCGTTCGTCTTTGCCCCGATCGCCAACATCTGGATCCTCAAGATCTTTATCGACTTCTTGGGCATGAACGGCTTTATGTACACCCTGCCTTGGACCGTCCCCGGCCCCATCGGCACCATCATGGGCTTGGGCTTCCAGCCGCTCGCCTTTATGATGCTCGCCCTTATCCTGGTTGTCGACTTTGCCCTGTACTACCCGTTCTTCCGTGCCTATGACGCCCAGAAGTGCACCGAGGAGGCCGAGATCTCCCAGGAGGAGCTCGCCGCCAAGAACGCTGAGAAGGCCGCCAAGCTCAACGACGCCTTCCAGGGCAAGGCTGACGCCAAGAGCGTTGCCGCCGGCGCTGCTGCCGAGGCCGTGAAGGCCGACGCCCCCGCCGCTTCTGCAGCATCCGCTGCCGAGGCAACGACCGCCAGCGACCTCAACGGCAAGCGCGTGCTCGTGCTCTGCCAGGGCGGCGGAACCTCGGGCCTGCTCGCCAACGCGCTGGCCAAGGCTGCCAAGGAGCGCGGCATCAATCTTGAAACCGCTGCTGAGGCCTATGGCAACCACGTTGACATGCTCCCCGACTTTGACCTGGTCGTCCTGGCCCCGCAGGCCGCCAGCTACCTGGCCGACCTGCAGAAGGACTGCGAGCGCGTGGGCAACAAGTGCGTCGCCTGCCGTGGTAAGCAGTACATCGAGCTCTCCCAGAACGGCGATAAGTCTCTCGCCTTCGTAAGCGAGCAACTTTCGAAGTAAGTAACGCCCAAGGCCAGCCGACCATCCAAGACCGGCTGGCCCTTCGATTTAGACGATTGGATCATCATGTCCGTTAACCCTGCTAGCGTCACTAACCCGCCTGCGCAGTTTCCCGAGGACTTTGTCTTTGGCGGCGCCACTGCTGCCTACCAGGTAGAGGGCGAGACCCGCACTCACGGTAAGGGCAAGGTTGCCTGGGACGACTTCCTGGAGGCCCAGGGGCGCTTTTCCCCCGATCCCGCTTCGGACTTCTACAACCAGTACCCCGTCGATCTGGAACTGTGCGAGGAGTTTGGCATCAACGGCATCCGCCTCTCCATCGCCTGGAGCCGCATCTTCCCCAACGGCACCGGCGAGATCAACCCCGAGGGCGTCCAGTTCTACCACGACCTCTTCGCCGAATGCCATAAGCACCATGTTGAGCCGTTCGTCACGCTGCATCACTTTGACACGCCGCTGCCCCTCTTTGAGAAGGGCGACTTCCTCGACCGCGAGACCATCGACGCCTTTGTGGACTTTGCCACCTTCTGCTTTAAGGAGTACGCCGACCAGGTTACCTACTGGTTCACCTTTAACGAAATCTGGGCCGACGCCTCCAACACCTACATCGAGGGCACCTTCCCCGGCGGCGTCAAAGCTCATCTGGCCGAGGCCTTCCAGTGCGAGCACAACATGATGCTCGCCCACGCCAAGGCCGTGCTGGCCTTCCACAACGGCGGCTTTAGGGGCAAGATCGGCGTCATCCAGTCGTTGGAGTTTAAGTATCCGCTCAACGAGAACGACCCCGCCGACATCAAAGCCGCCAACAACGAGCACGTGCTGCAAAACCAGTTCTTGCTCGACGCGACGTTCCGCGGCGACTACGCGCCCGACACCCTCGAGTGCGCCAACCGCCTGGCGGCCATCTCGGGCGGCACCATCGAGATCCCGGACGAGGATCTGAAAATCATGCGCGAGGCCGCGCTCTACAACGACTACCTGGGCGTTAACAACTACCAGTGCCGCTTTTTGAAGGCTTACGACGGCGAGAACGACCTGCACCACAACGGTACGGGTGAGAAGGGCACCGGCCGCTGGCGCGTCAAGGGTATTGGCGAGCACGTGAACAAGCCCGGCATCCCCACCACCGACTGGGACTGGATCATCTATCCCGAGGGCCTGTTCGACCTGCTCGTCTACATCAAGCAGCGCTACCCCAACTACAAGCAGATCTTCATTACCGAAAACGGCATGGGCTACAAGGACCCCTACAAGGACGGTTTTGTGGACGACCAGCCGCGCATCGACTACATCGAGCAGCACCTGCGCTGGCTGCTCAAGGCCATGGAGGTGGGTGTCAACGTGGGCGGTTATTTCCTGTGGAGCCTGCAGGATCAGTTCTCCTGGACCAATGGCTACAACAAGCGTTATGGCTTCTTCTACGTTGACTTTGAAACCCAGAAGCGCACGCCCAAGGCAAGCGCCTACTGGTACAAGCACGTGGCGCAGACCCGTCGTCTGGACTAGCGGCTTGCGGGGTTGTCTGCCCACATAACCTGTCCCCATTTCTCAGCCGGGGGCGGCACGTCACACGACGCGCCGCCCCCGGCCTTTTTTGGGCAGACCGTACCGCACGTTTGTCTCAATCTGTAACATCTAGCCGAGTTTTTCGCTCCAAGCTGTTACAGATCGAGACAAACAGAACGCCCGAGCAGAAAGATCTCAATCTGTAACATCTAGCTGAGATTTTCGGCCCTACCTGTTACGGGTTGAGATGAACGAGCCGAGCACGTCTACGCCCGCAGGTCTTTCACGCTGGAACGCTCGACCAACACGCCCGAGACGAGCGTACGGCTTCTGGAGCTCGGGGCTTCCAGACCTGCGACGACCTCGTTAAGCGCACGGATGCCCAGCTCGCGGTGGCGAAACTTCACCGACGTCAGAATCGAGTTGGGAATCGTCTTATAGAGCTCATCGTCGAAGCCGATCACGGACACATCATTGGGCACACTGAGCCCTTTGTCACGTAGAGCCATCATCACGCCGTTTGCCATGCAGTCGTTAGCAGCGAGGACCGCCGTGCAATCGGGTTTATCGGCAAGCACAAGGCCCGCGGCATAGCCACTATCCGCATTCCAATCGCCTTGCAGAGGCTCGGGCGGCTCAATGCCACGCGCCTCGAGTGCCGCACGCCAACCTTTCATACGGCACTGGCTCGACAGCGACTCTTTCTTACCCGAAACGAAATACACGTTCTTGTGACCATGATCCAAGAAGTACTCGCACGCCATGCGCGCGCCACCCTCTTGATCGTCACTAACGGTAGAGCAGGTAGGATGCTCCATCGGCGTGATAATCACCGTCTTGAGGTCTTTCGGTGCCTCAAAAGTATCAAAGTCATCGACCATCTGACGCAGGTTGAAGATCATGCCATCAACAGGCAGCTGCGACATCCTACGCGCCGCTTCGGCAAGGGTCATCTTCTCCCCCGCCCGCTTTTTGATCATCGTGAGCGCAAAGCCGCGTTCTTCGGCGGCATCTGCGATACCGTCAATCATGTCCACGGCACCGCCCGACAAGTGGAACAGCACCACGCCGATGCACCCGTAACGGCCCAACTTGAGCGAACGCGCGGCAAAGTTGGTTCGAAACCCGAGCGCTTCCATTGCGGAATGGACCTTATCGCGTGTCGACTCTCGCACGCTACCGGGCTCGTTAATCACACGCGAAACCGTCTTGAGAGAAACACCCGCGGCAACTGCCACATCATTCATTGAGACATTTTTCTTGTCCATCGTTGCCACTGCTTCTCCGCTCGGTTCTCTATCGCTTGTTTTTTGCGTTCTAGCATACACTACCTGCCTGACTGATAAATCAACCATTCACCGGACAATATCGACCGCTCGCCCGTATATCCTTGTTGCTCTTCCAGAAATGTCTTACGTTGTCATTAACGAAATGACAACGTTGTCATTTCGCAATGCCTTCCTTAAGCAGGAAGGTTTCCGGGCAGTCCTGACCATCCATCGACGACCAGTTCCATCCACATGCATCGCGCATCGAGCAGCAAAGGAGCTCTATGGACGCCATCGTAAAGATGCTCGAAAAGCATCAACCGTTCTTTGAGAAGATCTCGAGGAACATCTACCTCCAGGCCATCAAGGACGGATTCCTTGGGTGCATGCCCATCGTCCTCACCTCTTCGATCTTCCTGTTGATCGCCACCCTTCCCGGCGTAGTCGGCATCACGCTGCCCCAACCGCTCATCGACTGGTGCAACAAGCTGTACAACTTCACCATGGGCGTTATGGGCATCATGGTCGCCGGCACCACTGCCAAGAACTTTACGGCTTCCATGAACCGTCGCATGCCCGCCGGCAAGGTGCTCAACGACGGCTCCACCATGGTGGCCGCCCAGTGCAGCATGCTGCTGCTCGCCGTTACGCAGTTCACCACCAAGTTCAACGGCTCCGAGCTTTCGGTCTTCGACTGCACCAGCATGGGTACGCGCGGTCTGTTCTCGGCCTATATCGCCGCGTTCATTACCGTGTGGGTCTATAAGTTCTGCGTCTCGCGCGATCTGACCATTAAGCTGCCCAAGGAGGTCCCGG
Source organism: uncultured Collinsella sp. (assembly GCA_900541695.1). Classification (GTDB taxonomy): domain Bacteria; phylum Actinomycetota; class Coriobacteriia; order Coriobacteriales; family Coriobacteriaceae; genus Collinsella. Next base: position 13,023 of record UQKL01000019.1, on the reverse strand, counting down.
GCGCCATCGCTCAGAACTTCCGCGACATCATCCCCTTTGGCGGCGCCGTCATCATCTGCGGCATCATCGATGTCGTCGTGCGCAACCTCATGGGCGTTCCGTTCTCTGAGCTGCTTATTAAACTGCTCTCCCCGCTCTTTACCGCTGCAGAAACCTATCCTGGCCTTATCCTTATCCAGGCTGCCACCGCATTCTTCTGGTTCATCGGCGTCCACGGCCCCTCGATCGTCCAGCCGGGCATCGACCCCATCCGTCTTGCCAACCAGGCCGAGAACCTGCAGGTTCTGCTGGCCGGTGGTCACCCCGCCCACTCCCTCACCTTTAACATGTCGCTCGTGGGCGAGTTCGGCGGCACCGGCGCCACGTTCATCGTGCCGCTTCTGCTGATTCTCTTTATGAAGTCCAAGCAGCTCAAAGCCGTCGGTAAGGCCTCGATTGTTCCTGTTGCCTTCGCCGTCAACGAACCGCTGCTCTTTGGCGCGCCGATGATCCTTAACCCCTACATGCTCATCCCCTTTGTTACCGCCGGCTGCGTCAACGTGAGTGTTGCCAAGTTCTTTATCGATAACGTGGGCATGAACGGTTTCTCCTTCGTGGTGCCGTGGGCCACCCCCGCCCCCATCGGCATTTTCATCACCACGAACTTCCAGCTTATTGCCCTGGTATTTGTCGCGATTATCATCTTGCTGGACGCCATCATCTACCTGCCGTTCTTGAAGGCATACGATAAGCTGCTCTGCGACCAGGAGGCCGAGCGCGCCGCCGAGCTGGGTCTCGAGTCCAATGGTGCCGTTGCCATCGCCGACAACGCCTCTGCGCCCGCTGTCGAGCAGGCTACCGCTTCCGCCGAGACGACTGTTGCCGCCGCCGACAGCAAGCCTGTCGCCGATCAGCCCGAGCCCGAGCCCGCCGCCGAAGCATCCGCCAAGAAGGATGTCGATGGCCTGAAGGTCCTCGTCCTGTGCGCCGGCGCCGGCACCTCTGCCATGCTTGCCAATGCCATCAAGGAAGGTGCCGCGCAGACCGGAGAGAACATCGCTTCCTCTGCAGGCGCCTATGGCCAGCACACTGCCATCATGGACCAGTACGACGTCATCGTGCTCGCCCCGCAGGTTCGTAGCTACTACAACGACATGAAGGCCGACACCGATCGCCTGGGCATTAAGCTGCTCGCTCCCCGCGGTAAGGAATATATCGACCTTACCCGCGACCCCGCTGGCGCCATCAAGTGGCTCCGCGAGAACCTCGACTAGTTCCTCCCTCTGTTGGTGCCCGGATCCCCAGTTCGGGCACCTCTCCCTATTCGTATCCCACAGAAAGGATGACTCATGACCAACCCCATGCAGTTCCCCGACGGCTTTGTGTTTGGCGGCGCCACCGCCGCTTATCAGGTTGAGGGCGAGACCCGCACGCACGGCAAGGGCAAAGTGCCCTGGGACGATTTCCTGGCTGCTCAGGGTCGCTTCTCCCCCGACCCTGCAAGCGACTTCTACAACAAATATCCGGTCGATATCGACCTGTGCCAGCGCTTCGGCATCAACGGCATCCGTGTCTCCATAGCTTGGAGCCGTATCTTCCCCAGTGGCACCGGCGAGATTAACCCCGAGGGCGTCGCTTTCTATCACGAGCTTTTCGCCACCTGCAACAATGCCGGCGTTATCCCCTATGTCACGCTCGATCACTTCGATACACCCGAGGCCTTTTACCAGAACGGCGGCGAGGGATTCCTGACGCGCACGACGATCGACGCCTTTGTCGAGTACGCCAAGTTCTGCTTTGCCGAGTTCACCGAGGTCAAGCACTGGTTTACCTTTAACGAGATTCCCGCAACCGCCGAGGGCAGCTTTATCGTCGGCAACTGGCCGCACGGCGAGAAATACCGCCTGGACAAGGCCTTCCAGCTCATGCACAACATGATGGTGGCCCATGCCAAGGCTGTCGTCGCCTTCCATGAGGGCGGCTTTGAGGGCGAGATCGGCATTGTCCAGAACCTGGAGCCCAAGTATCCCCTCGACCCCAACAACGCCGCCGACTGCGAGGCAGCTCGCATGGCCGATGTCATCAACAACCGCTGGGTACTCGACGCCACCTTCCGCGGCCACTATGCAGCCGACACCATGGAGGCCGCGACCAAGCTGGCCCATATCGCCGGCGGCGAGCTCGACGTCCGCGACGAGGACATCGCCGCGCTGACCGCCGCGCTCCCCTACAACGATTGCCTGGGCGTCAACACCTACAAGTGTCAGTTCCTGCGTGCCGCCGAGGGCGAAAACGACATCAACCACAATGGCACCGGCGACAAGGGCTCCTCGCGCTGGTTCCTCAAGGGCGTGGGCGAGTCATGCGTGCGCGAAGGCGTACCCACCACCGATTGGGACTGGATCATCTATCCCGAGGGCCTCTACGACCTGCTGCTCCGCATTAAGAACGATTACCCCAACTACAAGAAGATCTACATCACCGAGAACGGCATGGGCTATAAGGACGACTTCGAGGACGGCTTTATCGACGACGCCCCTCGCATCGACTACATGCGCCAGCATCTCGCATGGATCCTCAAGGCAATCGACGGCGGCGTAAACGTCGACGGTTACTTTGTGTGGTCGCTGCAGGACCAGTTCTCCTGGACCAACGGCTACAACAAGCGCTACGGCCTGTTCTACATCGACTTCGAGACCCAGAAGCGCTATCCCAAGGCGAGCGCGTACTGGTACAAGAACGTCGCGGAGACCGGCCTGCTCATGGCCTAATTCAAGCCGCATACCCCCTGTCGGCCGCATGCGAATCCCTCCACGGGTTCGCATGCGGCCTTTTTTGTTTTGGCTCGACCCGAGCAGGCCGTTTGTCTCGATTTGTAACATCTAGCAGGGATTTTCGGCCCCAATTGTTACAGATTGAGATGAACGGGGGCACCCGGTTCGAAATATCTAGATCTGTAACATCTGACTCGCTTTTAGCCGTCTAACTGTTACAGATCGAGACAAAGATGATGGCTGGGTAGACAAAATCTCGATCTGTAACATCTAGTCGAGTTTTTGGGTCCTAGCTGTTACAGATTGAGACAAATGCACAGGACAATCCCCCAATCTGTAACATCTGGTTGGTGATTTCACCCCTACCTGTCACAGGTTGAGACAATTTGATAGTGGAGTCCTCATTTACGCGTCATATCGCGTAGCGCTCACGCGTTGATTCCCCACAATGACAGGAGGTAAAAGTCCTCCCGCATCGCCTGTTGGCAATCCCATAGCGTTAGCTAGCAGATGACCTGCGTGTGTTCCTCGATGGCGGCACGATTCTCGGCGGCGATACCCGGTTCGCACACCACGGCATCCAGGCTGTCCAAGCGACAGAAGGTGTAGAAGTCGCGCTTGCCGATCTTGCTGGAATCGGCGATCAGATAGCGTGAGTCGGCCTTGCTAAAGGCGAGCTGCTGGATACGGCCCTCGTCCATGTTGGACGTAGATACGTCGCCATCCAGAATGCCGTTGGCGCCGATAAACGCCGCGTCGATGCCCAACGCACGCAGGGTATCCTCGGCCGTTGGTCCCACAAAAGCGGCGGTGCGGCGACGGTACATACCGCCCACGAGGCACAGGTCGCAGTCCTCGCGCGCCTCGAGCAGGTTAAACACCGAAAGCGAGTTGGTCACAATGCGCAGGCGACACGCCGGCAGCATCGAGGCCATCTTTTCCACCGTAGTGCCCGTACCCAAAAAGATGGTCGAGCCCTCCTCGATAAGCTCCACAGCACGGCGCGCAATCTGCAGCTTTTCCTCGGCATGCTTAGTGCGCTTTTCGCTGTGCGAATACTCATGGCGCAACATAGCATGTGGACGGCCCTGCGCGCTACGGGCTCCACCGTGCACGCGCTCAATCTCACCTAGGCTCGCAAGCTCCTCAAGATCGCGGCGGATCGTCATATCCGAGACGCCCAGTGCGTCCGAGATCTCCTTGACCGAGACCGTGCCCTGTTCCTCGAGCAGCTGACGAACCTTATCCTGTCGCTCCGCCTTAATCACGATGAATCCTCGCCGTTCTTTGCGCACATATCATTCAAACAGTAACGAACAAATTGTATCAGACTCGTGCGCGTCAAAAATCAACGCCAGCACAGCTCCAATCATCACTTTTTTGAGAAAAATACCCCCTGCTTTAGTGGGGTGTAGTGATAATCCCACCTGTTCGCGCTACAGTTTGTCGGAAATACCTCGATGTTAGGAACCAAATGATCACTTCCGAGCTTTTCGGCACCGCGCCGTGCGGTACCCCCGTTCATCGTTACACCCTCAACGGTCCCGAGATCTGCGTTCGCATTATGGACTATGGCGCCACCGTGCTGGGTATCGATGTGCCCGACATTCCCGGCAACGTGCGCGATGTGGTGCTGGGCTTCGATAAGCTCGAGGATTACTTTGACAACCCCGCCTGCTTTGGCGCGACCATCGGCCCCGTGGCAAACCGCACCGCGGGCGCCACGATCACCATCGACGGCACGGACTGGCATATGCCGGCCAACGAAGGCGTCAACAACCTGCACAGCGATCTTGAGCACGGTCTGCATAAACGCGTGTGGGATGTTGAGCTCGACGAGGTCCACAATGCCGTGCGCATGACCACCTCGCTTGAGGATGGCGAGCTGGGCCTGCCCGGCAACCGCACCTTTACGGCCGTGTTTACCGTTACACGCACCGGCGTCTTTCGCATCGAGTATGGCTGCGAGAGCGACCGCGCCACCTACGTGTCCATGACCAACCACACGTACTTTAACCTTGCAGGCCATAACGCCGGCATGGACTGTGAGCACTTCTTTATCGCCAACGCTGCCCACTACCTGCCCATCGACGACCAGAACATTCCTACCGGCGAGATCGCTCCCGTCGAGGGCACGCCGTTTGACTTTCGCGAGCTTCGCCCCGTCGCACCCGGCATGGAGGCCGACGACCCGCAGATCAAGCAGGTCCGTGGCTACGATCACTGCCTGTGCATCGATGGCTATCAGTACGGCCGCAACCTGCGTCGCGCCCTACATGTCGAGGAGATGTGGACCGGTCGTGAGCTGGACTACTACACCACCGCCCCGGGCGTGCAGCTCTACACCGGCAACTGGCTGGGCGACGAGCACGCCAAGGACGATGCCAACTATGGCTGGGGCGCCGGCTTTGCCCTCGAGGCCGAGATGTACCCCGACACGCCGCACCAGCCGCTGTTCCCGCAGGGCATTGTGGGTCCGGGTCACCCCTACAGCAATATGATCGAATACCACTTTATGAGGCACTAGGCCCACAACGCGACATCTCGCACAGCAACGCCCGCCGGCACCACCGCCAACGGGCGCTGCTTCATGCCTAAATCCTTCTTTTCGATGCCACCGAATTGGTGACATAACAAAACTATGCCGAATTACTACGATGAACCCACTATGTCCGACCACGCGCTGGTTTATAAAAAATTAGCAACTCGTCTACCTGCGGTTTTATTCTCTGCAAATTTGACATGCTCGGCGATGAGCAATTCATCGTAGTAAACCGGCATAGTTTTGGCGGACAGCGCCACACAGATCCCCTACGAAGGCAAAATGATCCGTTTTCCTCCGTCCCCAAGGGATCAGTTGAACAGATTGCCGATGGGGTCGGGGGCGGAACTGGGGAGATAGCGGATTTCTAGTTCTATGCCGAGCTTTTGCAGCTCTCTGAGAACAGCGACGTCTGTGTCGTCTACGGCAACTGCGGGCGTTGCGGGACGCTTGCCCTCCCCTGCCTGCATATGACCAATGCTGATCTTGGTGATCGGCACACCGCCCTTAACCAGCGCGAGCGCATCGGAGGGTGAGGCCACCATGATCAGAATCAATTGGCGAGGCGTTGCGGTATGAATGACGTCGATGGTCCTTTGCACCGAGAAAAAGCGCGTCCAAACGCCTTCTGGCGTCGCCACCCTCATAGGGGCCCACTTGCGAGCGTCCGCCGCGATCTCATCGTTGACGATTAAGACAAGGTTGGAACCCACGGCTTCGTTCCACAGCTCAACGTCTTGACCATAAATGAAACGGTCATCGATACGCGTGAGTAGGATCTTGGGTTGAGCCATGGCTGCCCCATTCTGTTTGAGACCCGTAAGAGCGAGACATCACGTCTCCAATATTAGTGCATTTAACGTGAGAAAAGTCATCAGAACACTTGCGCGGATTTGCGATGTCCCGTATCATAGACAGCCGTTGACGCCTCAGTTGTGTCATCACATGGCCGCCAGCGTAGCTCAGTTGGTAGAGCACCGCTCTCGTAAAGCGGGGGTCACCGGTTCGAGCCCGGTCGCTGGCTCCATTGCATTAGTGCAGCTCAGAAGCGTAATTGCTTCTGAGCTTTTTTGTTTTCGCGTCTCTTTCCTCCTTCTCCGAGGAGTGAAAAAGGGGTGAAAACCTTTTTTAACTGTTTTCCATAAATAGTTAGCATCATCCAACGTTCACATTAGATCGAACAACAATCCTGTTACGCATAGCCTAATTCCGCTGAGTATCAGAGAAGAACGTCCGGATTATATGCATCCAGCTTCGCTTCTCCAGTCGCCAGTGACTCCTCCAGCCGGTCAGCATATTCAACAATAGAGCCGTAGAATATGGGAGTAAATCCGAACTTTTCGATAAAGAGGGGTTCCGCTACGTCAATCCTCTTCTTGGCAACCGCGGCCTCATCCTTTTCATAGTACCCAGTGCCAGGAATCCGCTCGTTTGCCTGCGGCAAGCACTTAAGCTGCCTACACAAGCGCGCCGACCCCTTTGAAAGACCCATAAAGGTGATAGCACCAGAGATTACGCCACCGACGCCCACAACAACCTTGCCAGCGGCATTCCCCACCGTCTGCTTTGTTATCTTGATACCCATGAAGCTCAAGAGCTTCTTCAGGATCGGATACCAACTGGTCTTGGTTAGCGACTGGCGAGCGACCTTTTTCGCGACCGCCTCTTGGGCGTTTTTGGCGATTACGGTTAGCATCGAATTCGCGCTGCCTACACCCATCATCACACCGAGCAACACTGCCATTTCGTAGAGAGTCTCGTCATCAACGTCGTCACATTCTTCAAAAAAGGTCTGCCAGCCATACAGGTATGCCAGTTTCTGCATAATCCTGAATGCGTGCACGTAGTATTACGTAATATCGGCAGGAATGGTGCCCACCATCGCGACACCTCCGGGAAGACCCGCTGCAAAGGAAAAGGCGGTTGACTTCTTTGCCTCATAATCAATTACTTCTCTAGCAATTCTATCGATCAGGCCCACATCGATTCCGGCGGTAACGGGGGTCGTTTCCACGGCAAACTCGACGACATCTTTATGGACACCCTTCCTCCTCAGCTCCGAGCGGAGGAAATGGGGCCGATCAATTCTCACTCCCTTTAGCCGAGCAACTTTTTTCATAAAGTCAATCAAAAATCTCTGGGCCTCCGCCAACTGCTCATCGCTCTTGTCTTTTAACTCTGCAAAAGCCGAATCAACGAGAACAGCGACCCCAAGGCCCTCGCCCTCGTTTTTCTTTCCAAGCAGCCTGACGTCCATACAGCCTTCCAATCAATGCGCCGCGCGGGCTATCGCGTTCTGCGACAGGCCGGACGCACGGAGCCTGAGGGCCTCCCTGGCCCTTATCCTTCTCGCCATGCTGTACCTCCTTGGTCTCGGCTGCATGGACAGCCGGAACGTACCAGGGGGACGGTGCCGACGGGAATATCGGCGGTGCCGAACGGCAATATTCGGGATGTGAGCGGACGGTGTGTAAGCGCAATATCGCCGGTGTCAAAGAGGACAATTACTCAAACAGGTGAAGGAGGGCATCGAGGAGGATAAGTAGATTTACGGTGGCAATTAAGAAGCCAACTCGCCGCGTCATGCCCGTTGGAGAGGCGAGCATGACCCTCATGGGTAATCAAGACACACGAAACAAAGGGGATTCGACAAGTCGCAAGAAAGGGGAGTGCATCACCTTTTGGGTTACGGAAGAGCAGAAGCAAGAGATGAGCACCTACGCGGCGGAACACAACACCACGGTATCAAGGATCATCATCGAAGGCCTTGAGATACGCATGGGTAAAGGGCAATCATTATAGCTTAGCCTTCTGCAATTGCTGCGACTCGATGCGGTCCTATCGATTTGCGCAACGGTGTGACGCGTTATCTAGACTGACGATCGTTTCCGCTGCATTTGCCAGCTCATTATCATGTGAAACAATGATAATGAGCTGTTTCAATTTGTTGTTTCTGACATACGAAGCGAGTTCGGCTCGGCTTGTTTCATCCAATCCAGTTGTAGGCTCATCGAGCACCAAGACTGATGGATTACGGGAAATTGCCGACCACAAGTATACACGGCGCAGCTCACCACCCGAAAGTTCAGGACAACGTTTCTCAAGCAAGCCCTCTATGCTGGTTGTCAACGACGGTAGCTCATTCATATGCTGGTGCTTTGTAAAAAATGGGGTGTTGAAATAATCCAACAGGTCCCGAACCGTCTCATCTGGAGCGAAGCACGGTTGGGGGCAGCACGATATCGTGTCTGAACGTATGTAATCCAAATTGCATTTTTCAATCGGCATGTCGTTGTATGTTACTTTGCCTGCCGATGGATACAGCCCAAGGAGCAGGTAAAGGAGCGACGTTTTTCCTCTTCCATTTTCTCCGGTTATGCAGTATGTTCCAGGGCCGGAGAAATCGAAGGAAAATCCGTCAAGAACCTTTCGGGGAGATCCGTCTGGAAGGGGTACCGTAAAATCCAACTTGGAAACAGAAATGCGATTTATTGTGTCAATCTTGACTAAACCTGTCTGATCTTGCTCTGGTTCCGGTCCCACCTTTCCCATGGCGCTCATCCTGTCCCACGAAGCCTTGGCATCCTGATAGGACTTGAACAGGTTCATCGTGTTTTTCAAGGTTTTAAATAGGACGGCAAAATATGCACCGACGATGGTGTATTCGCCTATCGTCATGGTTCCATTGATGATTCGCACTCCGGATACGATGAGTATTATCGCTTGAAACACGGCAGCAAAAAGGCTGTCAATCGATGTTAGTGAGAATGAGAGCTTTCCCGAGTGCAAGACCTTTGGAAAATACTTTTCAAATCCGGTGTCAAGTGCTAGCTCGCTTTTATTGTATGAAGACGTTAACTGAATGTTGAGAATCTGATTCAACTGCGATGCTATTACGGCATAGAAAGCGCTATCTGCCTCCTTCTTCTCGTACATGACTTTATATAGAAGCTTTCGCAATCCGGTAATAACGAAGAGATATGCCACAAGAAGGAGGATGGAGAATAGTGCGAGGAGTGGATCAACCGACCATATGACGAGCAACACGAAAGGAATGGCGACAACAGACAGGGGAGCGCTGATAAAGTTTGTTAGAACGAAAGAAGAAACAACACCTGAGTCAGTGAAAATCCTTTGCGTCGTATAGGCTGAGTCGGTTGTTCGGTTCGTCAGAAAATTAACTCGCTCAAAGCGCAAGACGGTTTCCCTGAGTAGGTCAAAAGAAAGCTTTGTGGATATACGGATAGATAACGTTCCTGCAAAATATGAAAATAAGGCAGAAAAGACCCCTATTGAAGCTACGAGGAGCGCAAAAAGCACAGCATCCTTCTCGCTGCGATTGGCAAGAAGGAAATCTAAGAACTTTCCGTTCACATATGGTGCGGCATAGGAAAGGGCGATTCCAATCGTCGTGATGGCAATGAACGTGAAAGCACCCTTTGTTTTACTAAACTTCGATAAGACGTACCGAATCAAGAATGGCCCCAATCTATCAGGTATGAAATACCAACTGATGACACCTTACACCGCGGTTCGGTGGAAACGAAGCGGCGACTAATCGGCACGAGCGCTTCCATAGAGAGTCTTTGCGAGCTGGATCCTCATAGAAACGGGAATTTTATGTTCGATCAATAGGCCGCGCACGGCAGTCGGACGGCTGAAAAATAAAACAGCCGTCCGACTAAAGCTGTAAATTTTTTCATTGTTTGTTGGGCATGCGCCTGAAGTTTCATGCAATAGGAAATCCATTATGACCATGGTCGAAATGTGAACACTACGATCGTTAGCAAGGAGACGCCAAGACCGGCAAAGATTATGATGAGCGGCAGAATGAAAGCCGCCGATGCCGATAATGGGATTTGGGACGCAAAGGCAATGATGCCCGCGAGAACGAGACCGGCTCCCGTCAACGCTATTCCGAGTCCGACCAATCTGGCAACAAGAGGAATCTTCTCGCTTGGAATATGAGCGATATGGTAACTGTGAATCAGGCCGGGATTGCCGGTCTTTACCATTAACACCCCGACAACGAGAAAGCAGATTCCTCCTACCATGCCGCCAATGGATGATCTTAGCGCTTCAGGACTCATTGCTCGTCTTGGCCACCTTGCTCGCTGAGGGGAAGTGCTGCGGCAAAAGTGATGAGGACCAGTTCATAGGCTCCAACTGCGGTGACTCCGACCGCCACATTTGCTCCCCACACGATGTAATACATGTCGAACCAAGTTTCCGTTCCAAGAGTCGATGCTCTGGTCGGATTCATGTTGTCTACTACGGGCTTCTCGTACATTTAACCCAACATCTCCTTCAACGATGAGTTCAACAGTTCATCCGCGGTATCATCAATCAGGTCAACGTGTAGATCACCTCCCATATCTATATCGCAAATTGTGTCGGACATACGCTCCATGTCGTCAATGGTCCACATGTGGTTACAGAGGTCTTGAACCAGTTTTGTGGACCAAATTGAGCTAAGTCCGTTGTTCCAGTAATCCTCAAGAGGGTGGTTTCTGATGTTGCCAACCACTAACGGGACATACGGAGAAACGACGATGTCGCCGTTTGCGTGCACTGAAACCTGATCTAATAGATATCGGTTATCAGAGAAGCGAATTAGATGGTCGACGGGGTCGCCCCATTGCGGTCGGACATTCGGGTGCTTCCGAAGGAAGTCGTCCTCTTGAATGGTGTGAATCAACGTACGGTATTGGGAATAGTCCGGTCTAATAAATGTGTTCTTTCGCGCACGGCCCAAAACCATGAGGGGTTGGACACGTAGTTCGATAAAGTCACCCGGCGTCCTCTTCGGCCTGTTAGATTTGGTGAAAATCTCATCTAATAGTGAGATGACATCGGGAAACTGTTCGGTGTTGAACGACGTGGGCGTAAATGCGATAGCAAGGTGCAAATCGGAATGGTTGAGTACGGTGGCAACTGCTTCTTCGACGATTTCGAAGGCTCCCTCATGTCCCCTCAGCCTATCGTGAGCTGACCCAATGCCGTCTAGGCTAAATTGGATGCTTTTGAGTCCGGAATCTTCTAAATCTCGGAGAAGGGATTCCGTGAGGAGAAGCCCGTTGGTTACCAGGCTCGCTGCAACATTCCCATCTCGCAATATGGGAAGGCAGCGCAAGATATCTTTACTGCGCAACAAGGTTTCTCCTCCACAGAAACACATGCTGTAAAGCGACATGTCTGCCATTTCCTTTGCGAAAACAAAAAGTTCATCTGAGGTCAACTCGTCGTGCATGACCTCATTCTCGCCGCTGCTGTTATAGCAGTGCAGACATCTCAAGTTGCACTTGTTTGTTATGTCAAGGGCGACGTGATGTGGCGCTCTGAGAACGTTGGTGTACTTGTTTTCCGAAACTCGTCCCATGGTTCCTCTTAACAGACTTCTGAAAAACAGTATACATTCATGCAGTCGCCGTCGCTGCACTCACCTGGAAAAGTGCCAGCGCAAGTGAATTCTGGCTCATTGATAAGATTTCGAATTCCTTCGTTTGATGCAATTTCCTTGCTGGTTAGGTTCAGGTGGAAAAAATTGGGAACATCGCAAAATTCTTGACGATAGAAGCTGGCCGCAGCGGCAATACATTGAACGGCGATGCTTGCGGGGCACAAAAGAAGACAGATGTCTGCGTATCTGAGTAAAGGATTGCTGGAGGGGGCGAGGCCGAGTAGACCGGTTGGTCTCCCTGACTCATATACAATGAAAAATTCCTTGCTCAGATTGAACAATCCGTTTCGCACCTCTAGCGGTCGTTCATACTGCTCGACGGAAAGAGGCCAACCGTAGACAATTGTGGGACTTTCTGGTTCTGATGAGCTCGCCTGGCTTGCCAGGGAGCAAATCAGGCGAATATCGTTTTCTTGGGCAAGCCGTATATGGGTCCCATTGTCCACGCAAATCTCATCGGCAATGGGTGTGCCATTTTCGATCGGAGTTTTGACCCATCCTATTAGTCTCGATACGCTGAAACCTCTCATTGCCGAGGCTAAGTCAGATTTGAGCATGTCCGGATTGGCGTCTGGAAACTTGTCGCACATCCGATTAAGGATTGTTTCGACGGTGTTTTTACCATCGCACAGAGAGACGATGTAGCTCCCGCTTCCGTTCAACATGATATAGTTCAGCTCATCGCGTCCGGTTAGAACAGAGCGGTACCCGTTCTTTTCCTCTCTTGAGTATGGGAGAGAAATCGATTTCGGGATAAATCCCCTTATTTCGTCAAAGCTCCATTCCATAATTAATCCCTCCTTGTGTCTGTTTGAATATGAGCCGATTTTAGGCTCTTCGGTAGTTTCTGTGGGCGAGACATCAATTTTTCCGCAGGTGGATGCAGAAAAGTTCCGCATATAAGGGAAACGGCCCCGAGAGGGGGCCGTTTCCGCGCCGGGCAGGGTAGGATTTCGCTTGCTACATCAACCTACCGGAAAGGCCCTGACGCATGAACAGGATACTAAGCCGCGCGCTCGCGCTGGTCCACACCGTGATCGAGTACGCCAGCATCGACGGCGGCAGGATAATCGTCGGCGTCAGGCCGTGGACGAGTTTCGGGCTGCGGTGCCCCGTCTGCGGGAGGGCAGCGAATGCTACGACAGGTCGCCAAGGCCGCGGCTGTGGCGCGCGATGGACCTGGCGAGGTCGACCTCTCCGCGCTCGGGCTGCACGAGATGGCGGCGTCCCTGCCCGACTACGTGAGGATGGTCGCCGCGGGCGAGCGG
>UQKL01000018.1 GCA_900541695.1 uncultured Collinsella sp. | reverse complement strand
CGCGATGGGCGGGGATAGCCCGATTATTTTCCGGTTCGGCGAACAGCCGATCGTGTCAAATTTGGTCTAACAGAGCCTTAATAATAGCGCGGAAGGAAAGCTGTGCGTCCGCGTTACAATCTTTCGAGGTTGGACCATGTTGTCAGACTCGTCGTGTACGGCGTCTGGCGTAAGTCTAGGGCTCATTTTTCGCCCTGGACTGTTCCTCTGGGGCGATGCGACTGTCGTTCCAAGAGGAAGGAAATGCATGGGGAGCAAATCTCAGCAACAAGTTAAAGTAACGCCATCCGGCACTGCGGCGCTTCTCGTCGTAATGTATATTGCAGCCTTTGTTGCCGCGTTTAACGAGAACATCATTAACGTGGCGTTGCACGACATTATGGCAGCCTTTTTGGTGAGTGCCACCACGGCGCAGTGGCTCGTTTCGGGCTACATGATCGTGACGTCGATCTTTACGGCCATCATGGCCTTCCTGTCCGGTCGTTTCTCGACGCGCAAGCTGCTGTTTTTCGCATGCGGATGCATGGTCGCCGGCGAAGTCCTGTGCCTGGTCGCTCCGTCGTTTAGCGTTTTGCTGCCAAGCCGTATTTTGCAGGCTGCGGGATCGGGCATCTTGTTCCCGCTCATGATGAATGTGGTGCTGTCTTGTGCCCCGCGCGAGAAGCTCGGTCTGTATCTGAGCCTGGGCGGCGCCTGCATTACGCTAGGACCGGCGTTTGGACCCGTGATCAGCGGTCTTATGTGCACGTTATTTGGCTGGAGGGCGGTATTCGTAGTGCCGCTGGTGGGCGGCATTGCGGTCGCCGCGGCGGGCGTTAAGCTTGTTCAGAATGTCGGAGAGCGCTCGAACACCACGCTTGATAATCTGTCGGTTGTTTTGCTCGCGGCCGGCATTACGGCATTTGTGTATTCCGTAGGCGAGTTCTCGGCCAATCTGATTGCCGGTGTCGTGGCGCTTTTCGCCGCCGTTGTGCTGCTCGGCCTGTTTGCGGCCCGTCAGCTCAAGCTCGAGCATCCGGTGCTTAACGTGCGTCCCATGGCGAGCGTTTGCTTTTGGCCTGCGTGCCTGCTTGTGGTGGTGTCGATGATGACGACGTTCTCGATGAGCGTTTTGTTGCCGCTCTATTTTGAGGGCGCATACGGCATGACCGCACTTATTGCGGGCCTGCTCATTTTGCCGGCGATTGCCTGCAACGCCGTGACCTCGATTGTGGGCGGACGTGTGATGGACGCCCGTGGCGCATGGCCGCTGCTGCCGGTCGGCTTTGCCCTGATTGCCGTGGGACAGACTGCCATCTCGATGACGGCGGCAAGCATGAACATCGGCGTCGTCGTGGCGCTGACCGTTGTGGTGTATGCCGGAGTCGGTTTGGTGCTGAGCCCCTCGCAAACGGCCGGCTTGGAGACGCTGCCCGCCGCTGAGCATCCTCACGGAACGGCATTGCTCAACACGTGGAACATGATTGCCGCATCGTTTGGCCCGTCGCTGTTTATCGGCCTGCTCTCGAGTTCTGCGGCGACTGCCGGTGTCACTGGCGCTGCGACGGACGTTGCCCAGGCGATTGGATTTGCAACTGCCGTGCGTGTGGCGGCTGTAATTGCCGTGGTTGGGTTCGCGACGTCGCTGGTGTACGCTCGTCGCGAGTCGCACATGTCGCATTAATGTGTGCACATAGATTCTGCAGCTAGATTGAATGGCGACACCATAAACTAATGGACGTTTTGCCGAGAGGCATGAATGTTTAAAGCGCAAAGAGTGCGCGACGGGCCCCGCGAATGGGGCGATGATGCCCGAGAGGGCCAAGAAGGAGTCTCATGTCCGAGAACGAAGAGATCATGAACGAGACCGAGAACGAGACCATGGCTGCCGAGGTCGAGGCAGTCGAGACCGTGGAGACCGAAGCTGCTGAGGTTGAGGCTGCTGACGAGGTTTCCGCCGAGGAGGAGGCCGAGGTTGTCGAGGCCGCCGCTGATTACGATGACGAAGAGCTGATGGATAAGATGCAGAAGGCCGCCCGCCTGCTGCGTAGCCGTCGCTTTGCTATTTCCAAGGAGGAGGAGGCCAAGGCCGAGCGCATGGCGAACATCGAGCGCGCCATCAAGCTTCTTGACCTCAAGCCCAAGATGGAGCAGAAGGAAATGTCCGACCTGCTGGGCATGCGCCTCCGTGAGCTCGATGGCCTGATGGCCGAGGCCGAGGCTGCCGATCTGGTCGGCCGCATCGACGACGCCGAGGGCGATATGCGCAAGATCGTCGTCTTCGCTGCCGAGGATGCCGCTGAGGGCCTGGTCGAGCTTGCCAACAAGAAGGAGAAGCTCCTGCCCGAGCTTTCTTACGAGGAGGCCACCGAGCTGATGGCCGCTCTCGATAAGGTTATCGCTCCGCTCGTCGCCATGGGCCTGGACGAGGACCGCGGTCCTCGCGGCGGCCGTGACGATCGCGGTGGCCGTGGCGGCGACCGTGGCGGTCGCGGCGGCTTTGGCGATCGCGGTGGCCGTGGTGGCGACCGTGGCGGTCGCGGTGGCGATCGCGGTGGCCGTGGCGGCTTTGGTGACCGCGGCGGCGACCGTGGCGGTCGCGGCGGCTTTGGCGGCAACCGTGGTGGCTATGGCGACCGCGGTGGCAACCGTGGCGGCTTTGGCGGCAACCGTGGTAACGACCGCGGTGGCCGTGGCGGCGACCGTGGTGGCCGCAACGGTGGCGGCTTCCGCGGCAATCGTTTTTAGTTACGGCGTTTTACCAAACGCCGTAACGGGCCGACGCTGGGCGGGCCGCATTTGGACAATCTGACGTTCAACTTCAAGGGCGCGACCAGAAGGTCAGCGCCCTTTCGTTTCACGCCACCTTGTCACAAATGCGACCCGCTCGCTGACTTATGCTCAACCTATGGCGTCATCTCGCCCCAAAAGGGCCTCCCTCGCTCTGGCGGGTTTTCGCTGTCGATACCAAAACATCGGCGTTGCCTTGATCCAAACCTACCAAAAGGGGGACAAGTTTATTTTGGTCGGTTTTATCTGGGCAAACGTGGCCGTCTATCGCAATGTAGTCGTTGGGAACGTTCTTGTTTGACTAGTCGTTTAAGAACATCCCCAACGACTACATAGCATGAGAGTGGATAATCTCCCGGTTTGAGTCTGCATTCGAGCTCAAAGTGGGAGATTATCCACTCTCATTTGCTATGCGTCCGAAAATCCACGCTCGTTTGATTTCTGCCTACATTTGGAGGAAGAGCTCGTGGAGGCGGGTGTCGTCGAGCTCGGGGTGGAAGGTGACACCGAGCTGTTTGTCTTGACGGGCGGCGACGATACGGCCATCGACTTCGGCCAAGGCCTTGGCGTCGCCGTGCACCTCGACGATGCGGGGCGCACGGATAAATGTTAATGGCACTTCACCGTCGATGCCGTCTACCTGCCCCTTGGTGTGAAAGCTGCCGAGCTGTCTGCCATAGGCATTACGCTCAACGAGTACATCCATGGTTGCCAGGCGCGGCGTCCCCTTATCGTCGTGGGCGGCAAGGTCGCGCGCCAGCAGAATCAAGCCGGCGCAAGTTCCCAATACAGGCATGCCTTCAACAATGCGGGTGCGAAGCCCCTCGAGCATACCGAGTTCGGCAAGTAGCTTGCCCTGAACGGTGGACTCGCCGCCGGGAAGGACCAGGCGGTCAAAGTTCTGCTGCAAATCGGCCGCCTGCCTCAGCTCAATACAGTGTGCGCCCAGCTCGGATAGTCTTGCCTCGTGCTCGGCAAAAGCGCCTTGGACCGCCAGCACGGCGACCGTCTGGTCTGCATAATCGCTCATGTGCGATCCTTTCTGCCGGACTAGCGCCCGCGCTCCTCCATGATAATCTCGATCTCATCGGCGTTGATGCCCACCATGGCCTCGCCCAGGTCCTCCGAAAGCTCGGCGATGAGCTTGGCGTCGGTGAAGTTGGCCACGGCCTTGACGATGGCGGCTGCGCGCTTGGCGGGGTCGCCGCTCTTAAAGATGCCCGAGCCGACAAAGACGCCCTCGGCGCCCAGCTGCATCATCAGCGCGGCGTCGGCGGGGGTCGCTACGCCTCCGGCGGCAAAGTTCACCACGGGAAGCTTGCCCGTGGCATGGACCTCGCGTACTAGCTCGACCGGAACCTGCAGTTGCTTGGCTGCCTCAAAGAGCTCATCATCGCGCAGAGCAACAACGTCGCGGATCTGCTTTTGGATCTTGCGCATGTGGCGTACAGCCTGGACGACGTCGCCCGTGCCTGGCTCGCCCTTGGTGCGGATCATCGTGGCACCCTCGGCAACACGGCGCAGCGCCTCGCCCAGGTCGCGGGCACCGCAGACAAACGGCACGTCAAACTGGGTCTTGTCGATATGGTAGACATCGTCGGCGGGGGAGAGAACCTCGGACTCGTCGATGTAATCGATCTCGATGGCCTGCAGGACCTGCGCCTCGACAATGTGGCCGATGCGGCACTTGGCCATGACGGGGATGGAGACGGCCTCTTGAATGCCCTTGATCATCTTGGGGTCACTCATGCGCGAGACGCCGCCTGCGGCACGGATGTCGGCCGGGATGCGTTCGAGTGCCATGACGGCGCAGGCGCCCGCCTCTTCGGCGATGCGTGCCTGCTCGGGCGTGGTGACGTCCATGATGACGCCGCCCTTGAGCATCTGCGCGAGCTCGCGGTTGAGTTTGACGCGATCGGCCTTGCTGGTCTGTTCTGCCATGGTTGCTCCCTTGGTTGGCATGTGCATTGCTTGACGGAACATCCTATCGGGGAGCTGGGTATGGCGAAATACTCAGTTTTCGAGATAATAACAAGGTCAGACTAATATCAGACTGAACAGCTCGATAAGGTCAGGTGGTAAACTCATGCTTGACTACAATTTGGAAAAACGCGGCGAAGCATCGCTCTATGAGTATGTTTACCAGCAAATTCGAGATGATATCGTAGCTGGACGCATTGCGGCGGGGGAACATCTTCCGTCTAAGCGCGCCTTTGCCAGTCATCTGGGAATCAGTGTCATTACCATCGAGAATGCATATAGCCAGTTACTTGCCGAGGGTTATATTTGCTCAAAGCCGCGGCGTGGCTACTACGCTTGCGAGCTTCCTGATGCACCGGTTTTGCCTTTGGCTACAGGGAACATCGACCGAGATGCCGTCTCTGTGGGTCCTAGCGCGCATGATGCCAACGGACAGGTCGAGCGATTCGATGCGCTCTCTCCTTCCGCTTTGGAGGCGGCGCGGCTTTGGCAAAGCGCACTGCGGGCGACGCTGGCATCCGAAGACGAGCGCGAAATCTTCTCGCCCGCGCCCGCGCAGGGCACCGCTCGGCTACGACGCGCAATTGCTCACCATCTGCGCGGGACAAGGGGTATGAATGTCGACCCCGACAACATCGTTATCGGTGCAGGCGCCCAGTTGCTCGATGCCATGTTGGTTCAGCTGCTTGGCGCGGACAAGGTGTATGCCATTGAGGACCCGGGCTATTTGCGCCTGACGCGCATCTATCAGGCTATGGGCTGCAAAGTTCGACATATCCCGTTGGATGATGAGGGCGTGGACTTGAGCGCTCTGCAGAAAACCGGGACCGATGTCCTTCACCTGATGCCGTCTCATCAGTATCCAACCGGCCTGGTGACGAGCATCGCGCGCCGATATGCGCTGCTGAGCTGGGCCGCCGAGCGACCAGGTCGGTATCTCATCGAAGATGACTTTGATTGTGAGTTTCGCCTTGCCGGCAAGCCGATTCCTGCGCTTGCGTCGATCGATGCCGCCCAGTCGGTTATCTACACCAACACGTTTTCGAAGAGCCTGTCATCGGCATTGCGCCTAGCGTACATGGTGTTGCCCGATGAGCTAATGGAGCGGTTTAGGTGCAACCTTGGTTTTTACGCCTCGTCGGTGAGCTCTGTTGACCAGGTCGCTTTGGCGCGTTTGCTGGAATCGGGTGATTACGAGCGACATGTGAACCGCGTGCGCGTTCGTGCTCGTGAGGCGCGTGATAGCCTGACGGCGCTTGTGCGGAAAGCGTTTCCGACGGGGGAGGTCTCAATCGAGCATGCAGACGCGGGCCTTTACTGCACCGTTGCCCTGTCCGAGGACGGAGCGGGGAAGAGTTTCGCGAAGGCTCTTGCTGACGCTCGTATTTCCTATGTCAACATCGCCGATTGCCTGTGGCCGGGTGATCGGGCATCGACTAAGAGCGCTCCATCTTGCGTCCTCATTCAATACGACGACCTGAGCCCTCAGTCGCTCATCGTTCTTCAAGAACAGCTGCAATAAGCCCACGAAAAAGGCCCGAACCAATACGGTCCGGGCCTCATCGAGCTAGAGGTTATGTCTCAGGCGGTTGGCTTAGCCAAAGTAGCGCTTGAGCAGGCCGGCGAAAGCCTTGCCGTGGCGAGCCTCGTCGCGAGCCATCTCGTGCACGGTGTCGTGGATGGCATCGAGACCAGCGGCCTTGGCGCGCTTGGCGAGATCGGTCTTGCCGGCGGTGGCGCCGTTCTCGGCCTCAACGCGCATCTCGAGGTTCTTCTTGGTGGAGTCGGTCACGACCTCGCCCAGGAGCTCGGCGAACTTGGCGGCATGCTCTGCCTCCTCGTGGGCAGCCTTCTCCCAGTACAGGCCGATCTCGGGATAGCCCTCGCGATGAGCGACGCGAGCCATGGCCAGGTACATACCGACCTCGGAGCACTCGCCCTCAAAGTTGGCGCGCAGGTCGGCAACGATGTCCTCGGAGACGCCCTCCATCTTGGCGACGCCCACGACGTGCTCGGCAGCCCACTCGAACTGGCCCTCCTCCTGCTTCAGGAAACGAGAACCGGGAACGCCGCACTGGGGGCACTTGAAGTCCTCGGGCAGCTGGTCGCCGTCGAACTCTTCCACATAACCGCAAACGGGGCAAACAAACTTCATGATTCGATCCTTTCGATCGATGGCGATGGTGCGCTCGCCCGGTCCCATAAGGGCCCTCTCCGGACGTGCGTCTTGACGAGTTCTATTATCCATAAATGAGACTGAAAGTGAAGCCTATTAGGAATGATTTTTAATAAAACAATTTTGAGATATGAAGATGTTGATTGATTAACGATTAGCAGGCCGTCTTTGACCGCCGCTGAGTACAATCGGTCGAGTAAATGTTGACCAATCAACAAATGAGGGAGTTTCCTTTATGCATCTAGCCCGCCGCGCCTGGTGCCGAACGTATCAAACGGTTTTTCGCATCGCATTGCCGTTGCTGCCCTATACCGAGCCACGCATTCTGGAACACGCTGAGGATGTGCCCACAGTGCTTCAAGAGCGTTCGATACAGCGGGTTCTTATCGTGACGGATCCCGGCATTGCCCGTCTGGGGCTCACGGCACCGCTCGAGACAGCGCTCGCGTCCAAGGGAATTGGCGCTGCGGTCTATGCCAAAACATCAGCGAATCCCACGGTCTCAAATGTGGAGGAAGCGGCGTCCCTGTATCGAGAGAGCGCCTGCCAGGCCATTATCGGCTTTGGCGGTGGCTCGGCCATGGACTGTGCCAAGGGCGTGGGAGCACGTATCGCGCAGCCAAACAAGCCCATCAACAAGATGCGCGGCCTGCTGCGGATTCATCGTCGCCTGCCGCTGCTCATCGCCGTTCCCACCACGGCAGGCACGGGAAGCGAGGTCACGCTTGCGGCGGTAATTACCGATGACGAGACGCACTACAAGTACCCCATTAACGACTTTGTGCTCATCCCGCGCTTTGCGGTGCACGACCCCGAGTTTACGCGCGGTCTGCCCGCCTCCATTACGGGGCAGACGGGCATGGACGCCCTGACGCATGCCGTCGAGGCCTTTATCGGGCGAAGCACTACGCCCTATACGCGCAAGATGGCGCGACAGGCGGTGCAGCTCATCCACGACAATTTGCTCGAGGCCTATGAGCACGGCGACAACATGCGTGCGCGCCGCAATATGCTTTCGGCGGCGTATAAGGCGGGTGTTGCCTTTACGCGCTCCTATGTTGGATACGTTCATGCCATCGCACACAGTCTAGGCGGGCGTTACGGGATTCCGCACGGCTTGGCCAACGCCATCATCCTGCCGCATATGCTTCGCGCCTATGGCGAAACTGCTGCTCCAAAGCTCGCCGATCTCGCCCGCATGGCCGGTATCGCGCCGGTTGACGCGCAGGACAGCCTGGCGGCCGAGGCCTTTATCGATTGGGTCGATCGAATGAATGCCGCCTTGGACATTCCCAAATATGTTTCGGGCATTCGCCGCTCCGACATTCCGCAGATGGCGGTGCATGCCGATGCCGAGGCCAATCCCCTGTACCCCGTTCCGCTTTTGATGGACCGTTTGGAGCTCGAGCGTATGTACGAGGTCGTCGCGGGTGGTATGTTTGAGGACGAGAACTAGGAGGGTGCCATGAACACCGAGGAAATTGCGCGCATCGTCGGCGATCAGCGCACCTACTTTAAGACGCACGCCACGTTTGATGTCGATGCTCGACGCCGCGCGCTCGTGAGTTTACGCGATACGGTACGGGCGCACGAGGCCGATATTGCCCATGCGCTCAAGACCGATTTGGGAAAGTCGCATGACGAGGCGTATATGTGCGAGATCGGCACGTCGCTTTCCGAGATTCGTCATCAGATCGCTCATGTGGCTCGATGGAGTCGTCCGCGCCTGCGTCCGTGTGACCTTGCCAACGCCGTGAGTGTGTGCAAAACGCAAGCCGTGCCCTATGGCGTCACGCTCATCATGGCGCCCTGGAACTACCCGTTTTTGCTAACGCTCGAGCCGCTCGCCGGCGCTCTTGCCGCGGGCAATACCGTGGTCATCAAGCCGAGCGCCTATGCTCCGACATCGAGCGCGGTGCTCAAGCAAATCTGTGAAGAGGCATTTGATCCGCGCCTGGTGACGGTTGTCGAGGGCGGGCGCGCCGAAAACGAAGCGCTGCTCGACGAGTGCTGGGACAAGATTTTCTTTACCGGTAGCGTTCCGGTCGGCAAGCTCGTCATGGAGCGCGCAAGTAAAAACCTTACGCCCGTGACGCTTGAGCTGGGCGGAAAGAGTCCCTGCATCGTGGATGCGACGGCAAACTTGAAGGTCGCGGCACGGCGCATCGCCTTTGGTAAATGGCTCAACGTGGGGCAGACCTGCGTGGCGCCCGACTACCTGCTGGTCGATACGAGCGTGCACGACGAGCTGCTGGGGCTCATCAAGGAAGAGGCCCACCGTATGTTTGGCGAGCATCCGCTCGATAACGAGGATTACGGCCATATCGTCAACGCCAAGCATTTTGCGCGCGTGCGCGGGCTGATCGATCCCGATAAGGTTGTGCTGGGAGGCACAGCGCGCGAGTCATCGCTCAAGATTGAGCCGACAATTCTAGACGGCGTGGCGCCTGAGGACGCCGTAATGCAGGAGGAGATTTTCGGTCCCATCTTACCGGTGCTGTCGTTTGAGAGCTTGGATGAGGCCGAGGCATTCATTACGAATCGCCCGACGCCGCTGGCCCTGTATATCTTTAGCCAGGATCGCGCAGTTCAGCAGCGTTTTGTGCGTTACGTGCCTTTTGGTGGCGGCTGTGTCAACGACACCATCATGCATTTGGCCACGAGCCATATGGGCTTTGGCGGCATGGGTGCGAGCGGTATGGGGCAGTACCATGGCCGCGAGAGCTTCGATACGTTTAGCCACAAGAAGAGCATCGTGAACAAGGCAACCTGGCTGGACGTGCCATTCCGCTATGCTCCTTACGCAAGCTGGAAGCACAAGTTCGTGCGCATGTTTGTGCATTAGAATCAGATGGCGTAAGGACAAACGGTCGAAAAGACGCAGACAGGATGAATTTGTGTCCGCACGAGCTCGTAGACTTCTCAATAAGGTTAAGCGCCGGTTTATCCGGCCGTTAGAGGAGTTGCCATGTACGAGCCTTCGCGTGTTCTTCTGTCGTTTCATATTGCGGGATTTCAGTATGCCGACGGCGCTTTGGTCCTAGGCGATCTTAAAGCGGGCGATAAACTGACGCTGTGCGCCGAGCGCGATAATCCCCATGATCCCGAGGCGGTTGCGATCTACTATGGCAAGACCAAACTTGGCTATGTTCCGGGAAACGAGGTCGGCCCGCTGTCCTTGATGATGTATTACGGCCATGAGGACGTATTTGAGGTCCGCGTGCAGCAGGTTGCTCCCGAGCGCAGCCCGTGGCATCAGGTGCGCGTTGGCCTCTACGTGGTGGACGCTCGCTAATCGGCAAGGGAGGCGGCCATGTTTGATGGCGATGATCTGTTCGATCTGGCAGACGATCCGTTTGAGTGGGATATGCTACTCGATGACGATGAGTTGGAGCAGGATCGTAAGAAGCGCCAGGACAAGAACGCCCGGGGTGACGCGTCGAAAAAGCAAGACAAGCGCCGCCGGGGCCTGTTCGGTGGGCTCTTTGGCTAACCGCCGCGCCAAAGCGTCTGTATACTAGGCACGTGTTAGACGCATTGCGAAATGAGGACAGAGACGATGATGTGGTTTACCGCCGACCTGCACCTGGGCGATACGAATATCTTGCACGACATGGACCGGCCGTTTGGCTCGGTCGAGGAGATGAACCGCAAGGTCATCGATGCCATCAATGAGTGCGTGGCGGCGGACGACCGTCTCTATATCCTGGGAGACTTTACGTATCGCTTGCCCATGGCGGAGGCGGTGCGCTTGCGCGAGCGCATCGAATGCCAGAACGTGACTCTCATCCGTGGCAACCATGACGGCGACTGGGGAGATCCTGGCGCACCGCAGATTTGGGAAGACGTGCGCGATTACCTGGAGATTGCTCCCGGCTATGCCAAGGGCCACCGTCTGGTTATGAGCCACTACCCCATGCTCAGTTGGAATGGCAAGGCGCGTGGCGCCATCATGCTGCACGGGCATATCCACAGCAGGGGAGACCGTACCAACGCGCGCAACCGCGATCGCGAACGCCCCATCTTCCGCTACGATGTCGGTCTCGATGCCAACGATTACAAGCCCGTAAGCCGAGACCAGATCTTGAGCTTCTTTGGACTGTAGCTGCAAGTGCAGGTAGAATAAACGCGCCGTGTGGATGGTCTACACGGTGCGTTTTAGTAGGAGCGATGATTCCATGAGGGCTATCCAGCGCATTAACCACAACGCTGCCATCTGCGAAGACGGAGCGGGGCGCCAGCTCATCGCGTTGGGTCGCGGCATCGGCTTTGGCGACATGCCGCACGAGGTCGACCTGGACGTCGTCACGCGCACCTTTTACGGCATCGATTCAAAGTATCTGGCGTTCATCGACGAGGTCGACCCCGAGGTGCTTGAGTTTTCTGCTCAGCTGGCAGATATTGCGACCGGACAGCTTTCGTACGAATTGAGTCCTAATCTGCCCATTACGCTGGCAGATCATATCCAGTTTGCCATTAAGCGCGCCCGTGGACATATGGTGGTGTCGTTGCCGCTCAAGCGCGATCTGGAGCAGCTGCATCCTATTGAGTATCGATTGGGCGAGCTAGCCGTTCGCGGCATTAAGAAAATTTTTGCCGTTCGCATGCCCCAGAGTGAGGCCGCGGGTATCGCCATGTCGATTATCAATGCGGCGATTAAGCCGAGCGAGCGGCGCGTACTTGCCGAGCAGCACGAGGAACATCTTCTCGATATGACGGTTGCGATTATTCAGGAAGAGTTGGGCGTGACGGTCGATCGCTCGTCGTTTGCTTTTACTCGCTTTGCCACCCATGTGCGCTATCTGCTCGATCGCGTGGCAAAGAAAGAGCCGATTGACACCGAGAACTCAGGTCTTTACGACGTGCTCGTGGAGCAATATCCTGCGGCATCGCGCTGCGCTCATCGTATTGACGCTCTGATTCAAGAGGCCTTTGGCGAGCCATTGGCCCAAGAAGAGCTCGTCTATCTGATCATGCACGTGAATCGCGTGGCTCCTGCAAGCTTGAATAAATAGGTTCTCTGGCGTTTTATTTCCGTCATAGTGACCGTTCGCGGGTCGTTTCCTACCGTTTGTCGGCAATCTGAGCCACAGTAAACGTATCTGCCGCATATACTCGCCGTGTGTTGGGTGTTACTCACGGTGCAGCTCCGAGAGGCACTACCGATTCTGTCGAGGCCATTATTGGGTCTCCGTCGGTTGTGCGTGGGGCTTTTTTCATGTCGATCCACCCGGGAATCACATGCAATGAAATCTCTTGCCAACGGGCGTCGCGCGCTGCGCAGGCGCGAGCGGAATCGTGCGTCTTGATGCTGTGAAGCCCCACAGACCTTTAGTTGGAAGAGAAGGGATTCGACATGGCTGTCGATAACAAGAAGATTGCCGAGGATGTGCTTGCTGCCGTCGGCGGCGCCTCCAATGTGACGAACGTGACACACTGCATGACCCGCTTGCGTCTGAACCTCAAGGATCAGTCCATCCCCAATGACGATGAAGTTAAGAAGATCAAGGGTGTACTGGGCGCACAGTGGTCTGGCGGCCAGTATCAGGTCATCATTGGCCAGAACGTACCGAAGGTCTACGACGCCGCCATTGCGCTGGGAGTTAAAGGCGAAGGCTCCATTGACGAGAACCTCGATAGCGGCACCAAGGAGCCGCTGACGCTCAAGACTGTGGGCAACAAGATCCTCAACTATCTCTCCAAGACCATGGTCATGACGATCCCCATCATCATGGGCGCTGCCATGTTCCGTACCATCGCCGTGGTTTGCGGTGACGGCATGCTCGGTATTTGGTCTGCCGACTCCGACATCTACAACTTCTTCTACAACTGGATTTATAACGCTGGCTATTATTTCCTTCCCGTTTATTTGGGTTGGGCTGCTGCGAAGCAGCTTGGCTGCAGCCAGCCACTCGGCATGATGCTCGGCGGTGTGCTCATTGCTCCTGAGTTCATGACGTTGGTCAACGCTGCGGCGGATTCGGGCGTAACGACCACCATGGTCTACGGCGTACTGCCGGCCCAGCTGAACAACTATTCCTCCACCGTGCTCCCCATGGTTCTGTCCATGCCGGTGCTTATGGTCGTCGAGAAGTTCATGAAGAAGGTCGTTCCCGACATGCTCTCTACGGTGTTTGTACCCGTGGGCACCATGGCCGTCATGATTCCCGTTTCGCTGTGCGCTTTGGCTCCGATTGGCTCCATCCTGGGCAGCATGGTCGGCAACTTTATGTTCGGTCTCGGTAACGCCGGCGGCATCGTCACCATCCTCTCCCTCGTCGTCATTGCCGCACTTTGGGAGTTCCTAGTTATGACCGGTATGCACCAGGTCCTGCTTGCCCTTGGTATTGTGCAGCTGCTCACCCTGGGCTCCGACTCCTGCGTTATGGTCGCGGCCGGTATCTCTCAGTTCGCTACGTGGGGCATGGCCTTCGGTGCCTTCCTGCGCCTTAAGGAGACCGACGAGAAGGGCGCCATGCTCGGCTTCTCGCTCTCCGGTATCGTGGGCGGCGTGACGGAGCCCGCACTGTATGGCTGTGGCTTTAAGTACACTCGCTGCCTGGGCGCCATGGTTGCCGGCGGTGCTATCGGCGGTTTGATCGCAGCCCTCACCAATGTGACAACGTATGTTCTGGGCGCGACCAATATTCTGGGCGTCACCGGCTTTGTTGCCGGCGGAACGGCTAATCTCGTCTGGGGTTGCGTTGCATCGGGCGCTGCATTTGTTGCCGCCGCTGCCATCGCCTACCTCTTTGGCTTTAGCAAGGATCAGCTCGAGGAAGATGTTGCTGCCGCTAAGGCTTAAGACATCTGTTTAGGTAGGATAATTACCTGGGGCACTTGGCTACACTCCAAGTGCCCCTTTCCATAGATTGGAGTCGTTATGAAGCAATTGCTTATTCGTGCCGATGATATCGGTTATTCGTATGCTGTTGACCTGGGGATTGCCCGAAGCGTCAACGAGGGCCTGGTGCGCTCGGCGGGCCTTATGCCTAATATGCCCGAGGCCGAGCGTGGGTGGTCGCTCGTGGCGGATGCCGATATTGCAGTGGGCCAGCATACCAACGTGTGCCTGGGCAAGCCGTGCGCCGATCCGGCGCTCATCCCGAGCATGCTCAACGAGAGCGGCGAGTTCCATAGCAGCCGTACCTTCCGTGAGCATTTTAAGCGCGGTGAGGAGCTGATAGACTTCGACGAGGCCTGCATCGAGATCCGCGCACAGCACGACCGTTTTGTCGAGATTGTGGGCCGCGAGCCCGATTACTTTGAGGCCCATGCCGTCATGAGCGAAAACCTTAACCGAGCGATCTCGGCGGTTGCCCAGGAGCTGGGCCTTAAGGAGCAAAAGGCGAGCTTCGACCCCACGGCGGTGGTGCGTTGCGGAAATACTGATCTGCGCATGGTGATGCATTCGATGGAGCCGGGCTACGAACCCAAGGACTCGATTATGCAGACGGTTCGCGAGATGTCCGACGGCGAGACGGTCGTCTTTGTGTGCCACCCGGGCTATCTCGATCGGTTTATCCTCGAGAACAGCTCGCTTACGACCGATCGTACCAAGGAAGTCGACGCGCTGATCGACCCTGAGCTGCGCGCTTGGCTCGGGTCTCAACCTGATCTTCGCCTGGTCGACTATCGCGACCTGTAGTGACCCATGCCACCACAAAGGGGACAGGCACCTTTGTGGTGGTTCTGGCGCCGTTGCCATTCTGGCGGCGGCGCCTTTTTGTCCGTGCGGCGCGGTAGAGTGTAGTCGGTTGAAATTTGCGTCCATCGAGGAGCTGCTATGAACGAGATCAAGTGCCCGCATTGTGGCGAAGTTTTTAAGGTCGATGCGTCTGGCTATGCGGACATCGTCAAGCAAGTGCGCAATGCCGAGTTTTCGCGCGACCTGGATGAGCGTGTGAAGGCAGTCCAGCGCGAGGGCGAGCAGGCACTGGAACTTGAGCGCTCGCGTTCGACGGCTGCCTTGCAAAAGGCAGAGTCTCAGCGCAACGCTCAGCTTGTCGAGCAGAAGAACGCCGCGGAGCAGAAGCTGGCACAAGAGGTTGCCAAGCGCGATGCCGAGCTTTCCGAGCTGCGCGCCAAGCTCGAGGGCGCTGCCGCAGAGCGCGAGAGCGCAAGCCAGCGCGCGGCGGTTGAGGCTCGTGCCGACGCTCAAAAGGAGAATGCCGAGCTTCAGCGAAAAATCGACAATTTGCGTGCGCAGCTGGAGCGTAAAGATGACGAAGCCAAGCTCGTCGAGTCGGCGGCGCGCAATGCTGCTCA
This sequence comes from uncultured Collinsella sp., assembly GCA_900541695.1. Lineage (GTDB taxonomy): Bacteria > Actinomycetota > Coriobacteriia > Coriobacteriales > Coriobacteriaceae > Collinsella. Next base: position 26,421 of record UQKL01000018.1, on the reverse strand, counting down.
AAACGATTTGGCTGCACGCGATGCGCAGATTGCCGAATTGCAGGCAAAGCTCTCTGCGGCGGACAAGGCCCAGGAGATGGCGCTTGCCGCCGCCGCGGCCGAGTCGCAGCGTGAGCTCGATGCCGCTCGCGGCGAGGCCGAGCGCGCGCTTGCTGACTATCGCGTGAAGGTGCAAGAGAGGTTTTCTGCCGCAAAGGCACAGTCCGAGCAAGAGGCCGAGGGCCTGCGTGCCCAACTGCGCGAGCAGGAACTGATGGCAAAAATGAACCTGTCAGAGGCGGTCGCCGCGGCGGAGCGAGAGCGCGATGAGGCGCGTGCCAAGCTGACGAGCGAGCTGGCAGTGCGCGATTCTCGCGAGGAGCAGGCCAAGGCGGCACACGAGCTCGAGCTTGCGCAGGCCAAGCGCGCGAGCGATGACCTGATTCGCTACAAGGATGAAGAGATTGAGCGCCTTAAGGACATGAAGGTCCGCCTGTCCACCAAGATGGTGGGCGAGTCTCTCGAGCAACACTGCGAGACCGAGTTCAACCGTCTGCGCATGACAGCGTTCCCTAACGCGTACTTCGAGAAAGATAACGATGCGTCCGAGGGTACCAAGGGCGACTTTATCTTCCGCGAGTGCGACGCGAGCGGTAACGAGGTCATTTCGATTATGTTCGAGATGAAAAACGAGAACGACGAGACTGCGACCAAGCATAAAAACGAGGACTTCTTTAAGAAACTCGATCACGATCGTCGCCAGAAAGGCTGTGAGTACGCGGTGCTTTGCACGCTGCTCGAGCCCGAGAGCGAGCTCTATAACGCAGGTATCGTCGACGTGAGTTACCGCTATGAGAAGATGTACGTGATCCGCCCGCAGTTCTTCATTCCCATGATCACGCTTCTTCGCAACGCTGCCATGGGTTCGCTGCGTTATAAGCAGGAGTTGGCGGAGTACAAGCAGCAGAACATCGACGTCACGAACTTCGAAGCCAAGATGGAAAAGTTCAAGAATGATTTCGGCCGCAACTACGAGATCGCGAGCCGCAAGTTCCAAACGGCAATCGATGAGATCGACAAGACGATTAGCCATCTGCAGAAAACCAAGGAGGCGTTGCTGTCTTCCGAGAACAACCTGCGCCTGGCCAACAAGAAGGCCGACGATCTTACCATTCGCAAGCTCACGTGGGGCAACAAGACCATGAAGACGGCGTTTGACGAGGCGCGCGGGGCTGCGACAGAGACAAACGATGAGCCAGCCGAGGCGGATTCGTATGAGGTCGAGGATGCCGAGTAAGGCATAGCATATAGTGCAAAAGCGGGGCCGCTGGCGATGTTGCCAGCGGCCCCGCTTCGTTCCAGTATGGTCGGCTAGTTCTCGAGCAGGTCCTCGATAAAGCCGACGCGGTAGTTTTTGAAGATGACCTCGCCGCCATCTTGCGTGGCGTCCAGATCGACATCGCCCATGATGCCAAAGTCGTGGTCGCCATCCTCGTCGGCAAAGATCTGGTGCACGTGCCACACGTGTGCAGCCTTCTCGTCGGACTCATCGATGGAAAACATCGCGGCACTGCGGGCATCTCCGTCGGTGAGGATTTCCTCGTGCTGCTCATGGTAGGCATCGAGCGCTTTTTGCCAGCGGATTTCGCTCATGCCCCAGTCGTCGTCGAGCTCGCCCAGGTCGCGAACATGCTCGCGAGCGGCAAGGGTCACGCGGCGGAAGAGCGCGTTGCGCACCAGCAGCGTGCAGCCGCGGCGGTCCGCCACGACCTCGTCGATGCCCTGCGGCGGCGCGGCGTCGAGGGCTGCCGGGTTGCCGGCGTTCTCCCACTCGTCCACCAGGCTCGAGTCCACCGAGCGCACCACAAAGCCCAGCCACGAGATAATGTCGCGCAGGCGCTCGTCGCGCTTCTCGATGGGTACGGTGCGGTCGAGAGAACGGTAGGCCTCTGCCAGGTAGCGCAGTAAAATGCCCTCTGAGCGGGCGATGCCGAGCTTTTGAATGTAGCCCTTAAAATCGCTCGCGCTTTCCAGCATATCGCGCAGAACGCTCTTGGGAGAGAGCTGGTAGTCGTTTGCCCAGGGTACTTCCTGGCGGTACTTGTCAAAAGCGGCGTCGAGCAAATCCTCGAGCGGCTTTTCGTACGTAACGTCCTGAATGCGCTCCAAGCGCTCCTCATACTCGATGCCGTCGGCCTTCATCTCGGCCATAGCGCGATCGCGTGCTGCGCGCTCCTGTGCGCGCAGCACCTGCTTGGGATCCTCGAGCGTTGCCTCGACCATCGAGATCAGGTCCATGGTATAGGTCTCGCTCTCGGGATCGAGCAGCTCCAATGCGGCAAGCAAGAACGGCGAGAGCGGCTGATCGAGCGCGAAGTCCTCGGGCAGATCGACCGTCAGCGCATAGTCGATGTCTGGTGCGGCGTCAGTCGGGGCGTCGGGTGCGGGCGGCACCTCGGTGCGAACGACGACGCCGGAATCGATGAGCGTGGCGAAGATCTCGTCGGCGCGAACCTCGAGCTTAGCCTTTTCCTCGGGAGTCTGCAGGCTCGTCTCGATGAGGTCGTGTACGCGGGCGCGGGCATCGCCGCCCTGCTCGACCACGCTAATCACCATGGAGTGTGTGATGCGCAGGCGCGGCTTGAGCGTCTCGGGTTGCGTCTCGATTAGGCGCTCGAAGGTCTGCTTGTTCCAGGTGACAAAGCCCTCGGGGGCCTTTTTCTTTTTAATCTTACGGAGTTTTTTGGGGTCGTCGCCCGCTTTGGCCATAAGCTTGGCATTCTCGATCTCGTGCTCGGGTGCCTCGGCGATCACCATGCCCTCGGTGTCGAAGCCCGAGCGGCCGGCGCGACCGGCAATCTGATGGAACTCGCGGGCGCGCAGGCGACGCATCTTGTAGCCATCGAACTTGGTGAGCGCGGTGAGCACCACGGTGTGGATGGGTACGTTGATGCCGACGCCGAGCGTATCGGTGCCGCAGATGACGGGCAGCAGGCCCTGCTGCGCCAAGCGCTCGACCAGCAGGCGATAGCGCGGCAACATGCCAGCATGGTGCACGCCGACGCCGCATCCAAGCAGGCGCTTGAGAATCTTGCCAAAGGCCGTCGAGAAGCTCGTTCCCTTGGCAGCATCCTTAATGGCCTCGCGCTGCTCCTTGCTGGCGATGCCAAAATTGGCGAGCGACTGTGCCGTCGCAAGGGCGGCATCCTGGCTAAAGTGCACGATATAGAGCGGGGCCTCGCCGCGGCGCATGGCGAGCTCGACGGTGCCCTCGAGGGAGGTCGTCACATAGTCGTAGCTCAGCGGAACAGGACGCGGGGCGTCGACAACCAAGTCGCAAGCAGCGCCGGTGTGCTCCTCGAGTGAGGCGGCGATGGCGGTGACATCGCCGAGCGTGGCGCTCATGAGCATAAACTGCGTGTGGGGCAGGGTGAGCAGCGGCACCTGCCAGGCCCAGCCGCGGTCGGGGTCGGCAAAGTAGTGGAACTCGTCCATGGCCACGCAGCCAACGTCGGCGCCCTTGCCCTCACGCAGTGCATCGTTGGCAAGGATTTCGGCCGTGCAGCAGATGACGGGCGCCTTGGTGTTGATGTGCGTGTCGCCGGTGATCATACCGACGTTATCGCGGCCGAGCACCTGTACCAGATCGAAGAACTTTTCGCTGACCAGGGCCTTGATAGGGGCCGTGTAATAGCAACGTTTGCCCTGCGCCATGCCCATAAAGAGCATGCCCAGCGCGACGAGCGATTTACCCGATCCGGTCGGTGTTCCCAAAATGACGTGATCGCCGGCAGCCAGGTCCATGAGGGCCTCTTCTTGGTGATCCCACAACTCAATGCCGCGATCGCTCGTCCATTCAAAGAAGCGTTCGAAGGCTTGATCGGGCGTAAGCCACGGTTCGGGCTCGCTGCCGTCCTCGGGCTCCCACCAGGTGGGGGAGAGCGCGCCGAGCGAGCCAAACTCGGCTTCGGTTCCCGTGCCGCCCGAGAATGAGCTGGCGGCGCCGGCGCCGGAGACGGTGCTGGCGGCGGTATCTGTCGTGGTCTGTGCCATGTGTTTGCTTTCTCTCGCGATTGTCCGCCAACTATTATGGCGTAGCGGCGGCGCGGGGTGCCAGCGCGCGAGAAAATGCAGGAAATGGGCGCGTGAAGTTAGTGCTCTTGCGGCAGGCGCTTCTTGCCTTTGCGGGCGCGGTTTCTAAAGTTCTCGACGGCCTCTTCCATGCCCAGGGGTACATAGGTGAGCTCGTCGAGGTTATCGGGCAGGTAGCACGCAAGGCTTTGCTCCTGCTCTCGGCCTGCTGCGAGTGTCTCTTCGGTAGGCTTCTCGCCGGGTGTGGCACAAATGCCATAGACGACGGCACCCATCTCGCGCGTACGGCATTCATATTCGGTCTCGGGGTGCTCGGGATGGTCGCGGCGGACGTTGTCGCTTACCCAAAGTGTGTCGTAGCCTGCCGCGGCGAACTGCCCCAGGGCGTAGTCGCGCAATGGCTTGCTGTCGGTGCGCAGCGTGACGGTGGCGCCGGCTGCAAAGAGCGGGCGGTAGATCATCAGATGGTCGACATGGACGAGTCGTTTTTTGGCGTACTTGGCCTTGGGCTGCGGCGTGGGAAAGTTAATGGTGATGGCATCGAGCTCGCCTGCGGCAAATAGCTGCGGCAGCGATGCGGCGCCTCGGGGCAGAACGAGTGCGTTGGTCAGTTCCTGCTCGCAGATTTTCTGTGCGGCATAGGCGATGCAGATGGGCTCCTGGTCCATGCCGATAAAGAGCGTGTCGGGCTCACGGCGAGCGCGCTCAACCAGATAGGTGCCTTTGCCGCAGCCCAGATCCAGATGAAGGTGTTCGAAGGGCTTGCTGCCAACTGGCGCGCAAGCCTCGCGCCAATCTCCGGCATAGATTTCGGGGTTCGTCTCAATCGCATCGGCGTAGCGCTCCAGGCGCTCCTCGAGCACAAAGTTCTTAGGCGTGCGAACGTGGACGGCTCCCATGAGGCTCCTTGGTCATAAGTATGGAACGCATGGCCGCGCGTTCCGTCAATGGGTTGAAAAAGGGGTGGGCATAGTTTGCCCGAAAGACGCGGTGCGGCTCGACGGCGAGTCGTCGGTGCCTACAGGCGCTTGAGAATCACATAGCGGTTGAGATCGCCGCTGCGACCGTCAGCATGGAAGCGCTCAAGCTCGCGCACGGGGACCTCGCCGCTCTTGTAGAACGTACGGACGCCGCGCACCAGGTCGGTAATCTGCTGATCGTCAAAGTGATGGCAATAGCGGTAGGCGTGGCGGTCGTTTTGCCAGCCAATGAGGTGGTCACCGGCTTCAAACTGCGTGGAATCGTAACCCTCAAACGGCGGGGTGAGCTCGGCGCGGGCTTCGGCTCGAACGGCCTTGCGCGCCATGCGCTCGTCGTTCATAAACTCCCAAAAGCTGATGGCGATGATGCCGCCTGGGCGCGTCTGGCGCACCAGGGCGTCGAGCACGCGTACGCGGTACTCACACGACGGCACGTGGTGCATAAAACCAAAGCAGACCGAGATGTCGGCGAGCGGGGCGTCGAAAAGCACGTCGGGTGTTTCGGCGGGGTTGAGCTTCATGAGGGCATCGAGCACATCGAGCTCCTGGAAGTGCAGGTTGGGAATGCGCAGGGCGTGGCCGCGCGCATCGATGGCCAGGTCTTGGCACGAGTCGACACCATAGAACTCAAACGGGCAGCTGGCATCTGCCGAGGGGTTTGCTCCGTCGACGCCCTTGGCGGCAAGTGCGCCGCCGGCGGCAAAGTTCTCGAACCGCATATTGCCGCAGGCAAGATCGAAGACGCGGACGGGATGCTCGATCGTGGCGACGTCGAGCTGCTCGAGCGCGATATCCATGGTGCGTACCCAGCCGGGCCACGGGGCCTGGCGCGTATCGGAAAAGGAGGCGGAGTGCTCGCGATAGAACGTGTTGTTGAGCTGGATGAGCGATGAGGCGAAATCGCGGTTCACGGCGCGGAACTCCCTCCGTTGGCGGTGCGGAATAAACAGTACGACCATACTACCGTTAACGCCGCAACGGGGACAACCAAGCTACGGGTCATTGCTTTGTTTGGACACATTTCCGCAGCTCATATGCACCCGCAACCGCCGGTTGTCAAAAATCTTACTAGAATAGGTGGCATGCTTTTGGCGGTGGCGGATAGATTTTTAACTGTGCAAGGCGCCTTAAGAACAAAAACGGTCCGGCGGTACGGCTGGCATCACATAGGAGGAACCATGAATGTAGAAACTGCGCAGCGGCTCGCCGACCTTCGTCGCAGCAAGGGTTTTAGCCAAGAAGGGCTGGCGCGAAAGCTGGGGCTGTCGCGCCAGGCGGTCAGTAAATGGGAGCGCGCGGAGAGCTCGCCCGATACCGAGAACCTGATCTCGCTCGCCAAGCTCTACGGCGTGAGCCTGGACGAGCTGCTCAATCCGAGCGACGAGATCGAGGACGATATCGAGTTTGAGAACGAGGACCGCGCTCGTCAGCGCGAGGCCGAGGCAGCAGAGCGCGCACGCACTCATGAGGCGGCGGCACGAGCTACCGAGGCGGCAACGCAGGCAAGTGACGCGGCAGCCAAGGCGGCACAAGCGGCAAGCTGGAGTGCACAGGCCGCCAATGCTGCTACGGCGCAGGCGACGAGTGGCGGCGCAGTTGGCTCGACTCCGGTGAAGGGCCCCTTCCAGTCGTTCCCGTATTGGGCCGTGTGCTGGCTGCTGTTCTTTTTGCTGATGTTCCTTTTTGGTGCCGGCCCCTTTGCCGCGCTGATCTTCTTTACGATTCCCATCTATCACTGGGTGGCGCGTGCGCTCGATGGTGATTGGGCGCGTGGGGATATCCAGGTTGGTCCGGCACCGGTGGCGGCTAGGGCTCGGAATGTTTCCGCTTCGGTTGATACTGACGTGGCTACCGCGACTACCGCTGAGCCGATTGCCAAAGAGGGTGATGAATGATGAAGCTTTCGCATGAATCCAAGGTACGCTTGGGTGTTGGCATCGGAGCGTTTGTGCTTATCATCGGGCTTGTCTTTGGTGCTTCGCAGCTATTGGCTCATTCCGATATGGTGCGTACGACCGGTATTCTATCTGGAGATTTGTCTGATTTTGACGATATGTTTGACGACGATGATCTCTTGGATAGCGGTAACTATTCCGCTCGGCCTCAGCAGCTTTCGAGCGAAACGTTTGATGCCGACGCGTTCCAATCGCTCGACTTGGACGTGACGTCGGGGACGGTCGAGGTTAAATGTGTCTCTGGCGGCCCGGTGCGTGTTATCGAAAGCGGTCGCGTTGCGAAGGGAACGTCTGCTTCTGATGCGGCTACCCGGAACCTTGCTGAGGTCAAGGGCTCTACGCTCAAGATCAGTCAGTTCGACTACGATGATAAGCGCGCGATTGACCGCACAATTACCATTGAGCTGCCGCGAGATGTTGCGGATAACCTGGTGGGCATTACGGCGAATGTAGGGTCGGGCGACCTGGCGGTCGCGGACATTGCGTGCCATGATCTGGTTATAACGTTGAATTCGGGAGACGTTGAGTTTACGGGCACCGTGACCGACACCCTGAATGCCGAGGTCGGTTCGGGCGACATGACGTTCGATCTCTACCAGGCGCCCGCGAAGTCGATGGACGTGAGTGTGGGCTCGGGTGATGTGGAGATGACGGTTCCGAACTCTACGGGCTTTAAGGCGAGCCTCACCTTGGGCAGCGGCGACTTCGAGAGCGATTTCCTTCCGCTTGACTACGACGGCGAGACCATTTTGAATCTTGAATTCGATAATGGCGATAAGTCCGCCACGTATCGTTTTGAGGTTGGTTCGGGCGACATGTCATTTGATTCAGAGTGACGGGCGGTTATCGAAGACTTATAAACCATAGCTGCGCTGTTTGATGGAGGCGCCGGAGCCGTGACGGGCTCCGGCGCCTTTGCCTTTACAATGGGGGCATGGAACAGATTATCTTGAACATACTTGAGGCCCTGCGTCGCGGCGAGACCGTGGACGACAAGGCGCTCGTCAAACTGATACATGCCGAGGCGCGCCGTGAGGGTGCCGACAAACGCGATTTGGCCAAGCGCCGTCTGCTGCCGTTCTACCAGCGGGTTAAACGTGAGGAGCCGGCTCGTTGGGCTGCGTGGAATGTCGATACCGAGCTGGAACGTCGACTGCTGCAGGTGCTGCGTATGAAGCCTCGTCGCACGGCTTCGGGCGTGGCGACCATTACCGTCATTACCAAGCCCTGGCCATGCTCGGGCGATTGCCTGTTTTGCCCCAATGACCTGCGCATGCCTAAAAGCTATCTGCACGCCGAGCCGGCGTGCGCCCGTGCGGAGCAAAACTGCTTTGACCCGTATCTGCAGGTGAGCGCTCGTCTGACCGCGCTTTCGCAGATGGGGCATGCGACCGACAAGATAGAGCTCATCGTGCTCGGTGGCACCTGGAGCGACTATCCGCAAGGGTATCAAACGTGGTTTATGTCGGAGCTTTTCCGTGCGCTCAATGACGATGCCGTCGCCGGCGTGGCGGCAAACCCCATGTTGGCGCGTCCGGGCATCAGCCGTGCCGAGGCAGGGCGCCTGCTCGATGACGCTCCCGCCGATGCCCTGCCGCCGGTGGTAACAGAGCGCCGCGAGCGCTATCGGGCTGCCGGCATTGCGACAGACGAGGCTGAGCTTGCTGCCGGCGTTGCCGACGAGCAGGGGCGTGTGGATGCTGTCGTTGGTGGCTATAACCGCGCAGTGCGCCGTCTGTACGGCCCCGGTACGCCATGGGGCGAGGCTGCCGAGTGGCAGACGGCAACGATGGAGGAGCTTGAGCGTCAGCAGCGCATCAACGAGACGGCGAAGCATCGCGTGGTGGGGCTCGTTATCGAGACGCGCCCCGATGCCGTAACGCCGCAGGCCCTCACGCTCATCCGCCGCCTGGGTTGCACCAAGATTCAGATGGGTATTCAGAGTCTTGACCAGCATCTACTCGATATCAACGAGCGCCGCATTTCGGTGGCGCAGATCGAGCGGGCGTTTTCGCTCGCGCGCCTGTTTGGCTTTAAGATCCACGCGCACTTTATGCTCAACTTGCTGGGCGCCACGCCTGATGGGGACAAGTGCGACTACGAGCGCTTTATGACCGAGGGCGCCTTTATGCCCGACGAGGTCAAGGTCTACCCGTGCGCGCTCATCGAGGGCTCGCGTCTGGTGGGCTGTTACGAGCGTGGCGAGTGGCGCCCCTATACCGAGGACGAGCTGCTCGATGTGTTGGCCGACGACATCGTGGTGACGCCGGCGTTCTGCCGCATCAGCCGCATGATCCGCGACTTTAGCTCCGATGACATCATGGTGGGCAACAAGAAACCCAACCTGCGCCAGCTCGTTGAGAACCGCTTGGCTGCTTGGGGTGACGGTGCGACGGTGCGTGAGATTCGCTATCGCGAGATCAGCACGGCGGGCGCCGACCTGGACGAGTTGACCCTTGACGAGGAAGTGGCGTACGAGACGCCGGTGACGCACGAGCGCTTTTTGCAGTGGGTGACACCGCAGGGCAAAATCGCGGGCTTTTTGCGCCTGTCGCTGCCCGACCGCGCGTTTGTTGCCGCGCATGCGGACGAGTTGCCGACGGTGTCGGACGAGGCGATGATTCGCGAGGTTCACGTGTATGGCATGGCGGCGCGCGTGGGCGATCAAGGCCAGGCGGCGCAGCATCACGGGTTAGGGCGTTTGCTCGTAGAACGTGCGTGCGAGATTGCCCGGGATGCGGGTTATGCGCGTATCAACGTGATTAGCGCGATTGGCACACGTGAGTACTATCGTCATCTTGGATTTTATGACCATGGCCTTTATCTGCAAAAGGAGCTCTAGATGAACAAGCCGAGTGTTTCTGCCGGCGTCGTTGCCGGCGTTGCTCTGGGGGCCGCGGCGCTTGGCGCGGCCGCTGTCGCTGTCCGTGCTGCCTGTCTGCAGGTTGCGCGAACCCGCCATGGGTTGGCGCGTGTGAAACGCGTGCACGATGAGGGAGGCGACGAAGTCCGTGTATTGGTGCAAGGCGGCGTTTACCAAAGCGCAAGCTACGTTGGCGAGCGTTGGGCGGAGCCCGTCTTTGCGTACTATCGCGCGTTTGACGACGTGTTTGAGGCTGAGGACGCAATGCGTGATGCTTACGGGCATGGTATCGACCGTATGCTCATGCTGGGCGGCGGCGGGTTTGCCTATCCCAAGTTTGCACTGATGTCGCACGAGAGCTTGCGCATGGACGTCATTGAGTACGATGCCGAGATTACGCGCCTGGCGCGCCGTTGGTTCTACCTGGACGAGCTGGAGCGCACGGTGGGCGATCGCCTGCGAGTGATTACCGCTGAGGCTCGCTCGTATCTGGGCGTGACGAGCGTGGGTCATCGTCGCTACGACGTGGTCGTGAGCGATTGCTTTGGCGGTGCCGAGCCCGTACGCGAGCTGGCGACGGTTGAGGCATTGCGTTTGGTGCGAGGCAGCCTGAACCCCGGGGGCATCTATGTTGCCAATATCGTGAGTGCGAACAGGGGGAGCGACGTGACGTTCCTGCGCGATTGCGTTGCCGCGGCACTCGAGGTATTCGCCCACGCCTGGGTGGTCCCATGCGGCGACGCGGAGTTCGGCGGCGAGGAAAACTACCTGCTCGTCGCCAGTGACGGCGATTATGCCTTTGCCGAAGCCGTGCCCTTCGACGCCGACTTCCTCGGCACCGTCCTTCACGACAAGTAAGTCTCTCCGTCCCAAAAAGACGGGTCTTAGGCGTGGTCGCTCCAGCTGCGGACACGCTGCTTCATGCCCTCTATGTCGAGCACGCCTTCGGCAAAGCCCTTGCGCACGAGCTCTTCGGGAACAAACTCGTCGTAGCGGTCAAAATAAGGCACCTCGTCGGGATAGACGAGCTCGATGGGATCGAAGTCCTTCTCGGCCTCGGCGGCGAGCACCTCAAAGAACGTCTCCTCGTCGGCCTTCATCTTAAACTGCATAAAGTACGGGCGTGATGGGTCGAGTCCGCGAAGGCCCAACTCCGCGGCACATTTAATCTTGAGCATGCGCTCGAGGGCCAAAAAGGCGTAGCTGCCCAGCCAGGGGAAGAGCACCCAGGTATCGCCGCCCAGGTTAATGAGCGGTTTAGTTCCCGCGCCCGAAATCTCGGCCGTATGACGAGCCTGCGCAAGGCGGGCCCGTGCGTTACCCATAAGGTACGGATACGCGGCGTGTTCGTTGAGCGCCTTGCGCATGCGCTCGAGTACGTGTGTATTGATGTCACCGGGACAGTCGCCAAAGTAGGCCGGCACCCGGCCCTTGACCTGCGTGGCAAAGACGGTATGACGCTTCCAGTCCACTTCCTCGACAATCCAGCAGTGTCCGGCGATGGCGATGCGCTCACCGGGCGGTGGCGGATTGACGATCGTGCCCAACTCGGCCGACTCGCTGCGAACGGTGAACTCCTCGTTTTCCTGGAACACGGCGTAAAACTTAAAGTTGTTAATGATGCGCTCGCCCGCGAGGCCCACGATGAGCCCACCGCCCTCGGTGACCTGGATGTGGTCGATCTTGATGAGGTGGCGCAGCAGTACGCGATAGTCATCGGCCGAGACGCGGTGGAAATAGCTGAGCGTGAGCACGCGCTGGGCAAGTTCGGCAGGCGTGAGTTCGCCGGTGCTGGCGAGGGTCGACATGGTCTGGTGATAGAGCAGGCTGTAGGGGAGTCGATCGAGCTCGGGCGGCTCGACCCACTTTTCCTCGCGATAGAGTTGTACGAGCGCGATGCCCTGGAGGAGCTTCCAAGGTATCGTTTCAGGCATCATCGTGCGCGGCTCGGGCTCTTCCTCGCGCATGACAAACCACATCTCGGGCGGAAGATCGCGGCGTCCCGTGCGCCCCATGCGCTGCAAAAAGGAGCTGACGGTAAACGGTGCATCGATCTGGAACGCGCGCTCCAGGCGACCGATATCAATGCCGAGCTCCAGCGTGGAGGTGGTGACGGTTGTCTGTGCCTGTTCCTCGTCGCGCATGAGCTCTTCTGCCGTCTCGCGTAGCGATGCCGAGAGGTTGCCGTGATGGATAAGGAAGCGGTCGGGCTCGTGCCGGCTCTCGCAGTAGCTACGCAGCATGGAGCATACGGCCTCTGCCTCCTCGCGCGAGTTGGCAAAGACTAAGCACTTTCGGCCGCGCGTGTGCTCAAAGATATATCCCATGCCGGGGTCGGCGTTGTCTGGTGCTGTATCGGTGGGGTTGAGTAATGCCTGTTCGGGTGCTTGGGGGATGTCGACTTCGCCCTCGGGGGCCGAGGAAACTTGGCGGTCCTTGGGAGCGGCCTTGCCCTGTGCCCGCTCACGACGTTGACGGCGCTCCTCTTGTGTGAGCTGTCCGCTGTGACGCATGTCTTGGGCGCCGGCGGGCAGTGCCGCGGATGCCGCCGCATCGATGCGCTCGCACGCAAGCACTTCGGCCTCTTGAGGACCTGTACCCATGAATCCCCGCTGCTGCGCCTGGGGGCCCGAGTTGTAGAAGTGCTCCATGGAGATGCGCCACACGCGGCGCGGTTCTTCAAAGCGGGGGATAACGCAGTCGCGCCCCGTTCCCTGTGAGAGAAAAGCGCCCGTGCGCTCGGGGTCGCCGATGGTAGCCGAAAGGCCAATGCGGCGAGGCTGCACACCGGCCATGCGCGAGAGTCGCTCGATAAGGCAGAGCGTTTGCCCGCCACGGTCGCCGCGCATGAGCGAGTGGACCTCATCGATGACCACGTAGCGCAGGTCGCAAAACATGCGCGGGATCGCCATGTGCTTATGGATTAAAAGCGCTTCGAGTGACTCGGGTGTAATCTGCAGGATGCCGCTCGGTTTTTTAATGAGCTTAGCCTTGTGCGACTGCGAGACATCGCCATGCCAGTGCCAGACAGGGATATCGGCCTCTTCGCAGAGGTCGTTGAGGCGGACGAACTGATCATTGATGAGCGCTTTGAGGGGGCCGATGTAGAGGGCGCCCACGCTCGCGGGCGGGTTCTCCCAAAACTCGGTCAGGATGGGAAAGAAGGCTGCCTCGGTTTTGCCGGAAGCCGTGGATGCCGTTAGGAGCACATTGTCTTGTGTGTTAAAGATGGCATCTGCCGCCGCAACCTGGATAGAGCGCAGACTCTCCCAATCGTGGGAGTAGATGAAGTCTTGGATAAACGGAGCATATCGGTCAAAGGCGTTCACGGGACCTCCCCTCAAATACGAACTTCTCAACGCGGCTGGCAATGGTTTGCTGCATTACTGCCTCAGCGTTTGCCCAGATAAAACCTGCCAAAATAAACCTGTCCCTTTTTGGCAGGTTAGATGGTGAATTCGGCGAAGTTGCGGTCGCCGTCTGCGGTGCCGGTGTCGCCTGTTGCGGCTGCCGGTGCCAGCGCGTCGCCGCCGACGCTTTGCAGCAACTCGGCCACGTTTGCATCGGGGTTCTGGCACAGGATATCGAGCAGCTCGATAAAGTCACGGATGACCTCACGCGGCGTCAGGTGCGTATCGGCTCCCACGCGGCCAAACTCAATCTTGAGAAAGTCTACCAAGTCGTTCTCGGTAAGCGTGGGCGTCCAGCCAAAGTATCCGGCATGGATCTGCATGAGTTTTTCGATCAGCACCAGCAACTCCTCGTAGGTGAGTGGCTGCAGGCGGATGATGGGCGCGAGCATGTCCTTAAGGTCCTCGCGTGCAAAGCGGCCCTGAGCGAGTCGACTTCGCAGGGCCTCGTAGGAGAACACGCCACGGCGGCGGTCTTCGATGGAGGTTGGCGTGCCGCCCATGATCATGCCCAGGTACTGCGCCTTGCCCTGGAGCGTGTCGTTGTACATGGTCAGGATCTTCTCGTAGTTGTATTGGCGCGTGATGGCGTTGGGAATCTTATACAGATTCACGAGCTCGTCGATGAGCACCAGCATGCCCTTGTAGCCGCTGCAGACCAAAAAGCGCGCAATGAGCTTAACGTAGTCGTACCAGTCGTCATCGCTGATGATGGTCGAGGAGCCCAGCTCGGCGCGTGCCTCACTCTTGGTGCGGTACTCGCCACGAATCCATTTGGTCACGCGGCTCATAGCTTCTTCGTCGCCCTCGGATACGGCCGCGCGGTAGCGGCGGAGCATACGGGCGAAGTCGAAGCCGTGGACCATTTCCTCGAGCGGGGCCAGTTGGGCATTGACGGCAGACTCATCGGCATCGGCACACGAGGCGACCCAGCGATCCAGGATAAGGTTGAGCGCACCGCCCTCGGGGCGCGTTTTAGTCGATATGTTGCGGATGAGCTCACGGTAGGTGGCAAGGCCCTGCCCCTGGCCGCCCTGCAGGCGGCGCTCAGGGGATAGGTCGGCATCGGCGACGACGAATCCCTCACCCATGGCGTGCGTGCGGATGGTCTGGAGCAAAAAGCTCTTGCCGGCTCCGTAGCGACCGACCAGAAAGCGGAAGCTCGCGCCGCCGTCGGCGATGAGACTCAGGTCGGTGAGCAGGGCGCGGATCTCTACCTCGCGCCCTACGGTGATGTAGGGAAGGCCGATGCGCGGGACCACGCCGCCCTTGAGCGAGTTGAGAATGACGGCGGCGACGCGCTTGGGCACACGGGGTGCTGCGGATGCGGTATCACTCATAGTCTAGGTATCCTCTCACGTCTGCTTCGTAGTCCTCGATAATGTGCGGTCCTGCCGCGCCAAATTCAATTACGGTGTCACCCACCAGGTCAAAGAGCGCCTCGTTGATGGTATCGACGAGCATGTCCTCGCTTTTGCCCGACTGTGCCACCGCCAATGCCGTCTGGGCCGTGTTCTGCTCGAGCAACGCGCGGAGATAGGCGTCTGCGGCAGGCGCGAGTTCGTTCGTGGCGTCAGCGGGCGCAGCAGCTGCGAACACGGGCGTCGGTGCGAGGAGCGGTGCCACGACGCCAAACTCTTCGGTGGAGACAGTCGGCTCGTCGGGTTCGTCTTGCCGTGTGGCCATCTCGCCAGGTCCGGCGGACATGCTGGGCGTAGACTCGGTGTTCGGTTGCTCGATAAGCGTCGCCTCGGCTTCCATAGGCACATCATCCTCGCGCTCCTCATCAATCAAAAGCGCTTCACGCGTTTGCGCGGCGGCGCTCCGAATGTGCCCCAGCTGACTCAAATCGATATCGATCTTGACAGGCTGGTGCGCGGCGTCCCACGAAAGCCATGCCACGATCTCGTCATCGATGATCTTGGCCAGATATTTGGGGACCTTCTCCTCCTTTAGGGGATGGGTGGGGTCTAGGGCCAGGCGCAGGCGTTGGTCGCAGGCGCGCATCATCTCACCGAGCTTGCTACTTTTTTGTCTGCTGCCGTGGATGCGCATGCATTCCCAAAAGCCATTTTGGCAGCGATAGATGTGAATGGGGTCCAGGCGATATTCGCAGTCCTCGTGGCGCTCGGGCGCAAAGAACACGGCCGAGGCAAACATGGTGTAGGGCATGGCCGTCTCCTCCCCAAACAAGCTCGCTACGATGCCGGTCTTTCGGTGCGTGTCATAGTAGCGCGCCATACGGACATACACGGCGCATGCCACGTGGCGCAGGTCGCGATGGTGGGAACGGTCGAGCCGTGAGTTATTCAGGTTGTACGTGGAGAGGGCGTTTATAGCGGTCATGAGTCGCTCCTCGCCTGCCTCGTCGGGCGGAAGGGGGAGCGTGGGCTCGGAGGTCTTGCGACGCGCAGGCGCCAGGTCTGACGGCGTTGGCGCGGGCGCAAGGTCTCGCGCCGCACGCCGCAGCTCGATAAGGGCGTTATCGAACATGACGGTTTTAGAGTCGCGAAGCAGCTTGGGGTCGAGTCCGTGGAACACGGCGTAGTCCTGCAGCCACACGCGTGCGAACCGGTCGATGCCGGGTTCAAAGGCGCGATAGGCATCCCAAAAGGCCTTGATTTTGTTAAAACCATCGAGTGGGTCATCTACGCCAATGCCGCAGATCAGCTCATAGAGATACAGAAAGGCAAAGGACGTAGACGTTTCCTCGACGGTTCCGCGGCGCACTTGGGTGCGCCAGGTAAAATAGCCGCGCAGCTGCCGATCGCTCATGGCGTTATAGGTGGGAAAGTACGACTTGAATGTGCCGTTGTAGGGACAGTCGTCCTCAAAGTCGGCCATCAGCAGGCCTTGGCGGTAGAAAAGCTCGGCTTCCGAAAGCCAACGTCCCGCGCCACCCTTGGGGTCTTCTTGCCAACGCGATATCTCGCGCATTTTGCGGTACTGGTCAGGAAGGAAGTTCTGCATCTGACGACCGGTTTTGAGAATCGGCTCGTCAGCATAGACTTCGTTTGAGAAGCGAGCAGACTGATGGGTCCGGGCCTCGGCCATAATGCGCTCGATGAGCATCTTGATGTCCTGGTCGGCCACCGTTTCTCCTCTCCTAACGCAGCTTCGGTGACCTCATATCATAGCACAGCATCAAACAGATGTTCGAGATACCGCTACGTAGATAGATTTAGAACAGGAGGGCGTAGATGACGGCTATGACAACGGAGGGGAGCATATTGGCCGTGCGGAAGGTCTGAGGACGGATGAGGTTGACGCCGACGCAGAAGATGAGTATAGAGCCCACGAGCGATAGACTGTCGAGGGCGGCGGCGGTCATGATGGGGGAGAGCGCGCCGGCAAACAGCGTAATCGTTCCCTGGAATACGGCAACGGGCAGGGCGGAGAAGATGCAGCCGCGGCCGAGCGAAGCCGTCATGGTGCAGACGATGATGCAGTCCAACGCGCCCTTGAGGGCAAGCGTGGACCAGTCGCCGAGCAAGCCGTCTTGGATTGATCCCACGATAGCCATGGCACCGATGCAGACGGTCAGCGATGTCGAGACAAAGGCATTGGTGAACTCGTTGTCTCCCTCGCTGCCGGTTTTGCGCTTGAGCCATTCGCCCAGGTTTTCGATGCCGGCTTCCAGGTTAACGGCCTCGCCGATGAGCGAGCCGAGGGCAAACGAGACGATGAGCATGGTGGTGCCGATGGTCTCCAGCGCTTTCCCGTCAATGACGAGCATCTTTTGCATGGTGCCGCCCAGTCCGATAAACAAAACGCACAGCCCCGACGCCTTCATGAGCGTGTCTTGGATGCGGGGTGTGATAAAGCGTCCGCCTATAAGGCCCAGCAGTCCGCCCGCAATCAAAAGTGCGACGTTGATGACCGTTCCCAAACCCGGCATGAACCCTCCCATATTGATGCCAACCTGGCAATCGTAGCAGAACGGGCTGCAGGGTGCGTCATGCCTCATCCTATACGTTATATAAGTGGTATTTATGACGGCATTTGGTGCCCGAGCCTCAGCCTCCCATCACGACATAGGGGCTGTAATCGAAGCACAGCGTCATGAGTCGCTGCGGGGACTCAATGGCCGCGGCGATGATATCGGCATCTCGAGCTCGGTCAAATCCCACGAGCTCAATTTGATACGAGACGTCTTCCATTTTATGGAGTATCCGGTTATTCAGGAGATTCTCACCGTCGAATTCCTCGGTTTTGCCTCCGTCCGAGGTTACGGCATACAGGTGCAGTTTTGCGGTGGTCGCAGGGTCGGCGACCGTGAGGTTGTCGATTTGGTTGGCCGTGCCCTTTGCCCCAAGCAAGGTGAGCAAGGTGGGGGCTACGACCTCGCCCGATGGCAGAAAAACAACTTCGACGGTTTTAGGGAATGCGATAATGGCTGCTTTGCGGACGGGCTTATCGGCAGCGGTGACCTCAATGCTCGCGGCGTCGACGGTTTCCGTGCGGTCGAGCGCGACCATCATGCAACAATTGCCCTCGTCGATGTCTGCCGGCATGGGACACCCCAAGTTTTCGCCAGCTTGCGTGCCGCCCACTGCGGTGGCTGTTTCGCTTGGCTCGCTGAAAGTGGCTGAAGGACCGCTCGATGGCGGTGTTATGCCGCCTGGTGCGCCATTGTCCCCAGGCGCTATTTCACCGCTGCTCTCGCTGGAGTCGCTTGCGATGTCACCTGTCGAGGGGGCGAGTCCGACCGCTCCTACTCCGCTCCATTCCATCTCGAGGAGCGCCGGATCGACAAGGACGTGATGCACATCTTGCGTTTCGGTACTGATATCGACAGGACCGGGATCTGCCCCTCGCGTCAGGCTGAGCGATCCGGTCCGCTGTTTGCCCCGAATCTCCTGGCTTTCTGTGCCGCTCGCGTAGAACATTAGAGCGATCTCGCCATTTGCCGTGGCGTCGGTGCCCGCCTTGGTCATTTTCAGCGATGCGGTGAATGAGATAGCGGGCTGCGTGCCATCGGCGCTCGAGGGGACGCAGCCCAGGCATACACCCCCTCCGTTTTCGAAAAACGTGCTGTCGAAGGCGACTGTTGCCCCGTCCGCCGAGTCATCGGACAGGGTGATGTCGAGGCACAGCTCCACGTCGCAGGAATCGCCATCGGCATCAGTTGCAGCTGCGCGCCATGTGCAGATAGCGCATCCCGTTAGGGGGCCGTCCGCTGTGCTCGAGTGCTCGGTATCCACGACTATCGAGCTGTTCGTGCAGCGACGGAGGCACCCCGAGGCCGAAATGCTTGCCTGCGCAAGCGAGAAGCGTTGGCGCGCGATGGTGCTCATCTGGTTTGTGGCGAGACAGTTGACGGCAGGTAAGGGGGCGTCCACGGCGGGTGTCGCTAGAGCGGCAACGGGCATGCCGGTGGCAAGCGCACTACAGAGCGCGGCAACGGGCAAAAGGTTCTTTGATGCCATGGGTTCTCCTTACCTATGCTGGACGGTCTCGATTCGTGTGGCTACCGGCTGCGTTTGATGTGCAGGCCAAGGCCGATGGCGCTAGCGCCTGCCGTGGCGATTCCTGCTGCCAGGAGCTGTCGCGTGTCGCTCGTTTGCGCGAGGGGTTCATGTTGGCCACTGCGTTCGAGTTCCGATAGATCGACAGTTACCTGCGTGGCAGCCTGCGCCTGCTCGTGTTGGGCAAAGGCGGCAATCGGGGCAAACGTTGCAACGCCGATGATGACGGCAAGGACAATTGCCTTAGGCCGTGTGCGCACCGGGCTCGACCGTCCACGTAATGGTTGCGACCTGGTCGCCCGTGCCGGTCACATGGAAGATGTCTCGCGTGACGCGGGCGACAGTGCCGCTCGTCTTAAGCTTAATCTTGTCCGTACCATCGGCGATGCCCTGGTAGCCCATGTCGAAGGATGCATTTTTGGAAAGGTCGAGGCCCGCTTCCTGCGTCGCGGCGTGGGCGTCTTGGAGTGCCTTGTCTGGGCCGACCTTAAAATCGATGGAGTTCTGGGCGGTCCCCGTCTTGGCGTCGGCGACGATGCTCCAGGACTTCTGGGCGGCAATCTTCATGTTGGTAACGTGGATGCCATAGGCCGAAAGATTGTCGATGGTGGTTGTATTCTCGGAAGGGCCCTGGAGCGTGCCGTCTGCCTTAGCGACGAACGGAATGACGGTCGGGGCTTTGAACTTGATGTTGTCGATTTCGGTTCTGATGGTCACGTCGGTGGTTCCAACGCGTCCTTCCGCCAGGGCGGTGGTCGGCGCGGCGCCCATTGCGAGTGCGAGCGCCAGCCCTGCGCCCACGACGAGCGCCCTGGTCCCACTCAAGTTCCTGGTGATGTCCATAATCGTTCCTTTCTATTCGTCACGGACCGTTTCCGTGATGGTTAGACGAAAGCGGCGCGGGTGCGCATTTTCGCAACAGGTGGCAGGTTTAGTCTTCTGCCTGCGCAACCCGCACCTTGACGCGCGTGGGATTGCCATGGGCGTCGTAGGTCTTGGCGTCGAGTGCTTGGATCTCGATATACGCTTCGCCTTCTTTGATCTCGCCTGCGGGGCAGGTCTCGACGGTCTTGCCGGTCTCGACCACGCCCGACTCATAGATGGTCTCGTCGTTTTGGATCACGCGGAAACGCTGGGGAAACTTGTTGTCCCGGACGTTTTGCACGTTGACGCGCAGCTTTCCGCCTTTTTGCAGCTGGGCGACCGGTGCGACCGAGATCGTCATCATGTTGTCGCGGACGATGGCATCGAGCTCGTCCTGGATTTCCTGGCGCGACTTGCCCTCCGCCGTTGTGACCGAGGCGCCCGTCTCGGCGACAGGCTTTGACTGCCAGGCGTAAAGGCCGACGGCGATAAGGGCGCAGGCGATGGCCAGGCAGACAACGCCGAGCCTTTTTCGATGTTTTGACCCTAGGGGGCTCGACTGCTTCCTTACGCTCATGCGGCATCCTTAGTGGTATAGACGCGCGCGAACGTGGACGGATCGGCGCCAAAGAGCATGTGGAGCATGAGGCGTCGCGAGTAGATGAGCTCGTCGAAGTTTGGGTCGAGTTTGATGTCGTGGATGTGGGCGATGTGGTGGGCGAGTGCCGAAAACGATTCGGGATCGCAAATCACGTCGGTGGTGACGTGATAGACAGCCGCATCGGGAAACGCTTCCTCGTCGAAGGGCAGAAGATATGGGTCATCGTCAACTTCGATGGCGATGCCGTACTGGGGCCAGTAATATGCCATGGGAACCTCCCTGCTTTTGGACCAAACCTTCTATTGGTTTTGGCTGTCGATGCCGACCGTATCAGCCACAACTTGACCAATTTCTGACCAAATGCTTGACGGGTTTACATCGTCGCAGGTGAGAGACGCTAAAAAATATCTCAAGTTTTTTCGAGCGCCAATTGTGCGCGTGGCTGCGATGGGAAGGAGCGCGTTAAATAGAGCGCCTGCCGAGAAAACGCCGCCGCTCGCCGAATTGCGCAAACGTAAAATTCGCCAATTATGGAGACGGTCTCAGTCACGTCGACGAAACGATGCGGTAACATCTCCCTGCAAACACTGTAGTTAACTAAAGGGGGAGTTCGCGTGTCTGCAGCCATCAAACCCTTCGGCGACGAGTTCGAAGAATATGGTCGCGATGAATCTCGCACATCGGGCGAGGCGTCGAGCATCTCGTTTCCGACAACGGAGGACGAGGTCCGCGCCATTCTGCGGAAGCTCCATGCCGAGCATGTCCCGATAACGGTCCAGGGTGCTCGGACCGGTCTTGCCGCCGGCGCCGTGCCCCACGGCGGCCATATTCTCAATACTTCTCGTATGAATCGCTACCTGGGTCTTCGCCGCGACGAGCAGGGCCGTTTTCTGCTGCGCGTGGAATCGGGCGTCGTGCTCTCGGAGCTGCGCAAGCAGCTGGGTAAGAAGGCATTGCCGACCGCTGGCTGGGATCAGGCATCGCTTGAGGCCTATGAGGAGTTCCAGGCAGCTCCCGAGCAGTTCTTTCCCACCGATCCCACCGAGGCATCTGCCTGCCTGGGTGGCATGGCGGCATGCAATGCCTCCGGTGCCCGCAGTTACGCCTATGGCCCCATGCGCCCGCACGTTACGGGGCTTCACGTGGCACTGGCGGATGGCGATCTGCTTGAGCTCCATCGAGGTCAGGCGCACGCTGACGCACGCCACTTGTCGCTCGTGACAGCGGAGGGCCGCGCGCTCGAGCTGGATCTTCCCGGCTATACCATGCCCAAGACCAAAAACGCCTCGGGTTATTTCGTTTCGGACGATATGGACGCCATCGACCTCTTTATCGGTGCGTGTGGCACGCTCGGCGTCATTACCGAGCTCGAGATCGCCCTGCAGGCGGCACCTTCGGTCGTATGGGGCGTGAGCTGCTTTTTCGACAGCGAGGACAAAGCAGTGTCCTTTACCGATTCCGTGCGCCCCGTGCTGTCCCATGCCGCCGCTATTGAGTATTTCGATGCCGGCGCCTTGGATATCCTTCGCCGCCAGCGCGAGCAGTCGACCGCGTTTGCCTCGCTGCCGGCACTCGACGATGAGGCAAAGGTCTGTATTTACGTGGAACTCGACTGCGACGACGAGGCTCAAGCGACTGAGGAGCTGTACCACCTGGGATGGGTTTTGGAGCTTGCGGGCGGCCGCGATGACGCGACCTGGGTTGCGCGCACCGAGGTCGATCGCGAATGCCAGCGGTTCTTCCGCCACGCCGTCCCCGAGAGTGTCAACATGCTCATCGATGAGCGTCGCCGCACCGACCCCACCATTACCAAACTGGGGTCGGATATGTCGGTACCCAACGCGCGCCTGGCCGATGTCGTTGCCTTCTATCGCCGCACGCTGGCCGAAAGCGGGCTTGAGTCTGCCGCCTGGGGACATATCGGCAACAACCATCTGCATGTGAATATCCTGCCGCGCGATGCGCAGGACTACCGTCGCGGTGGTGAGCTGTTTGCCCGGTGGGCTGCGGAGGTAACGGCTATGGGCGGCGCCGTCTCTGCCGAGCACGGCGTCGGCAAGATCAAAGCGGGCTTTTTGGAGACGATGTACGGCCACGAGGCCATGGTCGAATCGGCTCGACTCAAGCTGCAGCTCGATCCTGCCGGGCAGCTGGGTCGTGGCAACCTATTTTCGGAGAAGCTCTTGGATGAACTCGTCCAGAAAGGGGGCGCGTGAAGATGAGCGATTTCCATATGGTGGTGTGCGTCAAGGCGGTACCGGGAAGCACCGAGGTCAAGATGGACCCCAAAACCAATACCATCGTGCGTGATGGCAAGCAGGCGGTCATTAATCCCTTCGATGCAAGTGCCCTCGAATGCGCGCTGGCGCTCAAGGACGACTTTATCGGCTTTGGCATGGATGTGCGCGTGACGGTGGTGTCGATGGGTATCCCTGCAACCGAATCGCTGCTGCGCGACTGCATTGCCCGCGGCGCCGATGATGCGCTGCTGCTGACCGATCGCGCCTTTGCGGGCGCGGACACGTTGGCGACCACCTATGCCCTCAAATGCGGTATCGAGGCGCTCGACGAGGACTTCGACCTGCTCATCTGCGGCAAGATGGCGGTAGATGGCGATACCGCCCAGATTGGCCCCGAGCTGGCCGGCGCCTTCGAGATTCCCTGCGTGACCGATGTGAGCTGCGTGCAGAGCGCAGGTTTTACGACGTGCGGTGCGCTTTCGCTCGTTCACGGTTGCGATGCCGGCGAGGAGACGGTCTATCTGGAGATGCCGTGCGCGATGACGACCGCCAAGGAGATCGGCCAGCTGCGCATGCCGAGCATCGCCGGCATTCGCGCGGCCGAAGATGCGGATGTGCGGGTGGTCTGTGCTGCCGATGTACATGCTGACCCTTCGCGTTGCGGCCTTACCGGATCGCCGACGCAGGTCGTGCGCTCGTTTGTGCCCGACCGCGACCAAACGTGCGAGGCCATCGAGGGCACGCCGGTCGAGCAGGCGGCAAAGATTGCCAAGATTATCGAGGGGATGGCATAGATGAGCGGACTGATAATCGATAGCGAGGCGTGCGTTGGCTGTGGCCGCTGCGTTCGCGCCTGTGCCTCGGGTGGCATTGTGATGGAGGGCGAGCGCCCCAACCGCTGCGCCCATGTGACCGACGGCTGTATCTTGTGCGGCGGGTGCGTCGACGCCTGCCCCGTCAATGCCATTTCGATCGAGCGCGACGAGGCCGCCGGCGCGGTTGACCTCGATGCGTATCGAGACATATGGGTATTCGTTCAGACCGACGATCACGATGTCGTGGCTCCGGTGGCCTACGAGCTCATGGGTAAGGGGCGCGAGCTTGCCGATGCTCGCGGTTGCCGTCTGGTGGCATTGGCCGGCATGGGCCCCGAGGGCTCGCTTGAGGACCTGGAGCATCTGGTCTGCGCCGGTGCCGACGAGGTCGTGGTCTGCCGCGACGAGCGACTGCGCCAAAACGATGCGGAGATCTATGCTCGTCTCATCTGCGATTTGGTGGCCGAGCGCAGACCCGAGGCCATTCTGTACGGCGCAACCGCCTTTGGTCGTGAGCTGGCGCCCGGTGTGGCCGTACGCTTGCAGACGGGCCTTACGGCCGACTGTACGGTGCTTTCGATGGATACGGAGACGGGTCTACTGCAGCAGACCCGCCCGGCGTTTGGCGGCAACTTGATGGCCACCATTATCTGCCCCAATCATCGGCCGCAGATGGCAACGGTGCGCCCCGGCATCTTTGGGGCACCCAAGTTTGACTACAGCCGCTCTGGCACGATTACCCAGGTATCGCTTGCGAATGATGTTAAGGCCCGTGTCGAGATCTCGATTCCCGCCGAGGAGTGGGGGCAGCAGGCATCAATTGCCGATGCCGAGCGCCTGGTCGTGGTGGGCCGCGGCATCGGCTCCAAGAAGAATCTGCCCCTGATGCGAAAACTCGCCGATGCCTTGGGTGCCGAGCTTGGTTGCACGCGTCCCGTTGTGGAGGCAGGCTGGTTGGAGTATCGCCACCAGATTGGCCAGACCGGCGTGTCGGTTTCGCCCAAGCTCCTTGTGAGTATCGGCGTTTCGGGCGCTATCCAGCATCTTGCCGGCATCGGCGGCGCGGAGTGTATCATCGCTGTCAACGAGGACCCGGATGCCCCCATCTTCGGCGCTGCGCAGTACAAAGTTGTCGGTGACGCCGTCGAAGTTGTCGAGGAGCTTCTGGCCCAGCTCGAGCGCTAGGCGCTGGCCAGCCAGGCTCGCATCTCTTTCTTTAGGCGTTCCCAGGTCGCTTGCGTGGCGGGGTCGGTAAAGGGCCGCACGATGCCAAAAGGTGCGTCGAGCAGGCGGCAGATATCGCCCTGCTTGCGCGTCAGCGCGCGGCTTGCCGGATAGACGAGCTCAAACATAAAGCAGATAAGCCCCACCAAGTAGTCCGCGGGCTCATCGCGCTCATCGCGCGTGACGCAGCGGTGCTCGTCAAAGGCAGCCAGCGTCGGTGCCGAGAGGTGGCTGGCAAGAAACACGTCCTCATCCACTTTGAGGATGGTGTCGACGGTGCTGTCGGCGATGGTGCGCATAATGTCGACCTTGTCGCCATCGCGCACAATATCGCAGAAGCGCCGCGTGCGCTCGTCGAGCTGCGCGGGTAGACGGAAATCGCTGTGATAGGCAATGCTTGCGCGAATCAACTCGTCTTCTACCGGATCGTCGATAAAGTCGCGGATACTTGTTGTCGCGGGCGCGTCTGCAGGGTTTTCGCCAAAGAGAACCTCGACGCCCAACGCCGCATGGCTCATGCTCTCGGCATCCTTAAACGTGTCCCAGCGTCGCAGCTGCTCAAAGCGACCCATATCGTGCAGCAGGCCGCAAAGCCACGCTAGGTCAATGTCCTGAGGTGACCAGCCCTGTTCGCGTGCCACGGCATCGCATGCCTCGGCAACGTGGTACGTATGCTCGATTTTGAGCGCGATACGCGGATTGGCGGCATCGTAGGCATCGGTGTAGGTCTTGAAGGCCGCGGCAGCCCGCGTTCGATCGATAGCTGTCATAATGACTTCCTAAAAAGTTGTGTCTTTCTGTGTCTTTCGATCCGGTGGCAATTGTAGGTGAACTCGGTTGCCACCGGACGATGATTCTGTCGCGTCGTTGAACGCGGCTCGGAAATCTTGTCGGGACGAGGAACGCTATGGTGCTCAAAATCGTTAAAACCGTTTGGCCGGTGATGCTCACCTATGTTGCGATAGGCGCGCCGTGCGGAATGATTATGGCGCAGACGGGAATGGAACCCTGGATGGTTTTTGCTCTGAGCAGCACGTTTGTGACGGGTAGCGGCCAGTTTATGGTCTGCAACCTGTGGCTGGCAGGTGTGCCTGCGGCATCGATTGTCGCAAGTGTAGCCGCAATCTCCTCGCGCTTTGCTCTTTACTCTGCATCGATCGCGCCGCATCTGAGGGACGCCTCGAAGCGTCAGACGTTGGCTGTTGCCGCGACGCTCACCGAGGAGGCATATGGCATCTCGCTTGCCAGGCTGGTTGAGGGGGAGGATTGGGGCCCGCGCGAGTCCTTTGTGCTCAACGTGATCCTCATCGCAACATGGGGCGTTTCGTGTACGACGGGCGCCATCGTCGGCGCCGTCGTCGATGTCCCCACCGCTATTGCGGGTTTTGTCTGCACCTCGCTCTTTATCTGCCTGCTCTTTTCGCAGCGACTGTCGCGCGGCAATGTCGTGGCTGCCGTTATGGCCGCGGTGTCCGTTGCCCTATGCAAGCTCTTGGGGTGGACGAATATCGCCGTGCCGGCAAGCGTGCTCGTCGGCGTTGCCGCGGCGCTTGCGTGCGATGCTCTCGCCGAAGGAAGGGGCGCTCGCGATGCCCGTTAATGAGTTTTTGGTCCTGTGGCTGTCGTCATGGGCGGCTATCGCGTTTTTCCGCATTGCCCCGGCGTTTGCCTTGCGCGGGAGAACGCTGTCGCCCCGCGTTACCGAGGCCTTGGGTTATATTCCGCCCGCCGCCTTTGCGGCGCTGGTCGCTAACGATTTGATAAGCCCTGGCGCTTTCGACGCCGGCTTGTGGCGGGGCTTGATTCTCTGGATTGCGGCTGCCGGTGTCGTGGCGGTGGCAATCAAGACAAAGTGGTTGATTTCCGATCTCAGCCGAACACATTGAGCAAATAGCCCATTCCCGCAGTTAGCCGAACGCCCCCGCGGCCC
>UQKL01000017.1 GCA_900541695.1 uncultured Collinsella sp. | reverse complement strand
CCTCTTCCATGGTGTCTCCCCCTTTAGTCGTTTAAACAACGATATGAACCATTTTCCCACGAGGCAAAACCGCCACAAAGGTGCCTGTCCCCTTTGTGGCGGTTTAGGCGATGATGGGGGCGATGGCGCGGATGCAGGCGTCGGCCGCCGTAAAGGTGGTGCTGTCGTCGCTGACGATAAAGATGATTTTGCCCTTAATGCCAAAGTCGCCGATCTCGCTAAAGAGCACGTAGGGCTCCTTGTCAAAGCCTGAGATGGGTGAGACGGCCGCTTTGGTGGCGCTGACGAGCTCGTCTGCTAGCTCATCGAGCGACGCCCATTTAGAGGGGTCTTTGACCGCGACAGGGACAGCCACGCGCCCAAAGGGCATCAAATGCACGAGTGTGTTCTTGGAGATGTTGGAGTTGGGGACGATGATGGTCTGCCCGCAGGCATCTTCGATGGTCGTGTGGCGCCAGGTGATGTCCTGGACCACGCCTGATACGCCACCGACCTCGATATTGTCGCCGGGCTTGATGATGCCCATAAAGGTCACCTGCATACCGCCGATAAGGTTCGACAGCGTGTCCTGAAAGCCCAGCGAGATGGCGATGCCGCCGACGCCAAGAGCGGCGACGAGCGCGTTTGCGTTAATGCCAAAGCAGTTGTCGAGGATAAAGCTGCCACCGATCATCCAGATGACGGCGCGAGCGATGTTGATGAAGATACTCGATGCCGGAAGTGGGTTGTCGTCGCGGTTGAGCAGGTGGCGCAGGGTCTTGGATACGACCTTGGTGGCGATGGCGGTGCCTATTACCAAGATGACGGCCCAGATGATGTTGTGGACCCACCGTTGCTCAAAGAAATGAAGAATCGGCTCAAACAATTCCATGTAGGGAAAACCTCCTCATGATCGTTCAACCATGATACCCACCAAAAAGCCCGTCCGATCACATCGGACGGGCTTCTGTGCTCGAAATAAGGTTTTCACGGCGGGGATGCAAGGCCCGGCGGTGTAGCTTAGCGGCGGCGCTTCCAGATAATGCCGAGCATGATGACGATGATGCCGCCGATGAGGCATGCGCCGACCACGGCCGGCGTGCGGTCTCCCGTTGCGACAAGCTTGCCGGTTGTCTTCTTGGCGCTGGTTTTCGTGGTCGTAGTAGTCGTGCCGGGCTTGGGCGAAGGCTTAGGCGTTGGATTCGGATTGGGCGTGGGGTCCACGGCTGCGGAGCTGAAGCTGATGGTGCCGGCGAGCCCGGCCATCTTGTTCTCCCAGTCGCTCTTCCCGATCAGCGCTCTGATCGCCGCCTCGCATGTGCCCCACTCGGTGCGCTTGGTGGCATTTGCGAAAGTGGGAAAGTCGGTCGTGTTGGTAATGATGTAGTTGTTGGTGGCGACGGTGTAGTTCTTGGCGGGATCGAGCGTGCTGCCATCCTTGGTGAGCGTGGCGCTCACAATGCGCTTGCCTTCGGGCTGCGTCCAATCAATCGTCACGTTAATGCCGCCAAAGGAGAGAACGCTGCCAGAGTCATCGCGCCACTTGTACTTGTCTTGCGCCTCCTGCTCGGTGTGGCCGGCTGCCACATAGGCTTGCTGAAGCTCGTAGCTGTCGTTGCAATCGTCGCTGATCTGCAGTGAGTGCTCAAGCGCTGCGAGGAAGTTTGCGCCGGTCATGCCCCAGGTCTCCACGGTGTTGCCATAGGGCGAGATGGCGACGACGTTGCCGGCGGTCACATCGCCCGCCGCGATGCCGCCGCGGATGCCGCCCGCGTTTTCGATGGCGAGGTCTGCCCCCGTCAGAGCAAGATAGGAGCCGCAGATAACATGCCCGATGGTCTGGGCTTTGGTGGCGTCGCCCGCTTTACTGGGGCGCAGATCGGTGGTGCGCACCATCTCCCAGCCATGCGTACCCGCGGCGTCCTCGCCGTAGAAATAGTTGGTGGAGGATGTGCCGAGCACCTTGTTCGATTCGCTTTCAAAGGCATCGTCGAGTGGCTTGATTTTGTTGTTGCGAACCTCGTCAAGGATGTTCTGGTTGTTAGAGTCTGCCAAAAGGTCGTCGACGTCCCTGGCGGTGTAGAGCTTCTCGTCGCTGTCGCCTGCGGAGACCGTCACCATGTCGTCGTTGGTGGTTTCGGTACCCCTGGTGTCGTACTCATAGGGAATGGAAAGCAGACCAACCTCGGCAAAGGCGCTGCCTGCCTCGACGACGCGGACCGGCTTGCCGTCGGCCCCCGTCACGTTTTCGTCTAAGTTGATGTGCTCGTGGCCCGCGACCAGTGTATCGACCCCAACGAGCTTTGCGGCAAAGGTCTTGGCGTTGAGCGTGTGCGCGATGCAGACGATAACGTTGCAGCCCTCATCCTCGCGCAGTCGCTTGGCCTCGGCATTGATGGCGTCCGCCGCACCCGAGAACGACGTGCCCGCGACCAGGTCCGCGCGTAGCGAGGAGCCCAGCGACTCATCCATGGCTCCGACGACGCCGACCTTAATCTTGTAGTTAAACGTGGGGCTGCCCTCGCCGTCCTTCCAAGTGCGATTGAGCGTCTTGGTGATGCTCGAGCTCCATACGCCGTTCGAGGACGTTGCATTCGCGCAGAGCATGGCGAAAGGTGTACTGGTGGCACCATTGCCGGCCATCGTGCGAAGCTTGTCCGCGCCGTAGCTCCAGTCATGGTTGCCCGGTGTGGTCGCGTCGTAGCCGTTTGCGTAGAAGGTGTTCATGAGTTCGGCGATGCTCTTGCCCTCGCTCATGGTGGCAAAGGACTGCCCGTGGAAGGTGTCGCCTGCATCGAGCAGAAAGTCGGGGGCGTTGCTTTGAGCGCTATAGAGAACCGCCAGCCCGTCAAAGCCAATGGTGCCCGTGCCCTTGCTTGCGTTGTAGCTGTACTTGTAGCTGCCGTGGATGTCGTTGGTGTGCATGACGGTTACGGCGCCGTCAATAGCGGCGGGCAGGTTCCCCGCGAAAGCGAGGCTTGGGATGCCTGTGAGCGCGCCGGCAAACAACGCGGCAGCTAACGCAAGGCGGGGGAGCCTTTTCATGGCTGTCTCCTTACTCTTTAATAAAAACCACCACAAAGGTGCCTGTCCCCTTTGTGGTGGTTTTCTAGGTCGTTAGCTCAGCAGCATGCGGTCGTTGGCGAGCTCGCCGCCCGAGACCTCCTCGAACTTCTGCAGCAGGTCGGCAACGGTGAGCGACTTTTTTTCGTCGCCTGCCACGTCGTAGATCACGTGACCCTCGTGCATCATGATCAGACGATTGCCCAGACGGATGGCGTCGTTCATGTTATGCGTGACCATGAGCGTGGTCAGGTGATGCTCGTCGACGATTTCCTCGGTCAGATTGAGCACCTTAGAGGCCGTCTTGGGGTCGAGCGCCGCGGTGTGCTCGTCGAGCAGCAGCAGGCGTGGCTTGGTGAGCGTGGCCATGAGCAGGGTGAGTGCCTGGCGCTGGCCGCCCGAGAGCAGGCCGACCTTGGCGTTGAGACGCGTGTCCAGACCAAGGTCCAGGCGCTTGAGCAGCTCAACGTACTCATCTTTCTCGGCCTTGGTGACGCCCCACGAAAGGCCGCGACGCTGGCCGCGACGCTTGGCGAGGGCCAGGTTCTCGGCGATCTGCATGTCGGCAGCGGTACCGCGCATGGGATCCTGAAACACGCGGCCCAGGTACTTGGCGCGCTGCGACTCGCTCAGGCGCGAGATGTCGGTGCCGTCGAGCTCAATAACGCCCGAATCGAGCGGGTACACGCCGGCGATCATGTTGAGCAGCGTGGACTTGCCGGCGCCGTTGCCGCCAATCACGGTTACAAAGTCGCCGTCGTTAAGGGTGAGGTCGACGCCGGTGAGCGCGCGCTTCTCGGTGACGGTGCCCTTGTTAAAGGTCTTCTTGACGTGTGAGAGCTTAAGCATCTGCCTCATCCCCCTTCGTGTAGGAGCTGCGGAGCTTATAGCGCTCCCAAACCACGGGCACGCACAGGGCCACGGTGACGATCACAGCGGAAAGCAGCTTCATGTCGTTGGCGTCCATGCCCAACTGCAGCACGATGGCGCGGATGAGGAAGTACACCACGGAGCCAAAGACGGCGGAGGCAAGACGGACGCTAAACTGCGTGAGGCCGCCGGGCAGCAGGCGGCCGAGCACCTCGCCGATAACAATGGCGGCAAGACCGATAACGATGGCACCGGTGCCCATGCCAATGTCGGCGTACTTCTGGCTCTGGCAGATGAGCGCGCCCGAAAGGCCGATGAGGGCGTTGGAGAGCACGAGGGCGATCATCTTGGTGGAGTTGGTGTTGACGCCCAGAGCGCGGATCATGTACTCGTTGTTGCCGGTGGCGCGAAGCGCCGAGCCGATCTCGGTGCCAAAGAACCAATACAGGATGGCAACGATAGCCACAGCGAGCAAGATGCCCAGGATGATGGCGACGGTGGACTGCGGCAGGCCCGTCATGTTGCTGACAGACGAGAAGATAGTGCCCTTGGCAAGGATGGGCGTATTGGATTTGCCCATGATGCGCAGGTTGATGGACCACAGGCTGATCTGGGTGAGGATTCCGGCGAGGATCGCGGGAATCTCAAAGACCGTGGTCAAAATGCCCGTGACCGCGCCCGCGATGGCGCCGGCGCACATGCCGGCCAGCACGGCGAGCAGCGGGTCGACGTTGTTATTGACGATGAGTACGGCGCAGACGCAGCCGCCGAGGGCAAAGCTGCCGTCGCAGGTCATATCGGGGATGTCGAGCAGGCGGAACGTGATAAACACGCCAAGCACCATAATGCCCCAGAGGACGCCCTGCGAAATGGCGCCCTGCAATGCAATGAGCATGCTTCATACCTCCTAGGATAGGGTGGACACGTGAGTCACCATGATAGCGGTAACAATGTATGAAAGAGCTGCGGTCGGATGTTTTGTCTCATCCGTAACAAGCAGGGCGGACGTCGGTCTACGACGTCCGCCCACGTGGCTCAGATATTGAATAACGCGGCTATGGCGCGAGCGCGGGCTCTAGATGCATTGCCGCGCATGACGCTACGCGTCCAGAGCGGAGAGGTCGATGCCCAGGGCCTCGGCCATCTCGTCGTTCTTGACGACGACCAGGTCCTTGCTCGAGAGGTGTTTGATCGGCATGTCCTCGGGCTTAGCCTCACCCTTCAGGATCTTGACGGCCATCTCGCCCGCGGCGTAGCCCAGATCCTCGTAGTTGATGGAGAGGGTGAACAGGCCGCCAGCCATGCACATACCCTCCTCGCCGGTCACGTAGGGAAGCTTGTTCTCCTTGCAAATCTGGCCGACCTGCGAGGCGCCCGCGGCGATGGTGTTGTCAGTGGGGGAGTACAGCGCGTCGACCTTGCCCACGGCAGATTCGACGACGGACTGGATCTCGTTGGAGCTCGAGACGGTAAAGTCGGTGTACTCCAGGTCCAGCTTGTCGAGCTCTTTCTTGGCGGCCTTGATCTGGACGTCGGAGTTGGACTCGGCGGTGCAGTAGAGCAAGCCGACCTTTTTAACGTCGGGCAGGACCTTCTGCATCATCTCGAGCTGCTCGGCGACCGGGGTGAGGTCGGAGGCGCCAGTGACGTTGGTGCCGGGCTTATCGTTGTCCTGGACCAGGCCCGAGGCGGCGTAGTCGGTGATGGCGCAACCCACGATGGGGATATCGGCGGTGGCGCCAGCGGCGGCCTGCGCGGCGGGCGTAGCGATGGCATAGATCAGGTCGACGCCATCGCCCACGAACTTGTCGGCGATGGACTTACACGTGGACTGGTCGTTCTGGGCGTTCTTCTGATCGATCTTGACCTTGAGACCGCTCTTCTTGATGGCCTTGACGAAGCCGTCGTTGGCGGCGTCGAGTGCGGAGTGCTCGGTGAGCTGCAGAATGCCGACGGTGTAGTCGGAACCGGCGGCAGCAGAGCCGGAACCAGAGTTGCCGCCGCATCCGGCGAGCGGAGCGAGCGCGAGCAGGCCGGCAGAGACCAGAAGGCTCCTGCGGCTGATGGTGATGTCCTTCATATCGTTACCCCCAGTATAGAAATGGCTGGAAACACTGCACTCAAGCAAAGTGCAAGTGGAACTATAGTAGCGCGGATGTCCATTTTTACAATAACCTGGCGGGTTTTTTAATACAGAACCGGATGGGCGGTACGGGTAGTCGAATGGACGGCGGAGGTTCTTATGCGGCGGAGGCGTCGTCCTCCTCCAGGGCGGCGAAGAGCTTCTTGCCGTCGAGGAGACGCGTGGTGACGTTTCTCATCCGGCCAATCTCTACGGTACGCAGCGTGTCATCGGCGCCTCGGGCGTCATAGACCGTTCCCAGCAAATACGAGATGCCGTCTCGTTGCTTGATGGCAAAGGGGCGGAGTGTCATCCGTGCTACTTCGGTTTCGCCACGTGTCGTGACGCTCGAAATATCAAAACTCACCGTGGTTCCGTGGTCGATGGCCTGCTCGATGAGCTCGCAGGTGTCGATGCGCTTGACGGGCGTGCGCGTGGCCTTGGTGGATTTGCCACCGGCGCTTGGAGCAGGCTCGGGTGCATCGAGGTAGCCGCGAACGTCGGCACTCGCCATGGCGACCAAGTGCTGAGCCATGCTTTTTCGAATGGCAATGGGCGTAGAGCGGTTGCGCATGACCATGCCGTGGAGCCGGATGATCTCTTCGTCGGTGAGCGGACGGGTCAAGAGCCGATACCCCACGCCGCGTTTGTACTCAATTTCGTATCCGGCATGGCGAAGCGCGGAGATGGCGGTGTAGATGCTGCGCCGCGCCGCCGAGATGGGCATGCGGGCGGGGTCGTCGGGATGGGCGAGGCGCCGGATCAGCTCATCGGAAAGCATGGCCTTGTCTTCGCCGGTGTTTTCGCCCAAGAGCTGCAGGATGCGAACGGCGCGATAGGCTGCCATCGAGGCGGCGCCTCTCGTCGTGGTGTCGTAGGTTTCAACAGCGGCTTCGGTCATCGTGCCCACGTCCTTTCCGTTTTGGGTGGCGACGGTATGGAGCCTAGGACGCGGGGCTTTCCCAGGGGCGCAGGGCGCTCTGGGCGGTCGGTAGTCGTCGGCAAACGGCGGGTCGAGTTTTCAACAGCCCTGCTCAACTGACCAAAAACTTGCCAAAAGCTTGACGGATGCTGTTGAAAAAAGCGTCTCTCGACCGATGTCGAGAGACGCTTGTGCGATGAGCGTTGGCGTGTGGCGACGCGAGCTAGCGTCAGACGATTAGAAGTCGGCGTTGCCCACGGTGCGCGGGTGCGGCAGGACGTCGCGGATGTTGCCCACGCCGGTGAGGTACATCACCAAGCGCTCGAAGCCCAGACCGTAGCCGGCGTGCTTGCAGGAACCGTAGCGGCGCAGGTCAAGGTAGTACTTGTACTGCTCGGGATTCATGCCCAGGTCCTTGATGCGGGCCTCGAGCAGATCCAGGCGCTCCTCGCGCTGGGAGCCACCGATGATCTCGCCGATGCCCGGCACCAGGCAGTCGGCGGCGGCGACGGTCTTACCGTCGTCGTTCATGCGCATGTAGAAGGCCTTGATCTCTGCCGGGTAGTCGGTCACGAAGGTCGGGCGCTTAAAGTGCTCCTCGGTCAGGAAACGCTCGTGCTCGGTTTGCAGGTCGATGCCCCAGCTCACGGGGTAGTCAAACTGGTGGCCGGCGGCGACTGCCTGCTCCAGGATCTCGACGGCCTCGGTGTAGGTGACGCGGGCAAAGTCGGAGTTTGCCACGTGGTCCAGGCGCTCGATCAGGCCCTTGTCCACAAACTTGTTGAGCATGTTGAGCTCGTCGGGGCAGGTGGCCATGACGTCCTTGAGGACGTACTTGAGCATGGCCTCGGCGTTATCCATGTAGTCGTTCAGATCGGCAAAGGCCATCTCGGGCTCGATCATCCAAAACTCGGCGGCGTGGCGCGTGGTGTTGGAGTTTTCGGCGCGGAAGGTGGGGCCAAAGGTGTACACGTCGCCAAAGGCCATGGCAAAGTTCTCGGCGTTGAGCTGGCCGGACACGGTGAGGCTCGCGTGCTTGCCAAAGAAGTCCTGGCTCCAGTCGACCTCGCCGGACTCGGTGAGGGGCGGATTTTTGGGGTCGAGCGTGGTCACGCGGAACATCTCGCCGGCGCCCTCGCAGTCACTCGTGGTGATGATAGGGGTGTTGACGTAGACAAAGCCCTGCTCCTGGAAGAAGCGGTGGATGGCGGCAGCCGCGACAGAGCGGATGCGGAACACGGCTCGGAACAGGTTGGTGCGCGGGCGCAGGTGCTGCTGGGTGCGCAGGAACTCGACGGTTGCGCGCTTCTTCTGCAGCGGGTAATCCGGGGCGCTGACGCCCTCGACCTCGATGGAGGTGGCAGAAAGCTCGAAAGGCTGGGGCGCATCGGGGGTCAGCTTGACGGTGCCGGTGCAGATGAGGGCGGCCGAGACATTTTGATGGGCGATCTCGTCGTAGTTGTCGAGCGCCTCGCGGTTCATGACGACCTGCAGGTCGCGGAAGCAGCTGCCGTCGTTGAGCGTAACAAAGCCAA
This sequence comes from uncultured Collinsella sp., assembly GCA_900541695.1. Classification (GTDB taxonomy): domain Bacteria; phylum Actinomycetota; class Coriobacteriia; order Coriobacteriales; family Coriobacteriaceae; genus Collinsella. The sequence continues at coordinate 51,427 of UQKL01000017.1, read as the reverse complement.
AGTTCTTCATGTCGCGGACGGACTTGACCCAGCCGGCGACGGTGACGGTCTGGCCGCCGAGCGACTCGGCGTCGGCGTAGAGCTGCGCGATTTTGGTGCGGTTCACGTATCCTCCCATAACGGTTGAATGATAGTTATCCATACAGTTCGATATTCTAGCAGCTCGGCTCATTTGGGCTATACAGATAAGGCATTGGCGGGATGGTTTTTCAAACGAAAAGCGCCCGCGGCCAAATGGTCGCGGGCGCTTGACGAGGTGCCTTTTGGCTGTGTGGCGCGGGGCCTGACTACTTGGTCTTGGCAACCAGCAGCGGGTCGCCAAGCTTGACGAGCGGGTTGCCGCCGATAAGCGTTCCAGACTCGCCGACATGGTCGATGCTCTTAAGACGATCGAGCTCGGAGACGATGACGGTCACGATGTCCTCGTGGCCAGCGGCCTTAATGGCCTCGCGGTCGAAGCTGATGAGCGGCTGGCCTGCCTTGACCACATCGCCCATCTCGACAAAGCGGGCAAAACCCTTGCCGTTCATTTCCACGGTGCCCAGGCCAACATGGATGAATACGCGAAGACCGTCCTCGGTGATCATGCCAATGGAGTGGTTGGTGACGGTGGTGGCGCCGATGCGACCGTTGGCGGGCGCATAGATGGTGCCGGTAATGGGCTCGATGCCATAGCCCTGGCCAAGCATGCCCGAGGCGATCGTCTCGTCGGGGACTTCGTTCAGGTTGACGAGCACGCCGTTGACGGGGGCATAGATGATGCCTTCGCGGGTGGCGAAGCTTGCTGCGGGCGGAACGGACGCCTCGCCCGTCGAGGTGAAGGTGGACTTAAGCGAATCGAGCAGACCCATAGTTGCCTCCAACTTAAATAGGCGCATATCGCGCGTTTGGTTTGCCGGAAACGTTTCATATGTGTTTCGCGGCTTGGTCAACGTCCCCTATTCTACGCTGCTCAGCGATGGTCCTGAGCTGGGATTATGTGATATATCAGTTGATGGGAAGCTTGTTGCTGAAGTGTTTCTGTGCCACGGGCTCAAGTGGGGTACGCTTGAAGACGAAAAACAAGGGCGCATAATTTGCGCGAAGGGAGCACATATGATTGTCGAGAACCACGCGCTGTGGGGCGAGGAGCCGACCGAGGAATATCCAGCGACGTTTACGTATTTGGGTGCCGAGCCGCTGCCCGATAAACCGAATGGCCGCCGCCCTGCCGTGATTATCTGCGGCGGAGGTGCGTTTACGCATATCGCCCCGCATGAACAGGATCCCGTGGCGTTTGCGTTTTTGGATCACGGTTACCAGGCCTTTGTGCTCAACTATGTGACGAGTGGCACGGGTGACGTGAGCTTTCCGCACCCCCAGGCAGATCTTGCCAAGATGGTCGCCACGGTTCGTGCGAATGCCGACGAGTGGCATGTCGATCCCAAGCGCGTGTGCGTTGTGGGCTTTTCTGCGGGCGGTATGATCTGCGCCTCGCTGGCGACACAGTGGAAGACCGGCCCCTTCGCGGCACTTGCCGGGGCGCGTCCGGACGACGTTCGTCCCGATGCCGTGGTGCTGGGCTATCCGCTGCTCGACTTTGCCTATGTGCGCGACATGCAGACGCGCGATCCGCGCATTGACTTGCGTGTGCCCAAGACGGGCGGCAAGACGGGGCGCGATCTGCTCAACGACTACCTGTCGATGGTGACGGGTGGCGAGGCAACTGACGAGCACCTGGCCGATATCTGCCCCTCCACACATGTTTCGCGCCAGATGCCGCCGACCTTTGTGTGGGGCGTGTCCGATGACAAGACGGCGCCGATCGCGCAGGTCTATCCGTTTGCGCAGCGCATGGCCGAGGAGGGCGTCGCATGCGAGATGCACGTCTTTGACCAGGGCGGCCACGGCCTTTCGCTCGGCAACGCCAACACTGCGGTCGACAACGAGGACAAGCAGGCGGCTGTCCGTCCTTGGATTCGCCTAGCCTTCCGCTTCCTGGAGCGCCACGGGTTTTAGTTACGGCGTTTTACCAAACCGCGTAACCACTTGACGCTGCGAGCCCGCCAGGGCGGCAATCTGTTAATTGAACGTCACTATGTGTTCGCGCTATCATGCGTGGTTAAATGGTTAGCCATGGCAAACGGTTAGCCAAGATAAACAAAATGCAATGCCCTGTGGGCGCCGGGGGAGGAACGCGGACGTGAGACTCGATACACTCGAGATTGGAAAGGACGCCGTTGTCGCATCGGTGGCATCGGACGATCAGGCACTCCGACAGCATATTTTGGACATGGGCCTAACGCCGGGCACCGAAGTCACCATGATGAAATACGCTCCTATGGGCGACCCGCTCGAGATTCGCCTGCGTGGCTACGAGTTGACGCTGCGCAAGGACGATGCCGCTCGTATCGAGCTCGTGGGCATTCACGACACCGATACGGGTCCGCGCGCTAACGCCGCAATCGGCACGACAGATCACCCGGCACTGGGCGAGGGGACGTATTCGCCCCGCGCGGCAAAGACGGCCGTGCCCGAGGGCGCACCGCTACATTTTGCCCTCGCCGGCAACCAAAACTGCGGCAAGACCACGCTGTTCAACCAGCTTACGGGCTCCAACCAGCACGTCGGTAACTTTCCCGGCGTGACGGTCGACCGCAAGGACGGCACTATCCGTAACCATCCCGAGGCAAGCGTTACCGACCTGCCCGGCATCTATTCGCTGTCTCCGTACACGGGCGAAGAGATCGTCAGCCGCCAGTTTATCCTGGACGAGCACCCCGACGCCATCATCGATATCATCGACGCCACCAACATCGAGCGTAACCTGTACCTGACGCTGCAGCTTATGGAGCTCGATCGACCCATGGTCATCGCGCTCAACATGATGGACGAGGTGACGGCCAACGGCGGCGCCGTGGACGTCAACCTGCTCGAGAGCCTGCTGGGCGTGCCTGTTGTTCCCATTAGTGCTGCCCGCAACGAGGGCATTGGCGAGTTGGTGGATCATGCCTTGCACGTGGCGCGGTTCCGCGAGCGCCCCGGTCGCCTGGACTTCTGCGCGCCCGATGGTCCGGACGGCGGCGCGCTGCATCGCTGCATTCACGGCATCGCCAACCTTATCGAGGACCATGCCGCGACGGCGCACATTCCCGTGCGTTTTGCGGCGACCAAGCTGGTTGAGGGCGACGAGCTGGTGACCGAGGCGCTTCACCTGGATCGCAACGAGCTCGACGCCATCGAACACATCATTACCCAGATGGAGGGCGAGGCCGGCACCGACCGCCTGTCCGCGCTGGCCGACATGCGCTTTAGCTTTATCGGCGACGTGTGCGGGCGCTGCGTCGTCAAGCCGCACGAGAGCCGCGAGCACGTGCGCTCCGTCAAGATCGACCGCATCCTGACAGGTCGTTACACAGCCATTCCGGCGTTTCTGGTGATCATGGGCCTTGTCTTTTGGCTGACGTTTGGCGTGATCGGCGCGGCGTTGCAGGGACTTATGGAGGACGGCATTGCTGCCATCATCGCCTCGGCCGATGCGGGTCTCAAAGCGTTCGGCACCAACGACGTGGTGCGCTCGTTGGCTGTCGACGGCGTGCTTACGGGCGTGGGCAGCGTGCTGACCTTCCTGCCGATTATCGTCGTGCTCTTCTTGTTCCTCTCCATTCTGGAAGACTCCGGCTACATGGCGCGCGTGGCCTTTGTCATGGATAAGGTATTGCGTCGCTTTGGTCTGTCGGGCCGCAGCTTCGTGCCCATGCTCGTCGGTTTTGGCTGCACCGTGCCGGCTATCATGTCGACCCGTACGCTCCCATCCGAGCACGACCGCAAGATGACGGTCATGCTCACGCCGTTCATGAGCTGTTCGGCCAAGTTGCCGGTCTACGGTCTGCTGTGCGGAGCGTTTTTCCCGCAGGCGACAGTTCCCGCCATGGTTTCGCTCTATCTGATCGGCATCGTGGTCGGCTGCATTGCCGCCCTGGTGCTCAACCGCACGGCATTTAAGGGCGACCCGGTGCCGTTTATCATGGAGCTCCCCAATTACCGCCTGCCGAGCGTCAAGACGACGGTGATGCTGGCATGGGATAAGGCCAAAGACTTTATTACCAAAGCCTTTACCATTATCTTTGCTGCTACCGTGGTCATCTGGTTCCTTCAGACGTTCGACATTCGCTTTAATGTGGTCGCCGATCAGTCGCAGAGTCTACTTGCCGGTTTGGGTAGCATTATCGCGCCGGTGTTGGCCCCGCTCGGTTTTGGCGACTGGCGCGCCTCGACGGCACTCGTCACGGGACTCATTGCCAAGGAGAGCGTCATCTCGACGCTCACGGTGCTTTTGGGCGCAACCTCTCCCGTGGCACTGTCAGCCATGTTTTCGCCGTTTACCGCCTACGTGTTCTTGGTCTTTACGCTGCTGTACCCGCCGTGCGTGGCGTCCATCGGTGCCGTCAAGAGCGAGCTGGGCGCGCGCTATGCCGTTGCCGTGTTCGCGTTTCAGGTGACGGTCGCCTGGATCGTGGCGTTTGTCGTGCATTCGGCAGGTATATTGCTGGGGTTGGCTTAGTTATTTATTGACGGCGCAACCTCTGTGTATCGAATTGTTTTCGGCCCCGCATCTGTTGCTGACGGATGCGGGCCGTTGCTATATAATCGCCTCCGCTCAAAACGATTGGAGACGTTATATATGACTCAGGCAAGGCAAGACGGCATCACGCTCAAGCAGTGGCTTCCGCTCATCGGACTCACCTGCTGCGCCTTCGTGTTCAACACGTCGGAGTTTATGCCCATCGGTCTTTTGACTGACATCGCCGCGTCGTTCTCGCTCACCGAGTCCCAAGCCGGCATCATGATCTCAGTCTATGCCTGGGGCGTCATGCTGCTGTCGCTGCCGCTCATGGTGTTCGCTTCGCGCTTTGAGTTCAAGCGGATGTTGCTGGGCGTGCTGGCCGTGTTTTCGCTGGGCCAGTTTCTGTCCGCTGTGGCGCCGACTTATCCCATCCTGGTCTGTGCGCGCCTGGTGGTCGCTTGCGCACATGCCGTGTTCTGGTCGGTCGCTTCGATTATGGCCTCGCGCCTGGTCGACACTCGCCACGGGGCGCTCGCCATCAGCATGATCGCTACGGGCTCGTCCATCGCGCAGATCTTTGGTCTGCCCCTCGGTCGCGCTATTGGCTTGGCCGTGGGCTGGCGCATGACGTTTGCCGTGGTCGGGGTCCTCTCGGCCATCGCGGTCGTCTACCAGGCGACCGTGTTCCCGGCCATGCCGGCGGGCGAGCGCTTTACCGTCAAACAGTTGCCCGAGCTGCTCAAGAACCCGCTCCTGATCGCGCTCTACGCGGTCACGGTTTTTATGGCGACCGGCTACTACGCGGGTTACAGCTATATCGAGCCGTTCCTGGCACAGGTCGCGCACGTCGACGCGGGCGCCATCACCATGACGCTGACGGCGTTTGGCTGCTCTGGTCTGCTCGGAAGCTGGCTGTTTGGCCGCCTGTTCGATGGGCATCGCTTCCCGTTCTTGGCTATCACGCTCTCTGGCGTGCCGGTGGCTCTGCTGCTTATGGGTCCGGCCGCATCGTCGCTCGCTGCGGTTCTCGCTGTTTGCGCGCTATGGGGCTGCTGCGCCACGGCCTTCAATGTGGCGTTCCAGGCCGAGCTCATCAAGAACACGCCGGCGGATTCGTCGGCTGTCGCCATGTCTATCTTCTCGGGCCTGTTTAACCTGGGCATCGGCACCGGCACGGCGATCGGCGGCGCTGTGGTGTCGGGCCCCGGTATCGCCTGGATCGGCTATGCAGGCGGCGCGATTGCGGTCGCGGGCGTCATCCTCGCCATCACGGTGATGTTCCCGGCCATCCGTCGCGCCAAGCCCGTCGCCTAGCCACATCCTCCTCATCAGTTGCGGTGAAATACGGACTGCTGGGCCCAATAAACCCGGCAAACAGTCCCTATTCCACCGCAACTTATTTTGGGGGAGGGGATGCACGGCAGGCATACAATGGATGGCGTTGTGTTGAGCTTACCGGGAGGCTGTTATGTGGGCATACGAGACGACGTTCTATCAGATCTATCCGCTGGGCTTTTGCGGGGCTCCGCGCGAAAACGCCGCGCCCGTTGCCGAGGATGAGCTCGCCCAGGCTGCCAACGCCGCGCCCAACCCCGATGCGCCCATCATGAAAATCGCCCAATGGGCCGACTACCTGCAAGAACTCGGTATTGGCGCTGTGCTGATCAACCCGCCACTCGAGTCCGATAGCCACGGCTATGATACGCGCAGCCTGCGCCATATCGACCGCCGCCTGGGTGGGGATGCCGATTTTGCCGCCGTATGCGAGACGCTGCACGCCCATGGCATCCGCGTGGTGCTCGATGCCGTCTTCAACCACGTCGGTCGCGGCTTTTGGGCCTTCCGCGATGTGCAGGAGCGTAGGTGGGACTCGCCCTACAAGGACTGGTTCCACATCAGCTTTGACGGTGACTCGTGCTACGGCGACGGCTTTTGGTACGAGGGCTGGGAGGGCCATTTTGAGCTTGTGAAGCTCAACCTGCAAAACCCCGCTGTGGTCGATTACCTGCTTGAGTCTGTGCGTCACTGGGTCGAGGTCTTTGGCGTCGACGGTCTGCGACTGGACGTCGCCTATATGCTCGACCGCGACTTTATGCGCCGCCTGCATACTTTTACCCGTGAGCTCAAGCCCGACTTTGTGCTGATTGGTGAGACGCTCCACGGCGACTACAACCAGATCGTCAACGACGAGATGCTCGACTCCTGCACCAACTACGAGTGCTACAAGGGCCTGTACTCCAGCTTTAATTCGATCAACATGTTCGAGATTGCCCACTCTCTTCATCGCCAGTTTGGCGGTGACCCGTGGTGCATTTATCGCGGCAAGCATCTGCTGTCGTTTGTCGACAACCACGATGTGCCGCGCCTGGCGAGCATCCTGACGGACAAGTCCTGCCTGCGCCCCGCCTACGGCATGCTCTTTGGAATGCCGGGCATTCCGTGCGTCTACTACGGCAGCGAGTGGGGGATTGTCGGCGAAAAGGGCGGCCCCGATGGCGACTGGGCGCTGCGCCCTGCGCTCGATGAGCCTGCGCCCAACGAGCTGACGGCGTTCATCACGCAGCTCACGCACCTGCGCTCGGCCGACGATACGGCGGCCCGTGTTCTCAACTACGGTGCCTATCGCAACGTGGTGATCCAGAACAAGCAGCTGCTGTTCGAGCGCGCCTGCGACGGCGCGACGGTGCTCGTGGCGGTGAACGCCGTGGACGAGCCTTACACCTTTGGCGCCGGCGAGCTCAGCGGGTCCTTTGTCGACCTGCTTGCCGACGGCGTGCCTACGGTCGAGCTGTCTGGCTCCCTTGAGCTTGCGCCCTACGAGGTGCGCTATCTGCTGAGGGCCTAGCTCGTGGCCGCGCCGGACGAGGGCTATCAACATATTGAGCATGGGTTTGAACCCGTGTTTGACGAGCGTTCGCGCGTTTTGGTGCTGGGGTCGTTTCCCTCGGTGCTCTCGCGTGCCAATGATTTTTATTACGGCAACCCCCAGAATCGCTTTTGGCGCGTGATGGCCGCGTGCCTCGGTGTGCCCGTGCCGCCCAACGAGGGCGACCTTTTGGCGGACAGCGAGCCTGCGACGCTCGACGCCTCGATTGTCGCCAAGCGCTCCATGCTGCTGAACGGCGGCGTGGCCCTGTGGGACGTGATCGAGAGCTGTGACATTAAGGGCTCGAGTGACGCGAGCATTCGCAACGTTGTGCCGGCACATATCTAGCGCATTACCGGCGCAGCTCCCATTGAGCAGGTGATATGCAACGGAGGTACAGCTGGCCGGCTCTACAAGCGCTATCTACAAGAACGCACCGGGCTGCCCGCCACCGTCCTGCCCTCGACGAGTCCCGCCAATGCCGCCTGGCGTCTGGAGCGTCTTGTTGAGCGTTGGCACGAAGCCGTTGACTGGGCCGCTCTCTAATTTAGATATCTGATTGGGCGCGGGCGCCGAGGCGTTTCAGAACGCCTCGCCAGATCGGCGCGGGCACGGCTGGCTCGGCGCAAACCATGCCGTCGACGTTGACGTTGACGGCATTGCCGCCGCCAAGTCGCTGCGCATGCTCGACGGAGCAGCCCATGCGAACGGCGCCTACGAGCTTGTCCATCGCTTCGGAAAATGGCCGGCGCAAGAGGCCCATACGCGGGGAGTGGCGAAGCGCCGCAATACCGCTGCCGGCACAGACGACAACGCCGCCACACCACAATTGGTCATGGCGCTCACATGCCTTGTGCAGACGAACGGCGGTCCCGCGCGCCTGCTTAGCGCCCTCTTGTGCGGCTCGAATCGCGGCATAGACGCGCGTTCCCGTACCGCCAAAGCGTTCAAGCGCCTGCTCGATAGCTGTCAACGTCTCATCGTCAGCCACATCTTCAATGGCTAGCACGATGCCATCGACTGCACCGGCATCATCCGCTTCCAAATCGATCGGGCGGGGGAGCGCGGTGTCGGAAAGCTGAGCATAGGCGGCGATGGCATCCTGCAGGTCCCAGAGCAAAAACTCAAGATCGGCGCTATCGGGAATGCTGATATACGCAATGGTTCGCAACGTTTTTGGCACATCGCCGCGTGTGGTCGTCTCCATGCCGCCTCCTTTCCGGTTGGTTTCCGTTTAGGTTACACCGTCTGGCGGTGCCTCGCCGCGCTATCCTAGTGCAACCCTTACGAAAGGAACGCCATGCGTCTGCCCATGAACACCTCGCTTGCCACGCTCAAGCCCTCCGGCATCCGTCGGATTAACGCGCTCGCTGCCCAGTACCCAGGATGCATTGCGCTCGCGCTCGGCGAGCCCGATTTTTCCACGCCCGATATGATTAGCGCCGAGGTGACCGCTTCGTTGGACCGCGGCGACACGCACTATCCGCCCAACAACGGTCGCCCCGCTCTGCGCGAAGCGCTGTCTGCCTACATGGGGGATGCGGGCCTTACGTTTTCGGCCGACGAGGTCATCCTGACCGACGGCGCGACCGAGGCCCTGTCGGCAACATTCATGGCTATGCTCAACCCCGGCGACGAGGTCATTATCCCCACGCCGGCCTTTGGCCTGTACGAGAGCATCGTCGTGGCCAATCACGCCAAAGCGGTCTTTTTGGATACAGAGCCTGCGCAATTCCAGATTGATGAGGAGGCGCTTCGTGCCTGTGTGACGCCGGCGACTAAGGCCATCGTCATCTGCTCGCCCAACAATCCCACGGGTTGCATCCTCGACGCGGCATCGCTCGACGCCGTGGCACACGTGGCGGAGCAGGCGGGCATCTACGTGGTCTGCGACGACGTATATAACCGCCTGGTCTACGTGGACGGCTACGAGCGATTTGCCCAGCGCCACCCGGAGCTACGCGAGCAGACGGTGGTCATCGAGAGCTTCTCCAAGCCCTGGGCCATGACCGGCTGGCGTTTAGGTTGGCTCGCAGCGGCAACCCCCGTCATCGCCGAGATCGCAAAGGCCCACCAATACCTAGTATCGAGCGCCGTCTCCTTTGAGATGGACGCCGCGGCCCGAGCCCTGACCGTCGACCCAACCCCCATGCTCAAAGTCTACCGAGCCCGCCGCAAACGCGTGCTCGCAGCCTTAAACGCTATGGGCCTCGACGCAGTAGAGCCCGCAGGCGCCTTCTACGCCTTCCCCAGCATCAAACAATTCGGCCTAACAAGCGAAGCCTTCTGCATCAAAGCCATCAAAGAAGCCAACGTAGCCCTAGTCCCGGGTGACTGTTTCGGCACCGAAGGCCACATCCGCCTAAGCTACTGCGTAAGCGACGAAAACCTGGACGAAGGCTTAACCCGCCTGTCCACCTTCATTTCAACCCTGTAGCCCTCAGGGATGCAACACATCAGCCCACCGACCCAAGCATTATGAGTGGGGCGCGCCGGCCAACGGAAAACCGGGCTGCCCCATAGTTGACGCAGGCCGCGCCGCCGAAGGCCAGGCGCAAGGTTTTCGTAGATTCCGCACGAGCCGAAGGCCACTTAATGTGGCCTTCGTGCGAGCCCAGGACTTGACCGAGCGAAAACCTTGCGCCTGGCCTTCGGCGGGGCGTGCCGGATGGTGGAATTGTGTGCAGCCCGGTTTTCCGTTGACCGACGCCGGGGTCCCCGCCATAATACTTTCGGTTCACGCACGAATCCGCTGCCAGAGACAGCCGGTGCAAACGGGCATTGCCCGCGAGCTTAATGGGATATCCCGCCAGCCGAGGTGGTCGAGTAGATATGTCTTCTCGCCCCCGTCGCTCATGCAGCGCGGGGGCTTTCTTTTTGGACATGCCCCCGTCACGTCCTTGTGGCGGACCGTGCCCGGAAAGAATTCGAGGAGGTGTAATTCATGCCCCAGCAGTACAAAATCGACAAGGTTGCAGAGATCGAGTCCCGTATCGCCGAGAACGCCGGTCTGTTCGTCGTCAACTACAACGGTCTGACGGTTAAGCAGGCTCAGGAGCTGCGTCATCAGCTTCGCGAGTGCGGCGCCGAGATGAAGGTCTACAAGAACAACCTGGTCAAGATCGCTCTCAAGAACCAGGAGCAGCCCGAGCTCGACGAGATCCTCGCCGGCCCCGTCGCTTATGTGTTCTACGAGACCGAGCCGGTCGAGGCCGCTAAGACCCTTAAGGACTTCTCCGCTAAGTCCAAGGGCGTCCTTGAGATCAAGGGCGGTATCTCCGACGGCAAGGCCGTTTCCGCTGATGATGTTAAGGCTATCGCCGAGCTGCCCACCAAGGACCAGCTTCTCGGCCAGATCGCCGGTCTCATCTCCGGTTTCGCTCGCGACATCGCTGTCTGCGTCAACGGCGTTTCCTCTGGTCTCGCTCGTTCGATCCAGCAGGTCTCCGAGCAGAAGGCAGCCTAGTCGCTGTTTTCACCCGCGGCGGCAACGCCGCACCCCTGACGCATTCGCGTCGTGTTTTAACTGATCTCCGTGCATCTGCACGGAAACCGAAAGGACTTAGAAATGGCTAAGCTTACCACCGATGAGATCATCGATGCTCTTAAGGAAATGACCCTTCTCGAGGCTTCCGAGCTCGTTAAGGCTATCGAGGACACCTTCGGCGTTTCCGCCGCTGCTCCTGCCGCCGTTGTCGCCGCTCCCGCTGCTGGCGCTGCTGAGGCCGAGGAGAAGACCGAGTTTGACGTCGTGCTCGAGGGCTTCGGCGACAACAAGATCCAGGTCATCAAGGCCGTCCGTGAGCTCACCAACCTTGGCCTGAAGGAGGCCAAGGAGGTCGTCGAGGGCGCTCCCAAGGCTGTTCTCGAGGGTGCCAAGAAGGAGGACGCCGAGGCTGCCAAGGAGAAGCTCGAGGCTGCTGGCGCTGCTGTCACCCTCAAGTAATCAGGCTTTCTCGCCAGATTTCTTTGCAGACGGGGTTCGCATTGCGAGCCCCGTCTTTTTTGTTTTGGCCCCTCATTCCCATTGCTCGGCACGCAGAACACCGCTGTCTTCGCCGTGCCAATCCCGTTACCGCTGGGGCGTAAAATTGCATCATTCGAGCAATAATTTGCGTTGACCTGCTGAAGAATTGCGTTTGCCTTACGGCGACGTATGTCTCCGGCGGTAAGATACTTCGGTATCGCAATTTGGTCTGCGGCCGCCGTGCCGCACGCACAGGGCGCATCCTGCGCCTGCGAAAGGATCCTTGAATAACATGAAGGCAATCATCCCCGCCGCCGGTCTTGGCACGCGTTTTCTGCCTGGCACCAAGTGCACGCCCAAAGAGATGCTGCCGGTGCTCGACAAACCGGTCATCCAGTACGTCGTTGAGGAGGCGCTCGACCCCGATGAGGTCGACGATGCTATTATCGTCACCTCTCCTGGCAAGCCCGAGTTGCTGAGCTACTTCCAGCCTGATCGCTCGCTCGAGAACCTGCTGCGCGAGCGCGGCAAGAACGCCTATGCCGATGCCGTCGCCCACGCTGGCGGTATGCCGGTCGACTTCCGTTATCAGTACGAGCCCAAGGGCCTCGGCCATGCTATTCGCTCTGCTGCCGACGCCGTGGCAGGGGAGAACTTCCTGGTTCTTCTGGGCGACTACGTTGTGCCTAACCGCGATATCTGCGACAAGATGCTCGCCGTTTCCAAGGAGCACGGTGGCGCTTCGGTTATCGCCGTCGCTGCTTGCTCGCCCGAGGAAGTCAGCCGCTATGGCGTTATCGCCGGCGATCGCGTGGGCGCTCTCGAGGGCTTCGAGAATGCCGCCGACGACGAGCCCGGTGCCGTTTGGCGCATCGGCGGCCTGGTCGAGAAGCCCGCTCCCGAGGCGGCTCCGTCCAACCTGTACATCGTCGGTCGCTACCTGCTGAGCCCGTTGGTCATGGACCTGCTGGCCGATCAGCAGGCCGGTAAGGGCGGCGAGATCCAGCTGACCGACGCCATGGCCCGCTCGCTCGACCGCGAGGCCATGTACGCCGTCGTCATCGACCCGCTGTCGGGCTACGATACCGGTACCCCGTCTGGCTGGATGGCCACCAACGCCCTCATGGCTGCAAGCGATCCTCGCTTTGCCGGCGCCTTCTGGGATGCCATCGACGAGCGCGGCGGTTTGATGCGTAAGTAAGCCTTCGGGCATCGACATTTACGGGTGCGGACTTCGGTTCGCGCCCGTTTTTTTATAAGAGCTGCGATTGCTAACCCTCTGTTCACAGAAAATATATGAACAGGTGTTCGATGCACATCCATCTACCTGCATGTTTTCTGTCGAAAAACTTTGCTACTCCAAAAACTCAATCACGTCAAGGCTTTTCTTGCTCAACGGTCGGTACCTGATAAACTATTAGGTTGCGATAACTGGCGAAGCTATGCCTCGCCAATCCACCGAGCATTTCCGTGAAGGAGGAAAAACCTGGTGACCTACGCATACACTGCCACTGAGCGCAAGCGCGTCAGCTTCGGGAAAATCCCGGAGGCCATGGAGCTCCCCAACCTTATCTCTGTTCAAAGGGAATCCTTTGAGCGTTTTAAGGACGAGGGCCTTCGTGAGGCGTTCAAGGAATCCAGCCCCATCCAGAGCCAGAACCATGTTCTCGAGGTTACCTTCGGCGAGCATCAGTTTGGCGATCCCGCGCACACCGTCGAGGAGTGCCGCGAGAAGGACATGACCTATCAGGCTCCGCTTCTGACCGACGTCCGTCTCACTAACAAGGAGACCGGTGAGATCAAGGAGCAGCTCGTCTTTATGGGCGACTTCCCCATGATGACCGATCAGGGCACCTTTATCATCAACGGTACCGAGCGTATCGTCGTCTCCCAGCTCGTCCGTTCCCCGGGCGTGTACTACAGCTCCGAGATGGATTCGGGCAAGCAGATCTACAAGGCTCAGATCATCCCGTCCCGCGGTGCCTGGCTCGAGTTTGAGGTCGACAAGCGCGACCAGCTCATGGTCTCCATCGACCGTAAGCGCAAGCAGAGCGCCACGATGTTCCTGCGCGCCCTTGGCATCGCCGTCACCAACGACGATATCATCGAGCTGCTCGGCAACTCCGATGTGATCAAGCGCACCCTCGAGCGCGATACCGCCCTTACCCGCGAGGATGCTCTTATCGAGATCTACCGTCGCCTGCGCCCGGGCGAGCCTCCCACCGTGGATGCTTCCCGCAGCCTGCTCGAGGGCCTGCTCTTCAACCCGCAGCGCTACGATCTGGCCCGCGTCGGTCGCTACAAGGTCAACAAGAAGCTCAACCTCACCACCGAGGAAGAGGTCACGGTGCTCACCGACGAGGATATCGTCGCTACGCTGCGCTACCTGCTGTCCCTCGCTGCTGGCGAGCAGGGCTTCAAGGTCGACGACATCGACCACTTTGGCAACCGCCGCATTCGCACCGTCGGCGAGCTCGTCGCCAACCAGTTCCGTATCGGCATGAGCCGTATGGAGCGCGTCGTCCGTGAGCGCATGAGCTCCCAGGACATCGACGAGATCACCCCGCAGTCGCTCATCAACATCCGTCCGATCGTGGCCTCTATCAAGGAGTTCTTTGGTTCCTCGCAGCTCTCGCAGTTCATGGACCAGGCGAACCCCCTGACCGGTCTGACTCACAAGCGCCGTCTGTCCGCACTCGGCCCTGGCGGCCTTGCCGGCCACAAGTCGGGCTCCAGCCGCCGCACCAACGTGCCGACGGCCGTCCGCGACGTTCACAACTCGCACTACAGCCGCATGTGCCCGATCGAGACCCCCGAAGGCCCCAACATCGGCCTGATCGGCTCGCTCGCCCTCTACGCCCGCGTCAACGAGTATGGCTTCATCGAGGCCCCGTTCCGTCGTGTCGAGAACGGCGTTGCCACCGATCAGATCGACTGGATGACCGCTGACGAGGAAGAGAAGCACGTCATCGCGCCGGCCAACACGCCGCTCGATCCCAAGACCAACGAGTTCATCACGACCGATGCCGAGGGCAAGATCGTCCGTCCGCATACCGTGATCGCCCGTACCCGCGACTTCGACGGCTCCTTCGGCGCTCCCGCCGACGTGCCTGTCGAGGACGTCGACTACATGGACGTCTCGCCGCGTCAGATGCTCTCCGTCGCAGCCACGCTGATTCCGTTCCTCGAGCACGACGACGCCAAGCGTACGCTCATGGGCGCCAACATGCAGCGTCAGGCCGTGCCGCTGGTTCACCCCGCCGCTCCCTATGTCGGTACCGGCATGGAGCGTCGCGCCGCCCTGGACTCTGGCGAGGTTACCCTGGCCAAGAACGCCGGCGAAGTCATCTATGCCGACGCCTCCAAGATTATCGTCAAGCACGCCGGCGGCATGGACGAGTATCACCTGGCCAAGTACCAGCGCTCCAACCAGTCCACCTGCATTAACCACCGTCCGCTCGTGCGCGTCGGTGACACCGTTGAGCAGGGCGAGCCTCTGGCCGACGGTCCTTCGACCGATCATGGCGAGCTCGCACTGGGCCAGAACCTCACCGTGGCATACATGCCGTGGGAAGGCTTCAACTACGAGGACGGTATCGTCGTGTCCGAGCGCCTGGTGGCCGAGGACCTGCTGACGACCATCAATATCACCCGTCACGAGATCGACGCCCGCGACACCAAGCTCGGCCCCGAGGAGATCACTCGCGAGATCCCGAACCTCTCCGAGGACATGCTTGCCAACCTCGACGAGGACGGCATCATCCGCATCGGCGCCGAGGTCGGTCCTGGCGACATCCTGGTCGGCAAGGTCACGCCTAAGGGCGAGAGCGCTCTGACCGCCGAGGAGCGCCTGCTGCGCGCCATCTTCGGTGCCAAGGCTCACGATGTTCGCGACACCTCCCTTAAGATGCCTCACGGCGCTTATGGCCGCGTCATCGACGTCGTCCGCTTTAGCCGCGAGAACGGCGACGACCTGGCCCCCGGCGTCAACGAGCAGGTGCGCGTCTACGTCGCCCAGCGTCGTAAGATCCAGCAGGGCGATAAGATCGCCGGTCGCCACGGCAACAAGGGCGTTATCTGTAACGTTCTGCCGGTCGAGGACATGCCCTACATGGCTGACGGTACCCCGATCGACGTTATCCTCAACCCGCTGGGCGTTCCTTCGCGTATGAACGTTGGCCAGCTGCTCGAGTGCCACCTTGGCTGGGCTGCTGCCTGCGGTTGGGATACCGAGGATGCCGACTCCGACAAGTATGTCCCCGGTCCGTTCTTCGTCTCGACGCCCGTCTTCGACGGCGCCAAGGAGGACGAGATCGCCGAGGTCATCCGTCGCGCCAACAAGAACATGCTCAACAAGGCCACCGCTGCCTTCGGCGATCACATGCGCCCCGAGTTTGTCACCCAGCTTGACGAGCGCGGCAAGACCCGCCTGTTCGACGGCCGCACCGGCGAGGAGTTCCGCGAGCCCATTACCGTGGGTACGTCCTACATCCTCAAGCTCGGCCACATGGTTGACGACAAGATCCACGCCCGTTCGACCGGCCCTTACAGCCTGGTTACCCAGCAACCGCTGGGCGGCAAGGCTCAGTTTGGCGGCCAGCGCTTCGGCGAGATGGAAGTTTGGGCACTGTACGCATACGGTGCTTCCAACGTCCTGCAGGAGATTCTGACCGTCAAGTCCGACGATACCGTGGGCCGCGTCAAGACCTACGAGTCCATCGTCAAGGGCGAGAACGTTCCGGTTCCGGGTATCCCCGAGTCCTTCAAGGTTCTCGTCAAGGAGATCCGTTCCCTCGCGCTGGACATCGAGCCCATGCACGATGCCGACGAGGACGCCTCCGCCCCTGTGACCGCCGAGGAGACCTCTGCTCTCGACGACCTGGCTGCGCTCGCCGGCGTTGACGCCGACGTCGAGGCCCAGGATGCCGAGACCGCCGAGGCACCCGAGGCTGTCGCCGCCACGACCACTGATAAGGAGTAGTTGACTGTGGCAGATTTCGAAACTACTGATTTTGACTCGGTAAAGATCTCCCTTGCCTCCGCCGACCAGATCCGTTCCTGGTCGCACGGTGAGGTCAAGAAGCCGGAGACCATTAATTACCGTACCCTCAAGCCCGAGAAGGACGGCCTGTTCTGCGAGAAGATTTTCGGTCCCGCCAAGGACTGGGAGTGCTCCTGCGGCAAGTACAAGGGCATCCGCTTTAAGGGCATCGTCTGCGAGCGCTGCGGCGTCGAGGTCACCTCGGCCAAGGTTCGTCGCGAGCGCATGGGCCACATCGAGCTCGCCGCTCCCGTGTCCCACATCTGGTACTTCAAGAGCCCCACGAGCTTCCCGATGAGCCGTATGCTCGACATCAAGTCCAAGGACCTCGAGAAGGTTCTGTACTTTGCCAGCTACATCATTACCGAGGTCGACTACGAGGCTCGCGAGGCCGACGCTGACGACCTGCGCGAGGAGCTCGCCGCCGACCTGGAAGAGATCGATGCCGAGTGCGCCCGCCAGATCGAGTCCCTCAAGGAGCAGGGCAACCCCGAGAACTTTGACGAGTTCTCCGACGAGGAGCCGCTGACCCCCGAGGAGATCGCCTCTGGCATCGTCGACATCGAGGAAGAGTGCAAGGACGAGAAGCAGCTCCGCACGGACGCCTTCAACGCCTTCATGAAGCTCACCGAGCGCGACCTCATCTCTGATGAGCCGCTGTTCCGCGAGATGACCCGTTACTACTCCATGTACTTCAAGGGTGGCATGGGTGCCGAGGCCGTCCGCGACCTGCTCGCTGCCATCGACCTCCCCTCCGAGGCCGAGAAGCTCAAGGCAATCATCGCCGACGAGGACTCCCAGAAGCAGAAGCGCGAGAAGGCCGTCAAGCGCCTCGAGGTCGTTGACGCCTTCCTGAAGGGCGGCAACAGCCCCGCGAACATGATTCTGGATGTCATCCCGGTCATTCCGCCCGATCTGCGCCCGATGGTCCAGCTCGACGGCGGTCGCTTCGCCGCGTCCGACCTCAACGACCTGTATCGTCGCGTGATCAACCGTAACAACCGACTCAAGCGCCTGCTCGACCTGGACGCCCCTGCGATCATCGTGAACAACGAGAAGCGCATGCTCCAGGAGTCCGTGGACGCCCTGTTCGACAACGGCCGTCGTGGTCGCCCGGTCTCTGGCCGTGGCGGTCGCCCGCTCAAGTCGCTCGCCGAGGCCCTCAAGGGCAAGCAGGGTCGTTTCCGTCAGAACCTGCTGGGCAAGCGTGTCGACTACTCTGGCCGTTCGGTAATCGTTACCGACCCCAAGCTGCTGCTGCACCAGTGCGGTCTGCCCAAGACCATGGCGCTGGAGCTCTTCAAGCCCTTCGTCATGAAGCGCCTGGTCGAGCTTGGCAAGGTCGAGAACATCAAGGGCGCCAAGCGCGCTATCGACCGCGGTGCCACCTTTGTGTGGGATATCCTCGAAGAGGTCATCGACGGCCGTGTCGTGCTGCTCAACCGTGCACCGACCCTGCACCGTCTGTCCATCCAGGCCTTTGAGCCGGTGCTGGTCGAGGGCAAGGCTATCCACCTGCACCCGCTGGTCTGCTCGCCCTTCAACGCCGACTTCGACGGCGACCAGATGTCTGTCCACGTGCCGCTGTCCAGCCAGGCTCAGGCCGAGGCTCGCGTGCTCATGCTCTCTGCGAACAACCTGCGCTCGCCGGCATCCGGCAAGCCGGTTAACATCCCTTCGCAGGACATGATCATCGGTGTGTACTACCTGACCCAGGTCCGCGAGGGTCTGCCGGGCGAGAACCACGTGTTCTCGAGCTTCGATGACGCGCTGCACGCCTATGACTGCCGTTCCGAGGTTGACATGCAGGCCAAGATTCAGGTCCGCGTGTCCGCTGCCGATGCCAACGTCATCAACGAGGACGGCACCCGTATCTTCCGCGTCAAGAACGGCAAGAACGAGTTCGTCGACTACGATGTCACCGGCAATAAGACCGCGCGCTTCGAGACCTCTATCGGCCGCATCATCTTCAACCGCCAGTGCCTGCCCGAAGACTACGAGTTCATGAACTACAAGATGGTCAAGGGCGACGTGGCCAAGCTGGTTGCCGACTGCTGCGATCGTTACCCCGAGGCCAAGGTCGGCCCGATCCTCGACGCCATCAAGTACTCCGGCTTCCACTACGCTACCCGCGCCGGCCTCACCATCTCGGTGTGGGACGCTCTCATCCCTGCCGAGAAGCAGGAGCTGCTCGACCGCGCCCAGGCCAACGTCGACCAGATCAACGAGTACTTCGAGGAGGGCTTCATCAACGAGACGGAGCGCCACATCGAAGTCGTTAACGAGTGGACCGCTTGTACCGATAAGGTTGCAGCGCTCATGCTCGACATGTTCGACGAGGAGAACCCGCTGTACATGATGGCCGACTCCGGCGCCCGTGGTTCTAAGACCCAGCTGCGTCAGCTCGGCGGCATGCGTGGCCTGATGGCAGACATGTCCGGCGAGACGATCGACCTTCCCATTAAGGCGAACTTCCGCGAGGGTCTGCTGCCGCTCGAGTACTTCATTTCGACCTACGGCGCCCGTAAGGGCCTGGTCGATACCGCATCCCACACCTCGGACTCTGGTTACCTGACCCGTCGTCTGGTCGACGTGGCCCAGGACGTCATCGTCCGCGAGGAGGATTGCGGTACGCACGAGGGCGTCACCTACAACCTCATCATCCCCGGCACCACCGACCTCAACACCGACCTCGTCGGCCGTTGCTTCATTGAGGACGTCGTGGCTCCCGATGGCACCGTGCTCTTTAAGCAGGACGGCTACATCGAGAAGGTCGCCGACATCCAGAAGATGGTCGATGCCGGCCTCAAGAAGGTCAAGCTTCGCGCGCTGCTTACCTGCCGTTCCAAGTACGGCGTGTGCCAGAAGTGCTACGGCTGGGATCTTTCCACCCGTCGTCCGGTCGCCATCGGTACCGCGGTCGGCATTATTGCCGCCCAGTCCATCGGCGAGCCCGGTACGCAGCTTACGATGCGTACCATTCACTCCGGCGGCGTCGCTGGCGTCGACGATATTACGCAGGGTCTGCCTACGGTCAGCCGTATGTTCGATATCGTCGGTAACGTCAACGAGAAGATCCTGGGTCGCGAGGCCGAGCTGGCTCCGTACTCCGGCCACCTCTCGATTAAGCCCGAGAAGTCCGAGTACGTGCTGACGCTCACCGACTCCGAGGATCACACCCGTGTCCTCGACGAGCGTCGCGTCCCTGCTTCGGTGCGCTTTATGCCCGAGATCGAGGACGGCTGCGAGGTTCGCGCCGGCGACCAGATCACCAAGGGCTTCGTCAACTTCCGCAACCTGCGCAAGCTGACCGACATCGAGTCGACGATGCACACCTTCGTCGAGAGCGTCAAGGACGTCTACACCAGCCAGGGCGTCGACCTGAACGACAAGCACATCGAGGTGCTCGCACGTCAGATGCTGCGTCGCGTTCAGATCACCAACCCCGGCGACTCCAAGTACCTGCTTGGTCAGTACGTCGACCGCTACGAGTTCGCCGACGAGGTCGAGCGCGTTGCCCGTCTGGGCGGTCAGGCTCCCGTGGCCGAGCCCGTCATCCTGGGTACGCTCAAGGTCGCGTCCAACATCGACTCCTGGCTGTCGAGCGCTTCGTTCATCCGTACCGCCGGCGTCCTTACCGAGGCTGCCATTGAGGGCAAGGTCGACCACCTGCTCGACCTTAAGTCCAACGTCATCGTTGGTAAGAAGATTCCTGCCGGTACCGGCCTCAAGCCGTACGCCAACGCCAAGCTGACGTATCGCACGGCCGATGGCTACGTGGACATCGATGGCCCGGCTTCGCCCAACGCCAAGTCGCTGCCTGAGTGGGCTCCTGTGGAGCTCAAGGACCTGGACGAGCAGCTCCCGCAGCAGCTCGACTGGGCCGGCTACGACGAGTTCGGCGGTGCTGACGGTTCGTTCACCCGCAACGGCCACACCATCTCCGCCGAGAAGGCTCGCCTGTACCTGTTCGACGACCTGGGCGTGTCGCAGCGCTGGACCAACAAGTTCAGCGAGGTCGGCATCGAGACGGTCGGCGACCTGGTCGGCAAGTCCGAGGAAGATCTGCTGCGCATCGATGGCATCGGTGCCAAGGCGATCGAGGAGCTCCGTGACGGCCTGGAGGCCCACGACCTGCTCTACATCCTCGAGAACAACGACGACGTTGCCGACGAGGAAGACCTCTCGCAGCTGCTACAGATGGTCTTTAGCCCCGACGGTCCGGACGATATTCTGCTGGGTACCTCCGCTCCGACGCATCACGCCGACGCCGACGAGGAGCTCCTGGGCGCCCCGATCGACGACAAGAAGGCTCCCGCCAACGGTGTCATCAACGAGGACATGGCTTCTCTCGATGAGCTGCTCAACCAGCTCGTGGACACCGACGACGCCGAAGAGGCCAAGGACAACGACGAGGAGTAACTAGTTCCGCCGTTCTAACGAACGGCGGAGATCTCCGTCGCTGCGCGGCCCCCAGGGCTACAATCTGTCATTCAAAAGGCAGGGCATGACCAAAAGGTCAATGCCCTGCCTTTTTCATGCCACCTTGTACGCTCTGGGGGCCGCTCGCTTGCGTTTGCTCAACCTGTTGCGTTCCGTCGATCCCTTGGGGACGGAGGAAAACGGATCATTTTGAGGTGCGATTTCGGAAGTATGCGGCAAAATCTTGATAGGTCGACCACACCGCATATGCTCAAGCGCTCTACCTGCGGATTTGTTATCGCAAAACCCCTGTGTGCTCGGCAAGTTCATAATTTGCCGCATACTTCCGAAAACGCCGCCGATTTCCATGCGAGAGATGAGAGCAGATCACCGCTGGAGCGCAGCATTTCCCCAGATAAAACCGACCAAAATAAACCTGTCCCTTTTTGGCAGGGAACGTTGCCCCAACGAGCACGTCGGATTCCCGGGCCGGGCGGCACAGGGGTTAAGTTTGTCGCGAGTTCCGCATGAGCCGGAGGCCACTTAATGTGGCCTCCGTGCGAGCCAGGACTGTAGAGCAGCAAACCTAACCCCTGTGCCGCCCGGCCCGGGAATCCGCCCCCCGCGCACAGGAGGAGATTCCTTTTGTGTAGGCTTTGCGGAAATGTGCTCATTTTGGGATACGCCCGGCGGCGTGGTCTGTTGACGGCACAGCTAACGCCACGTATCCTATCGAACTGCGTGTTTCGTAGGGGGATGCTGACCCCTCGATTCAAGCCGTTGCACTTTACAGAAAGCTGGAATCATTCGAGAAGGAGTACGCTTTGCCTACTATTAACCAGCTGGTTCGCCAGGGCCGTCGTTCCGTGCCCAAGAAGTCCAAGAACGCTGCTCTGCAGCACAACTCCCAGAAGCGCGGCGTGTGCACCCGCGTCTTCACCACGAGCCCCAAG
This sequence comes from uncultured Collinsella sp., assembly GCA_900541695.1. Lineage (GTDB taxonomy): Bacteria > Actinomycetota > Coriobacteriia > Coriobacteriales > Coriobacteriaceae > Collinsella. Next base: position 29,632 of record UQKL01000017.1, on the reverse strand, counting down.
AAGCCGAACTCGGCTCTTCGTAAGGTTGCCCGTGTTCGCCTTGTCAACGGCATCGAAGTTACTGCTTACATCCCGGGTGAGGGCCACAACCTGCAGGAGCACTCCATCGTGCTCGTCCGCGGCGGTCGTGTCCGTGACCTCCCTGGTGTCCGTTATCACGTCATCCGTGGCGCCTACGACGCTGCTCCGGTCCAGAACCGTATGCAGGCCCGTTCCAAGTACGGCGCTAAGCGCCCCAAGGCCAAATAAGCCAGATAACGTTTTGATACTTTCGCCGTGTGCCGTCTTGAGCGCCGCACGGTAGACACTTAAGGAGATTTCACATGCCGCGTCGTGCAGCAGCTAATCGTCGTGAGGTTCAGCCTGACGCCGTTTACAACAACCGCCTGGTGACTCAGCTCATCAACAAGGTCCTTCTTGACGGCAAGAAGGCCACCGCTGAGCGCATCGTTTACACCGCTTTCGAGATCGTTGCCGAGAAGTCCGAGGGTGGCGACGCTCTCGCTACCTTCAAGAAGGCTATGGACAACGTCAAGCCCACGCTCGAGGTTAAGCCCAAGCGTGTCGGTGGCGCTACCTATCAGGTCCCGATGGAGGTCAACTCCCGTCGTTCCACCGCTCTGGGCATCCGCTGGATCGTCAACTTCTCCCGCGCTCGCAAGGAGAAGACCATGGCCGAGCGTCTCGCCAACGAGATCCTCGACGCTTCCAACGGCCTGGGCGCTTCCGTCAAGAAGCGTGAGGACGTCTTCAAGATGGCCGAGGCCAACCGCGCGTTCTCTCACTATCGTTGGTAAGTTAAGGTAAGGAACTAACATGGCTAAGCCTAAGTACAAGCTTTCCGATACCCGTAACATCGGCATCATGGCTCACATCGATGCCGGTAAGACCACCACGACCGAGCGTATTCTTTACTACACCGGTAAGACCCACAAGATCGGTGAGGTCCATGAGGGCGCTGCCACCATGGACTGGATGGTTCAGGAGCAGGAGCGCGGCGTAACCATTACCTCCGCTGCTACCACGTGCTTCTGGAACAAGGACGGTAAGGACTACCGCATCCAGATCATCGACACCCCGGGCCACGTTGACTTCACCGCCGAGGTTGAGCGCTGCCTGCGCGTCCTCGATGGTGCTGTCGCCGTCTTCGACGCCGTTGCCGGCGTTCAGCCCCAGTCTGAGACCGTTTGGCGTCAGGCTTCTACCTTCAACGTTCCCCGCATCGCCTTCATCAACAAGTATGACCGCGTGGGCGCTGACTTCTTCAACGCTATCGAGACCATGAAGGATCGTCTCGACGCTAACGCCGTGGCCGCTCAGGTCCCGATGGGCGCCGAGGACAACTTCTGGGGCGTCATCGACCTCGTTACCATGACTGCATGGGACTTCAAGGCCGACGAGAAGGGCATGACCTACCCCGAGCCGATGGACGAGATCCCGGCTGAGTTCGCTGACATCGCTGCCACCAAGCGCGAGGAGCTCCTCGACGCTGCTGCCAGCTTTGACGACGAGCTCATGGAGAAGATCCTCATGGAGGAGGACTTCACCGTCGAGGAGCTCAAGGCTGCTCTGCGCAAGGGCGTTCTGGCCAACGAGCTCAACCTCGTCTTCGTGGGCTCCGCCTACAAGAACAAGGGCGTTCAGGAGCTGCTCGACGCTGTCGTCGACTACCTGCCCAGCCCGCTCGACGTTGAGGCCGTCACCGGTACCGATCCGGACACCGGCGAGGAGATCCAGCGTCATCCTTCCTTCGACGAGCCCTTCTCCGGCCTGGTCTTCAAGATCATGACCGACCCGTTCGTCGGTAAGCTCACCTACGTCCGCGTTTACTCCGGCCGCGCCGAGTCCGGCTCCTACGTTGTCAACGCTTCCAACGGTCAGCGCGAGCGCCTCGGCCGCATCCTCGAGATGAATGCCGCCGAGCGTATCGACCGTGACGACGCTGCCGCCGGCGACATCGTCGCTTGCGTCGGCTTCAAGAACTCCACCACCGGTGACACCCTGTGCGCCGAGGGCAAGGAGATCGTCCTCGAGAAGATTGAGTTCGCTAAGCCCGTTATTGACGTTGCCATCGAGCCCAAGACCAAGGCCGAGCAGGACAAGATGTCCCTGGCTCTGACCAAGCTCGCCGAGGAGGACCCGACCTTCCAGGTGTCCACCAACCACGAGACCGGCCAGACCATCATCGCCGGCATGGGCGAGCTGCACCTCGAGATCATCGTCGACCGTCTGCTCCGCGAGTTCAAGGTTGACGCTAACGTCGGTAAGCCCCAGGTTGCCTACCGCGAGACCGCCGGTCACGACGTCGAGAAGGCTGAGGGCAAGTTCGTCCGTCAGTCCGGCGGTCGCGGTCAGTACGGCCACGCCGTCATCAAGCTCGAGAAGATGGAGGAGGGCTTCGGCTACGAGTTCGTCAACGCTATCGTCGGCGGCGTCGTGCCCAAGGAGTACATCCCGTCCATCGACAAGGGCATCCAGGAGGCCCTGAACACCGGTGTTATCGCCGGCTTCCCGGTCCTCGACGTTAAGGTTACCCTGTTCGACGGTTCTTACCACGAGGTCGACTCCTCCGAGGCCGCCTTCAAGATCGCCGGTTCCATGGCTATCAAGGACGCTCTCAAGAAGTCCGATCCGCAGCTGCTCGAGCCGATCATGGCTGTCGAGGTCGAGACCCCCGAGCAGTACATGGGCGACGTTATGGGCAACCTCTCCGGTCGCCGCGGCAAGATCGAGGGCATGGAGGATCGCAAGAACAGCAAGCTCATCCGTGCCAAGGTGCCGCTGGGCGAGATGTTCGGTTACGCTACCGACCTTCGCTCCCAGACCCAGGGCCGTGCATCCTACACGATGCAGTTCGACTCTTATGAGCCCGCGCCCAAGTCCATCGTGGACGAGGTCATGAGCAAGAACGCCTAAGTTCGAGCTCCCTGTTACGTAATCCGCGAGAGCATCTCTCGCACTCTTTGGAGGTTTAAGTTGGCTACCCAGAAGATCCGCATTCGCCTCAAGGGCTATGATCACGAGGTCGTCGATCAGTCCGCGAAGCTCATCGTTGAGACCGCTCAGAAGACCGGCGCTCGCGTTTCCGGTCCTGTCCCCCTGCCCACCGAGCGCAACCTGTACACGGTTATCCGCTCGCCGCACGTGAACAAGGACTCCCGTGAGCAGTTCGAGATGCGCACCCACAAGCGCCTCATCGACATCCTCGACCCCACCTCGGGCACCGTTGATTCGCTTATGCGTCTCGACCTCCCCGCTGGCGTCGACATCGACATCAAGCTCTAAGCGATATCGCTCATAGCTTACAGAGCCCCGCTGCCATTACGGTAGCGGGGCTCTTTTGTTTTGAATGATGGCTTTGGGCTGCCGGCCGGGGCTGTCGAGCGGGTGTCTGTGGCGCTCTATTTGCTCACGGGACGCAGCGATGCCTCCTCAAAATGGAAGGATCGTAAGCCCTCTTCTGTCTCGATGCATGCGCGACCAAAGTCGTCGACCGTTTGAAAGATGCCACGTGCCAGCTCATGTCCGGCAGGGGAGCGGGCGAGAACGTGTTCCCCGATCCAATTGAGGTGAGCGATATATTCGTCGTGGACGGGCGCGAGCGGACCGGCGTCTTCTTCCTTGGCGTTGAGGTGTTCTGCCCACGCGTCTACTGCGTTCACGACAGCGTGATAGACCTCATCGAGGAGCATGTCGACGGCGGGAACGTTCTCGTTGAGATCCGAGAGACCGATTGCCGGCAGGCCGCCATCGGGAACCTCCGAGGGCACATAGTTCACATTGACGCCAATGCCGCAGACGGCGAAAGGTTTGCCTTCGTTATCGCGTGCGGCCTCGACCAGAATGCCGCCGAGCTTGCGCCCTCGCGCGACCAGATCGTTGGGCCATTTCAGGTCAATCTCGTTTGCAAGGCCCTGCATTTCGAGCGCCTCGAGCACCGCTAGGCCGCTGACGGCGGCAAGACCAGAGTACTTTGCAGGATTAACGCATGGGCGCAGAACAATCGAAAGCAATAGGTTGCCGGCGGTTGAATCCCACTTGTGGCCGCGCCGGCCGCGTCCTGCTGTCTGAGCCCGGGCGGCAAGTCCTGTGCCGTGCGGCGCTCCCTGTTTTCCTGCTTCGAGCAGGTCATCGTTGGTCGATCCGGTTACGTCGACCACCGTTAAACGAGAATCCATAACAGCTGCTACCTCCTAAGGTAATAAGGCAATCGCGTAATGGTGTCGAGAGATAGACACAATGTGAAGCCTTTGTCGCATTTGAACAATTTAATGTTAACACGTCAACAACAACTGAAATGCGTTATCCTCTCTTGGTCGATGTAAACACGTCAACAACTCAAAGGAGGTTAGTGATGGGTTTCACGATTCTTGGAACAGGCTCGGCGCTTCCTAAGCGCAGTGTTTCCAATGACGAGCTGTCTGAGTTCCTCGATACCTCGGATGAGTGGATTTTTACCCGCACAGGTATCAAGAGCCGCCACGTCTGCTCCACCGAGTCACTTGACGACCTTGCCGTAGCGGCGAGCGAGCGGGCACTCCAGGTGTCCGGAATCGACGCGAGCCAGCTGGATCTGATCGTCTGCTCGACGACAACGGGTGACCATCTCGTTCCCGCCGAGGCATGTGCCGTTGCCGTGCGTCTGGGCGCGACGTGCCCTGCCTTCGATGTCTCGGCGGCCTGCGCCGGCTTCGTATTTGCGCTCGATGTCGCCGAGGGCTATATCGCCCGAGGACGAGCCAGGCATGTGCTTGTCGTTGCTGCCGAGCAGATGACGCGCGCGCTTGACTGGACAGATCGCGCCACGTGCGTGCTCTTTGGTGACGGCGCGGGTGCTGCAGTGATAGAAGCTGGGGGAGACAGCCCCCTTGCCGTCGAGCTTTCGACGGCGCCCGACGTCGAGACGTTGCGCGTTCCCGGTCTGATCGGCAGCTCGCCGTTTAAGGACTCCGCTGATAGTGAGAGCGTGCTGTCCATGAATGGCCGCCGCGTGTTCAAGTTCGGCGTCAACGCCATCTGCGACACGGTCCATAAGCTTGCGAGCGATGCGGGCATTTCGGTCGAAGACATCGATCATTTTGTATTCCATCAGGCTAACGAACGAATCCTGAGTCAGGCGGTCAAGCGTCTCGGCGTGCCAGACGAGCGCGTGGTCCGAACGCTGCGCGAGACCGGCAACATTTCGAGCGCCTGCATTCCCTTTGCGCTTGACCGGCTGGCACGTACCGACGCACTGACTGCGGGCGACACCATCGCCCTCGTTGGATTTGGCGCCGGTCTGGATATAGGTGGCTATCTACTTCGCTGGAAGTAGTCGCACATAGGAAATAAAAACGCCCCTAGGGCACAAACAGAGGAGAACTACCGTGGCAGATCAGAAGACCTTCGAGCGCGTTTGCGACGTTATCCGCGAGACCGCTGGCCTTGACGACGTCGAGATGAAGCCCGAGTCCACGCTCGAGGAGATTGGCCTCGACAGCCTGGGCACCGTCGAGATCCTCGTCGCCGTCGAGGACGAGTTTGGCATTGAGCTCGATACCGAGGAGAACCCCAAGACGGTCGGCGAGTTCGCCGATACGGTCGAGGCGGCATTGGAGAAGTAGAGATGCTCAAGACTCCTCTCTGCGAGCTGCTCGGCATCGAAAAGCCCGTGTTCCAGGGCGGCATGGCCTGGATTGCCGATGCCTCGCTGGCATCGGCCGTGTCCGAGGCCGGCGGGTTGGGAATCATCGCGGCCATGAATGCCGACGCCAACTGGCTGCGCGATCAGATTCACGAGCTGCGCACCAAGACGGATAAGCCCTTTGGTGTGAACGTCATGCTTATGAGCCCGTTTGCCGACCAGGTCGCGCAGGTTGTGATTGACGAGCAGGTGCCGGTCGTCGTGACGGGTGCCGGCAATCCCACCAAGTACATGAAGGCATGGAACGACGCCGGCGTCAAGGTCATCCCGGTCGTTGCCTCGGTGGCACTGGCGCGTCTCGTGGCGCGTCGCGGGGCCACCGCCGTGGTTGCCGAAGGCACCGAATCGGGTGGACATATTGGCGAGACATCGACGATGGCGCTCGTTCCGCAGGTTGTCGACGCGGTCGATGTCCCCGTTGTGGCAGCTGGAGGTATCGCCGATGGTCGCGGCGTGGCAGCGGCCTTTATGCTTGGCGCCGCTGGCGTCCAGGTGGGAACACGCTTTCTGGTCGCAAACGAGTGCACCGTATCCGAACAGTACAAAGAGCTGGTGCTCAAGGCAGGAGACACCTCGACGCGCGCGACTGGCCGTTCGACGGGGCATCCGGTGCGTGCGCTTAAGAGCCCCTTCACCAACGCGTATGCCAAGAACGAGGCGGCGGGCGCAAGCCCCGAGGAGCTCGGGGCCATGGGCACGGGCGCCCTTCGCAAGGCCGCCAAGGACGGCAATTACGAAGAGGGCTCGTTTTTGTGTGGACAGATTGCCGGCATGGTCAACGAGCGCCAAAGCGCACGTGAAATCGTTGACGACCTGGTCGATGGCGCCGAGCACGTCCTGAAGGGTGCGTGCGCATGGGTGGCGTAGCGTTTCTGTTTGCCGGCCAGGGCGCCCAGCACCCCGCGATGGGCGTCGACCTGATCGAGGCATCGCCGGCGGCCGCCGAGGTGTTCGCCATTGCCGACGAGGTGCGCCCGGGGACCAGTGAGCAGTGCCGAAGCGCCTCCAAGGAGGAGCTCTCGCAGACCGAGAACACGCAGCCGTGCGTGTTCGTTCACGATCTGGCAGCGGCTGCCGCCCTGCGTGAGCGCGGCGTGGTACCTGCCGCCTGTGCGGGTTTTTCGCTTGGCGAGGTCGCCGCGCTCACCTTTGCGGGGGCATTCGATACGCGAGCGGGCTTTGAGCTCGTGTGCGAGCGCGCGGCGCTGATGGCCGCGGCTGCCGAGCGCCATCCGGGCGGCATGCGCGCCGTCATCAAGCTCGATGCGGCGCAAGTCGAGAACCTGGCAAAACAGGCCGGCGAGGACTGCTGGCCGGTCAACTACAACAGTCCGCAGCAGACGGTTGTTGCCGGACCGCCCGAGGCGCTGCAGGAGCTCGACGTCCTAGTAAAAGAGGCTGGCGGCCGCGCTATGAAAGTCGCGGTGTCGGGCGCATTTCATAGCCCCTATATGGCCGAGGCGACTGAGGGGCTGGCGACGTATATCCAAGCCGGCCACGCGCCGTCCCCGTTGCTCATTCCTGTTTTGGCAAATATGACAGCGGCGCCCTATCCGGCGGACCCCCAGACGGCATCGGATGTCTTGGCCAATCAGGTGAGCCATGCCGTGCGCTGGGTCGATACGCTGCATGCTCTGCAGGATCAAGGCATCGACACATTTATTGAGGTCGGCCCCGGCAAAACGCTGTCCGGCCTGATCAAGCGTACGTTGAGCGACGTTCGTGTGTATTCGTGCGAGACGGCCGAGCAGGTCGCAGCTATTGCCGACGAGCTCGCATAGTCCACAGGGCTGTAACCCGAAAGGAATGACATGGGCAACTTGAACAACGGCGCGCTCGAGCGCAACGATTCGCGTCGTGTGGCACTGATCACGGGCGGCTCGCGTGGTATCGGCCGCGCTTGTGCGGTTGGCCTGGCGGAGGACGGCTTTGATATCGCCGTCGTCTATGCCGGTAGCGTCGATGCGGCGCGCGAGACGTGCGAAGCCTGCGAGGCCGCTGGCGCCACGGCGCGCGCGTATCAATGCGATGTGGCCGACTCCGATGCCGTCAACGCGTGCGCGGAAGCGGTTCTCAACGACTTTGGCTCTATTTGGGTGCTCGTCAACAATGCCGGGATCACTCGCGATGGGCTGCTCATGCGCATGGGCGACGACGCCTTCGATCGCGTGCTCGATGTCAATCTAAAAGGAACGTTTAACACGACACGCGCACTCACCAAGACCTTTATGCGCCAGCGCGGCGGCTGCGTCGTCAACATGAGCTCGGTCGTGGGCCTGATGGGCAATGCCGGACAGGCCAACTACGCGGCCTCCAAGGCGGGCGTGATCGGCCTGACCAAGGCGTTGGCGCGCGAGCTTGCGCCTCGCGGCGTACGGGTGAACGCGGTCGCCCCCGGGTTTGTCGAGACGGATATGACGGCAAAGCTCTCGGATAAGGTGCGTGCGGCAACCGAGGAGCAGATTCCCCTTAAGCGTATGGCGCAGCCCGAGGAGGTGGCCGGTGTGGTGCGCTTTTTAGCGAGCGATGCGGCCGCTTACATTACGGGCGAAGTCATACGCGTCGACGGCGGAATGGCGATGTAGAAAGCAAGCCGGGTAAGCGGCTTGGATGAGGAGACCATGATGGAACAGAGAGTTGCAATCACCGGCATAGGTGCCGTGTCGCCGCTCGGCAACACCGCGCTTGCCACCTGGGCGGCCATGTGCGCCGGAACGTGTGGCATCGGTCCGATCACGCACTTTGATACCGATGCATTTGCCGTCAAGGTGGCGGCCGAGGTCAAGGGTTTTGACGGCAACGATTACTTTGGCAAGCATGACGCCAAGCATCTCGACCCCTGTGTTCAGTTTGCGATGGCGGCGTCGGACGAGGCCATGCACGATGCGGGCCTCGATGTTGAGGGCGCGGTCGATCGCGATCGCCTGGGTGTCTATGTGGGCTCGGGCGTGGGCGGCATGCAGACGCTTGTCGACAACGTCCATACGATTGCCGATCGCGGGCCTCGTCGCGCATCGCCCTACATGATTGCGATGATGATTCCCAACATGGCTTCGGGCAACATTGCGATTCGCCATAAGGCAAAGGGCCCGACCCTGCCCGTCGTGACCGCCTGCGCGACTTCTGCCCATGCGGTGGGCGAGGCGTTCCGCGCCATCAAGCACGGCTATGCCGATGCAATCCTGGCCGGCGGCGCCGAGGCCGCCATTATCCCCGATGCCGTTGCGGGCTTTACGTCCTGCCGCGCATTGACCACCAACCCCGATCCCGCGACGGCTTGCCGCCCGTTCGATGCAGACCGCGACGGCTTTGTGATGGGCGAGGGCGCCTGCGTGCTCGTGCTCGAGGGTATGGAGCACGCACAGGCCCGCGGTGCGCACATTTACGCCGAGGTCGTGGGCTACGGCAACACCGATGACGCCTACCACATCACGAGTCCCGACCCGGACGCGGCAGGTATCGCCCGTGCGATATCGCTGGCGGTGGCCGAGGGCGACGTTAAGCCTTCTGAGGGCCTCTACATCAACGCTCACGGCACCTCGACCAAACTCAACGATTCGTCCGAGACGGCGGGCATTAAGCGTGCGCTCGGCGAGGATGCGGCGCGCGCCGCGCACGTCTCGTCGACCAAGTCGATGACCGGCCATATGATCGGCGCCACGGGTGCCATCGAGGTCATGGCCTGTGCCATGGCGCTCGAGCAGGGCGTGGTGCCCCCGACCATTAACTACCACACGCCCGATCCCGTCTGCGATCTTGATTACACGCCTAATCGAGCGGTTCGCGCCGACCTCACCTGGGCGCTTTCGACCAACCTGGGCTTTGGCGGACACAATGCCGCCATCGCACTGCGTAGATATGCAAGGAGCTAGAGCATGGATTCCAAAAGACTTGCCGAGATAGCCGATGTTATGGAAGATCGCGGTCTCACGCGCGTACGCGTTGAGGAGCCCGATGGCACCGCGGTCGAGCTCGAGCGCGCGAGCGCCGCGCAGCCGGTTGCCGTGCCCATGCCTATGCCGAGTGCCGTGACTGCTCCGGCGGTGGCCCCTGTCGCCATGCCTGCCGCCGCACCGGAACCCGCCGCGCAGACACCTGCCGCCGCGCCGGAGCCTAAGGGCACCGAGGTGACTGCTCCCATGGTCGGCGTTTTCTACGCTGCCCCGGCGCCGGGCGACGAGCCGTTTGTGCACGTGGGCTCCAAGGTCAAAGCCGGCGAGACCCTTTGCATCATCGAGGCCATGAAGGTCCTCAACGAGGTGACGGCAGAGGCGGATGGCGAGGTGCTCGAAATCTGCGTGGCCGACGGCGACCTCGTGGAGTTTGGCAGCTGCCTCATGAGGATCGGATAGGTGATGTCCATGAACAAAGAAGAGCTCAAGAAGCTGTTGCCGCATCGCGAGCCGATGCTTTTGCTCGACGAGGCCGAGCTGGTGGGCGACGAGGCCCACGGCAAGATCACGATCACGGGCGACGAGTACTTTTTGCAGGGGCATTTTCCGGGAAACCCGGTGGTCCCCGGCGTGATTCAGTGCGAGATGCTCGCCCAAAACTGTTGCGTGCTGCTGATGGGCGACGAGGAAGCGCGCGGCGCGACGCCGTTCTACACGAGTCTGGACAAGGTGCGCTTTAAGCGTCCGGTGCGCCCGGGCGACACGGTTGATCTGGTGTGCACCATCACGCGTGCGCGCGGGCCGTTCCGCTTTGCGACGGGTACTGCGAGCGTCAACGGTGAGGTTTGCTGCCGCGCCGATATGTCTTTTGCACTCATGCACGAAAGTTAAGGAAGGCTTCATGTTCGACAAAGTGCTCATCGCCAACCGCGGAGAAGTCGCGGTCCGTGTTATCCGCGCGTGCCGCGATATGGGCATCAAGACCGTCGCCGTTTATTCCACGGCCGATGCGGACGCGCTGCACGTGCAGCTTGCCGACGAGGCGTATTGCATCGGCGGCCCGCGTCTTGCCGAGAGCTACCTCAACGACGATGCTGTGCTCACCTGTGCCGTGAAGTCGGGAGCAAAGGCGATCCATCCCGGCTATGGCTTCTTTTCCGAGAAGGCGAGCTTCGTGCGCGACTGCGACAAGTATGGCCTGACGTTTGTCGGTCCTTCGGCCAAGGTGATCGACAGCATGGGCGACAAGGACGCCGCACGTCGAACGGCTGCCGCGGCGGGCGTGCCCATCGTACCGGGCTGCGATTTGCTCAAAAGCCCCGAGGAGGCGACGGCCGAGGCCGAGCGCATTGGCTGCCCCGTGCTTATTAAGGCGCGTGCAGGTGGCGGCGGTCGCGGCATTCGCAAGGTCGAGCGCGTGGAAGATGCGGCAAAGGCGTTCATCGAGGCGCGTGCCGAGGGCGAGGTCGTTTTTGGCGACGGCGAGTGCTACATGGAGAAGTTCGTCGCGCCGGCGCATCACGTTGAGGTGCAGATTATGGCCGATAAGCAGGGCCATGTGTTTTCGCTCGGCGAGCGCGAGTGCTCGGTGCAGCGGCGCAACCAAAAGCTAATCGAGGAGAGCCCCGCGCCGTGCCTCGACGGACACGACGACATTCGTGCTCGCATGCACAAGGCAGCGCGTGACCTGGCTCGTGCCGTCGGCTACGAAGGAGCCGGTACCATCGAGTTCCTGTATTCGGACGACGGCAATTTCTACTTTATGGAAATGAACACGCGCTTGCAGGTGGAGCATCCGGTTACGGAGTTTGTGACCGATACCGACTTGGTCAAGTGGCAGCTGCGCGTGGCAGCCGGCCAGCCTCTGCCCTTTGAGCAGGAGGACATGCCGGTCCGCAACCACGCCATGGAGTGCCGCATCAATGCCGAAACGCCGGACTTTCTGCCGTCATGCGGAACGGTCACCGCGTTGCGTGTGCCGGGTGGTCCGCGCGTGCGCTGGGATTCCGCCATGTTTACCGGTGCGAAAGTTCCGCCGTACTACGACTCCATGCTCGGCAAGCTCATCGTGTGTGCGCCCACGCGTGACGGCGCCATTCGCAAGATGCGCTCGGCCCTGGGCGAGCTCGTGATTGAGGGCGTGAGCGAAAACAGCGAACTGCAGCTCGACGTGCTGGCAAACGATGAGTTCTTGTCGGGCATGTACCACACCGATCTGATGGGGCATCTCTATGCTGATGAATAGAAAAGCGAAGACGGTCAACGTCCTCGAGGGGCCGATGACCGAGTCGCGCGCCGAGTTTCCCGCGCGCCACGTGTTTATCAAGTGTCCGGAGTGCCGCCGCGTGATCGATGAGGCACGCCTGCACGACAACCTCGAGGTCTGCCCTCGTTGTGGCAAACACTTTCGCGTGAGCGGTCGCGCGCGCATGCGCATGACGGTCGACGAGGGAACGTTTGAGGAATGGGATGCCAATCTGGCGTCGGAGGATTTCCTCTCGTTTCCCAGCTATGCCGACAAGCTCAAGAGCGTGAGCGAGCGTTCGGGCGAGCGCGATGCCGTTGTGTGCGGCAAGGGCAAAATCTGCGGTTGCGATACGGCGCTCTTCTTTATGGACGCCAACTTTATGATGGGCTCGATGGGTTCCGTGGTGGGCGAGAAGATCTGTCGCACATTTGAGCATGCGACCGAGCTGGGGCTGCCGGTCGTTGGCTTTACCGTTTCGGGCGGTGCACGCATGCAAGAGGGTGTGACATCGCTTATGCAGATGGCCAAGATTTCTGCGGCGGTTAGGCGCCACAGTGAGGCGGGCGGCCTGTATATCACGGTGCTCACCGACCCCACGACCGGCGGCGTAACCGCGAGCTTTGCCATGGAGGGCGATATTATCCTGGCCGAGCCCGATGCCCTGACGGCATTTGCCGGCCCGCGCGTGATCGAGCAGAACATGCACAAGCGCCTGCCCAAGGGATTCCAGCGCTCCGAGTTTTTGCTGGAGCACGGCTTTTGCGATGCCGTCGTTCCGCGTGGCGAGATTGCGCTCACGGTGGGCGAGCTGCTGGCGCTGCACGAAGGGCACGTGCCCGGCCTGGGGGCACCGCACGAGATTGTGCATACGGGTCGCCGCGGCAAAAAGTTGGGACACTTGTTCAAGCGCTCGGCCGCACCAAAAACCGCGCTCGAGATTGTCAAACAGACCCGCTCGGCAGATCGCGCCACGGCAGGCGAGATGATCTCGCTGGGCCTGGATGGATTTGTGGAGCTGCACGGCGACCGCTACTTTGGCGACGACGCCGCTGTGGTGGCTGGCATTGGCTGGAAAGACGGGCGCCCCGTAACGGTCATCGCCACCGAGCGCGGCACCACGACCAAAGAGCGCATGCGTCGCAACTTTGGCATGGCACATCCCGAGGGCTACCGCAAAGCGCGTCGCCTTATGCGCCAGGCCGAAAAGTTTGGTCGGCCGGTTCTGTGCCTGGTCGATACTTCGGGCGCGTTTTGCGGCATCGGTGCCGAGGAGCGCGGTCAGGGCGAGGCGATTGCCCAGAATCTCATGGAGATGAGCGGCCTTAAGACGCCGATTGTCTCGGTGGTGACAGGCGAGGGCGGCTCTGGTGGCGCGCTGGCGCTATCCGTGGCCGACCGCATCCTGATGCTCTCGAGCTCGGCCTATTCGGTCGTGAGCCCCGAGGCCTGTGCGTCGATCCTGTGGAAGGATACCGACCGCGCGAATGAGGCCGCCGAGGCGCTGAAGCTCACGGCTCCCGATCTGTTGGCGCTCGGCATCATCGACGGCATTGTTGACGATAGGGGCCTGTCGCATGAGGAGATCGCCGGTGCCGTCATGTCCTCGGCATTTGATGCCTTCGATACGCTTGGGCAGCTCGACGAGGCGACCCTCACAAACCTCCGCTACGAAAAGTACCGCGCAATCGGTCAGTACCGCACGATGTGACAAAGGGGCAGCCCGCATGTCACATTGGGAAAGGCGTTCCATGTCACAAGTTTCTAAGGCTACGCTGCCAACGACGTTGAAGTCGACCGCCATGGCTGTGGTCGATTATCTGTCTAAAAGCATGATGTCGGCGCTGCCGTTTATTGTCTGCGCGGCGTTGTTCCGCACCGTCGCCGTCATTATGGGCGAGGGCATGCTGGGCCTGTGGTCTGCCGATTCCGAAATCCATCGCCTGTTCTACAGTTGGCTCTATAACGCCGGCTACTACTTTTTGCCCATTTATCTTGGTTGGGCGGCCGCCCGCCAGCTCGGTTGCTCGGAGCAGCTGGGCATGATGCTGGGCGGCGTATTGATTGCACCCGATCTGCTTAAGCTCGTTGATGCCGCCTCGACGACGGGGGCATCGATGACTTCCGTGTATGGTCTGCTTCCCGCGCCGGTCAACGATTACACGACGACTGTTATTCCGGTTCTCATCTCGGTGCCCGTGCTATGGCGAGTGGAGTGTTTCTTTAAGCGCGTTATCCCTAAGGCCGTGGCGTTTTCATTCGTTCCGTTTGCAACCATGCTTGTCATGGTTCCGGTTTCGCTGTGCATTACGGCGCCGGCGGGCAGCTATCTGGGCATGCTGTTGGGCCAGCTTATGTTTATGCTTGGCAATTCCGGTGGCATCGTGTCGCTGCTCACGCTCATGGGGCTTGCCGCTGGCTGGGAGTTCCTAAAGATCGCCGGCGTCAGCAACGTTGTCCTATCGCTTGCGTACGCGCAGTTTATGAGTGTGGGAACGGATTCGTGCATCCTGATCGCCGCGACAATGGCGACGTTCGCTGTTTGGGGCATGCCCTTTGGCGCTGCGCTTCGCATTGCGAATAAGGACGAGAAGGCGCTCATGCTGGGCTATTCAATCTCGGGCGTGCTTGGCGGCGTAAGCGAGCCGGCGCTGTACGGTTGCGGCTTTAAATATGGCAGGTGCCTGACGTGCATGGCCATTGGCGGCGCCGTCGGAGGCCTTGTTGCGGCCGTGGGCCACGTTACGGCCTATACCATCGGCATGACGAATGTCCTCATGGTCATTGGCTTTGCCACGGGCGGTATTTCGAACCTGCTGTGGTGCTGCGCTGCCGGCGGCACGGCATTTGCGGTGTCTGCGGCGCTGAGCTACTGCTTTGGCGTGGTGCCGACGAAGGAGCAGACGGCAGAAGACGAAGCCGATTCGCCCGAAACGATGGTGAGCGCTGCTGAAGCAAGCGCATAGACCTGTGCGACAAAAGGACGATTCCATTGTCATGTTCCAAGGCCGCGGCTCGTGTGGGTTGCGGCCTTTTGTATCTGGGGGACAAAGTGGCTACACTACAATCCGTTTGAGCAATAGATATATGGGTAGTGCCGTGGGGGCGGATATAGATGGTCGAGTGGATTGTTCGTCGTGCGCAGGGTGACCGTGCGCGCGTGGGCACGTTGACGGGCGTGGTGTGTATTCTCGCTAATGTTGCACTTTGTGCTGCGAAGGGCGCAATTGGCGTGCTGTCGGGATCGGTTTCGATTGTGGCGGACGCCATGAACAACTTGTCCGATGCCAGCTCGAATATCGTGAGCGTGCTGGGCTTTAAGCTGGCGAGCAAGCCGGCCGACCCCGAGCATCCTTACGGCCACGGTCGCTACGAGTATCTCTCGGGTCTGGTCGTGGCGGCGCTCGTGCTGCTGATTGGCGTTGAGTTGGTGAAGTCCTCGGTTGAACGCGTCATCCACCCCGAGCCTGTCGAGTTTTCGCTTGCCCTGGTGGCAGTTCTAGTGCTTTCGATGGCCGTAAAGCTCTGGATGGCGGCCCTCAACCAAAAGCTCGGTGACCGCATTGAGTCCGAGACGCTGCATGCGACCGCTCAGGATTCCAAGAACGATGTTCTTGCCACGGGTGCTGTGCTGGCGTGCGCGATTGTTTCCCAGGTGACGCATATCAATCTTGATGCCTGGGTTGGACTTGCCGTTGGCGCCTATATTGGCTGGAGCGGCTTTGAGCTTATTCAAGATACGGTGAGCCCGCTTTTGGGCCAGGCACCCGATCCCAAGTTGGTCAAGCACATCCGAGACAAGATCATGAGCTACCCCGGCGTTTTGGGCGTTCATGACCTAATGGTTCACGACTATGGCCCGGGCAGGAAGTTCGCAAGTGCGCACGCCGAGATGGCGGCCGAGGCCAGCCCGCTGGAAAGTCACGACACGCTCGATAACATCGAGCAGTCGTTTAGGGACGAGGATGGCATGATCGTCACGCTCCATTACGATCCCATCGTGACCGACGATTCAAAGGTGGCGAGCATGCGCCTGCGCATCAACGCCATGGCCCAAGAGATCGATAGCCGCCTTTCGATTCACGATCTGCGTTGCGTGCCGGGCCCCACGCACACCAATGTGATCTTTGACTGCGTGCGACCCTCGGATTTGGACATGGATGCCGATGAGCTCAAACACGCGCTGGCACAACGGGTCGAATCGGAATATCCCAAGTCGATTGCAAAGATTACGATCGACGAAGACTACGTAGGGCATACCCACGAGTAGGGCTGTGCCGGCAAAGCAAGTTATACAGAAGGGGAGACTATGAAGAAGCTGTATCTGCTCCGCCACGGCCAGACGGAATTCAACGTCAAAAAGCTCGTCCAGGGTCGCTGCGATTCACCGCTCACCAATTTGGGTCGTCAACAGGCACAGACAGCCGCCGCATGGCTCAAGGTCCATGGCGTCGTCCCCGACAAAGTGGTCTCATCGCCCTTAGGCCGAGCCATGGACACGGCAAGTCTCGTCGCATGCGAACTCCTCGGTCCGGATGCAGCAGTCGAGCCCTGCGAAGGCATCATCGAGCGCTGCTACGGAACCTTTGAGGAAGGTCCCCACGACGCATTGCCTACCGACGTATGGGATCCGGGCGAGGACTTGGTTCCCTTCGGAGGAGAAGGAAGCCAGGCGCTGCAAGAGCGCATGGTAGACACCCTCACCAATATCATGGGCGCCGAGGATATCGAAACCCTCCTAGCAGTAAGCCACGGCAGCGCCAGCCGCCAATTCATCAAGGCTGCAGCCCCAGAGGGCTTCGAGCTCCCAGCAAAACTCCCCAACTGCGCCATCATGATCTTCGATTTTGACGAGGAAAAGCCGCAAGCAGAAGGCGAGCCAATGCAGTGTAAGTTCACCCTTCAACAAATAGTGGACCCCCAACAAAGTAATTAGCTGAGCGAGCAGAGTTAAGCAGACATCAACGTGTCGTCTCCCGAGCTTGGCAGAGGGGCGGCGAAATATATTAAGTTCGTCGCGAGTTCCGCACGCAAAGGAAAGCACTTAATGTGCTTTCCGTCTTGCGCAGGACTGTAGAGCAGCAAACTTAATATATTTCGCCGCCCCTCTGCCAAGCCCAGGCGACTCCACGCACTTTACCTGCGTAAACAATGTGAGTGAAATATGAATCTCGATGGATACGCCCGCAGCCGTGTATACTAAACAGCTGTGTGAAACCAGGGGAGTATTCTGGCTGGATAAAATGCCTGCTTAATAGGGTTGTCAGGTAGTCTGGGTGCAATACAAGACTGGGGAGCACGTCGTGTAAGTAGTGGTCCTCTAGGGGCGTACGCTCGGTGGTGTACGCATTGTCCCAAGACCACGCGAGAGTTGGGATCATATCTTGATCAGCATGATTCTCGGCCGCAAGATTGGCATGACCCAGGTTTGGGACGAGGACGACAACGTCGTTCCCGTCACGGTCATCCAGGCTGGCCCCTGCGCTGTCTCGCAGGTTAAAACTCAGGCAACCGACGGCTATGACGCCGTCCAGATCGGTTTCGGCGACATCAAGGCCAAGAACGTGAACAAGCCCATGGCTGGTCACTTCGCTAAGGCTGGCGTCGAGCCTGTCCGTTTCCTTCGTGAGGTCCGCGTCGAGAACGGCGAGGAGCACAAGGTCGGCGAGGTCGTCACCGTCGCTGATTTCGCTGATGTCGAGAAGGTCGACGTCATCGGTACCTCCAAGGGTAAGGGCTTCCAGGGTCGCATCAAGCGCTGGGGTCAGCGCCGCGGTCCTATGACGCATGGTTCTCACTTCCAGCGTCACCCCGGTTCTATCGGTCAGTGCGCCTATCCTGCGCGCGTCCTCAAGGGCGTCAAGATGGCCGGTCACATGGGTAACGAGCGCGTTACCGTCAAGAACCTTTCCGTTGTCCGCATCGATGCCGAGCAGAACCTCATCTTGGTCAAGGGCGCTGTCCCGGGTGCCAAGAATGGTCTCGTCGCCATCCGTATGGCCTAAGGGCCCAGCCCATTTAGCCCAGCGTCATACCAAGGAGAACACTTAAATGGCAAAGTTTGAAGTAAAGAACAGCGAGGGCAAGAAGGTCGCCGAGGCCGAGCTCGCCGCTGAGGTGTACGGCATCGAGCCGAACATCCACGTTATGCACCACATCGTCAAGTGCCAGATGGCCTCTTGGCGTCAGGGCACCCAGTCCGCTAAGGGCCGCTCTGAGGTTTCCGGTGGCGGCAAGAAGCCTTGGCGTCAGAAGGGCACCGGCCGTGCCCGCCAGGGTTCCATCCGTGCTGCCCAGTGGCGTCACGGTGGCGTTGTCTTCGCCCCCAAGCCCCGTTCCTACGCTAAGCGTATGAACAACAAGGAGGTCAAGCTGGCTATGCGCTCCGCGCTGTCCGCCAAGCTGGCCGATGGCGAGCTCGTGCTCGTCGACGACTACGGCTTCGAGAAGCCTTCCACCAAGGCTGCCGTTGCCATGCTCAAGGCTCTCGGCCTTGAGGGCAAGCGTCTGACCATCATCGTTCGCGATGAGGACGTCAACGCCTACCTGTCGTTCCGCAACATTCCCAAGACGTTCATCATCACTGCCGACGAGGCCAACACCTACGATCTCGTCAACAACAACGCCGTGCTGATGCCCGCCGACATCGCCGCTCACTTCGGGGAGGTGCTTGCTTAAATGACCGCCCACGAGATCATCATCCGTCCGATCGTGTCCGAGCGTTCCTTCTCCGGCATGGAGCAGAACAAGTACACGTTCGAGGTCGCCAAGGATGCTAACAAGTATCAGATCAAGGACGCTGTCGAGGAGATCTTCGGCGTCAAGGTCGTTCGCGTGAACACCCTGACGGTCAAGCCCAAGACCAAGCGCGTGCGCTATGTCGCCGGCAAGACCCGTTCTTGGAAGAAGGCCATCGTCACGCTGGCCGAGGGCGACACCATCGAGGTCTTTGGCAACCAGGCCTAAGACTCGCTGCTGTTGAGTGAGCTCATGCCTCCCAAATAGGGGAGGCGAGAGCTCAAGGTTTTGGGCGTATAAAATGGACACGCCCGGAGCCGTGTATACGTCCGGTGTCATCGCACCCGAGGCAGAACCTCGAATCCCTGTCTGCGATGGCTAACGGATTCCTATTGAAAGGGATTGTAATGGCTGTAAAGCACCTTAAGCCGACCTCCGCTGGTAGGCGTTGGCAGACGATCTCCGACTTCTCCGAGATCACCTGCACCAAGCCCGAGAAGTCTCTTCTCGAGCCCCTGCCCAAGAAGGCCGGTCGTAACAACAACGGCCGCATCACCACCCGCCACCAGGGCGGCGGCGTGAAGCGTCGTTACCGCGTGATCGACTTCAAGCGCAACAAGGACGGCGTGCCCGCCAAGGTTGCCACGATCGAGTACGATCCGAACCGTTCCGCTCGCATCGCTCTGCTGCACTACGCTGACGGTGAGAAGCGCTACATCCTGGCCCCCAAGGGCCTCGAGGTCGGTCAGACCGTCATGTCCGGTTCTGACGCCGACATCAAGCCGGGCAACGCTCTGCCCCTCGCCGACATCCCCGTCGGTACGCTCATCCACGCCGTCGAGTTCCAGCCGGGCAAGGGCGCTGCTATCGCCCGTTCCGCCGGTAACTCCTGCCAGCTGATGGGTAAGGAGGGCAAGTACGCTATCGTCCGTATGCCTTCCTCCGAGATGCGCCGCATCCTCGTTACCTGCCGCGCCACCGTCGGTGAGGTCGGCAACGCCGATCACTCCAACATCGTCATCGGCAAGGCCGGCCGTAAGCGTCACATGAACGTGCGCCCGACCGTCCGCGGTACCGTCATGAACCCTGTCGACCACCCGCACGGCGGTGGCGAGGGCAAGAACCACACCTCTGGTCGTCCCTCTGTTACCCCCTGGGGTAAGCCGACGAAGGGCCTTCGTACGCGCAAGAAGAAGAAGGTCTCGAACCAGCACATCATTCGTCGCCGTAAGAAGTAATTTCGGATACCGAGTTTTAGGAGAAAGCACTTATGAGCAGAAGTCTCAAAAAGGGCCCGTTCGTGGAGACTCGCCTTCTCTCGCGTATCGCCGCGATGAACGAGGCTGGCAAGAAGGACGTCGTGAAGACCTGGTCCCGCGCGTCCACCATCTTCCCCGAGATGGTTGGTCACACCATCGCCGTCCACGACGGCCGCAAGCATGTGCCCGTGTATGTTACCGAGTCCATGGTTGGTCACAAGCTCGGCGAGTTCGCGCCGACTCGTACGTTCCGTGGCCACAAGGCCAAATAGGGGGTTAACCGTAAATGGCAACTAAGTCTATTGAAACTGAGGCCACCGAGGTTCGCGCCGTCGCTAAGTACGTGCGTGTTTCCCCCAGCAAGGCCCGCCTGGTGGTCGATCTGATCCGCCGCAAGCCTGTCGCTCAGGCCTTCGACATCCTCCACTTCTGCGACCGCGCCGTCGCCGTGGATGTCGAGAAGGTTCTCCGTTCCGCCGTTGCGAACGCCGAGAACAACAATGGTCTGCGTGCCGACAACCTGGTTGTCGCCGCTGCCTATGTTGACGAGGGTCCGACGCTTAAGCGCATCCGTCCCCGCGCCAAGGGTTCCGCTTCTCGCATTCTGAAGCGTACTTCCCACATCACCGTCGTCGTTGCTCCTCGAAAGGAGGCGTAAAGCTGTATGGGTCAGAAAGTCTACCCCACCGGCTTCCGTCTTGGCATCACCGAGAACTGGCGCTCCCGCTGGTTCGCAGAGAAGGATTACGCTAAGACCCTCGGTAACGATCTCGAGATCCGCAAGTACCTCGAGAAGCGTCTTTCCCGCGCAGCTGTCTCCCGCGTCGAGATCGAGCGCGCTGGCGACAAGGTGAAGGTCATCATCCTCACCGCTCGCCCCGGCGTTGTTATCGGTAAGAAGGGTGCCGAGATCGATACCCTCCGCACCGAGCTCGAGAAGGTCGCTGGCGTCTCCAAGGGCCAGCTCTCCGTCGACGTTGTCGAGATCAAGCGCCCCGAGCTCGACGCCAACCTCGTTGCTCAGTCCATCGCTGAGCAGCTCGAGGGCCGCGTTGCCTTCCGTCGCGCTATGCGCAAGGCTGTCCAGTCCGCCCGCAAGGCCGGCGCCAAGGGCATCCGTATCCAGTGCTCCGGTCGTCTCGGCGGTGCCGAGATGGGCCGTCGTGAGTGGTACCGTGAGGGTCGCGTGCCTCTGCACACCCTTCGCGCCAAGATCGACTACGGCACGGCTGTCGCCAGCACCACCATGGGTGCCTGCGGCGTGAAGGTCTGGATCTACCTGGGCGAGAAGCTCCCGGGCCAGCCTGTTCCCAACCCTGCACTCGAGGGCTCTTCCCGTCCTCGTCGTCGTAACTCCGAGAGGAGGGGTCAGTAGTGCTTGCCCCTAAGCGTATTCTTCACCGCAAGGTGCAGCGTGGCTCCATGAAGGGCCAGGCCAAGGGTAATACCGAGCTGCATTTCGGCGAGTTTGGTATCCAGGCTCTCGAGGCCCATTGGATCACCAACCGTCAGATCGAGGCCGCTCGTATTGCCATGACCCGCTACATGAAGCGTGGCGGTCGTGTCTACATCACGATCTTCCCCGATAAGCCCATCACCAAGAAGCCTGCCGAGACTCGCATGGGTTCTGGTAAGGGTAACCCCGAGGAGTGGGTGGCCGTCGTCAAGCCCGGCCGCATCATGTTCGAGGTCAAGGGCGTGCCCGAGGAGGTCGCTCGCGAGGCTCTGCGTCTTGCACAGCACAAGCTTCCCATCAAGACCAAGATTGTTGCTGCCAAGAACGCTGAGCAGCGCATCCAGAAGGAGATGGCTGAGGAGGCCGCTCTCGAGGCCAAGTGGGCTGCTGAGGACGCCGCCGCCGCCAAGGAGGAGAACTAATGAAGCCCGCAGAGATTCGTGAGCTCTCGGACGCTCAGCTCGTTGAGAAGCTGAAGGAAATGCGCGCCGAGCTCTTTAACCTTCGTTTCCAGATGGCCACCAGCCAGCTGGACAACACCGCTCGCGTCAACACCGTGAAGAAGGACATCGCTCGCGTCCTCACGGAGCAGCGCGCCCGCGAGATCGCAGCGGAGAAGTCCGCTGTCGCCGAGTAGGACCTAAGGAGAGAACATGACTGATTCGCGTAACTCGCGTAAGGTCCGTACGGGTGTCGTTACCTCCGTCTCCGGTGCCAAGACCATCGTTGTCACCATCACCGAGCGCAAGCGTCACCCCAAGTACGGCAAGATGATGACCAGCTCCAAGAAGCTGCACGCTCACGACGAGGAGTGCACGGCTGGCGTGGGCGATACCGTCCGCGTTATGGAGACCCGTCCTATGTCCAAGATGAAGCGTTGGCGCCTCATCGAGGTCGTCGAGCGCGCTAAATAAGCAGTCGCTCTTACGACTTGTACGTTTCCGAAGATGTGCGTATGCCTGGCTTGCATACCACGGGCCGTATAAAGGCTGCGCACCTCTCTTCGGTTCTTAGTTCGGAGGAACATCTACCATGATTCAGATGCAAACCATGCTGAACGTCGCCGACAACTCCGGCGCTCGCAAGATTCGCTGCATCAAGGTGCTTGGCGGTTCCAAGCGTCGTTATGCAGGCATCGGCGATGTGTTCATCGGTGCTGTCCAGGAGGCTACCCCTGGCGCCAACGTCAAGAAGAAGGACGTTGTCCGTTGCGTCGTCGTTCGCACCGTTAAGGAGATCCGCCGCAAGGATGGCTCCTACATTCGCTTTGATGAGAACGCCTGCGTTGTCATCAACAACGATGGTTCGCCCGTCGGCACCCGTATCTTCGGGCCCGTCGCTCGCGAGCTTCGTGACAAGAAGTACATGAAGATCGTCTCGCTCGCTCCCGAGACCCTGTAGTTAGGGGAGATATATGTATATCAAGAAGGGCGATAAGGTCCAGGTTCTCTCTGGTAAGGATCGCGGCAAGCAGGGCGTTGTCCTGCGTGCTCTCCCCGCCGAGAACAAGGTCGTTGTCGAGGGCGTTTCGGTCGTCAAGAAGGCCGTCAAGCCCAACGCTGCCAACCAGCAGGGCGGCATCGTTTCGCAGGAGGCTCCCATCGACGCCTCCAACGTCAATCTCGTTTGCCCCGAGTGCGGTAAGGTTACCCGCGTCGGTCACGAGAAGGACGGCAAGAACAAGCTGCGCGTCTGCAAGAAGTGCGGCCACAAGTTCTAAGCTGCCCGCAACAGTTAAGTTGTTAGCAAAGGCCCGGATGCCACGGCACCCGGGCCTTTTTTGATCCCTTGGGGACGGAGGAAAACGGATCATTACCGTCCGCAAGGGTGCCGTTGATCTGTTTTCCTCCGTCCCTAAGGGATCAGGTGATGCACATTTGTGCGTAGCTGCGTGCGTATGATTGCGTGAGTATACGTGTATATGCGCCGTTAACTCCTGAATTTTGACCATTTAGCGGTAATACACGCAGAAGCGCGCACATACACGCGCATTTGTGCGAATATAGAGCTGTCAGAAATGAAAGACTTTTCACGATGTAGGAGGCACATATGGCAGATTCCAAGCAGGCTCCACTCGACTCCGCGGCAGCCGCAAAGGCAGCGTTCGCTTCGGTCCAGGGCAAGCCGTTCCCCGATGATATCTTTACGGCTCCCGAGCTTCGTTGGGCTGTGATTGGGTGCGGCGTTATCGCCAACCAGATGGCCCAGTCTCTCGCTCTTGCCGGTCGCAAGCTTGCGGGCGTCGCTAACCGCACGCTGTCAAAGGCTCAAGCTTTTGCCGAGCAGTATGGCATCGAGAAGGTCTATGAAACGGCCGAGGACCTCTATGCCGACCCTAACATCGACGCGATCTATATCACCACTCCGCATAACACGCATATCACCTACCTGCGCGCCGCCCTGGCAGCTGGCAAGCACGTGCTCTGCGAAAAGGCCATTACCCTCAACTCCGCCGAGCTCGACGAGGCACGTGCCATTGCCGACGAGCATAACGTGGTCCTTATGGACGCTACAACGGTGCTCCACATGCCCTTATATCAAGAGCTGCGCCGCCGCATGGATGCCGCTGAGTTTGGCCGCATGAACCTCGCTCAGCTCAACTTTGGCAGCTACAAGGAGTACGGCGATCTGACCAACCGTTTCTACAATCGCAACCTTGCTGGCGGTGCCATGCTCGACATTGGCGTCTATGCTTTGTCCGTTATGCGCCTCTTTATGGCAAGCCAGCCCGCTGAGGTCGTTTCGCTGGGCAACACCTGTGAGACCGGCGTTGACGTTGCGGGCGGCATCGTCTGCCGTAATGCCGAGCAGCAGCTGGGTGTTGTGAGTCTTACGCTTCACTCCAAGCAGCCCAAGCGCTCGGTCATCAGCTTTGACAAGTGCTATATCGAGGTTAACGAGTATCCGCGTGCCGATCACGCGACCATTGTGTGGACTGCGGACGGCCACCGCGAGGAGGTCCACGCCGGCACCGAGGCTTATGCCCTGTGCTACGAGATGGCCGACCTCGAGAAGGCGGTTGCCGGCGACGACTCCAAGCGCGAGCTGCTGGATTATGCTTATGATGTTATGGAGCTTATGACCAAGCTCCGCGCCGACTGGGGAGTCGTGTACCCCGAGGAGGAGTAAGCGATGCTTGCGGAAGATAGGCTCAACGCGATTGTGTCGATGGTGCAGCAGGCTGGCTCGGTTACTGTGCCAGAGCTTGCCGATACCCTGGGCGTGACGGCGTCTACCATTCGGCGCGACCTGCAGACGCTCGATCGAGCGCACCGCATCGCCAAGGTCCACGGCGGAGCGACGAGTCTTGAACGCGCGCACGTGACGCGCGACCTAACGCTCAATGAGCGCAGCGACCTCCATAACGACGACAAGGAGCGTATCTGCGCCCGTGCGGCGGCGCTTGTGGAGCCCGAGAGCTTTGTATACATCGACTCGGGCTCGACGACGCTCAAGCTCATCGAGCATCTTCCACACCTTGAAGGTGTCACCTACGTGACCGACTCCGTGCTCCATGCTCAGCATCTCGCCCTGCGCGGCATGCGCACTGTGGTGTTGGGTGGCGAGCTCAAGCCCGAGACCGAGGCGCTCGTTGGCCCCGATGCCTTGGCAACCCTAGACCACTACAACTTCAACTGTGGCTTTTGGGGTTCTAACGGCATTGCTGCCGAGCAGGGCTTCACGGCGCCAGATATCGAGGAGGCGCAAGTAAAGCGCATCTCGATGCGCCATACGGCCAAGCGCTTCGTAATCTCGGACGCCAGCAAATTTGGCATGGTGGCGCCCGTCAAGTTTGCGGACTTCCGCGACGCAACGATTATTACCGCAGGCGAGGTCCCCGCCAAGTACCGGGCAATGGACAACGTCATCACGGTCTAGCAAGCAGAGGCAGGTTAAGGCCAAAACCACCGCAAAGGTGCCTGTCCCCATTGTGGTGGTTAGTAACGAAAACCGAGTAGTTTTCCCATTAGAAAAGCGGCAACGTCCATCACGGGCGTTGCCGATTTCGTTGTCTGCCGGCTTGTCTAAGTCTGTAACAACTGGACCGTTAAAAGTAGGCTAGGTGTTACAGATTGAGATACTTCCGAACCGCGCCGTCCCTTTGTCTCAATCTGTAACATCTGGGACGGATTTTGCCGAGTTACTGTTACAGATTGAGATTTTCCCTTGAGGGGGATTCGAATGTCTCGATCTGTAACAGATAGACCGGAAAATGGGTTCTAACTGTTACAGATCGAGACGTTTTGGGACCGCGGCTAAGCCATTGCGTCAAAACCACCACAAAGGTGCCTGTCCCCATTGTGGTGGTTTAAGGCTCCCAGGGGCAGGGGGCTTCGATGTGGATGTGCTCGCCGGTAACGGGATGCGTAAAGAACACGCTGTGGGCGTGGAGCATCAATCCACAGGGGCGAGCAGTGCCGTACAGGTCGTCGCCGACCAGGGGGTGATGCTCACTGGCCAGGTGGACGCGAATCTGATGCTTGCGGCCGGTGAGCAGCTCGACATCGATATACGAACGCGTGGGCAGACCTCGGCGGCTCTTAAGGCGCTTGAGCACCTTCACGCGCGTCTGCGACGGCTTGCCGCTGGCGCCGACGCGCATCTTGCGGCTGTCGTGGCGGTCGCGGGCGATGGGCTTGTCGATGAGCTTCTCGTTCCAGTCGATCTTGCCCTCGGCCAGCGCCAGATAGTGCTTTTCGAAGGCGTGGTCGTTCACCATCTGGTCAAAGGCGGGCTGCGTCTGCTTGTCGAGCGAGAACAGCACCACGCCGGTGGTGTTGCGGTCCAGGCGGTTGAGCGGCTGCATGTCGGTCGCGGCAAAGCCGTCGCCCATCGCCAGCAAAAGGTCGCTGGCGTAGTCGGTAAGTGTGCGCTCACCGGTGCCGTCGCCGTGGACGATCATGCCGGCGGGCTTATCGATGGCCATGAGCCAGGCGTCGCAGTAGAGGACTTGAGGTTCTTCGTTCACGTGTAAGCCTTTCGGTTAGCTAATTCCCACAAACATGCAGCCCGAGGTGGCGCCGCGCAGGCGGGCAGCGGGCTTGCGACCTGCCTGAGCTGCCTCAATGGCGCGGCGGACACGAGCAACGGCACGGCCAATCTCATCGGCTTCGAGCAGGGTTCCGTCAACCATAAGACGGCGCACGCCGGCATCGAGCAGCTGTGGAACCTGCGGCGTGAGGTCGATAGGGTAGGCATCGTACAGGCGTGAGCGGCCGTGGATGTCGGTACGCACGGGCATGACCTTGCCGTCGATATTCTTGAGCGACAGCTTGCGGACGCGCAGACGGCAGCTGGCACAATCGTGGATACAACCGTTGGCCACCTGCAGGATGCAGTGCTCGCTCGTCATAACGCGCGGGCGGCCGAACACGGTGATGCCCAGGGCTGCGGGCGCGGAGGTGCCAAGCGAGATAATCTCGTCGAGCGTGATCTCGGGCGAAAGCCAAAACGCGCCGGCCCCGCGCTCGGCAAGTGCCTCCATGCAAGGCGTGTTGTGCACGGGCAGGCAGGATCGGATCTCGGCCGTGGCGCCGGTCTGCGCGGCAGTAGCAAGCTCGGAGATATTGCCGACGGCGACAGTGGCTCCGGCATTGATCCAGGGATCGACGCGCTCGTGGTCTACGGCGCGGCAGACCTCATCGAGCACGGGTACGATGCCCTGCTCAAACGCATCGGCGGGGGAGAGTTCGGCCGCATCGAGCGCGTCGGTGGTCATGTAGATGCGCGTTGCGCCCTCGGCGCGAGCGGCCTCGGCGACCTCGAGCGAGGTGACGGCGGCGCAGATCTGCGGCTCATCGCGGTAGTGTGCGGGCATGGGGCGCGTACATTTGTCGAGCACCGGCAACTCGAGCGTTTTCGCGCGCTCCTCGTAGGGTGCCAGAATGGCCTCTTCCAGCGCCTTGCAAGCGGCGGCGCGCACCTTATGTACGGCGGAAAAGCCCATGCCACAGCCCTCATCGAGCGCCACATCAAAGCTCGCAGCCTCAAAGGGCGAGGAGCCCATGCGTCCGACGTGCTCCACCAGATCGGCCGCCTCGACGGCGCGAGTCTTGGCGGCCTCGACGGTAAAGCCGGTGGCGGTGGCGGTGAGCGCGGGGTCGTCGCAGCAGGTGAGCGTAACGGTAAATGGCTCGTCCAGACGTGCCACAACGGACACATCTACGGCGCGGCGGCGCAGCACGTCGCGCTTGAGCGCGGCACCGGCGGCGTCAATAGCGCGCTGGCTTCGAATCACGCGCACGCGGCAGCCCTCGGGCATGCTGCGGGGCACGCGGCACTCGATGATGTCGCCGACAGCCGCATCCTCGGCAGCGATGGTGGTCAGGAACTGGTCGAACTCATCGTCGTGACGAAGCTCCAGCAGGTCGCCCTTGCCCACGGGCTCAAACAGCTCAATGCGGGCGATGGCGGCGCGGCGACGACGGTCGTCGGGCTTGAGCCCGCGCACATCGCGGTTGGCCAGGCGGCTGCCGAGTACCGTGCCTACGATCTGGCCGCGGTTGTTGGAGCGCTCGTAGCTCATCATCTCGTCGCCCGAGGTGCCGTCCTGATAGGCGTGCGTAAAGTCGCGGTTAAAGCAGCGCTTGAGTTGGCGCTGGCGGGCGGCATCCTCATCCTTAGAGGTCGAAACATCGGCCAGCATGTCATCAATCTGATGACGATACACGTCGACGATGGAATACACGTAATCGGGGGCCTTCATGCGGCCCTCGAGCTTGAGCGATGCGGCGCCGGCGTCATACAGACGGCGAACAAGCTGCGACGTGTTGGTGTCACGCGGGCATAGCGCACGCTCGCGGCCGGCGGGGGAGAGCGCGCGGCCGTTCTCGTCGATCAGCTCGTAAGGCAGGCGACAGGGCTGAGCGCACATGCCGCGGTTGGCCGAGCGGCCCGCCATGGCAAAGCTCGACAGCAGGCACAGGCCCGAGTAGCAAAAGCAGATGGCACCGTGGCTAAAGACCTCGAGGTCAACGTCAGGCGCGGCGTCGTGGATGGCGGCGATCTCGTCAATGGAGAGCTCGCGCGACAAGGTCACGCGGTCGGCGCCCTGCTCGCGGCACCAGATAGTCCCGCGGTCATCGTGGATGTTCGCCTGGGTCGAGATGTGTGTCTCGATGCCGGGCATGGTGCGCTTGACCTCAAAGAACAGGCCCCAGTCCTGGATGATAAAGGCGTCGGCGCCCAGCGTGGAGCAGCGATGGATGAGCTGCAGCGCATCGCTCATCTCGGACTGCTTGATGACGATGTTTACCGTGACATAAACGCGCGAGCCGGCCAGGTGTGCAGCGTGGCAGGCCTGCTCAAAGGCCTCGTCGGTAAAGTTCGTTGCCTTGCGGCGGGCGTTGAAGCTGCCCATGCCGCAGTAGATGGCATCGGCGCCAGCAGCGAGTGCGGCGGCAAAGGGCTCCGGGCCTCCGGCGGGGGCCAAGAGCTCGGGCCTGCGGTTGGTGGTTCGACTGGCGGTTGCGGTCATATCCTGCCTTTCAAAATGCTCAGATACTCAAAAGTATAGTGGTGCCGTCGCGGCAGGCGATGCCCGCAGCCTAAGCAGGACAAAGTCTTCAGCAGCCTCTCGGGCAAAAATGATCCCTTTTCCTCCGTCCCTAAGGGATCACGTGATCCGAAGGGGACGGAGGAAAAGGGATCAGTATTCGGGCACGTCGCCGGTCACGCCGTTCATCGGCCCGTACGCGCCGTTGGGCGATAAAATATTCTCGCAATGTGATAATAATCTTGCACAGCGCAAAATCATCCCCTACTATCCCAATCAAGCGCGGTGTTCAGACCGAACTGTGCCTCCCGGTGCGAACGCCGCGCTCACGCTCTCTATTTGATTGTAAGGAGAAAAACATGAGCAAGACCGTCGTGTCTTCCGATAACGCACCGGCCGCCATCGGCCCGTATTCCCCCGGCATCCAGACCGGCAACATGGTGTTTCTGTCCGGCCAGCTGGGCATTGACCCTGCAACCGGCAAGATGCCCGAGGGCGTCGAGGCTCAGGCCAAGCAGTCCCTCGCTAACGTCGAGGCCCTGCTGACCGCTGCCGGCGCCACGTTTGCCGATGTCGTCAAGACCACGGTCTACCTGGCCGACATCGCCGACTTCGCCGCCGTGAACGAGATCTACGCCTCCAAGTTCGAGGCTCCGTTCCCCGCGCGCAGCGCCTTCCAGGTTGCCGCCCTTCCGGCTGGCGGTCTGGTCGAGATCGAGGTCATCGCCGCCCTCTAGGGCGTTGGCAACAACTAAACATGACATGCAAAAAGACCCTGCAGCGCGTGTGAACTGCCTCCCATTTCTTGGACATGAGAAATGGGAGGCTTTCTTTATGCGCGTTGATTTGAGGGTGAAGCATGA
>UQKL01000016.1 GCA_900541695.1 uncultured Collinsella sp. | reverse complement strand
GGGTATCGGGTTCCCACATTCATCCGTACATGTACGGATGAATGTGGGAGGTGTTCGGATAAAGTCGATAATCAAGGATGTGTAAACAATCGTTATAATTGCATTACTAAACGAGCGCAATTACAGATTGCGCAGATACGTTTGATGGTGAAAGAGCAAGATCGCGGTCTCTTGGGGAGGAGACATCGATGAAAGCGAATTCAGACAAATCTAAGCAGAGTAAAAAAGCGACGCGCCGTGTACTGGCAGGCGTTTTGTGCGGAGCCTCCGTTTTGAGCCTGGTACTGTCGCTCGTCATGCCCCCGATCTCGCAGGCCATTGCCAACGATGCCCAGGCAGCTCCTACCGAGGAAACTGTGATGGGGGGGGGTTCCTCAAGCGAATCTACTGTTGTAGACAACACCACTAACGGGGATGCCGAGAACCAGAATAGTGATGATGCCGAGAATGGCGAGACCGATCCTTCAAATGGCCTTGAGCAGAATCAGGTTGAGGATCAGCCTGAGGACGAGCTACTGGGTGAAGACGGCAAGTCGTCGGATGACAATGCTGCAATGGCGGTCGCGGAAGGCGAGCAGGCCGAAGCGGCATCCGGTGAGATAGATAGTGCGGAAAAGCTGAAAACTGAGCTGGAGAAGGCGAGCGACGCTGCCAACTTTAAGCTTACGAAAGATATTGTTACCAGCGAGACAATTCAGCTCAATAAAAGCGGCAGTATTATCACGTTGGATCTAAATGGCTGCAAGATTAAGCATGAGAGTCCCAATCAGCCTCTCTTCAATATCACCGCTGGAGCAACGTTGACCGTCAAGGACAGCCAGCAAGCTGCCCCGACAGAGACCATGGTTAATGGAGTAAATAACGGCAATCTCGCTTCAATGGAATACGACGGTTCCAGCATCCCGACCAAGCTTACCTACTACGTAACCGAATCGGTCGCAAAGGGAACCGGTACAACCGAGACCCTTAAAGGGTATAAGGCTGATATCAAGGGCGCCATCGTGGCGTGCGGTAACGCCGACGCTACTGGTTTAAAGCTCGTCAACCTTTATAATGGCGGCAACTTCAATTTTGAAAGTGGCGTACTCACACAAAAGAAGGATGACCGTATCGGCAACCTCATCTATGCCGAGAACGGCTCTACCGTCAACATGAGCGGTGGATACGTTTGTGGTGCCTCTACGGGAACTTCGGGTGCCGGCGCGGGCATTATGGTGTCCAACGCGAATGGCGGCGCTTCGACCCTCAATTTGACCGGTGGCGTAATTGCAGGCAACTATGCCTCCAATGGCGGCGGCGTGTACGCTAACGGATCCACAATTAATATGACCGGCGGCACGATTTCCGGTAACGGTACGTTCAAAGATCGATCAGGCTACGGCGCCGGTGTTTGTGCCGTTGGTTCAACAGTAGTCATTT
Source organism: uncultured Collinsella sp. (assembly GCA_900541695.1). GTDB lineage: Bacteria > Actinomycetota > Coriobacteriia > Coriobacteriales > Coriobacteriaceae > Collinsella. The sequence goes on along the minus strand of UQKL01000016.1, from coordinate 64,584 downwards.
CAGGTGGTTACATTACCAACAACAACTATCAGTTCTACAGCGACAATGAAGGCTCTACGAAGCATATCGGCAACGGATGTCACGGCGGTGGTGGTATTGCTGCCTTCAATAACGGCAGTCTCACAATTAACGGTGGCTACATCACCGGTAACTATTCTGCCGAGGCCGGTGGCGGTATTTATGCTGGCGCTTGGAATCAGGCCCTCTCCTTGTTTTCGTTCTCTGGTGGAAGCATCGCCAGCAATGTGGCGCAAAACTCTGAGGGCGGCGGCATCCGTATCGCTGCGCCTACAGTTGGCGAATTTAATGTGATCGGCAAGAAAGCCTACATAACTAACAATACGACTAATACCCCCAATGACTGGGGCGGCGGCGGCGTGTTTGTCCAGGGAGGCAACAGTGCCGAAGGCGTTAATTCGGCGTGTCTCAAGATATCCAACGCCCTGATTACCAAAAACTCGGCCAAGGGCTATGGTGGTGGCTTCGCGGCCTGCCCGAGCGGCAAGACGGCGATTACAGATGCCAATGGTATTGCGATTTTCGGAAACACCGATGCAAACGGTGAGAATCTATCAGGCGGCACCAATGGTAAGAATGAAGACCAGCCTTCAAGTGTTGATGGCGGTGAGATTACTGATGACTTCAAGAGGCGTGGCCATGAGGACCTCTTCCTTATCCGCAAGTCGGATAACGCTGACTATATCGCAGCCGTAACGGGCCAGATGCTCGGCGGTGGTGCTGCAAATTGGTCGGGCACGATTGACGGTCAGCTTGCGACCATCGGTAAGTATGACGGAGCCCAAGCCAAGTACATGATTGGCCTAAAGTCCAAACCGTCCGCTGAAGATCAAAATGCTGCTATAGGGCTGGCTACGTTATATATCACGGGCAACAGCTCCAATATCCACGGTGGCGGAATCATGACCAACGGAGGCGTTGTCGCCGGTTCCACTCGAGAGGTCAAGGTTTACCCCAAGATGAAGCTCAACGGCACCAAGGTGCTTGAGGGCGGCAAGCTTAAAGGAAATGATTTCGATTTCCAGCTTCTCAGGCAGAACAAGATTATTAACGAACTAGGCGAGATCTCATATACGATTCCGAGCTTTGACTCCAATGGTGATCTTCAGCTCAATCGCTGCTCGGTGGTCGATACGGTGAAAAACGATGAGAACGGAAATCTCACCTTTGATCTGGGTGAAGTTTATGCCGATGACGATCTTGTTTACTACTTGGTAGAGGTTCCGGGCACGGACAAGGACAAGGGCGTGACTTACGACAAAACGATCTACAAAATTGATCCTGAGGTTGTGAAGGATGAGGGCAAGTCGCACAACGTGCTTGACATTAAATACACGTATTACAAAGTCAAGAGCGTTTCGGTAACAAAGGTAAAAAATGACGGCGCTGGCGCAAGAACGCCAGAAACAGAACCAGCAGCCGTCACAGAAGCTGAAGGCGAAAACGCTGTTATCGTTGCGCTTACTAGTGGTGCAGCTTTCACCAACAAGTACACTCCGTACACCTCCAAGGGCTCTTGGACTCCCAAGGTGACTAAGGTTGTTAGGGGTGGCGAGATGAAGGAGTTCACGCTCGAGCTTGCGGATAACGATAAGTTCGATAATGCCGAGACGGTTACGACTGACCCCAAGGGCGAGATTACCCCCACTGCCGACGGTGGCAAGTCCCAGACCCGGAGCTTCAAGCCGATCGAGTACGAACTCAATCAACTCGACAAGCTCGCGTCCGACTCCACGGGCCGTGGCGCTTCCAAGACCTTCACGTACTATGTGCGCGAGAAAACTGACGGTTCGCTGTTCTCGCACTATAAATATGACAAGTCTGTCTATCGATTTGACGTCACGATGACGGACAATACAAACGGCAAAATCGAGCCCACGAATGTGGCCTGCACCAAGATCGTTGACGCCGACGGTAATCCCATCGATGGCACCAAGCCCGAGTCCACCCCAACCTTCACCAATATCTACTCCACCTCTTTGCCCCTTTCTGGTATGTCGGGCGTCACTCTGACGTACCTTGCCGGCGCGGCGGTGCTTTGCGCTGCTGCGGCCTGGATGCACATTCGTCGCAAGGCGAATGCGAAGGGAGGCGAGCGTCGTGAATAAGAAAGTTTGCTCCTTCCCGATCTTGTTTGCGCTGCTTGCCCTCCTGATCGGCGCCTGCGCGGTCGTGTTCCCCGCTTCCGCGCAGGCCGCGCCGACCTCGACCGGTTCCATCACGGTGAGCGGTACCGTGGCGCGCAGCTACGACGCCTACCAGATCTTTAGCGCCAACGTCGTCGACGGCGACAGCGACGCCAAGATCGCCACCGACCTCGCCTGGGCAAGCGACGCCGTGCGTGACGCCGCGCTGCTTGTGCTGCACAGCGCCGGCATGCCCAATTCCCAGACCACCGCGCAGGAAGCTGCTGAGTGGCTCAACACCGATTCCCACCTCACGAGCGCGCTGAGCGCACAGCTCGCTCGTTCCCTCCAGAGCTCTGGCGCCGTGTCCGTGGCCCTTAACGCGGGCACGACGGCCGGGCTACCCTGCGGCTACTGGCTCATCGTCGCCAATGACGACGCCATCTCCCAAAACGAGGCCGGCACCGCGCCGGTCATGGTCCTGGTCGGCGGCAGCGCCGTCACCGTCAAGCCCAAGGCCGCGACGCCCAGGGTGGCCAAGCACGTGCTGGAGGACAGCACCGCCGCCTGGCAGAAGGCCGCCGACGCCACGGTCGCAGACGACCTGTACTGGCGCCTCTCGGCCACGGTCCCGGCGGGGCTCACTGCCTACGACACCTATACGGTGCGGTTCGTCGACACCATGAGCGCGGGGCTCGACCCCTCCAAGGTGGCCGCGAGCATGCATGTGTACGTGGCGGCGGGTGCGGACGGCGGCTTCGACGCTGTCTCGACCGGCAAGGACGGCCGCGTCGGCACCGAGCCCGCGAAGGGCTGGACCGACATCACGGCCCAGTGCGCCACCAAGGTAGCGGCCGACGGCAAGACCTTCACCGTGCGCACCGGCGACCTGATCGCCGCGCTCGGCGGGGCCGACGCCTTTACCGCGGGCGCCCGCGTGGTCGCCGTGTACAATGCGCCGCTCAACAGCGCGTGCAACCACGGCATCACGAAGGGCAACCCCAACGAGGTTTACCTGCGCTACCCGCGCTCTCCTCTTGCCGACCAGTCCGGCGACGCCGGCTTCACCCGCACGCCGAGCGACGACGCGTGCGCCTACACCTGGGATCTCGCGCTTACCAAGCGCGGCAGCGACGGCGACAAGCCGCTGCCCGGGGCGGTGCTGAGCATCACCGACGACCGCGGTCGCACGCTGGCGGCCGACGGCACGTGGGATGCGGAAGGTAAGGCCACCGTCACCACGGGCGAGGACGGCCGCGTGACCGTCTCGGGCGTGGACTCGGGCAAGCTGGAGGTCCGCGAGCTCAAGGCGCCCAAGGGCTACACCGCTCCTGAGGGCACGCGCTCCGTGACGGTCAAGACCGAGGGCCTGGACGTCGACCAGGTGGCCGCCGCCAAGCCCAAACTCACCATCACGGCCGAGTCGCCCCTGCGCGCCGACAGCGCGGACGGGTCGACGGGCAGCCTGGAGGCGTCGCTCATTAATACGCCCACCAAGGATTCCCCTCGAGGCTTTATGCCCTCGACAGGAGATATGGCAATGTTCGCCGCGGCCGCCGTGGCGGTCGCCGGAGCCGTGCTGATTCTGGCCGCGCTCCTGGTCAAGGGGGGAAGTGGCAACCATAAAGAGTAGCTGTCGCTCCCACCGAGAGCGGGGCGAGACATAACGAAGCAGATGCTAAGGCACAGACAGACAGATTTAGATCAAACGGACTTCAAGCAGAAAGCAGAGGAAAAGAAGATGAGCATGAGCAAGAACATCGCACGCCTGGCAGTAACCGCCGGCCTCACAGCAGCGCTGAGCTTCGGCGGAGTTATGGCGCCGGTGACCATGGCGTTTGCCGAGGGAACGGGGTCGACCGTCACGTTCGAGGACGCCGATTACACTGCGTCCACGACCTATAAGGGTATCCAGATCTTCAAGGCAAAGGTCACGACGACCGGTGGGAATACGACGGTGAGTAGCATCGAATGGGCCAGCTCCGAAGCCCAAACTGCTGTCGTAAACGCCATCAAGACAAAGGATACATCCTACGATAGCGAGAACGCACAGGATGCTGCCGATTGGCTTAGCATCAAATCTGAAGTTACCGGGACCGATTCGAAGGTTGCTAGCGACAACGTTCTCAGTCTAATCGCCGATGGACTGAAGAGCAGCACCGCCTGGAAGGTGACGAGCGAGGGCAGTGCATCCCTTTCCGGACTCGGCGCCGGCTACTGGCTCTTCCTCACCGCTACTCCCGGTAAGCCTGCTGACAAGTCGACCGATGTGTTCACCTCTCCCGTCTACGCCGTGATCGACGGCGTGAACGCGAAGACCGTTATGCCAAAGAAGGGCGTGCCCACTGTCGAGAAGAAGGTCCTCGACGATGCCGACGCCGCCGATGCCGCCGACATCAAGGGCTCCAACAAATGGAATGATGTCGCCGATTCCCAGATCGGCCAGGAAGTTAACTACAAGCTTACCGGCACGATCGCCAGCAACTACGCTACCTTTGGCACGTATGCTTACAAGTTCACCGACGGGCTTTCCAATGGCCTTGACTATGTCAAAGGCTCGGTTAAGGTGTACGCGCTGAACGGCGAGACTTACAGCGAGATTAAGTCGAGCAATTATACCGTGACGGATGCTGATGCTAGCAACAACAACACGCTGACGGTCGAGTTTAAGACCGGAGACGGCAAGAAGGGCCTCAAGGACGTCAGTGACGTGAACGCCGACACCAAGATCGTTGTCCTTTACAAGGCCAAGCTCAACGGCAACGCCGTGATCGGCAACGCAACCGACGGCAACAAGGGCGGTAACCCCAACACCGTCAAGCTCGAGTACTCCAACAACCCGTATGCCGAGGGCACGGGCGAGACGATCGAGGATACCGTCGCCGACTTCGCGTTCAAGCTCAACCTCAACAAGGTCGACCAGGGCACCGAGAGGGGCCTTGCGGGCGCCGTCTTCACCATCCAGTCCGATGATGCGAACACTCAAGGCCAGTATATCGCCTCGAAGGACGACCCCACCGCGGGCGTCGTCGCGGGCCAGCTCGTGACCGTTGCCGGCACCACCAGCCTTCCCGGTTACGTGAAGTTCACGTCTGGCGATAATGGCCAGATTGCCGTGAAAGGTCTCGATGAAGGCTCCTACAAGGTGACCGAGGTCCAGGCTCCCAATGAGAAGTACACCAAGGCCAACCCCTTCACTTTCACCATCACCGCGACGTATGATGACGCGAGCATGAAGGTGACGGGCCTCACGGCGGCGGTTTCCAAGGCCGACGAGGGCCGCACCGACATCGCCTTCGGTAAGCTCGACGGCAATGACGGAGACAATAAGCTGACCGGTACGGATGGCACCGGCACCAACGCCGCCACCGGTGAGATCACCATCAACGTCGGCAACACCAAGTCCGTCGGCCTCCCGCTGACCGGCCTCAACGGCGTGACCTTCACTTGGATCGCTGGTGGCGCGGTGCTGTGCATCGGCGTGGCGCATCTCATCCGCAGCCGTAAGCAGGCTGAGGAGTCCGAGCAGGAGTAACGCTCGCTCACCCATCCCTTTGGCAGGTGGGATGTGATGGCCATGAGACTTGCGGACACTTTTCTCGTCCATCGACGTTCTTGCTTTGCCATTCTCTTTTCGGGGCAGACTCCGCACTGGAGTCTGCCCCGTTCTTTTTGGTAACACAGCCAGGCTCCATTGCCCGATGGATCAAGCATATGAATATCGAACAGATGTTTGCAATTATTGCGTTTACCAGCTGTGGGTGCATACACTCGCAGTAAAATGGCCTTGCGACGCATCCCGTACGCGGGCGGCCGACGACTCGATCGGAGGTCCCCAAATGCTGAAATTCCTTAACGCGCTCGCCGCCCTCGCGGCAGTGGGCACGTTCGTCATCGCGTTTCTTGACTCGCATGAGGTTCGGTTTAAGGTCCGTAGGCGCACGCGCGGTGCGGACGGTGGACGGCATTTGCGCCGAAAGCGCAAATAAGAATGCCCGGGGGTCGGATCCCGGGCATTTAACAAAAACTGAAAACTAGGCCGCCCGCGCTCTCGTACACTTACGCGGGATGCGTCGTTTCCTATTGACATTGTATCCCGAATCGCTCAGCCGATTCGGGACATTTTGAAAACGCAAATGTAGGCTTAGGCACGAACGGTATCTCTTTAATTCCGAAAATTATGTATAATTCCAATAAGAACTGGAATCGAACGAAAACAATGGAAATGAACGAAGCGCTAATCTACTTACAAGAAGCACTAGGCCTCTCCGCCAAGACCGAAACTTGGCCTGGATCCGCACGCTTGCCGCTGCATCTGCGGGCGATTGAGGTCCGCGCTGTTGACGCAAACGGTTTTTCGTTTTTGCTTGCAAGTTTGCCTACTGGTGTCGGGCTTCCCGAGGCTAAGAGGGTCTATAGTCAGCTAGCCTTGCGTGCGGAGACTCCTGTTGTCGTTTCGTTTCCTGATGCCGATGCACGTCAGCGCAAAGCATTGGTCGCACAAGGGATTCCCTTTGTCTGCCCCGGTAGACAGGCTTTTCTTCCATTTATGGGCACAGCTTGCACGGAGAGGGGCGGTGCCCGGTTTCGCAATCACGCGACCAAGATGTCACCCAACGCACAGGCTGCCGCAATCTGGGGAGCAGCCCAGGAGCCATATCGCCCCCATGACCTTTGTCGTGCGCTTGGGATCTCGGCAAGCCGCGCGAGTGAGGCCATAACCGAGCTTGTTGACAGGGGACTCGCGAGGCGCGAGCGTCGCGAGCGACGTGTCGTCGTGTTCCCTGTTGCCGTTGATCTTTTGCTCAGCGAGCACATGGCAGAGCTCTCCTCGCCTGTCTCGAAGGTCTTTTTTGCAAGGAAGACGCCGCAGATCGACTATCTTGTTGACGCCGGGGAGACGGCGCTCGCCGCGCGTTCGATGCTCGCTGCACCGGGCATGGAACAAAAGGCCGTCTTAAGAAGTGCATGGCGTCAACTGAGCGACCTCGAAGTCGCAGACGGGGAGTTGCCGGATAACGAAACGGCGATGATTCAAGTGTGGCGCTATGCACCCGTGTTTGCCGGCTCCTCCCGTGTCGACGACATTTCGCTTGCGCTATCTTTGGCGGCAATCGACGATGAGCGAATTCAGCTCGAAGTCGATCGCATGTTTGGAAAGGAATATCCATGGCAAGAAGCGCTGTAGAGGGTCTCCAAGAATTTCAGCAGCATATGCAAGAAGCTGCAGGATCGTATGCTCTTATCGGCGGCACGGCATGCGACATTTTGCTCGCGGAGGCGGGGCTTTCATTCAGGGCGACTCACGATTTTGATGTGGTAATTGTCGCCGATGACCGGTTGCCTCAGACGGCAGAAGCCATATGGACTTTGGTGCGTGATGGCGGCTACCGCTGCGGCTGGGGCGAAGGCAAAGGCTCATGTTTTTATCGGTTTACAGAGCCCAAGAGGCCGGGTTACCCCCATATGATCGAACTCTTCGCGAAGTGCCCCGACTTTCTAAAGGGTCGTGAGGGGATTGATGTGGCGCCAATTCACGTTGATGAAAACATAAGCAGTCTTTCGGCAATTTTGTTGGACGATGCTTACTACAGCTTGTTCCTTCAGGGAATTCGGACCGTAGACGGCGTTTCGGTCCTGGGTACGGAATACATTGTCCCGTTCAAAGCGAAGGCGTATCTCGACCTAAAAGCCAGAAGGGAAGCGGGGGAGAACGTTGATTCGAAGAAGGTAAAAAAGCATAAACGCGATGCGCTGAGGCTTGCTCAGCTGCTTGGCGAGTCGGAAGGTGTAGACCTGGGCGAAGAACTGAAGGACGATATGCTTGCGTTTGTTAAAGATTGCGAGGTGGGCGACGTCAATCTGAAACAGATCGGGGTTGCGGGCGTAACGATGGCGCAGTTGCTCGAGACGATGAAAGCAACATATGGCTTGATTGGTTGAGTGGGGTTACGTGGCCCGAACGGTGCAGTCTAGCGGCGTTGTCTGGCGCGGAAGCTCGCTAATCGGCTATTATTTGTTTAGACAACCTGAGCTGTAAGGAGTGACCGGCGATGGTGCAGGGCGCCAAACATATGAAGAGCAATAACGCCGCGGACAACGGCGGCTCAAGCCCTCAGCCCAAACCTCAACCAAAGCCCAAGCGCCGCCGCAAGCGGCTGCCTCGCTGGGCCGACCGGCTCATCACCATCGTCATCATCCTTATCGGCGTGGGCCTTATGACCTGGCCGTGGATTTTGGACCGGCTCGAGGCCTCGGGCGTGTTTAACCAGATCAGCACGGTGTCCAGCACCGTGGACGCGCTGTCTGCCGAGGAGCGCGAGCGCATCCTGCTCCAGGCGCGCTCCTTTAACGAGCAGCTGGCGGGCGAGGCCACCGAGCTCCCCGCCGACCAGATCGAGCCCTACGCTCAGCAGCTCATCTTTGACCGCGACCCCATGATGAGCTGGGTCGAGATCCCCTCCATCGACGTGAGCATGCCCATCTACCACGGCACGAGCGAAGAAGTCCTCATGGCGGGCGTCGGCCACCTGGAGGGCACGAGCCTGCCGGTGGGCGGCACCTCGACGCATTGCGTGCTCACCGCGCACTCGGGCATGCGCAACCTGAGCATGTTCGACGACATCCACTCGCTGGAGCCCGGCGACCTGGTGCTGCTGCACACCATGAACAAGACGCTCGCCTACAAGATGGTGGACTCCGAGGTGGTGCTGCCCGAGGAGATGGAGTCACTGACCATCGAGCCCGGCGCCGACAAGGTGACGCTCGTCACCTGCACCCCTTACGGCGTGAATGACCATCGCCTGCTGGTGCATTGCGTGCGCACCAAGTACAACAAGAAGGACGTCGACAAGCAAAAGTCGCTGGCCGGCCGCCACTGGGGCAAGCGCGAGTTTGCCGTGCTCATCGTGGTCGTAGCCATTGTGCTGTTGCTGCTGGATATCGTGATCCACGCGGTTCGCAAGCGCCGCAAGACCAAGGCCTCGGCATAAGGCATTCTTCAGAACCACCACAAAGGGGACAGGCACTTTTGTGGTGCTCGTGGCTTTCAAACCATCACAACATTCGATGAAAATCTCGATTTTGGCGAAAAGCGTCGAATGTTGTGATGGTTTTCGTTGTGGACGAGATGGTTTTCGCTATGGACGGTGCGGTTTCGCTGCAGAACCGCCAGCCCGCCGCCTGCCAACCCGCCACCCTCGTTACGTTTTCGCTGCATTTGGGTAAAGCACCTGCTCCAAGCGGCGTTGGCTTGTATACTAGAGCGGTTTATCTGTTATGCGGAAGGGAGCGCCTATGGCACTCAGCGAGAAAGACGTGCGCGGCATCGCCGAGTACGCAAAGATCGCACTGACCGATGACGAGCTCACCCAGATGACGTCCTACATGAACGACGCCGTCCAGATGCTCGAGCCCGTCCTGCAATATGACTTGCCCGACGTGGAGCCCACGTTCCATCCTATCGGAAGCCTGTCCAACGTGATGGGCGATGACCTGCGCGAGCCCGAGCGCGACCTGCCGCTCGACGTCGCGCTCGAAAACGCCGGCAGCGCGCGCGACCGCTACTTCCGCGTGCCGTCCATTTTGGGAGAGGGGGAGAGCGAGTAATGGCTCAGAGCTTCGATTCCCTTACCGCCGCCCAGATCGCCGCGGGCGTTGCCGCCGGCGACTTTACTGCTACCGAGGTGGCCCAGGCCTCCCTTGCCGCCATCGAGGCGCGCGAGGGCGGGGTCCAGGCATTCCTGCAGGTGGCGCCCGAGCTTGCGCTCGAGGCCGCCGCGCGCGTGGATGCCGACCGTGCCGCAGGCAAGCCGCTGCCTCCGCTCGCGGGCGTGCCGCTGGCCATCAAGGACAACATGAACCTTGTGGGCACGCGTACCACCTGCGCTTCCCGCATGCTCGAGAACTACCAGAGTGTCTACACCGCCACCTGCGTCCAGCGCATGCTCGACGCCGGCTGCCTGCCCATGGGCAAGGCCAACATGGACGAGTTTGCCTTTGGCAGCTCCACCGAGAGCTCGGCGTTCCACCGCACCAACAACCCCTGGGATACCGAGCGTGTGCCCGGCGGCTCCTCGGGCGGCTCCGCTGCAGCCGTCGCCGCGGGCGAGGTCGCGCTCTCGCTGGGCTCGGACACCGGCGGCTCCATTCGCCAGCCGGCGTCGCTGTGCGGCGTGGTGGGCTTTAAGCCCACGTATGGCGCCGTGAGCCGTTACGGCGTGGTTGCCTTTGGCTCGTCGCTCGACCAGGTGGGGCCCTTCGGCCGCACGGTCGAGGATGTCGCGCTGGCCATGAACGCGCTTACCGGCGCGGGCCACGATCCATACGACTGCACCAGCCAGGATTGCGCCGTCGACTTTACCGAGCATCTCAACGACAGCATCGAGGGCAAGCGCGTGTGCATCATCCCTGCGTTTATGGAGGCCGAGGGCCTGACGCCCGAGGTCAAGGCCGCTGTTCAGCGCGCCGCCCAGGAGCTGCAGAACCAGGGCGCCGAGCTGGTCGAGGTCGACCTGCCGCACCTGGACGCCGCCATCGCCGCCTACTACGTCATCGGCCCGGCCGAGGCGTTCTCCAACCTGGCTCGCTTCGACGGCATTCGCTACGGCTATCAGGAGGAGGGCTGCGCCAACCTGTCCGACCAGAGCTCGCTTTCGCGTGCCCACGGCTTTGGTGCCGAAGCCAAGCGTCGTCAGATGCTCGGCGCCTACCTGCTGAGCTCGGGCGTGTACGACAAGTACTACTACGCTGCGCAAAAGGCCCGCACGCTCATCACGCAGGACTACGACGCCGCGTATGCCAAGGTGGACACCATCCTCATGCCCGCCTCGCCGCGCACGGCCTTTAAGTTTGGCGAGATCAGCGACCCCACGCAGATGTACCTCTCCGACCTGTACACCATCTCGCTCAATATTTGCGGTAACGGTGGCATCTCGGTGCCGCTGGGCTTGGGCGAGGATACTCAGCTGCCCGTTTCTGCCCAGCTGGTTGGTCCGGCGTTTAAGGACCGTCAGTTGCTCACGTTTGCCCGCGCCCTGGAGCGCGGCTTTGCCGATGCCGCCACGGGTGCGCCCGCGCTTTCCGTCGCGCCCGATTTTGCCGGGAAGGGAGGCGAGCTGTAATGAAGGAGCTTTCCGAGGTCCTGCAGGATTGGGAGGCCGTGATCGGCCTGGAGATCCATACCGAGCTCACCGCGCTCGATACCAAGATGTTCTGCAACTGCAAGCTCAGCCACGATGACGAGCCCAACGCCAACGTGTGCCCGGTGTGCCTGGGCCTGCCCGGCGCCCTGCCGGTGCCCAACAAGCGCGCCATCGAGAGCATCGTCAAAGCGGGTCTCGCCACCAACTGCGAGATCCAGCGTCACTCGATGTTCTACCGCAAGCACTACTTCTACCCCGACATGGCCAAGAACTTCCAAACCACGCAGGGTCCGGTCGCTTTTGCCATGTACGGTCACCTGGACCTGGACGTGACCGGTCGCGGTGCCGCCGAGCGCCCCGACTGCGCGTTTGGTGAGGCCGAGGCTCAGAGCCTGGCGAGCGCTTCGGCCAACGCCGAGGGCCTGTCCACGTCCATGACGTCGACCATGCGCGAGGGCAATCAGCGCTCCGGTCATCTGGCCAGCTATGATGCGTCCAACCTGCAGATGCCCGAGCGCCGCGAGGACGGTTCCTACACGGTGCCCATTCGCATCCTGCGCATCCATATGGAGGAGGACGCCGCCAAGATGGTGCACGTGGGCGGCGCCGAGGGCCGCATTACCGCCGCGGCCGAGTCGCTCGTCGACTACAACCGCTGCGGCACGCCTTTGATTGAGCTCGTGACTGAGCCCGATCTGCGCACGCCCGAGGAAGCGCGCCTGTTTATGGAAAAGCTCCGTCGCATCTTTGTGACGCTGGGCATTTCGGATTGCTCCATGGAGAAGGGCTCCATGCGCTGCGACGGCAACGTGTCGCTGCGCCGCCGCGGCGAGACCAAGCTGGGTACCAAGACCGAGCTCAAGAACCTCAACTCGTTTAAGAGCCTGCACGACGGCCTTGCCTACGAGATCTGCCGCCAGGCCGAAGTGCTCGAGGAGGGCGGCATCATCTACCAGGAGACCCGCCACTGGGAGCCCAGCCGCAAGCGTACCGTGGTCATGCGCGTTAAGGAGACGGCCGACGACTATCGTCTGTTCCCCGACCCCGACTTGGCGCCCTTCGATCTGGACGACGAGTTCATCGACCGCTGCCGTGGCGAGATTCCCGAGCTGCCCGATGCCAAGCGTGTCCGTTTCGAGGCCGACTTTGGCATTAAAACGTCCGATGCCGAGCAGATCGCCGGCGACCCGGAGTTTGCCGACTTCTTTGAGGCCGCCGCTGCCGGTATGTCCGGCAAGGAGGCCCAGACGGTCGCAAACCTGCTGGTCAACGAGATGATCGCCTACCTTAAGGGCGCAGGCGTGTCGCTCGCCGAGTCCGGTATCGCGCCGGCTCAGGTGGCCGCTCTTGCCAAGCTGCTGGCGACCGATGCTATCAGCTCCAACCAGGCGCACGAGGTCTTTGAGGCCATGGCCCAGACCGGTGACGACCCCAACAAGATCGTCGACGAGCGTGGTATGCGTCAGGTGAGCGATGCCGGCGCGCTGCAGCCGATCGTGGACGAGGTGCTGGCTAACTGTGCCGATCAGGCGCAGCAGTATCGTGACGGCAACCAGAAGGTCATCGGCTTTTTGGTGGGCCAGTGCATGAAGGCGAGCCGCGGCAAGGGCAACCCGAAGCTCTTCAACGAGTTGCTGAGAACGTCGCTCTCGTAAACGGGAACCGAGGGGCCGGGCGCAGGGCCTTGCCTCTCAATTTCGGACAGTCCTGACTCACGACGGAGGCGCCACTGGCGCCTCCTGTTCGTGCGGAACTCATTGAGAGGCAAGGCCCTGCGCCCGGCCCCTCGGTTCCGTAACGACTCGGCCGTTCGGGTCAGGCGGGGCTGAATGGAATTTGGTGAATGAGGGCGCCGTTGGCGCCTTCATTCTTTATATATGTTGGGAGCGCCAAGCGGTGGGGGTGGTGCCGGTGTGTTGCTTGAAGGCTTGGGCGAAGGCGGCCTGCTGAGGGTAGCCTAGACGCTCTGCCACCTGCGCTATCGTGAGCGCGCTATCGGCCAAAAGGTCCTGTGCTCGCTCCATACGGCGTCTGCGAATGTAGGCGCCCAGGGACTCGTCAGTTTGGGCCTTAAAGGTGGCGCATAGCTTGGAGCGGCTTGTGTAGAGCCTCTCGGCCACCTCGTTGATACCCACACGCCTGCCTTTGTCGAGCGCGCGCTCAATCATTGCCGTTGCTTCTTCGGCAATGGTTATGCTGACGCGTGTGTCTGCCGCCTGCCGCGCCTGCTTGTGGGCCGCGCGCGAACAGGCGAGCTCCGCGACCATGGTCTCCACGATGCCCTGCATATAGACGTGTCCGCCTGCGGTGCGGGCGCGGTCCTCGTTAATCCTGCGCAACGTGTGGCAGATGGCAGACGTCGCCTCCTCGTGCCATGGCTCGGCAAACGCCTCAAAGACCCCTGCGAACTCGGTGGGATAGCGGTGCTCCAGTTCGTCAAAATATCCAGGCAAAAAGAGCACCGAGCGCGAGTGATAGAGCCGCCCTGCAAACAGTGGGCTTAACTCCTCGCCACAGTTATCTTGGATAAAGCTGCACACGGCATTGTTTGGCCACGGTCCATGCAAGGGTTTAAGGTTCGCAGGCGTTATGCCAGCCTCGGGCATGCACATGAGCGTGGGCGCGCTGACTTCGCTCACGCATGCGTACGGTTCGGATGTGTATTCGGCTAGGTACATATCGTGCGTCGGGGTAATGAAATGCTCCATGACGATGCAGGTGGGGGAGAGGGGCATGATCCATGCGCGGCCGTGCGCCCGGTCGTTTGCCACCTCGCCGGTAAAGACGGCGCCCTTGCCGGTAAGCTCCAGGCCAAACTGCTCAAACTGCGGTGCGTAGAGCTCGGTTATGTCGGTCGCTGCCCGCCGTATTTGCAAGAGCGTCCCTTTCCTTTGCAGAAACGTCCACGCCTGGCTTAATTGTGAGCCATGGCTAACACATCAATGATAAGTTCATTACGGTTAACTCTCAAGCCGTTAGAAAGGAATCTCATGGCAAAGGGATCAAAAAGGGAAGGCGGCGGTATCGGCGAGCTGCTTGCATATGCCGGCGACCGCAAATTCCTAACGTATTTGGGCATGGCTCTCTCGGCGCTCTCGCAGCTGCTGAGCTTTGGCCCGTACGTGTGCATTTGGCTTGTCGCGCGCGATCTGATCGCCGTGGCACCTAACTGGAGCGAAGCCTGCGACATCGCGATGTATGGTTGGTGGGCCGTCGGTTTTGCCCTGGTGAGCATCGTGATTTATTTCGTGGGGCTCATGTGCACACACCTATCCGCGTTTCGTTGCGCGTCCAATATCCGCAAGGCTACGAGCGAGCATCTGCTTAAGCTGCCGCTCGGCTACTTTGACACGCACGCCACCGGTGAGCTGCGCCGTATCGTAGACGGATGCGCCGCCTCAACCGAGACACTGCTCGCGCACATGCTGCCCGATATCGCCGGCGCCACCGCCATGGTCGCAGGTCTGCTCGTGCTGCTTTTCGCCCTCGATTGGCGCTTGGGCGCGGCATGCCTTATCTCGGTCGTCGTTTCGCTTGGCGCCATGGCCGCCATGATGGGCGGCAAGGGCGGCGAGTTTATGAAGGCCTACATGGGCGCGCTGGTCAAGATGAACAAGACCGGCACCGAATACGTACGCGGTATCCCCGTGGTCAAGGTATTCCAGCAGACGGTCTACTCCTTTAAGGCCTTCCACGATGCGATCGCCGAATACGCTGACATGGCGCAAAGCTATGCGGGCACGTTCTGCCGAGGTCCACAGGTGCTCAACCTTACCGCGCTCAATGGTCTTGTGGCATTCCTTTTGCCCGTGGCGTTGCTGTTGGCGCCGGGCGAGACGGACTTTGCACGCTTTATGACCAACTTCACGTTTTACGCGATATTTTCGGCCGTGGTACCGACGGCCATGACCAAGCTCATGTTTGTGGGCGAGGCCTCTCAGATGAGTGCCGATTCGCTGGCTCGCATCCGAAGCGTCATGGATTCCAAGCGGCTCTCCGTGCCCGTGCAACCCAAGCACCCTGCCGGCGGCGACGTGCGATTTGAGGACGTGAGCTTTACGTACGAGGGTGCCGAAGCACCTGCCGTTAGCCATGTAAGTTTCAGCGTTCCCGCTGGTAGTGCCCTTGCGCTTGTGGGTCCTTCGGGCGGCGGCAAGTCAACCTGCGCAAGCCTGATTCCTCGTTTTTGGGATGTTTCCTCGGGTCGAGTGCTCGTAGGCGGTGTGGACGTTCGCGACATGGATCCCCACGAGCTTATGGACCAGGTTGCCTTCGTGTTCCAGACCAACCAGCTGTTCCGGCAAACACTTGCCGATAACGTGCGTGCCTCCAAGCCCACGGCCACTGACGACGAAGTGCGTGCGGCCCTCTCCGCAGCTCAGTGCGACGACATTGTGGCCAAGCTCCCGCAGGGTATCAATACCATGCTCGGTGCCGGCGGAGCATATCTTTCGGGCGGCGAGGTGCAGCGCGTAGCACTCGCCCGCGCGATCCTTAAAGACGCGCCTATCGTGGTGCTCGACGAGGCCACAGCCTTTGCCGACCCCGAGAACGAGGCGCTCATCCAGCGCGCCTTTAGCAAATTGGCGGCAGGCCGCACGGTCATTATGATCGCGCACCGGCTTTCGACCGTGGTGGGGGCCAACAAGATCGTGGTGCTCAACCAGGGTGGTGTGCAGGAGGCCGGCACCCATGCCGAGCTGCTGTCCCAAAACGGCCTGTACGCCAAGATGTGGGCCGAATACGAACAGGCCGCGAGCTGGAAGATCACTGCTGCGGCCGCGGATGTCGCCGCCGCGAAGGGAGGCGAGGCCTAAATGTTCGCCTCATTCCAAAAGAAGTATTTCCTATCCGATAAAGGCGTCGCCGGCGTAAAACGCGGCATTTTCTGGACCGCGCTCACCAATCTCATTACCATGGCCGGCATGGGCTTTTTATTCCTAGTCATGGCCGGTTTTGTCGAACATCTCGCCACCGGTGCCGACCTGCCGGATGCCCTGCCGATTGTGGGCGGCCTCCTGGTCTTTTTCGTGTTGCTCTTTGCCTCTAACTGGCAGCAGTATTACTACACCTACTGCATCTTTTACGAGGAGTGCGGCAAGCAGCGTATGGAGATTGCCGAGCGCTTGCGCAAACTGCCGCTGTCGTTTTTTGGTCGTCGTGATCTGGCCGATTTAACCGAGACCATCATGGGCGACGTCCAGGCCATGGAGCACGCCTACAGCCACGTGCTGGGAGAGCTTTGGGGTGCCATCATCGCAAGTGCCATCGTGTTCGTGGCGTCGCTGTTCTTTTGCTGGCAGCTGGCGATTGCGGCGTTTTGGAGCGTGCCCGTGGCCTTTGCCGTGCTGTATCTGACACGCGGGCCCATGACCCCGGTGTTCGACCGCGTGCGCGCCGAGAAGGTCAAGGTCACCGAGGCGATCCAGGAGACGCTCGACTGCGTGCGCGAGATCCGCGCCACCAACCAGGAGGCCCATTATCTTGAGGGACTCAACGCCGTGATCGATGCCGAGGAGCGCGAGACCACCAAAGGCGAGCTCGCCAACGGGCTTTTGGTCAACTCCGCCTTTGCCATCCTGCGCCTGGGGATTGCCACCACGTTGGTCACGGGCGCTGCGATGGTCGCCTCCGGCCAGGTCGACTTTTTGGTGATGTTTGCCTTCCTGCTTATGGTGAGCCGTATCTATGCACCCTTTGACCAGGCGTTAATGTTAATGTCCGAGCTGTTTGCCGCCGAGTCGTCTGCCAAGCGCATGCGTTCCATCATGGAAGAGCCTGTGGCGCGGGGTAGCGAGAAATTTGAGCCCGTGGGCCACGATGTGGTGTTCGATCACGTGGCATTTGGCTATGGTGCGGGCGAGGACGGCCGCGCCGGCGAGAAAGTTCTTACCGATGTGAGCTTTACCGCCAAGGAAGGCGAAGTTACGGCGCTGGTCGGTCCTTCGGGTTCCGGTAAGTCCACGGTGAGCCGCCTTGCCGCGCGCTTTTGGGATGCCACCGCGGGCAAGGTTACCGTGGGCGGTGTGGATGTTGCAAGCGTCGATCCCGAGGTACTGCTGCGTGATTACGCCATTGTGTTCCAAGACGTGCTGCTCTTTGACGACACGGTGATGGGAAACATCCGCCTCGGGCGTCGTGATGCCACCGATGAGGAAGTGCTTGCTGCCGCGCGTGCCGCCAACTGCGACGAGTTTGTGAGCCGCATGCCGCAGGGCTATGACACCATGATCGGCGAGAACGGCTCCAAGCTGTCCGGCGGTGAGCGCCAGCGCATCTCTATCGCCCGTGCGCTGCTCAAAGACGCGCCTATCGTGCTGTTGGACGAGGCGACGGCGAGCTTGGATGTGGAGAACGAGACCGTGGTTCAGCAGGCGCTCTCCCGCCTGCTCGCAGGTAAGACGGTTATCGTTATTGCCCACCGTATGCGTACGGTGGAAAATGCCGACAAAATCGTTGTACTCAAGGATGGTGTGGTTGCCGAGCAGGGCACTCCGGCGCAGCTCAAGGCGGCAGGTGGAGAATTCGCCCGCATGGTGGCGCTGCAAAAGGAAGCAGCTACCTGGCAGTTGTAAGAAGGGGCAAAGGGACAGTCCCTTTCTCACATTGACAATCGGTTACTCCGCATCGTTAATTTTCAAAAGGTTAGCCATGGCTGACCTAGATAGTTAGATAAAATTGAGATATTTCAAAAGCGTGCCCGAGCAAACTTGTTTACTCGGGTGCTGAAGCACCATGCCGCGTCCAATGCGGCAAAAGGGAGAAGCAACATGAAGAAGTCGACGTTCAATACCCTGCTTGTCGGTGGCGGTTTTCTGCTTGGCGCGGCCGGCATCAAGCTGCTTACCAGCGCTCCGGTCAAGAATGCCTGCGTGCAGGGCATTGCGTGCGGCATGCGCATCAAGAATGGCTACCAGGACATGGTTGAGCAGGCCAAGGCTAATGTCGACGACATGGTTGCCGAGGCTGCCTACATCACCCAGAGCGAGGCCGCTGCGGACAAGGCAGCCGAGTAGCGCTCCTAGGCACAAACCATGAGATTCTCGATTATTAGCGAGATCCCCGGCAGGACCCGCCTCCAGTTGGCGGGTCCTGTGCCAGAGAGCGATCTCGATGCGCTTCTAAAGCTCAGTGGCGAAATCGATGGCGTGCGCAAGGTGCGCGTCTACGGCCGCATCGGCCAGATGGCGCTCGAATATGACGAGCAGCGTCGTGCAGGCGTGCTCGATGCTCTGGGCGCACTCGACGCCCAGGCCATTGCCGACGCAAAGACGGGTTACGTGATGCAGCTTGAGCCACGCAAGCACAAGCTCGTTATGGATCTTGCCACACTCATCGGCGCTCACTGTGCGCGCCGATGGTTTTTGCCCACGCCCCTGCGTGCGGTGTTTGTCGTAGCCGGTTACATGACCTTTTTGCGCGCCGCCCTCCGTGAACTCGCGCAGCCGCGCTTGACCGTTTCCGTGCTTGATGCGTCGGCCATCGGCATTTCGTTCGTCAAACGTGATGTCGACACCGCGGGCCAGACAATGTTCCTGCTCAACGTGGGCGAATTGCTCGAGGACTACACCCGCGCCATGAGCGAAAACGAGCTCATCAACTCGCTGCTCGATGTGCCCGACAAGGCGCAAAAGGTCGTCGGCGACACCGAGGTAAGCGTTGCCGCGACCGAGCTTGAGCCCGGTGACTTGGTGGCCGTGCGCACCGGCATGTCCATCTGCATTGACGGCGTCGTCGAGCAGGGAAGCGCCATGGTCAACCAGGCGACCCTGACCGGCGAGCCGCTTGCCGTCGAGCGCAGCGCAGGCGACGACGTGTTCGCCGGAACCGTCGTGGAAGACGGCAGCATCTTGGTGCGCGTGCGCGCCAACACGGCGCAGACCAAGCTGCGCTCGATCGTCTCGCTCGTGCAGACGGCCGACTCGCTCAAGTCCGAGGGCCAGTCGCACATGGAAGACCTCGCCAACAAGATCGTCCCGTGGAACTTCCTGCTCGCGGGCCTGGTTGCGCTCACCACGCGCAGTCTCATTAAGACCTCGGCGGCACTGATGGTCGACTACTCGTGCGCGCTCAAGCTCACGGGTTCGGTCGCCGTCATGACCGCCATGAGCGATGCCGCCAAGATGGGCGTGATGGTCAAGGGCGCCAAGTACTTTGAGTCGTTTGCCAAGGCCGATACCATTGTCTTTGATAAGACCGGCACGCTCACCGAGGCGCAGCCGCGTCTTGCCTGCGTACTCACCACCGATGGCTGGAGCGAGGACGAGATCCTGCGCCTTTCCGCTTGCTTGGAGGAGCATTTTCCGCATCCGGTGGCGCGCGCCGTGGTCAATGCGGCACGTGAGCGCGGGCTCGAGCATCGCGAGCGCCACGCCGCCGTCGAGTACATCGTGGCACACGGTATCGCTTCGTCCATCGAAGGGCGTCGCGCCATCATCGGTTCCGCGCACTTTGTATTTGAGGATGAGGGCGCGCAGCTCGAATCCGACATCAAGGAGCGCATCGAGTCCCAGATGCAGGGCTTGTCGCCGCTGTACCTGGCGGTCGACGGCACGGTCGTGGGCGTGCTCGGCATCGAGGATCCGCTCAAGCCCGGAGTGCGCGAGGCCATCGCCGATCTGCATGCGCTGGGCGTCAAACATGTCGTTATGCTTACGGGCGACTCCGAGCGCACGGCCGAGCGCATTGCGCGAGAGGCGGGGGTCGACGAGTTTAAGGCCGAGCTGCTGCCCGAGGATAAGTACGCGTATGTGGAGCGCATCAAGGGCGAGGGGCGCCACGTTGCCATGGTGGGCGACGGCGTCAACGATTCGCCGGCGCTCGGTTTGGCCGACGTGGGCCTGGCGATGGGTGGCGGAAGCGACATCGCCAAGGAGGTCGCCGATATCATCCTGACCGATACGGATCTCGCCGCGATCGTGCGCCTGCGCCGCATGAGTCAGGGCCTCATTGATCGTCTGACGAGCTCCTACTCTAAGGTGATGCTCACCAACTCGGCGCTCCTGGCGCTCGGCATTACCGGCGCGATTACCCCGCAGACGTCGTCGTTGCTGCACAATGGCTCGACGATTGCCTACAGCCTGAGCAACGCGAAAGCATATCTGCGCTAGCACTTTTACTTTAGTTTTCGGCCTGCATTTGGGCGGTGTTGCAGCCGCCAGAATGCAGGCCTTTTGCGTTTGACCATGTGCTAGCAGCAATATATAGTTGTGCTAGCTAAGATAGCGGAAGTCGAAGGTGAGGTTGAGATGGGTGCTGTTGACGGCATGGCGCAGGTGAACGTTCGCGTGGATCGCCAGGTCAAGAACCGTGCCGAGGAAGCGCTGCGGCTTTCGGGCGGGTCACTGCCCGAGCTCATCAAAAAGGTGGTGGTCAAGGTCGCGCAGGGTGGCGGGCAGTGCGAGGAAGTGCTTGCGGCCGTCGACGACCGGCAGCAGACCGTCGCGCCCGATACTCCGTTCGCCGCATCATGGGCGGCGGCGGATCAGCTTTACGCGGACCTGGGCATCGCTACGTTGCCCGTATCCGACGATCGCGATTGGGACACAATCTATTCCGAAGCCATGGACGAGCGCTATCGCCAAAAGGGGATGATCCTGTGAGCGGGGCTCCCCTCAAAATAATGGTGGATGCCAACGTATGGGTTGATTCGTTTTGCGTCGACCATGCCGAGTCGCTTGCCGCGCGTGCGTTTATCGGACGGGCTGCGGAATCTGGCGCAACGTTGCTCTTTCCGGTGCATATCGCCAAGGATGTACTGTACGTTGTCCAACACGAGCTGAAGCGCAGGGTTATTGCTAAAAAAGGCTCGGCCGACGAAGCATCGGCACGAGCGATAGGCGAGGCCGCGCTGGCGTTTGTTCGAAATATGACCGAAAACGCCACCGCCGTGGGCGCAGACGCATCCGATCTGTGGCTAGCCGACAAATACTTAGCGCTCCATTGCGATTACGAGGACAACTTGGTACTCGCCGCATGCAAACGCGCCCAGGTTGATTACTTGGTAACTAACGATCGCAAGCTGCTCGAACATGCCGATCTTGCAGCAAAGACACCTCGTCAAATGATGCCGATTCTTATTTTGGCCGAACGCGGCGGCGCGGCTATCAGTTGACGCGAACTGTTTGCAGGCCTCTTGGACGACGATGCGCCAAGGGACCCGCATCTGCTATTTACAAAAGCTCGGCCTTAATGGCGGGACTTTCTGCGAGCTGCTCGGCTGCCTTTTCGTCGGAGCTATCGAGTGCTGCCAGACTGCGGTAGACCCACTCGTTGACCTGGGTGTTCTTGACGCCTGCGGTCTGCATAAGGGCGCCTACCTCGCAGATTGCTGCGAGCAGATCAGCTTTTGGACCCGCGAGCTCGACCTCGATGCCGTGGTAGGCGGACACGCCGCGGTTCTCACTCACATGGTCGATAAAGCCCTCGACGGTCTCAAGCTGCTGGGCGAGAGCTGCATCATCGTCAGCGTCCAGCACGACGAGTGCGTTCGATACCGTGAGGGCGGGATGTCCGCAGGGGACAAAGCCTTCGATGACATCCATAGCTTCGGTAATGGTTGAGCCCAGACCTGCGAGGGCATTGACGAGTTGCTGCTTGGTATCCATAACGGTCCTTTCGATGGGTCAATTTTGCTTGGCGAAAATATACGTGACGTGTCCGGTAGCAAAAGTGCGAAGTGTGGTGCACATTATGGTCTTCACAGCTCGTGCATAGAGCAGCTGTCCGCCTTTAGAACGTGGTAAGATAGCTATCCACGAGCGGGGCTCACCCCGCGTGTTCCTTGAAAAGTCGACGGGTGTTGGGTGCTCGTGCCCAATGCCATCCAGACTTTCCCGACATTCGGGGGCGACTGGTTTCGACACGATAGCTCTGAGAGAGGAAGCAAGCCGAGGTCTCCTCGCCTCGTTAAACAGGGGTACCGTCAAATTGAATTGACAACAACTCTTCTTTTGAGCCTATGGCTCTCGCTGCTTAGTTTATAGCGGCGCGTCAACCCGGTGATTTCCCCGACACCGGCGCGACGTCATTTTAGGGGAATGCTCCTGCGCACGTAATCGGTATGGCGCGGGCTAAGATCGAACCGGTTGGGACGGCGCGAGCGTGTCGCTGCGCGCAAGCCGTCCGAGACTAAACCAGCGACTGAGCTTGGAGATGCCAATCAGGGGGCTTTCGTGGACCGGAGTTCGATTCTCCGCGCCTCCACCATAAGTCACAGGCAGGTAGATATTCGTATCTACCTGCCTTTTTATTTCTAGTCCGTACCGCGGAGAATCGAACTCTGTGCAGGGCGCGGGCGTAAAGAAAACGCGTGAGCGTTTTTAGCCCGCGGGCGAGGACGCCGGCAGGCGGCCGAAGCCGGCGCGTATTTGCGAAGCAAATACGCGGATTCTCCGCGCAAAGCTCCAGCCCTATATAGATGCGATGCCGATGGGATGACGACCGGCAATACCCCGCGCCAACGCCACCCCCGTACCGCGGAGAATCGAACTCTGCGCAGGGCGCGGACGTAAAGAAAGCGCCTTGGCAACGCAGGCCGGGACACGCTTTCCGAATGGTGAGCTCAGCGGAAACTGCGACCCGGAATTTGCTCTGAGACCGGGACGCGCTTTCCCGCCGACCGCCCCGTCCTCCGCAACTCCAAAACCAATGCGCTCTCTATCCCAAAACTGGGTAGAAGAAGCCCAAACGAAACAGCAGGAGGTCAACATGACTGCAGAAGATAAGGCAAAGAACGCCGGCAAGGTCGCGCTTGTTTTGGAGGGCGGCAGCTTCCGCGGGCAATTTACCGCAGGCGTGCTTGACGTTCTCATGGAGGCCGGCGTCGAGATTCCGGCGGTATATGGCGTATCGGCCGGTGCCCTCAACGGCGTGAACTACAAGTCGCACCAGATCGGCCGTGCCAACCGCATCAACCTGGCTTTCTGCAACGACAACCGCTTCATGGGTGCCGCATCGTTTGCGTCCACGGGTTCTATTGTGGGCTACGACTTTATCTTCAATGATGTCCAGGACCGCCTGGATCCCTTTGACAACGTGACGTTTGATGCGAGCCCCATCGAGATGTACGCCGTCGCGACGGACATGCTGTTTGGAACCGCCACGTACCTGCCGGTCAAAAGCGCCGTGCTCGACCTCGATGCCGTGCGCGCCTCGACGTCGCTGCCGCTGGTGACGCCGCCGGTCGAGATTGACGGACACAAATACGTCGACGGTGGCGTAGCCGATTCGGTTCCCATCGAGCACGTGCTGGAGGAGGCGGGCTTCGATCGCGCGGTTGTCATTGTCACGCAGGACCGCTCGTACGAGAAAAAGCCCTACGAGTTTATGCCCGCCGCGCGCGCCCGCTATGCCGACTACCCCTACCTGCTCGAGGCTATCGAGACGCGCCACGACCGCTATAACATCCAGCGCATGCATCTGTGGAAGTATGAGCGCGAGGGCCGCGCACTGGTCGTTGCTCCGCAAAAGCCGGTCGAGGTCGGCCACGTTGAGCACGATCCAGCAAAGCTCCTCGACCTGTATATTCAGGGCCGCCAGGAGGCAAAGCGCTTGCTGGGAGATATCGAGGCGTTTGTCGAGCGCTAGTGTCGCGACGTCATGACCCATGGACGACATGTGCAGAAAGTCTGGTCAGAGCCAAAATACCTGTTGACTCGGGCGACGAGCGGGGTAATATGGACGCGTTACTTGCAGAGCCCCGTGAATCTCTGTAACAACACGTACTGTACATGGAGGAGTCTAAGTGATTTCGAAATCGACTCACTACGCCAAGCAGGGCGAGGTCCAGCGCAACTGGGTTCTCGTCGACGCCGATGGTGCTGTCCTGGGCCGTCTTGCCACCCAGATCGCAATGATTCTGCGCGGTAAGAACAAGCCCCAGTTCACGCCCAACAGCGACTGCGGCGACTTCGTTGTCGTCATCAACGCCGATAAGGTCCAGCTTACCGGTAACAAGGCCGACACGAAGACCTATTATCGCCACAGCGGCTACAACGGCGGCCTCAAGGCTGAGAGCTTCCGCCAGGCTATGGAGAAGCACCCGGAGAAGGTCATCGAGCGCGCCGTTCGCGGCATGCTGCCCAAGACCACCCTCGGCCGTGCCCAGATGACCAAGCTTAAAGTCTACGCTGGTGCCGAGCATCCGCACGCTGCCCAGAACCCCACGAAGATTGAGCTGGAGGCTTAAAGATGGCTGAGAACACCGTTGTCTACCAGGGTACCGGCCGTCGTAAGAACGCCGTCGCCCGCGTCCGTCTCGTCCCCGGCACCGGCAAGGTGACCATCAACAAGCGTGACGCCGAGCAGTATTTCGGCCGTCATCAGCTCGTTGAGAACGCCCTTGCTCCCTTCAAGGTGACCGACACCGCCGGTCAGTTCGACGTTATCGCTCTGTGCGATGGCGGCGGCATCTCCGGTCAGTCCGGCGCTCTGCGCCTGGGCATCGCTCGCGCTCTTCTGAACGCTGGCGACTACCGTGCTGACCTCAAGAAGGCCGGTTTCCTTACGCGCGATGCTCGCGTGGTCGAGCGCAAGAAGTACGGCCTCAAGAAGGCTCGCCGCGCTCCCCAGTTCTCCAAGCGCTAAGGTTTTATCTCCTTACGAGATACAATGTACAAGCGGGGCCTGCCGATTGCTCGGCGGGTCCCGCTTTTCTTTTTCGACTAGGGTGGGCGACTGCGTTTTGCCCACTTGGGAAGGAGCGATCCTATGCCCCAGAACATCTTCGGTACCGATGGCGTCCGCGGCGTCGCCAACGCCGACCTCTCGTGCGACCTCGCGTTTCGTCTTGGCCGTGCGGCGACCAAGTTCCTTGGTCCGGACATTTGCATCGGCCGTGACACACGTCTTTCGGGCACCATGCTCGAGAGTGCTCTGACCGCCGGCATTATGGCCGAGGGCGGCCGCCCGCACTGCTGCGGTGTTATCCCTACGCCGGCCGTGGCGCTGCTCACCGTCCAAAACGAGCTCGACGGCGGTATTGTCATCTCTGCTTCGCACAATCCTCCGGAGTTCAACGGCATCAAGTTCTTTAGCCGCAAGGGCATGAAGCTTCCCGATGCTGTCGAGGAAGAGATCAGCGCTTGGGTCATGTCCGAGGAGGCCATGGCTGCCGATACGCTGCCGACCGGTGCCGGTGTGGGTCACATCATCAAGATGAAGGACGCTCGCAAGGCATATGTCGACCACGCTATCAGCACCCTCGACGGCCTTAAACTCGACGGTCTGGTTGTTGCCGTCGACTGCGGCCACGGTGCTTCTTGCCAGACCACGCCCGCCGCGTTGCAGCGCCTGGGCGCCACGGTCCATGCCATCAACACCGACTACTGCGGCACCGACATTAACGTCGAGTGCGGCTCCACTCACCTTGAGCCTCTGCGCGAGCTCGTGCTGCGCACCCACGCCGACATCGGTCTGGCCCACGATGGCGACGCCGATCGCGTGCTGTTCGTGGACAGCGAGGGCAACGAGATCGATGGCGACTACATCTTGGCCATCTGCGGCTCCGACTTGGCCGCTCGCGGCAAGCTCGCCAACTCCGAGATTGTCTCGACCGTTATGTGCAACCTGGGCTTCTCCATCGCCATGAAGGAGCAGGGCTTTGAGATGGTGCAGACCGCCGTGGGCGACCGCTACGTCTTGGAGCGCATGCTCGCGGACGGCGCCGTCATCGGCGGCGAGCAGTCCGGCCACATCATCTTCCTGGAGCACAACACCACCGGCGACGGCTTGGTGACGGCCCTGCAGCTTCTGGCCGTGCTCAAGCGCACCGGCCGTACCCTCACCGACCTTGCCGGCATCATGAAGAAGTACCCGCAGGTGCTCGTCAACGTGCATTCCGACAACAAGGCCGGCCTGGACGATTGCCAGCCCATTTGGGACGCCGTCGCTGCCGCCGAGAAGGAGCTCAATGGTCGCGGCCGCATTCTGGTGCGCCCGAGTGGTACCGAGCCGCTGGTTCGCGTTATGGCCGAGGCCGAGACACACGAGCTGACCCAGCGCGTTGTCGACGACATCGTCGAGGTTGTCAAGCGCGAACTTCCCTAATGGTCAATAACGGGTGCCAAGTGGTAAACTGTTAAGGCTATTTTGGTTGATTGGTATGTCCGAGGGGGAGCATGTTCACTAAAGTCCTAAGGTCTTTTGGTATGCGTGGTCGAGTCCTTACGCTGGATGCTCCCATCTCGGGCGATGTCATTCCGCTTTCCGAGGTAAACGACCAGACGTTTGCCACTGGCCTTTTGGGTCAGGGCGTGGCGATTCAGCCCACGGGCACACGTGTGATCGCGCCGGCGGATGCTAAGGTCGAGGCGATTTTTCCCACGGGTCATGCCGTTGCGCTTAACACGGTCGATGGCTTGGACGTGCTTATTCACGTTGGTTTGGACACTGTTCAGCTCGAGGGCAAGCACTTTACCGTACATGCGCAAGTGGGTGACATCGTCCATAAGGGCGATGTACTCATCGAGTTCGATCGCGAGGCAATTGCTGCCGAGGGCTACGATGTGACGGTTCCCATCTTGGTGTGCAACTCCGTTGAGTTTTCGAGCATTAAGGGCTCCGTTGGAGAGCACGTCGAGGAGATGGACCAGCTTATCGTCGCTCGCGAGCGCTAGTTGGTGCTTTTGGCCTTTAGCCTACAATTCAAACACGTTTACGGAGGGCGCCCTTGAAAGAGGACGCCCTCCGTGGCAAGATGGGAAACGTCCGAAGCTAAACAGCTTTGGGTCACCGTGGACGGGCAGGGGCCTCGACGCGGCTAGACACGAGACACATACATTACGCGACCTCGCCCTGGTGGCCGCACACGTTGGTTGCGGCCGACGCGGGCCGCGGGCAAGTGCTTGTAAGGGGAGCCTTGCCTCTCTTGTACGAGAAAGGACGCGTAATGAAAATCATTAAAGCTAAAGACTACGAGGATATGAGCCGCAAGGCCGCCAATATCATCTCGGCCCAGGTTATCCTCAAGCCCGATTGCGTGCTGGGTCTTGCCACCGGCTCCACCCCGATTGGCGCCTACAAGCAGCTCGCCGCTTGGTACGAGAAGGGCGACGTCGACTTCGCCGAGGTCAGCACCTATAACCTGGATGAGTATCGCGGTCTTTCGCACGACGATCCCCAGAGCTATCACTACTTTATGCGCGAGAACTTCTTCGATCACATCAATATAGATCTGAACAACACGCACGTGCCCGATGGCTCCAACCCCGATGCCGCTACTGCCTGCTCCGAGTACGACAAGATCGTCGCTGCGGCCGGTTACCCTGATCTGCAGCTGCTCGGCATTGGTAATAACGGTCATATTGGCTTCAACGAGCCCGATGACCACTTCTCCAAGGGTACGCACTGCGTCGATCTGACCGAGAGCACCATTCAGGCCAACAGCCGCCTGTTCGACAGCATCGATGACGTGCCCCGTCAGGCTTACACCATGGGCACCCAGACCATCATGTATGCCCGCATGATCCTGGTTGTCGCCAACGGTGAGGCCAAGGCTCAGGCTGTGCACGATATGTGCTATGGCCCGGTTACGCCCGAGTGCCCGGCTTCGATCCTGCAGCTCCACACCAATTGCGTCGTCGTTGCCGACGAGGCCGCTCTTTCGCTCTGCGAGTAACGCGACCAAGCGATCTTACATAGCTTTTCAAAAGGCCCTCGCTTTGCGGGGGCCTTTTTAGTGGATGCGGGCCGTAACGTGTGCATGACGGAAACCTTGCCACATGCTTGGCGAGTGGGCTCTAAATTATGAGATTCATTCCATACCAGATTCTATGCACATTTGCCACTATAGAGTCGCAGGCGGTAGCGAGGAATAGGCGAGTTGCGCAACTCAAATAAAAACAGCCGACTGCGCTACACTGTAAATTGGATGGGACATGCTGGCAAGCGCATTGACCTGCGCAAAGACCTATTGGTCGGGGGATAAATTACCATCGGGCCTCGCTGTACAAAAACTTGCCAAACACGTACCGGCAGACAGCCAAAAACTCTATGTCGCGCTATTCACGGGGTGGCTCATATGGTCCTGCAGCTACGGTGTCCATATGGTCGAGTAGAGGAGCAGGCATGGTAAACGATCTGGGCAATACGGACGACCTCGAGTTGATGCCGACGGGCGGCGGCTATATGGTGCGGCGCGATCGCTTGATGAATGAGCTCATCGTTAAAGGGCGCAAGGCGGGAATCGTTCTGCTTTACGCGCCCGACGGGTTTGGTAAGACGTCGGTATTGCTGCAATACGTGCAGGAAGTTAAATCGGACCCCACGCGAGGGCCGGTTCGGATAATCGAGGCCGACCGCGCGATTGGACGTGAGCTCTTTATGCAGCTCGAGGTTGTCGCCGATGAGCTCAAGGACAAGCCGCACTCGCTCGTTGCGATCGACAACGTGCCCAATCTCGAGCAGCACGAAACAGAGGACCTCATCGATCGAATCCGCAGCTTACGTGCTACGGGGACGGGGGTCTTTATTACTTGCCGCCCCTCCAACCGATTGCTTATCCACGGGCTGGGCGATTCTGTAAAAGTCAATGCGCAGATGCTCAAGGTGCACGCCTATGAGTATTCGTCATGGGCCACGGCGTTCTCGATCAGCACATCGCTCGATTTTTATCGGCTCACGCAGGGTGTGCCAGAGCTGGTATCTGCCCTGCAGACGGGAATGTATGGACAGGGCGATGTTGCCGGGTTGCTCGAGAACGAAATCGTCAACGTGTACGGTGCGGCGCTGGCCGATCTCGCATCGCTCGAGAACAACCTGCAGTTTACCGTTGCCTGCTTGATGGTACTGATGGGCGAGGGCCGCATCGCGGAGCTAGAGGCGTGCGGTGTGAGGCTTTCGATGGTCGACCAGTCCATCTTTGTGCGCGATTATCCGATTTTTGGCGTGGATCCGTCTGATCGCACCTTTAGGTGTTTGGGCGCTAAGGACAATGCGCGCCTGAGGTTGCGAAAGCTTGTTGCCGAGATCCGTCCCGAACTTGTATCGCGGGCTGCTCGCATTTTGATTAAGGCAGGCCGATGCGATTTGGCCATGGACCTGGCCGATGCGTTCTTGGACCGCCGTGTGGTGTTGGAGCTAGCCGGGCAGTATGGGGCCGATCTTGCCCTGACCGGACATGGAGGGGACATTTGCCGCGCGGCGTCGGCGATGATCAATGCGGAAAAGCGGGAGCAAGAGCCGGCACCCGCCGAGGCACTCGGCGTGTATCTGGCGGCTGTCAGCGTGTGCAATACAAAGCTCGCAAGATATATGGCGTCCGTTATCGAACGTGCGGGTGATCAGGCGGCGCGCGAACTCGACCCCGCTACCTGGAAAATAGCCCAGGCGCTCACTATCGCCTTTTACGGCGACAATGACCTGGGGCTTCCCGCCAACCCTGTTTTGCAAGAACAGACATCCTGCGAGGTGCTCGACATGCTGTCCGTGCATATCGAGGTCAAGCGCCACCTAACCGAGCGAGCGGAAGACGGCAATGTTCTCGTGAAACTCAAGGCGTGCAAAGCCTATGATTGCGAGCTCGACATCGCGGGGATTCTCGTACAGGCCGACCATATGCTGGTGGAGCTGTTCGATGGCTCGTTTGCTAAACCCGACGAGCGCGATGACAAGATGGCGCGGATACTCGAGGCGCTCGATATCCGCGGGCTTAAGGCGCCATCCATTTGGCTGCGTATGGTGCTGGCGGCGCGGCGCCTGCTCGCGGGCTTGCCCGTGACCGACGATGTAGCGTTTGGCGAGCTCGACCGCTTTGCGGTGCGTGTTCGCGACAATCAAATTCAACTGTTTGGGCTATTGCTGGAGGGTTGGCAATCGCTGGCGGAGGGGCGGCCGGTCAACGCGAAGTTCCGCGCGGTCCAGGTGCTCAAGCTCGCCGACGAATCGATTACGTACATGCGCGAAAACGCTTTGCTGCTGGAGCGCGTGGCGTATCTGCGCAATACGTCGCTGGTATCGGTTCGCGAAGAGGCGGAGCTGCTCGATATTAGCAAGACGCAGGTCGGTGGCTCAGAAGCCTGGGTCGTGGCGCTGCACCTGGCCGCTGCGGGCCGCGATAGCGATCTTGCCGCTTGGATGTCTATGAATCGCTCGGGGATTTTAGACCCATCGTATCGGCTATTCGCGCGTCTTGCGATGCATTGCCTGGGCGAGCCTGCCGTCAGGATTCGCAAGAAGCTTCCGGTGCGCGAGCTGTCGCGGTATTCACTACGCGATGACTTTGAGGGCGAAAGTGAGCACCTATTCCAGGCGGGCGAGGTTGAGGCTGTCGATACTATCGGCCATATTGAGATGCGCATGTTTGGCGTATTTCGCGCCGAGCGCGACGGTTTTCCCATCACGGATAAGATGTGGCGTCGCAAAAAGGCGGCAACGCTTGCCGAACGCCTTGCGTTGGGTATGGACGCCATGGTCGACCGCGAGACAATTGCCATGGAGTTGTGGCCCCATGCCGAGTTTAGCGCCGCGCGCAACAATCTGTATTCGACGGTATCGCGCTTGCGCTCAGCTTTGGGTCCAACGCCAGATGGAAAGTCGTGCGTGCTCATCCAAAACGAGTGCATTGGACTCAACGGCGACTACGTTAAGACCGATGTAAGGCTCTTTGACCAGCTGAGCCGTGAGATCCTGGGAAACCGTATGGGTGCGAGAGGCCCTCACCTGGTTGAGCTATGTCTTAAGGTCGAGCAACTCTACGCGGGCCCGCTGTATGTTCCCACCGGTTGCAATCCTACGTTCTTTACGCGTATGCGCCACATTATGCAATCCAAGTACATCGACTGCATGATTAGGGGAGCGAATGCCGCTCTCGAGGAAAATGACCTGCAATCGGCAATTTGGCTCGTGGAATCGGGGCTTCGCCAGGAGACGGCGCGCGAGGACATGGTTCGCTGCGCCATGCGCGTTTACGGTGCGGCGGGACGACGTCGCGATGTTGTTGAGTTGTACAGCGGCCACATGCACCACCTAAGAGAGCAGGTTCAAGGTGTGCCCGAGCCCGAGACAAGGCGTCTGTATGAGCGCCTGGTCGAAGGCAGACTCAAGCGCGTGCTTGTCGAGCGATAAAAAACGGGCGTCCGAATCAATCGGACGCCCGCAGACTTGCTCGGTATGACCAGCCGGTATTTAGACGAGCTTGATCTTCTCGATATCCTTGCGCGAGGACTCGCGATACAGCGAGAACTTGCGGCCGATAACCTGAACGACGTCGGCGTGGCAGCGCTCGGCGAGCTCCTCGGCGGCCTCGCGGGCAGAAAGGCTGGAGCCGTCCAGCACGGAGCACTTAACGAGCTCGTGCTTCTCCAGGTAGGCAACCGTCTGCTCGACGGTGCCCTCGTTGACATCGGACTTACCGATGATGATGGCGGGGTTGAGGTGATGGGCCATGCTGCGAAGCTGCTTGACCTGGGCTCCTGTCAGTGCCATGGGTTCTCGCTTTCTATGTATGGGGCGCCCCGCGATGGGGCCTTAATCTACGTGAGCTGTCCCACGATAGCGCAGGAACGGCGCGGTGTGGAGCGCGTTTGCCCAGTTCGCAAAGAATGCGGATGCCGCGCGGGAAGACGATGCAAGCTTTAGATGGGCTACGGGCGGGGCGCAGAGACTGGCTCCCAGGCGATAAACGCCCATCGGACTTTGCGGATGTGGTCGAGCATGTAGCGTCCCTGCGGTACGCCCTTGGATCCCGGCTCGCCGGCATGGGGGTTCTCGATCATGTGGTGGGCGATATAGTCGCGCAGGCGGTCGATCTTATCCTCGTTGCCATGTTCGAGCATGCGAGAAAAGTCTGCTACGCCCGCCTCGAGACTATCGAAGGTGTCGCGACGGGGCGATTCAAAATACGTGACCTGCGGCAGCGCACCCATCTGAATAAGGATGTTAAAGGCATATACAAATCCGTTGCTGCGGGTAACCGAGGCGCCGATGGCGTTCATCAGGTGCAGGTCATAACGCGGACTGGAGTTGGCGACCATCGTGACAGCACAACGTCGGCGAGCCGTTCGATCAAGCTTGGCAAGTGCCCCTTTTAGGTTGGTCGTGGTGACAGAGCGACTGGCAAAGGCAACATCTACCGCTTTCGCGACCGGCCCAACCAGATCCCAATCATCATCCCAGGCAAGCTCAAGCGGTGTAATCAGATCCTCGAGCCCGTAATACTCAATGCCGGCATCAAGGGTGCCCAACATGGCAGGAGAGAAGTCGGCAGCAATCACGGGATGCCCAGCCTGAGCAAGCGGAATAGCAATCGACCCAGCCCCGCACCCCATATCGAGCACCGACTCGCCAGGCTCAAGCGCCAACAGCTTTATAAAATCCCGAGCATACGGGGCAGTCTCCAATGGCCGAAAATGCCGAGCACGCTTATCCCACTCAAAAGAATCATCAGCCCGATGCCGACCAGCTTGCAAGTGCATCCATTCGCCATTCCAATCAGCAGAAAGAAGCTCAGAGCGAGCATCCCCATCAGTCACGGGCCAACCTCCTAGCAACAAAAAAGCGACTCCTCCCAAAAGAAGAGCCGCAACCAGCATATATCAGAAAGAACCGATCCAACGCCAAACCGCCGCACCCGCCAAGTGGTGCAGGAGCGAAGCGACTGCAACCGGGATAGAACCCAACCGAGGTCTCGTTGTGCGGGAGCCCCGGGGAGGGCAAATATATAAGGTCGATCGCGAGTTCCGCACGAGCCGGAGAGCACTTAATGTGCTCTCCGTGCGAGTCAGGACTGTCCGAGCAGGCGACCTTATATATTTGCCCTCCCCGGGGCTCCTCGCCAGTCCCCCTCAGCTAGTTCTTCAGCGAGTTCAGCGGTGCCGGGAAGCGTCCGCCGCGGTGGGCAAGCACGGTGCCGGCGTTGGGGTTCACCGGCATGATGGGTGCACGGCCAAACAGGCCGCCGTACTCGACGCAGTCGCCCACGCCCTTGCCAATGGCGGGAATCACGCGCACGGCCGTGGTCTTATTGTTGATGACGCCGATGGCCATCTCGTCGGCGATGATGCCGGCGATGGTCTCAACCGGGGTGTCGCCGGGGATGGCGATCATGTCCAGGCCGACGGAGCACACGCAGGTCATGGCCTCGAGTTTCTCGAGCGAAAGCGCGCCGGCCTCGACGGCGGCGATCATGCCAGCATCCTCGGACACGGGGATAAAGGCGCCCGAGAGGCCACCGACGCTGGAACTGGCCATGACGCCGCCCTTCTTGACGGCGTCGTTGAGCATGGCGAGCGCGCAGGTCGTGCCCGGGCCACCGCAGGTGCCCACGCCGATAATCTCGAGGATGCGGGCAACGGAGTCGCCAATGGCGGGCGTAGGCGCCAGCGACAGGTCGACGATGCCCTTCTCGACACCCAGTCGATGGGCGGCCTCGCGGCTCATGAGCTCGCCGGCACGGGTGATCTTAAAGGCGGTCTGCTTAATCTTCTCGGCGACTTCCATCATCGAGGCGGAGTCGGGCAGCTTCTCCAGGGCTGCCGCCATAACGCCGGGGCCCGAGACGCCAACGTTGATGACGGCGTCGGCCTCGCCACCGCCGTGGACGGCGCCCGCCATAAACGGGGAGTCCTCGACCATGTTGGCAAAGCAGACAAACTTGGAGGCGCCAACGGAATCCTCATCTGCCGTAAGCTTGGCGGCATCGATGATGGTCTGGGCGGCCATGAGCACGGCGTCCATGTTGATGCCGGCACGCAGGCTGGCGACGTTGACGCTGGAGCAGACGCGGCTGGTGGTAGCGAGCGCCTGGGGGATGGACTGGATGACGCGGCGGTCGGCGTCGCCGATGCCCTTCTGGACGAGCGCGGAGAAGCCGCCCAGGTAATCGATGCCGAGCGTCTCGGCCGCGCGGTCGAGGGCATGCGCGATGGGGGTGAGGTCCTCATCCTTGCAGCATGCGGCGATCTGCGCCACCGGGGTGACGGAAACGCGCTTGTTGACGATGGGGATACCGTACTCGCGCTCGAGGTTCTCGGCGGTCTCGACCAGGTGCTCAGCCGTGTGCGTCACGTGGTCGTAGATTTTCGTGCACATGCGGTCGAGGTTCTCGTCGCCGCAACCCATGAGCGAAACACCCATGGTGATGGTCCTGATGTCGAGGTTCTGCTCCTCAACCATGCCGCGGGTTTCCGCGATTTCTGCGGGCGTGATCGCCATCCTTGCGCTCCTATCTGCCAAAACGAGCATAGTCTTATCTATTCTAACGTGCCGCACGTGCTAAGTGGCGCGTGCGGCACGTTTTGGTGCTCGGTTGTTTCCGTTGTGTTACTGCCCAAAGACCTCTTCGGCGATACGAGCACTTTCGGCGGCGTCCTTGGCGTAGTAGTCAGCGCCGATCTGCTTGGCGTATTCGGGGGTGAGCACGGCACCGCCTACGATGATCTTGACGCCTGGCACCTCGGCATGAAGCAGCTTGATGGTCTCCTCCATGGCGACGACCGTGGTAGTCATAAGCGCCGAGAGGCCGACGAGCTTAATGTCGCGTTCCTTGACGGTCTTGAGCACCTCCTGCGGGTCGACGTCGCGACCCAGATCAAAGACGGTGTAGCCGTAGTTATCGAGCAGCATCTTGACGATGTTCTTACCGATGTCGTGGATGTCGCCCTTGACGGTGGCCACGCAGATTTTGCCCTTGTCGGCAATCTCGCCGGCGGGCATCAGGCGCTTAATGGTGTCAAAGCCCACGCGCGCGGCCTCGGCCGAGGCCATGAGCTGCGGCAAGAAGAACTTTCCCTGGTCAAAGAGGACTCCGACCTCGTCGAGGGCGGGGATAAAGTGGTTGTTGATGAGGTCCATGGCGTCATGATCTGCCAGCAGACGCTCGGTCTCGGCCGCGATCTCACCTTTGCGGCCCGAGACGACCATGCGACGAATCGGGTCGTCGTTGCCGTCAGTGCCGGTGGTGCCAGCAGTAGGCACAGTGTCGGTCGATGCGGCCTGAGCCGCTGCCGGGTTAGCGGCGATCTTGTACGGATCGGTCCAGCCGGCGTAGCGCTCGATGTATCCGGTCGAGCCCTCGTCCTCAACGCTCAAGACGCGATAGCTGTAGACGGTATCCATAAAGCGTTTGGAACCTGGGTTCATGATGGGGGCGTCCAGGCCCGCGCCGAAGGCGGCAGCCAAAAAGACCGAGCCCAGCAGCGGGCGGGCGGGCAGACCAAAGCTGATGTTCGACACGCCGAGTGCGCATTTGACGCCCAGACGCTCCTTGCACAGGGACATGGCGCGCAGGATCTGCTCGGCCTGGCGCTGGTTGGTCGAGGCGGTCATGACCAGGCAGTCGATGAGGATGCGGTTCGGTCCGATGCCGTAACGGGCAGCCTCTGCCACGATGCGCTCGGCGATGGCGAAGCGAGCCTCGGCGGTATCGGGGATGCCGCCTTCGTCGAGTGTGAGACCGACGACGTTGGTGCCGTAGTGGGCGACTAGCGGGAAGATCTCATCCATGATCTGCTGTTTGCCATTGACCGAGTTGATGATGGGCTTGCCGGCGTAGCGGCGCACGGCTGCCTCGACGGCTGCGGGGTCGGTGGAGTCGATCTGCAGCGGCAGCAGCGTGGAGCCCTGGAGCTGCTCGGTCGCCTGCTGGATGATCTTGACCTCGTCGATCTCGGGCAGGCCTACGTTGACGTCCAGGATGTCGGCGCCCTGTTCCTGCTGGCTGATGCCCTGGCTCACGACGTAGTCCAGGTCACCGTCGCGCAGGGCCTGTTGCAGGCGCTTTTTGCCGGTGGGATTGATGCGCTCGCCGATGACGGCGATCTTGTGGCCGTCGCAGGGGAGGTCCACGACCGTCTGGGCGCTCGTGACCGACATACTGGGCTTGCGGTGACGCGGGCTGGGCGTGTGGTTGTCGATGAGGGTGCGAAGTGCCGCCATGTGCGTGGGCGTGGTGCCACAGCAGCCACCTACGACGCTCACGCCGTCCTCAATCATGCCGGCGACGGCCTCGGCGTATTCGGGTGCCTGGATGTCAAAGACGGTATTGCCGTCATCGTCCACGCGGGGCAGTCCCGCATTGGCCTGCACCATAACGGGCTTGTCGGTGACGGTG
Organism: uncultured Collinsella sp.; assembly: GCA_900541695.1. GTDB lineage: Bacteria > Actinomycetota > Coriobacteriia > Coriobacteriales > Coriobacteriaceae > Collinsella. The sequence continues at coordinate 28,249 of UQKL01000016.1, read as the reverse complement.
AGCATACGCGCGGCGAGTCCTCGGAGCTCGGCCGGGCCCTGGCTGCAGTTGATGCCCAAAACATCGGCGCCGATGGCGTCGAGGGTGATGGCGGCGACCTCGGGGCTCGTTCCCAGGAAGGTACGGCCGTCTTCCTCAAAGGTCATGGTGGCAAAGACGGGCAGATCGGAGTTCTCGCGGCAGGCGAGGACGGCCGCCTTGATCTCGGCAAGGTCGGTCATGGTCTCGATAATAAAGAGGTCCACGCCCGCGTCGACGCCGGCGCGCACTTCCTCGGCAAAGAGGTCATAGGCCTCGTCGAAGCTCAGGGTGCCCAAGGGGCGAAGCAGCGCGCCGATGGGGCCGATATCGCCGGCGACGTAGTGGGCACCGGCCGCGCGGGCGCAGGCGACAGCGGCGGCAAAGACATCTGCCACGGTGGCGGCGCCGTCGAGCTTGTGGGCGTTGGCACCAAAGGTGTTGGCGGTGATCACGTCGCAGCCAGCCTCGACGTATTGGCGCTGAATGTCGGTAATGACCTGAGGCTCCTCAAAGTTGAGCAGCTCGGGCAGGGCGCCGGCTTTCATGCCGGCCGCCTGCAGCATGGTGCCCATGCCGCCGTCGAACAGCAGGTGCCCCGTGCCCTCGATGGCGGCGCGCAGGCGATCGTCCTTAATGCGAAGGTCGTCGATTGTGCGCGTCTTGTATACAGCGCCATTGCGGCGTGCGGCATCAACGGGCGCCGCCAGCGCGGCGCCGTCCAGATCATGAGTGATAAGCGGAGTAAACATCGAGGGCTCCTAATGGCTGGAATAGCAGGTGGTGTGGGCGGCGCGGAAGCGACAGTGCTCGCGCATGCGGCAGATATTGCAGGTGGGGCGGCTCTGGGCGTCGTGGACCTCGCCGTCAAACAGACCGATCACCGCGGTCACGCTCTTTGTGGGCATGAGCAGGCTGGTAGGCGTGACGGTAAGCCCGATGAGCCGCGTAGCGTTGAGCGCAGCAACGATTGAGCGCTGGGCCGTAAGCGGGCAGTCGCCGTAGCCGGGACTAAAGCGCCAGTTGCCGGCGAGTCCGTGTGCGGCGGCCGTAGCCTTGGCCTGCTGGTCCATCTGCTCGACGGCGGCTTCTACATAGGCAGAGCACGCGGCGTCGAGCACGGCTCCCTCCAGGGGCTGCTGGGCTCCCGTGGTGCGCAGACGACGCTCAGCGTCCATGCCGAGGGTGCATGCCATGAGTGCGGCAAAGCGGGCGTCTTTGAGGTGGCGATAGATATCGCGACCGCGCAGCTCAACGTTGGTGCCGACCAAGCGAATGCAAGGATCGCCCTGTTCATCGACTCCCGTGGCATCGACGGCAAACACGCGGCGCACGCCACGGGGTTCAATATCCAGCTCCAGACGCTCAATGACAAGCTCAATACGCTGCGACAGCTCGGGCTCAATCTGCTGACCGCCGTAGCCCAGATACCGCAGCATCTCGGCACGGTCGACACGAGGGTGGTGAGCAGCGTCGATACGGTAAAGCGCCGGCGACGCAAGGTCGGCCGGCACTTCAACAACGGTTGTATCGATGTGCGGTTTTTCCATTACCCCAGGCGCTCCATAATGGTTGCGGCGATCGCAGGACGGTTCATAGTGTACAGGTGCAGACCGTCGGCACCGTGCTCTTTGAGGTCGCAAAGCTGACGGGCGGCATAATCTACACCGGCTGCCTGCAGACTCTCGGGGTCGTTCTCGTATTTGGCGAGAATCTTGATGACGGGGGAGGGCAGCGACGCACCGCACATAAAGACCATGCGGCTAATCTGCGACTTGCCCATAAACGGCATGATGCCCGCGGTAATGGGCACGGTGATACCGGCCTTGTCGGCAAGCTCGCGAAAACGGTAGAAGCACTCGTTGTCAAAAAAGAGCTGCGTCACAAAGAAGCTCGCGCCGGCGTCCTGTTTTTGCTTGAGGTATTCGACCGAGGCGTTGAGATCCTCACAGGCAATGTGGCCCTCGGGGTAGGCTGCGGCGCCCACGCAAAAGCCGGCGTCGACGAGCTCGGGGATGAGGTCGCGGGCGTAGGCGTAGTCCGAGGCGGGCTTGTCGTCCTCGGTCGCGCCAGCGGGAAGATCACCGCGCAGGGCCAGGATGTTTTCAACGCCGGCGGAGCGGTACTCGTCGATCTTGGCGGCGATATCGGCATGCGTGCGGCCCACGCAGGTGAGGTGCGCCACCGAGGGCGTATCGAATTCGCTCGTAATCATATGCGCGATGGGGGCGGTGGTGGCACCGTTGCCTGAGCCGCCGGCAGAGCAGGTGACCGAGACAAAGCTCGGCGAAAGCTTGCACAGATTGCCTGCCACTTTGCGAGCCGTGTCGAAGGTCAGCTCGCCCTTGGGCGGGAACATCTCAAACGAAACGGGTGCGGTGCCCTGGGATGCTGCCTGCTTAAAAAGCTCGTCGACGCGCATATCGTGCTCCTCTAGATACGTAATAGTGTGATGCGTTGTAAGGATTCTACAGCACCACTGTGCCACGATGGAATTTCACTCGCTATTTGGGGATACCAATCGAAAATGCTTCGCTATCGACATTTCCTATAACAGGGCGGTCAATGTAGGATGGGGCTATATTGAATGGTATCTGATGCGAAATACCAGTTAATAAAGCCCCGTCCCAAATTGACTACCCTTAAACCATGGGGAGAGGTCTGCAATTTATGCAGTTGATTGGCTGTTGAGGGTGGCAACGCCGCCTCGATAGGGTAACCTCATTGATTGGTTTCGCGACAGCAACATAACGGTAATGTCGCGGAAACACGGCGAGTCTAAGCTATGACTCGTTCGTTAGTAATCAACACCGCTTCTCACGCGGTGCCGATACGAAGGGAGTTCCGTATGGCCGAACTTACTGACCGCTTCGGGACCATGGTGTTCTCTGAGGAAGTCATGAAGGACTACCTCCCCAAGGACATTTGGAAGCGCCTTGCTGCAACCCTCGAGGGCGGTGAGCCGCTCGACCTGGATGTGGCCAACGCCGTTGCCCATGCCATGAAGGTCTGGGCCATCTCCAAGGGCGCGACGCACTACGCGCACTGGTTCCAGCCGCTTTCGGGCATTACTTCCGAGAAGCACGACAGCTTCCTGGAGCCCAACCACGACGGCACCGCCATTACCAAGTTTACGGGCAAGAACCTCATCCAGGGCGAGCCGGACGCCTCCAGCTTCCCCAACGGCGGCTTGCGTGCCACCTTCGAGGCCCGTGGCTACACCGCTTGGGATCCCACCAGCCCCGCCTTTATCAAGGACGATGTCCTGTGCATCCCCACGGCTTTCTGCTCCTACACGGGCGAGGCCCTGGACAAGAAGACCCCTCTGCTGCGCTCCATGACCGCGCTCTCGCGTGAGTCTAAGCGCGTTTTGGCGCTGTTTGGCAAGACCCCCAAGAAGGTCGTTCCTTCCGTGGGCGACGAGCAGGAGTACTTCCTGATCAAGAAGGACGCCTATCGCAAGCGCAAGGACCTGGTCATCACCGGCCGCACCCTCTTTGGTGCTGCTCCCTGCAAGGGCCAGGAGCTCGAGGAGCACTACTTTGGCGCTATCCGCCCCACCGTCTCGGCCTATATGAAGGACCTGGACGATGAACTGTGGGCGCTTGGCATTCCCGCCAAGACCAAGCACAACGAGGTTGCTCCCTGCCAGCATGAGCTCGCACCGGTCTATGGCGAGGTCAACGAGGCCATCGACCAGAATCTGGTCATGATGGAGAAGATGAAGCTCATCGCCTCCCGCCACGACTTGGTCTGCCTGCTGCACGAGAAGCCCTTCGAGGGCATCAACGGTTCGGGCAAGCACAACAACTGGTCGCTTGGCACCGAGTCCGAGAATCTGCTCGATCCGGGCGACACCCCGCTCGACAACCTGCAGTTCATCGTCTTCCTCACCGCGGTGATCGAGGCCGTCGATAACTATCAGGAGCTCCTGCGTGCCTCCGTTGCCTCGGCCGGCAACGATCATCGTCTGGGCGCCAACGAGGCTCCTCCGGCGATTATGTCCATCTTCCTGGGCGACCAGCTTACCGAGGTCGTCGAGAAGATCATCGATGGCAAGGCTTCCGTCCATGCCACGCGCGGCGTGCTCGACCTGGGCGCCGATACCCTGCCCAAGCTGATGCAGGACAACACCGACCGCAACCGCACCTCCCCGTTTGCCTTCACCGGCAACAAGTTCGAGTTCCGTGCCTGCGGCTCCGAGCAGAACGTCTCCGACTCCAACCTGGTGCTCGATGCCGCCGTGGCCAAGTCGCTCAAGTCCTTCGCCGACGCGCTTGAGGGTACGCCCGAGGATGAGTTCCAGGACGCCGCGCTCGAGTACTGCAAGAAGGTCCTGACCGACCACCAGCGCATCCTCTTTTCCGGCGATGGCTACTCCGACGAGTGGCCCGTTGAGGCCGAGAAGCGCGGCCTTGCCAACAACAAGACCACGGCCGACGCCCTGCCCGCCTTTGTTTCCGATAAGGCCATTGCGCTCTTTGAGGAGACGGGTGTCCTGACCAAGGCCGAGGCCCAGTGCCGCTACGACTGCAAGCTCGAGAAGTACAACAAGCTCATGAACATCGAGGCCACCACGATGGTTCGCGAGGCGCGTCGTACCTATCGCCCGGTCATTACTGCCTATGCCACCAAGGTCGCTAAGGGCCTTGAGACTATTCGTGCCGCTGGTGCGGAGGCCGCCATGCAGTGCGAGCAGAACACGCTCAACAAGCTCTGCAACGGTATCACCGCCATCAACGACTCCATCAAGGCGCTCGATGCCGTGCATCAGAAGGCCGAAGCCCTCGATGGTCAGGAGCAGGCCAACGTGTACGCGCACGAGGTCGTTCCCGCTATGGATACGCTGCGCGCCGCCGTGGATGCCATGGAGGAGATCGTGGCCGCCGACTACTGGCCGGTCCCGACCTACGACGACATTCTGTTCTATGTGTAACAGACACGTTTGATTTTGCGTGTGAAGGGGTCTCGCCTGTGTGAGGCCCCTTCTTTTTTGCCGCTTTGACCTGCTTTGAACTTGCAGCCGAGCGGGCGTTTCACGCGGGGCATCTTAAAAGTTGTAACCTGTTTTGGCACGCGGACGTTTCGGCCGTTTGTTCATAAAGGGGAGGATTATCCGATGAAGGTATTCGATATCGTGTTTAGCCCGACCGGCGGAACGGAAAAGGCGTCTGGCTACATTGCCAATGCGTTGGAAGGGGAAACCGTTGCTGTAGATCTGACCGATAGCGGGCTTGGTTTTCGCACGGTTGCGATGACAAAAGAGGATGTAGCCGTGATCGCGGTACCCTCGTATGGCGGGCGAGTCCCGGCTGTGGCTGCGGAGCGCTTGGGTATGATGCGGGGAAACGGTGCGCAGGCGGTTCTGGTTTGTGTTTACGGAAACCGCGCGTATGAGGACACGCTGGTCGAGCTTGAGGATGCGGCAAAGGGCGCGGGCTTTCGGGTGATCGCGGCGGTTTCTGCCATCGCCGAGCATTCTATTGTTCGCCAGTTTGCAGCCGGTCGGCCAGACCCACAGGACGCGGCGCAGCTCGCTGGGTTTGCGAATCAGATTCAGCAAAAGATATCTGCGGGAGATGCTTCTGAGCCGGCTATTCCGGGCAATCGTCCCTATAAGAAGGCCGGGGGCACCGGTATGGTGCCTAAGGCCACAAAGGAGTGCACCGCCTGCGGGGCTTGCGCCGCAGTGTGTCCCGTTGGCGCTATCGATAAAGACGATCCCAAGCGGGTGGACAAAAAGGCCTGCATTTCCTGCATGCGCTGCATTGCCGTATGTCCGTGGGGCGCTCGCGCGGTAAATCCCGTCATGCTCTCTGCGACTACCAAGATGTTGAGCAAAGTTTGTGCCGAGCGGAAGGAGTGCGAGCTGTTTATCTAGCGCAAGGGCGTTGAGTACTTTTCGTCTTATAACGGCAAAAAGAACGAACCCGTCGGACCTTACATCCGGCGGGTTCGAACATTTTAAAGTTGGTGCCCCCAGCGGGATGTCCGCGTGCGGCTTCCGCCGCTCGCTTCCGCTGCGTCGCTCCGCTCCTTGCGTGCTGCGCTGGAAAACGCTTGCGCGTTTCCTCAGCTCCGCACCCTGTCGGGTTCGAATCCCGGCGCATGGGTAGCAAAAAGCCCGCTACCGAATTGGCAACGGGCTTCTCAGATTCTGTGGTGCCCCCAGCGGGATTCGAACCCGCGATATCCACCTTGAAAGGGTGGCGTCCTTGGCCGCTAGACGATGGGGACAGCGGGAAAGAGTATAGCAGACTTTTCTATCCGTTCACATATCGTTGGCAGATTGAAAAACCACCACACAGGAGTGGGTTTCTATTCCGATATTCAAATATCTCAATCTGTAACATCTGGGCGGGCAAATCGGCTCTATCTGTTACAGATCGAGACAAACGGCGGGCGTCGGGACGAATATCTCAATCTGTAACAGTAAGACGACTTTTAACGGTCTAGATGTTACAGATTGAGACAAACTGCCGTGGCAGGTCAAAACCACCACAAAGGTGCCTGTCCCCTTTGTGGTGGCGGGGCGTTAGAGGAGGAGCTTCATCGCGGCGTCGTGGGCGGCGTGCTCGTAAGTGTCGTCGAGGGGCTTGAGCGGCAGCAGAGCGGTGGCCCGTGCATCGCCACGGCGCTCGAGAGCGTGGGCGATGAGCCAGTCGGCGAGCTCGGGGTTCTTGGGCAGTGCCGGTCCGTGTAGGTACGTGCCGATGACGCCCTTGTAGATGATGCCCTCAAAGCCATCGTCGCCGTTGTTACCGGTACCCGTGACGACGGACGTTCCGAGCGGCGTGGCCTCTGCATCGAGCAGGGTGCGGCCGCCGTGGTTCTCGAATCCCACAAAGGGCTCGGGTGACAGGTCGGTCTTGACGGCGACGTTGCCGATCAGACGGTCGGAGCCGCGCACGGTCTCGGCGGCAATGACGCCCAGGCCCTCGATGCGATTCTCGCCCATATAGTACGAACGGCCGAGCAGCTGATAGCTGCCACAGATAGCGAGCAGCGAGCCGCCATCCTCAACATAGGCCGCGACCTTGTCTTTTTGAGCGAACAGCTCGTGTGCCACGGCCAGCTGATCGCGGTCGGAGCCACCGCCCATCATGACGATGTCGGCGTCGGTGAGATCGAGCGACTCGCCCATACGGACCTCGTCCACGCGCACGGGGATGCCACGCCAGGCGCAGCGGCGCTCGAGGGCAATGACGTTGCCGCCGTCGCCATAGAGGTTGAGGGCATCGGGATACAGGTAGACGATGCGTAGCGGGCGCGAAAGCTCGACCGGCGCAATGTCGGTGGGGACAGCGCTGCCATCGGCGCGCGTTACGGCGTGGGAGGCGACCGAGCTCGCATCGGTGCCCTTAAGCTCGTCGAGCTCCTTGATCAGCGGCGGGAAGGCCGTGTAGTTGGCGACGGCGTAGAAAGTATCACCAGCCTCCTCGTCCGCCACGGCACCGATCGCCTGCTCGATATTCGAGATGATGGCGGAGTCGATGCCGGCGTACTTCAGGCGTACCTGCATATCGTGCGCGCGTGTACCCCCGACAAAGGCGATAAGACCTGGGGTATCGGCGATGCGCTCGAAGTCGACGTCGTAGATCCACGATACATCGTGGCCGTCGGCGTCGTTGTCGTTCAGGAAGAAGGCGCAGAGCCTGCCGCCTGCCGTTTTAATGGACTGGATCTGGCGATCGAAGCCCACGGGATTTTTGGCCAGATTTGCCTCGACGGTACGGCCAGCGATTTCCCAGCGGCCCATGCGCCCGCCGGCGGGGACGTAGGCATCGAGCGTGGGCTGCAGATGCGCCGCGTCCACGCCCAGCTCGCGCGCCGCAAAGAAGGCGGCGGCAACGTTGTAGACCATGTACAAGCCGTTGTAGCGCGTGGCGATGTGCGTTGCGGGTGCGTCGGTATTGGGTCCAAAGTTCAGGTCAAAGCCGTAGCCGTCGCAGGTGAGCTCAACGCCTGTCACGCGACGGAGCAGCGCTGGGCGACTCCAGGCGCACGAAGGACAATGATAGGCGCCGAGCTGGCCGTATTGCACGTAGTCGTACTCCAACGGGGTGTTGCACTGCGAGCAAAAGCGCGAGTCGCTAATGCGGTCAGACTCGGTGTCGGTGGCGCCGTCGATGCCAAAGGCGATGCTTGCATTGGGAACGCGCGCGGCGATCGCGGCGCACAGCGGGTCGTCGGCGTTATAGATGAGCGTCGTTGTCGGCGAAAGCTCCAGCGCGTGGGCGATGACGTCCTGGGTGTGGTCGATCTCACCGTAGCGGTCCAGCTGGTCGCGGAACAGGTTGAGCAGCACAAAGTAGGTCGGCTTGAGCTTGGGCAGGACGCGCACCGTGTAGAGCTCGTCGCACTCAAAGACGCCTACGCGCTTGCTGCTGGCGGTTCGCTTAAGGTTGCCGCGCGCCTCGAGCAACGCGCCCACCACGCCCGGCTCCATGTTGTTTCCGGCACGGTTGCATACCACGGTGGCGCCGCTGGCGGCAACGGCATCGGCGATGAGGTTGGAGGTGGTGGTCTTGCCGTTGGTGCCGGTGATCACCACGCTGCGGTCGACAAGGCCCGCGAGGTCGCTTAGCAGCTCGGGGTCGATCTTCATGGCGATACGGCCGGGGAGTACGCCGCCCTGGCGCTTAAGGACGGAGCGCAGTCCCCAGCGGGCGATATCGCTCGAGGTGCAGGCGAGAGATGAGCGGAAGTTCATGAAGCCGTTCCTAACGTGAATGACATGGTCGTGACGTTTGTGCCGTTAAAAGCCGTAGCGGCGCGCAAATTCCTGGGCAAGCTGCGATACGTCTTCGCAAGCGCTGGCCCAGGGGGCAAAGTCGGGAGTATCCGAGATGATGCCGTCGGCCTCCCAAACTGCCTGATGCGAAAGGTCCCAGGGGTCGTGCGGTTCGGGCCGGCAGGGAAGATACGGCGTCTGATACATGGGGTTCAGCAAAAAGAACGCGCCGCCCTCGCAGCGGTTGGCAAACTCACGCAGCGCGCGTGTCGCCGGGCGCATCTTGTTCGTTTTGAACAGCAAGATCGTGCGGGCGAGCAGGTACCAGGGGGAGTTCTCGAGGGTATCGGCCCCCATCTGCTCCTCGAGCTGGTGGGCCAGGGCAAAAAAGCCGTCCTCGTCTTCTAGGCGAGCGAGGGCGAGTAGCACGGTGCCTGCAGCTCGGGTGGGATAGCCTTCCGCCTTAAGGACGCGGCGGGCGTAGTTGGCGGCAGCACGGTAGCGAGCGCTCGCCATGCACAGCTGCGAGATGGCCTCGAGCGTGTGGAGCCACCCGATAAGAGCCGGCTCGCTTACGGTGAGATCGGCCGCCGTCACGCCGTCTGCCAGCACCTTGTTGGCCCAGTAGTGCGGGGCCTCCATGTCGAACCCGGGCACGCTCTGTTGCAGGTAGTCGGCCGTGCTCGCCTCGAGCTTCATCAGATCGCCCAGGCAGGCATCGACGGGCGTGTCCGCCAGGATGATGGCGAGCAACTGGGCATCGACGGCCAGCGCATCGACACGAACAATCTTGAGCAGCTCGTCGCGCATGTCGTCGAACAGGCGGTTGCGCGTCTGCTCAAACTCCTCGTCGCTGCCCATGTCCTCGATGCGATGGAGTTCGTCGAGCAAGTGGCGGTGGACGCCGGCATAGGACAGCAGCGCTTGGGTATGCTCGGTCTGCGCATACTTATGAGGGTTGACGCTCACGTTGTTATGGACAAGCTCGCGTGCTGCATCGGTGAGTTCGGGGTGCGACGCAACGTAGGCGCGCTCCAGGTAGGCGGGGATGTAGACGCTCGGATCCATTAGAGGTCTCCTCCCTTAAACGGCAAGCCCTGCTCGGCCGCCCGCAGGATGCGCTCGTCGATCTGGGAACGCACGATATCGTTGGTGGCGACCCAGGCGGCAAAGCTGGCATTGTCGGGGGCGCCCAGGCCCTCCTGCAGTACCGGCGTCGCCTCGGACAGCGCAAGGACAAGCTCGTCGGTGGAGCCCACGCCCACGTTGACGCGGGCATAGACGCCATCGGGAAACTCGGTTTGGAAGTAGAGTGCTTCGGCCGCGTGCGGGCATGAGCGCACCAGGATGCGCAAGTAGCGCTCGGCACCCTCGTAGTCCAGCTCGCGCCAGGCAGCGCTCATCAGCGCGATGAGCGTCCATGGGTCCAAGTCGCGCTCCGCGTCCTTGGGACGACGGCGTAGCGGCGTGTTGGTGAGATAGGGGACGGAGTGGGCAGAGCGAAAGCGCTTGAGCTCCTCGGCGGGGTATTCGAGCTTCGCCATGGCGAGCATCGCGGTGTGACGGACGCCGGCCGGATCGTTGGGGGCAAAGTCGAGGCTGCGGTTTGCGGCTTCGAGCGACATGCGATAGCGGCCGCTAATGAGGGCGCGCGACGCAAGGGCGGCAAGCCAGCGCAGGTAGGGGCGGCGCATAAGGTCGCCTGCGGCCTCGCGCTCGTAGGGGTCCTGCGCCGAGGCGATCTTGAGTGCCAGGTCGTGCTCGACTTCATCGCGCTTGGATACCAAGTACTGTACGTACTCCTCGTTGGAGTTGGCGGTGAGGGCGATCAGCATGCGCTGGGCATCCCAGTTGGTGGGGTCGAGCGCGGCTGCCTCGCGAAGCATGTTCTCGGCAGCGGCCTCTTCTTGCTCTGCCTGGGTATCGTCAGGGATAAAGGGAATGCGGTAGTCGACAGCCTCGACCACCTTGGCAATGAGGTGCCCGGCGCGGTCGCGGTCGTGCACGATGAGCGGCGCGGGGTTGCGGGTGAATTGTTCCATCAGACGCTCTACGGCGGCACCGTCGGTGAGCGGGATATTGTCGCGGCGCAAGGCCTCAAGAACGAGGCGATGGCAATCCTCTTGAATGGGATCGAATGCCATGGGGCCTCCTTTGCTGCGGTTAGGGTTCAAATGTCTCTATATAAGGTTCTAGTTTACCCGCATGTGGCACACCGGGGGTGCCGCACTTGGACATGCACCTTTGCACCACGAAGACGGATGTCGCACAAATGTCGGCACCTTGGACGACTGAGTGGTATCACGGTGCCGCAAACGGTCGATTTTTGGCGGCGAACGGGGCGCATTTTGGAGGGCCACAGTCCTGCCCGGGATATGTGGTCAACCTTGATAAAACGTTTGCCCAGCTTGGGAGTATGAATGCCCCACAAGGGTCTTCAGGGATAGAAAAAACGTTTCATCATTGTCGGCTTTAGGTGAATAACTGACCAACCAGAACGGTAGAATAGTGTTTGTCTGAGCGTTGAGACGTTTAGACATCGCGCATTGTCATCGCCGGCAACGCGCAAAACGGTCCTAACGGAGCCAATTGGGTGCTCCGTTATATACGCAAGTCTAAGAGGGGCTTGTTTAGGAGGCACAGTATGGGACGTTTTACCAATCCTCGCGATCTGTACTTTGGTGAGGGTGCTCGCCACGAGGTGAAGAACCTCAAGGGCAAGAAGGCCATCATCGTTTCTGGCGGCAGCTCTATGCGCCGCGGCGGGTTCCTGCAGGACGTTGAGGCCGACCTCAAAGAGGCCGGCATGGAGGTCAAGCTGTTCGAGGGCGTCGAGTCCGATCCGTCCATCGAGACGGTCATGAAGGGCGCCGAGGCCATGCGCGAGTTCGAGCCCGACTGGATTATCGCCATCGGCGGCGGCTCGCCCATCGATGCCGCTAAGGCCATGTGGGTCTTCTACGAGTATCCCGAGGAGTCCTTCGATAACATCATCCAGCCGTTCAGCTTCCCCGAGCTGCGTCAGAAGGCTCACTTCTGCGCCATCTCCTCTACCTCCGGTACCGCTACCGAGGTCACTGCCTTCTCCGTCATTACCGACTATGCCAAGGGCATCAAGTACCCGCTGGCCGACTTCAACATCACCCCTGATGTCGCCATCGTCGACCCCGAGCTCACCTACACCATGCCCGCCAAGCTGTGCGCTCACACCGGCATGGACGCTCTGACCCACTGCATGGAGGCCTACGTTTCCACCTGCGCTTCCATGTTCACCGACGCCAACGCTCTGCACGGCATCCGCGAGATCGTCGAGTGGCTGCCCAAGTCCTATGCTGGCGACCATGAGGCCCGTCAGCACATGCACGAGGCTCAGTGCATCGCCGGTATCGCCTTCTCCTCGGGCCTGCTCGGCATCGTTCACTCCATGGCTCACAAGACCGGTGCTGCCTTCGAGAACGGCCACATCATCCACGGTGCTGCTAACGCCATGTACCTGGGCAAGGTCATCCAGTGGAACTCCAAGGATCCCCGTGCTGCCGAGCGTTATGCTTACGTGGCCAAGGAGATCCTGCACCTTCCCGGCGAGACCAACGAAGAGCTCATCGCCGCGCTCGTCCAGAAGATTCGCGACCTCAACGACCAGCTCAACATTCCGCAGTCCATCAAGGATTACGCGAATGGTGGCGTGAAGGTCGACGCCGAGAACCCGCAGATGGTTTCCGAGGAGGAGTTCCTCGCCAAGCTGCCCGAGATCGCCGCGAACGCCGAGACCGACGCCTGCACGCCGGAGAACCCGCGTGAGACCAAGGCTGCCGACTTCGAGAAGATCCTCAAGGCCTGCTACTACGACACCGACATCGATTTCTAATCGACTCTTGTTATCGTAACGAGGGGCTCCGCACGTATCCGTACGGAGCCCCTTTCTTTTTTCTTTTAGAGAATGGGATAGTTATGGCTGCAATTTTCAATAGCCCCAGCAAGTACATCCAGGGTCCGGACGAGCTGGCCAAGCTCGGCTCCTATGTCGAGCCGCCCGGCGCTAAGGCCCTCGTCATCGTGACGCCTTCGGGCAAGAAGCGCGTCGGCACCAAGATCGAGGGCGGCTTTGCCGAGGCTAAGGCCGAGCTGCTGTTTGAGGACTTTAACGGTGAGTGCTCTAAGGGCGAGGTCGATCGCCTGGTTGCGCTCGCTCGCGACAACGGTTGCGACATCATCGTCGGCGTCGGTGGCGGCAAGATCCTCGACACCGCGAAGGCCGTCGCCTATTACCTGGAGTCCCCGGTTATCATTTGCCCCACCATTGCTTCGACCGATGCCCCGTGTTCGGCGCTTTCGGTGCTCTATACCGATGACGGCCAGTTCGACAAGTACCTCTTCTTGAAGGCAAACCCCAATATCGTCCTTATGGATACGACGGTTATCGCGGCGAGCCCGGTGCGCCTGACGGTTTCCGGTATGGGCGATGCGCTCGCAACCTATTTCGAGGCTCAGGCGACGCACGATGCCGACGGCGGCACCTGCGCTGGCGGCAAGGGCGGCATGGCCGGCCTGGCGCTCGCCAAGCTCTGCTACGAGACGCTTATGGCCGATGGCGTCAAGGCCAAGGTCGCGCTGGAGAAGGGTGCGCTGACGCCTGCCGTCGAGCACATCATCGAGGCCAACACGCTGCTTTCGGGCATTGGCTTTGAGAGCTCGGGCCTTGCTGCTGCTCATGCCATCCACAATGGTCTGACGATGCTGCCCGAGTGCCACGGCATGTATCACGGCGAGAAGGTCGCCTTTGGCACCATCGTCCAGCTGGTACTCGAGAATGCCCCGACCGAGAAGCTCGAGGAAGTCTTGGGCTTCTGCATTGAGCTGGGCCTGCCGGTCACGATGAAGGAACTTGGCGTTGCCGAGCTTACGCGCGAGCAGGCCATGATTGTTGCCGAGGCCGCCTGCGCACCCGATGACACCATGTGCAACATGCCGTTTGAGGTGACGCCCGAGATGGTCGCAAACGCCATCCTGGGTGCCGACGCGCTGGGCCACTACTATCTCATGGATGAGTAAATCAAGCTAAGGAAGGGGCAAAGCCAGCAGATGACTTTGCCCCTTTTTGCTATGGTGCAAAGTGGCCTGTCTCCAATGCACAAGTTGGTGCAGGGGGAAGGTTACTTTGTACCAATCGTTGTTTGATGAAGGGCGGATTCTCGTATGGCGCTTCCCATGGTTTATGGCGGTCCCGGCCGGTATGTTCAGGGGCCGGGCGAACTTTCGCGTCAGGGCAGGTATTTGTCATGGTTGGGCTGCGCTGCTTATGTCTTGTTTGACCAGGGCACCGAGGATCGGCTGTGCAAGCAGATCGTCGATGGATTTCTGGACGAAGATCTAAGTGAGCCGTTCTTTAAGATTTATGACGGTCCGTGTACGGAAGACGCCGTTGTCGAAATGGCTAAGGAAGCCCGGGCCGAGTATTGCGACATGGTGGTGGGTATTGGCGGCGGCAAGATACTCGATATTGCCAAGGCCGTTGCGTTTTATGCCGAGGTGCCGTTGTGCGTATGCCCCACGGCGGCTTCGATGGACGGTCCGTGCAGCGCGATTTCGGTGCTGTATCACGAGGATGGGTCGTTCGACCACTACCTGATGCTCGAGAAGAATCCAGACCTGGTCGTGGTCGATACCAACGTGGTCGCGGCGGCCCCACTGCGTATGACGGTCGCTGGTATGGGCGATGCGCTGGCAACGTATTTTGAGGCGCGTTCGTGCGCCGCGGCGCACGGCGCCAACGAGCACGGTGGCGCGCCGGGACACTTGGCCTTGGTTGCGGCTCGCGCCTGCTACGACACGCTCATGGAGTGCGGCGTCGCTGCCAAGCGCGATCTCAAAAAAGGGCGTACATCGCCGGCGGTTGAGCGCCTGATCGAGTGCAATATTCTGCTTTCGGGTGTTGGCTTTGAGGGCGGTGGCTTGGCGTTGGCGCATGCCATCGCCAACGGGTTGACGATTCTGCCCGAGTGCAAGGCAATGCATGGCGAGGCCGTGGCATTTGGCCTGGTGGTGCAGCTGCGCCTGGAGCGTGCACCCGAGCTTGATCAGGTGCTCGAGTTTTGCCAACGCGTCGGTCTGCCGACGACGCTCGAGGAGCTGGGCCTTGGCGAGATTTCCGATGCCGATCTGCAGAGTGTTGCAAATGCGGTCTTTAGAAACGAGCGTAACATGGCCAACGAGCAGGCAAAGGTGACCAAACAAAAGCTCGTGCAGTTCATGTGCGAGGCATAGCTTGGCGCTTGATCGACCTTGTGCAATCGGGGCGGCGATAGGCCATGGGCTATTTGCCGCAAAGATGCGCCGCGTGTAATTTGCCCGAGGCGTGGGCCGATGGCGTATCATTGTCTCTTGCTTGTTTGCACTGCTCAGGGAGGGGCCGCGCATGGCGCAGGAACACGATCTGTTTGATGACATTATCGAGATCAGCAAGGGTTTCGACTTTCTTAAAAACCCGCTTGGCGGTGTGACCGATGCACTCGATCCGTCGGCACCGCAGTGGAATCCTGCCGACTACAAGGAGCGTCCGCGCGGCAACACCATTCCGTGCCTGACCTGCAAAAACGAAAAGAGCGGCTGTACCGCGTGCATGGACGTGTGCCCGGTCAACGCTATCGAGGTCGAGGAAGACGCCATCGAGATCCTCGACTCCTGTCGCAAGTGCGGCCTGTGCGCCGCTGCCTGTCCGACCGAGGCAATCATCTCGCCGCGCCTGGCGCCTAAAAACCTGTATGACGACATTGTCTCGGCGGCCACGAGCCACGAGACCGCCTACGTCACCTGCACGCGCGCCCTTAAGCGCATGCCGCGCGAAAACGAAGTCGTCGTTGCCTGCGTGGGCGATATTACGGCCGAGACCTGGTTCTCGGTGCTGGCGGACTATCCCAACGTGAGCGTGTACCTGCCGTTGGGCGTGTGCGATAAATGCCGCAACATCGGCGGTGAGGACATTCTGGGCGAGGCGATTGCGAAGGCCGAGGAGTGGTCTGGCACGGGTATGGGCCTGGAGGTCGACCCCAAGAGCCTCAAGTGCCATAAGCGCCGCGAGTACGAGCGCAAGGAGTACATGGAAAAGATCGCCCGCACCACGGGCCTGACGGTGACCAAGCTCAACCCGGCGACGGCGGCGCTGGCCTCGGTGACGCAGAAGCTCAAAGCCCACCGCCACCAGATTACCCAGCTGGAGCGCACGCTCAACACCATGTGCGGCACCACGACGACCAAGCGTCGCCGTTCGCTCACGCACGGGCGGCAGCTGGTGCTCTCGACGCTGCAAAACCACCCCGAGCTTGCCCAGAACATGCAGGTGAGCACGCCGGAGTGCGATTTTGACAAGTGCACGTCGTGCGGCGAGTGCGTCAATGTATGCCCCACGTTCGCCTGCGATTTGGTAGGAAGCGGTCGCTTTGCACTGGAATCCACGTATTGTTTGGGTTGCGGTGCCTGTGTCAAGGTTTGTCCCGAACATGCGCTCAAGCTTGTTGAGCACGATGCGTCCAACTTGATCGTCGTCGACCCCGAGGCCGAGGAGAAGGCCGCCCAGAAGGCGAAGGCTCACGAAGAAGCTGAGAAGGTCAAGGCCGAGGCGAAGGCCAAACTCGGCAAGATGCTCGATCAGGTGGAGAAGCTCGCGGACTAGCTAAAAGAGCGTAAATGATGGCCGGTGGGACAGATACTGCCCCGCCGGCCAAAAAAGTTGCGGTGGAATAGTTCCTGTTTTGCCCTTAAGCTGGCCATTCTAGGAACTGTCCCACCGCAACTAATAAATGGTTAGTTCATGCTGCTTTGGTGGCCGGTTCGACCGGTACCGTTGCGCGTCACGGTTTCATGGAGCAAAAAGAACCCGGGGACCTGTTTGGTCTCGGTGTATTCCATAAGGATGCCGTCGGCGTTGTAGGTCTGCCCGCGTATAACGGCGAGTGCGTTAAAGTCGTCGAGATCGAGCACGCGCGCATCTTCGGGCGTGGGATGCTCAATTGTTACATCGCGTTTGCCCGTGGCAATCTTAATGCCAAGATCTTCTTCGAGGTAACGATAGATCGAGTCGTTGACAATCTCGGGTGTCAGCCCCGGTACTTGTGAGCTTAGGTAATAGGAGTCGTCGGAGCACACGGCTTGTCCGTCTGCATAACGGATGCGTTTGGCGCGTGTGAGCTCACAGCCTTCGGGAAACCCAGTAATCTTGGAGAGCGCCTTGCTGCAGATGAGGAGCTCAAAGACGGTGGTGACAGTCTTGAGCTCAAAGCCTCGGTTGACCGCGATTTCCTTAAAGGTCTCGAGTCCGCCGCCACCACGACTCTTCTCGTCACTGATGTTGCGAATGACGCGCATGCCTTTGCCTTGCTGGGGGAGCACGTAACCATCTGCCGCAAGCATCGAGATGGCGCGACGGACCGTCATGCGCGAACAGTCAAACAGCTGCGTGAGCTCAGTCTCCGAAGGCAGATAGCTCTGATAGGCGTATGTGCCGTCGTCAATCGACTGCTTCACGTTGTCATAAATGGTTTGGAAGATGGCTCGCGCCATGACGGTCTCCTAGAGCTGGGTGCGTGAACGACGGATGAGGGCCGTCCGCGCAGGTGTCAATCGATTTACTTGCTGGGGTCGATTATATATTTACCCATGGCACGCAGAGCCGGGTCTGACAGGATGGCGCCGAGTTCGTCGAGGGAAGCCACCTTGGCGACCATCGAGGATACGTCGAGCCTGCCAGAGTCGATGAGCTCGAGCGCGCGACGCTGCGTATAAGGGTTGATGTAGGACGAGGTGAGCACAAGCTCCTTCTGGAAGACCTCGAAGGGCTTGACGGTGATTGTCTCATCGGGCTTGGTAAGTCCGAACATCATAACCGTGGCCTTATGGCCGGCGATTCTAATGGCCTGCTCAATGGTGACGGGCTTACCGACACATTCGATTACAACGTCGACGTTGCCGACGCCCTCCTGCTTCAGGCGGGCCGGGACGTCCTCGTGGATGGAATCAATTGCCAGGTCGGCGCCGAGTTTGAGCGCAACCTCGCGCTTGCCTTCGACGGGTTCGAGCAAGACGACCTTGGTGGCGCCGGCGTTTTTGGCAAGCTGCATCATGAGCAGACCGATCATGCCACCGCCGATAACGACAACTGTGCTGCCGGGCTTGATGTTGCACATATCGATGCCGTGCAGACAGCACGCCACGGGCTCGGTCATGGCACCCTGCTCGAAGCTGGTGTGCTCGCCCAACTTGTAGACTTGCTGCATATCGACGGAGCAGTACTCCGCAAAGCCGCCGTTAACGGTGGTGCCGTAGCCGGTCATATGCTCGCAGTAGTGGTTGATTCCGTCACGGCAGGGTTCGCAGCAGCCGCAGGGATGGTTTGGGTCGATGCACACGCGATCGCCCGGTTTAAAGTCGGCGACGTCGCTGCCTACGGCCTCGACAACGCCCGCAAACTCATGACCAAGGATCGTGGGCGGGGTAACGTCGGCTGCGCCCTTGTCGCCTTCATAGATATGAACGTCGGTACCGCAGACGCCGCAAGCCTTGACGTTGATCAGAACGTCGCGCTTGCCCACGGCCGGCTTTGTCGAATCCTCGACCCTGAGATCGTGCTTTCCATAGAAGACCGCGCTTTTCATGGTGACTCCTTAACGTGGTGGTGAATGTTGTAATGAAGTATAGGTATGTCTGCAAATATAGACAAGCATATCTAGACAAGTAAAAAAGAAATATGAATTGCAGCTATCAGCTATATCAGATTTAGCAGGCGAAATACTGGACATATACCGTTTACGGCCAATAATTAACCGTTTACCGACCGTAGTATTTATACTAACTTGTCTAGATAAGTGATATGATAAAAATAGAAGCGCAAGAAGTCAGGGAAGCGGGCCCACCCGTCCTATTGCACGAGGTACACGCAAACGGCGCGTCTGCGGTCTCGAGTGAAGCCAAAACCGCAGCGCTCCGAATGAAGAGAGGGGGATTCCCCGTCATGATGCAAAAGATACAACGTTTCGGCGGTGCAATGTACACGCCTGCAATTCTTTTCGCATTTTCCGGAATCGTCGTCGGCCTGGGTACGTTGTTTACCACCGAGGCGATCTTTGGCGAGATGGCCACTGCGGGTCATCTTTGGTTTGATTGCTGGAATGTGCTGCTCCAGGGTGGTTGGACGCTCTTTAACCAGATGCCGTTGCTGTTTTGCGTAGCGTTACCAATCTCGCTCGCGAACAAGCAGAACGCTCGCTGCTGCATGGAGGCTTTGGCCATCTACCTTACCTTCAACTACTTTGTAAGCACAATCTTGGGGCAGTGGGGCCCTGTCTTTGGGGTCGACTACTCTGTCGAGGCGGGCAGCGGTACTGGTCTTGCCACTATCGCAAGCATCAAAACGCTTGATATGGGCATCATGGGCGCGCTTATCATTTCGGGTATTGCCACGATGCTTCACAACAAGTACTTCGACACCGAACTTCCTGAGTGGTTGGGCGTGTTCTCGGGCTCCGTGTTCATCTATATGATCGGTTTCTTCGTTATGGTTCCGGTCGCTATTATCGCCTGCCTGGTATGGCCGCATGTTCAGGCTGCTATCGCCGCCTTCCAGGGATTCATCCTTTCCGCCGGTACGTTTGGCGTGGGCGTCTTTGCTTTCTTCGAGCGCGTGCTGATTCCTACAGGCCTGCACCACTTTATCTATACGCCGTTCTATTACGACAACGCGGCGGTCAACGGCGGCATCTTTGCTGCTTGGGCCAACATCCTGCCCCAACTGGCTGCCGATCCGAGCATTGCTCTTAAGGATGCCGCACCCTGGGCTGCCTATACCTGCCCTGGTTGGACTAAAGTCTTCGGCTCGCTTGGCGTCGCCATTGCGTTTTATATGACCGCCAAACCCGAGCGCAAGCAGCGCGTCAAGGCTCTGCTCATTCCCGTCACCCTTACCGCTATGCTTTGCGGTATTACCGAGCCGCTTGACTTCACCTTCCTGTTCATCGCGCCCGGCCTGTTCGTCGTCCACTGCGTGCTCGGAGCGCTTGGCTGCATGGCTCAAAACCTCCTTGGCGTCGTGGGCATCTTCGACGGCGGCATCATCTCGATGCTCTCGTGGGACTGGCTGCCCCTTTGGGCCGCACACGGTCTGCAGTACGCCATCTCCATCCTTGTCGGTCTGTGCTTTACCGCTCTTTGGGTCGTGGTCTTCCGTTTCCTGATCGTCAAGTTCGACTTTAAGACCCCCGGTCGCGAGGATGACGATGTTGAGGTCGAGCTCAAGTCCAAGGCCGACTACAAGCAAAAGCAGGGCGGTGCTGCTGCTAGCAAATCGGTCGCCCAGAGTAAAGATGATGAGCGCTTGGTGCTTGCCGAGAACATCCTCGATCTACTCGGTGGCACGGATAACATCATCGATGTAACTAACTGCGCCACCCGTCTGCGCGTTAACGTCAAGGATAAGGGCGCCGTTGCACCCGAGGCTTCCTTCAAGGCGATCGGTACGCATGGCTTGGTGATCCAAGGCCAGTCAATCCAGGTCATCATCGGCCTTGCTGTCCCGCAGGTTCGCGAGAAATTCGAGAGTCTTCTGTAAACCATCGTCCATCGAAACAATCGGCCTTGCAGAGCCGGTATGCACCGCAAGGCCGATTCTAGAGATAAAAAACTCCACTTCTAGGTAACAATTCCAAACCGTGCAGGCCGCGTACGGGGATGGATTGAGCAAGCGGCCAGAATGAGGAGGACATCATGTCCAAGAAAAACTATGCCGTGACCATTGCCGGCGGTGGCTCCACCTTCACCCCGGGCATCGCTCTGATGCTGCTCGAGGAGCGCGACCGCTTCCCGGTCAACAAGGTGACCTTCTACGACAACAACGCCGAGCGCCAGGAGACCGTGGCCAAGGCCTGCGAGATCTACTTTCACGAGAACGCCCCCGAGGTTGAGTTCAACTACACCACCGACCCCGAGACCGCATTCACCGGGACCGACTTCGTCCTCGCTCACATCCGCGTTGGCCTGTACGCTATGCGTGAGCTCGACGAGAAGATTCCTCTCAAGTACGGCTGCGTTGGCCAAGAGACCTGCGGTGCCGGCGGTATCGCCTACGGCATGCGCTCCATCGGCGGCGTCATCGAGATCCTCGACTACATGGAGAAGTACAGCCCCAACGCTTGGATGCTCAACTACTCCAACCCCGCAGCTATCGTCGCCGAGGCCTGCCGCGTGCTGCGCCCCAACAGCCGCATCATCAACATCTGCGACATGCCGATCGACCTCATGGATAAGATGAGCCGTATGTGCGGCATCAAGGATCGTCGCGAGCTGCAGTATAGCTACTACGGCCTCAACCACTTTGGTTGGTGGAGCAAAATCTACGACAAGGACGGCAACGACCTCATGCCGCAGATTAAGGAGCACATGGCTAAGAACGGCTACCTGGACGGCATCGAGCACGAGGCCGGTAAGGAGCAGCATGTCGAGGAGAGCTGGATTCACACCTTCGGCAAGGCCAAGGATGTCTATGCTGTCGATCCCGAGACGATTCCCAATACCTACCTCAAGTACTACCTGTACCCGGACTATGTCGTCGAGACGTCTGACCCCAACTACACTCGCGCCAATGAGGTTATGGACGGCCGCGAGAAGAAGGTCTTTGGCGCTTGCCGCGACATCATCGCCAAGGGTACTGCTAAAGACGGCGGCTTTGAGCCAGATGTACATGCCAACTACATCGTCGACCTTGCCTGCGCACTGGCCGAGAATACGCTCGAGCGCTTCCTGCTGATCGTTCCCAACGATGGTGCTGTGCCCAACTTCGACCCGACGGCCATGGTCGAGGTGCCTTGCATCGTCGGTTCCAACGGCTTTGAGAAGATCTGCCAGGGCCCGATCCCGCAGTTCCAGAAGGGCCTCATGGAGCAGCAGGTTTCCGTCGAGAAACTCGTTGTCCAGGCTTGGGTCGAGGGTAGCTACCAGAAGCTCTGGCAGGCACTCACGCTCTCCAAGACCATTCCTTCGGCGAGCGTTGCTAAGCAGATCCTGGACGAGCTCATCGAGGCCAACAAGGATTTCTGGCCCGAGCTTAAGTAAGGACTACTGTCTCGAACCCTCACACATCTCTGCTTCATTTGCGCCGCCGCGGTGTCCGGATTCGCCCGGATGCTGCGGCGGCGCTATACTTATACGGTTTGAAGTACCTGTACTAAAAGGAGCTGTCGTGTCCCTTTCCATCGGTATCGTGGGCCTGCCCAACGTGGGCAAGTCGACGCTGTTCACCGCGCTTACCAAAAAGACTGGCCTTGCCGCCAACTATCCGTTTGCCACGATTGATCCCAACGTGGGTATCGTCGACGTGCCCGATAGCCGCCTGCAAAAGCTCGCCGACATCGTCAACCCGGGTCGCATTGTGCCGGCGACGGTCGAGTTCGTCGACATCGCAGGTCTGGTGAAGGGCGCTAACGAGGGTGAGGGCCTGGGCAACCAGTTCTTGGCAAACATCCGCGAGACCGACGCCATCTGCGAGGTCGTGCGCTACTTTAAGGACCCCAACGTCATGCGTGAGGTGAGCCGCACGGGCGAGTTCGTCGACCCCGCCGGCGATGCCGACACCATCATGACCGAGCTCATCCTGGCCGATATGGGCACGCTCGAGAAGCAGCTGCCCAAGCTCGAGAAGGAGGCCAAGCGCGACAAGGAGCTCATGCCCAAGTTCGAGGTCGCCAAGCGTCTGCTTGCCTGGCTCAACGAGGGCAAGCGCGCCGCATCCATGGAGATGACCGACGAGGAGCGTGCCGCTGCCAAGGGCCTGTTCCTGCTCACCATGAAGCCCATCCTGTATGTGGCCAACGTAGATGAGGACATGCTCAACGAGGACTTGGCGCCCATCGACGGCGTCAAGCCGCTGCCGATCTGCGCCAAGATTGAGGCCGAGCTTTCCGAGCTCGATCCCGAGGACGCTGCCGACTACCTGGAGAGCCTGGGCCTGGAGCAGCCCGGCCTGGACGTGCTCGCGCAGGCAGCCTACAAGCTGCTTGGTCTGCAGTCGTTCTTTACGGCTGGCGAGATGGAGGTCAAGGCCTGGACGGTGTGTCAGGGCGCGACCGCCCCGCAGGCCGCCGGTGTCATCCACACCGACTTTGAGCGCGGCTTTATTAAGGCCGAGGTCATTGGCTACGACGACTACATCGAGCTCGGTGGCGAGCAGGGTGCCAAGGCTGCCGGCAAGCTGCGTATTGAGGGCAAAGAGTATGTCATGGCCGATGGCGACGTCGTGCACTTCCGCTTTAACGTGTAAGGACGACGCGCATGTTTAAATATGGCAAAAAAGCCGGCTACATGGGCATCGCGCTGCTGGTACTTGCAGTGCTTCCGCTGGTGGTCGCAGCGTGTGTTATCCCCAACATTGGTCCCGAGGTGGCAACGAAGTTTAATGCCGCCGGCGAGGTGACGCGCTGGGGCAAGAGCTACGAGCTGCTGGCACTTCCGGTGCTCAACCTGCTGTTGAGCGTGGCGACGTACTTTACGGCGGGACGCCAGGCAAAGAACAATGAGGATTCCGCCGCCATGGCGCGCATCGTGTGCGAGCGCTACCTGCGCAACGGTTGCATCACGGGTGTGTTCCTCAACGTGATCAACGTCTACTTTATGTATTCGGCGATTACCGGAACGGGCTTTGGCTTTGGTTTCTAGCTTGTCCTTTTCAGGCAACGAGCCTGCATGCATATTCAATGGCTGCTGCGAGGCCGCCGCTCGATCGTGGTTTAAAGACCACATCGGCGGCGGCCTCGTTTTCGTATCCGGCGCCGCGAAGGCAGAGCGCGATACCGGCTTCTAAAAGGAGGGGCAGGCCACGCTGGCTGGTTGCTATTACTACGGCCTGGTCAAGGGCGCAGCCGTGCGTTCGGCATTGAGCGGCGAGCTCGCCTCTCGCCGGGTCGGGGAGCAGTGCGGTCGCAACACGGCTCGATAGCAGCGTAAAGGCTGTGCGTTCGTCCGGGGAAAGGCATTCGGCCTCAACGACGACAAGCTTGGGCTGCGCGCCGTCTGAGCAGCGTGATTTCTGACGCATGCAAATTGAGCAAGCCGACATAGAAAACTCCTGTATATTCGGCAAAACGTAAACTATAGTTTACGTTTTTGTTTTGCTCCATTTCAAACTCGTCTGCATGAATGAGCATGCGAAACAGATTCTTGGCGAGCGAGTTGAGCGGACGCGCAAGGCCCTTGGTATCTCCAAGGTCGATTTTTGCGTGGCGACAGGAATCAGCCGACCCTACCTCGACCGAATCGAAGATGGGACGGCAAATTTCACGCTCAAGGTTTTATTTAAGATCGCGCCCGCGCTTGGCATGACGGTATCGGAGCTTCTCGAGGGCATCGAATAGGGGATACCCGTCGAAAACTGAATTACACCATCGGGATACGGTCGTGATTGACTTGGCTGTAGAACAGGCGTTGAATCTCTGCCGCATCACGTGACTGGCCGAGTGCCCACATGGTTTTGGCCACGAGCGTCTCGGTTGTCATATCGTCGCCGCGTAGAATGCCCGGATGGTCGGCGTAGGCACGGCCGACCTCATAAACACCCAAATCGAGGCCCTCCTCGGGGACCTGTGTGGTCATAACGACGGTGCGACCCGAATTGACCCAGCGGAAAATTGCCTCTTGGAATGACTCGCCGGACTCGCCAAACTCGGGGATACCGCCAATGCCAAAGGTCTCCAGAATCACGGCGTCGTAGCTATCGGCAAGGGCGTCAAGGATACCCGGGTTTACGCCGGGCGTCAGCTTAAGGACAAACACGCGCGGGTCGATGCTGTCGTAGAAACGCACCGGGTTTTCGCCCTGATGCGTGCCGTGAAGCCCGTTGCGCACGATGCGGTCGTTGCGGATGTAGGCAATGGGCGGATAGTTGACGCTAATGAACGCGTTAAAGCTCATGGTGCGCTGCTTGCGGGCGCGCGTACCGGCAATGGCGACGCCGCCAAACACGATAGAGACGTCGTGCGAATGCTCATCGAGCGCATAGAGCAGGCTCTGGTACAGATTGAGTTTGGCGTCAGTAAAAGGGTTGCCCATGGGCTTTTGCGAGCCGGTGAGTACGATGGGCTTGGGACTGTCCTGAATCAGATAGGAAAGCGCTGCCGCGGTGTAGCTCATGGTGTCGGTGCCGTGCAGAATCACGAAGCCGTCGTGGTCGGCATAACCCTCGACGATGACGTCGCGGATACGCATCCAGTCACTCGGGCGCATGTTGGTGCTGTCGATGTTCATGGGCTGCACGACGTCGAGCTCGCAGAGGCCCGAGATCTCGGGGACGCTCTGGGCGAGCTCCTCACCGGTCAGGGCGGGGGAGAGGCCGTTGCCGTCCTCGGTCGATGCGATGGTGCCGCCCGTGGCGATGAGAAGGATGCGCTTCATGCTGATATTCCTATCGTATTTGCCGCCGCAGAGGCGGAGTCGTTCGGCAGTATTGTGGCACAGGGCGTCCAATGTTCAAACGTATTACATCATCTGTAACGTCTGGTAACACTTCAATTGCCGTCAAATAGGGGCCCTGGTCGTGCGTTTGCCGTGCGCTGATGGCTGCGAGGGACGAGAAACCCCATATAACGTGTACACTATGGAGGTTATTTTCGTTCATTCACGCGGGTGGGCACCGGCTCCCCGCCAACAAGAGGGGGAACCATGGATCAAAAGGCTTCCGCAAAGGTCCTCGTACTCGACTTTGGTGCGCAGTACGGTCAGCTCATTGCCCGTCGCGTCCGCGACCTCAACGTGTATTCCGAGATTGTCCCCTGCGACATCTCGGCCGACGAGATTCGCGAGATGAACGCCTCTGCGCTCATCCTTTCCGGCGGCCCGGCTTCTGTGTATGCCGAGGACGCTCCGTCCATCGATCCTGCCATCTTTGACTTGGGCCTTCCTGTCCTGGGCTTTTGCTACGGCCATCAGATCACGGCCGTGACGCTCGGCGGCAAGGTCGGCCATTCCGAGGTGGGCGAGTACGGCCGCGCTACCATTACGCGCACGGCAGGCGCCAAGCTCTTTAACTCCACGCCCATGGAGCAGACCGTGTGGATGAGCCATCGCGACGCCGTGTCCGAGGTGCCCGAGGGCTTTACCGTTACCGCCAGCACCGACGTGTGCCCGGTTGCCGCCATGGAGTGCGTCGAGCGCAAGATCTTCACCACGCAGTTCCACCCCGAGGTCAAGCATTCCGAGTACGGTCAGCAGCTGCTGAGCAACTTCCTGTTTGAGATCTGTGGCCTGGAGCCCAACTGGAGCATGGACAACCTGGTCGAGACCATGACGGCCGAGTTCCGCGAGAAGGTCGGCGACGACCGCGTGATTCTGGCCTTGTCCGGTGGCGTCGACTCCTCCGTCGTGGCAGCTCTTGGCGCCCGCGCCGTGGGCAAGCAGATGACCTGCGTGTTCATCAACCACGGCCTGCTGCGCAAGGGCGAGCCCGAGCAGGTGGAGGAGGTCTTCACCAAGCAGTTTGACGTCGACTTTATCCACGTCCATGCCGAGGACCGTTATGCCGAGCTTCTGGCCGGCGTGACCGAGCCCGAGGAGAAGCGCCGCATCATCGGTACGCAGTTCTGGAAAGAGTTCTTCGCCGTGGCGCAGCAGCTCGAGACCGATGGCAAGCCGGTCAAGTACCTGGCTCAGGGCACCATCTACCCCGACATCATCGAGTCCGGCGCTCGCAAGACGGGCGGCAAGACGGCCACCATCAAGAGCCATCACAACCTGATCCCGTTCCCCGAGGGCGTGCACTTCGACCTTATTGAGCCGCTCGACCACTTCTTTAAGGACGAGGTCCGCGCACTTGGTCTGGCGCTTGGCCTGCCGGGTCACATCGTGTTCCGCCAGCCTTTCCCGGGCCCGGGTCTTGCTATCCGCATCATCGGTGCGGTCGATAAGGAGAAGCTCGAGATCCTCAAGAACGCCGACGCTATCGTACGCGAGGAGCTCGACGCCTACAACCAGCGTCTATTTGAGCAGACCGGCGAGCGCAACTCCGAGCACAGCTGCTGGCAGTATTTTGCGGTTCTGCCCGACATCAAGTCCGTCGGCGTTATGGGCGACGAGCGCACCTATCAGCGCCCGATCATCCTGCGTGCCGTCGAGTCCAGCGATGCCATGACCGCCGACTGGGCCAAGCTGCCCTACGACGTGCTGGCCCGCATCTCTGGCCGCATCGTTGCCGAGGTCCCCGGCGCCAACCGCGTGTGCTACGACATCACGTCCAAGCCGCCCGCGACCATCGAGTGGGAATAGAACAGACGTTCGATTCTGTGTTATAATATCCTGCAATGGGCGCGGCCTCTTCCGAAGCCGCGCCCATTGCTATATTTGGTCGGATATCGACGGAAACCCAAGCTCAGGGAGGTTTGTTGCGATGGCATACGATTTCAAGAAGGAGTTCAGGGAGCTCTACAGGCCGTCCGGCAAGCCGAGCGTCGTAACCGTTCCGCCTATGAGCTACGTCGCCGTGCGGGGCAAGGGCAATCCCAATGCCGAAGGCGGCGAGTACCAGAACGCGTTGCCGCTGCTCTATGGCGTCGCTTATACCATCAAGATGTCGAAGAAGGGCCCGCGAGAGATCGAAGGCTATTTCGACTTCGTCGTGCCTCCGCTCGAGGGCTTCTGGTGGCAAGACCGCACCGATGGCGAGATTGATTATGCGCGGAAGGATGACTTCAACTTCATCTCGTGCATCCGTCTGCCCGATTTCGTCACTCGCGAGGACTTCGACTGGGCGGTTTCGGAAGCTGCCGCCAAGAAGAAGCTGGACTTCTCGGCGGTCGAGCTGCTGAGGGTCGACGAGGGCCTTTGCGTCCAGTGCATGCATACCGGGCCTTACGACGACGAGCCGGCGACCATAGACGCCATGCGCACATTCGCGGCGGAACGGGGCTACGCCCCCGACTTCTCCGAAGCCCGTCTGCATCACGAGATTTACCTCTCCGACCCGCGCAAGTGCGTGCCGGAGAAGCTCAAGACCGTGATCCGTCATCCCATAAAGTTGATTTAGCGAAGCGAGTGACGCCGATCGCTTCGGCGTTTTGGGGGCTCACCGTGGCGTGGTCGGCAACGGGACGCGCCATGCGACCGGCGGCGGAGGTCGAGGAGCGGGAGCGCGCGTTCGTTTGCACCGCCTCGCACGGCTTCGTCACCCCGCTCATGACGGTGACCGCGAACCGCGACGTGCTTGAAGCGGAGGCATCCGATCAGGCCGGCCTTGCGTCCTGGGTCGCCAACATCCGTGCAGTGGAGGACGAGATGGCGACTCGCATCGCCGACATGCTCATGCACATGGGCGGCGACTAGCCAGTGCGATCCCCGCAACGGGCATTATTATCCGGGAAGCGTTTGATTACGAGGCACGCCGGTGTGAGGGCCTGAGTCGTCAGATCCCGCACAGGGGGACCGCGATGGTGGCCACCGCGCCGCCCGAGGGGCCGTTGGCGAGCGAGACGGAGC
>UQKL01000015.1 GCA_900541695.1 uncultured Collinsella sp. | reverse complement strand
GGGGCCATTGTGGCTCTTGACAGCGGATTGGGTCATATGAGCGAAAGCCCGCCAGAGCGAGCAAGGTGCCTTGAAACGAGGCGGCATTGATCTTTTGATCATGCCGCCGAAGTTGAAAGGCAGATTGCCGCTCTGGCGGGTTTGCAGCGTCAACTGGTTACGCGGGTTGGTAAACCCGCGTAACTACCTACTCCCGAGCTCCGTACTGCTCGTAGTAAGCGTCGATGGCGGCCTTGAGCTCGTCATCGATGACGACCTTGCCATCGATCTCGTGGTTGTAGAGGGTCTCGACGACCTCGGCCATGGAAACGATGCTCGCGACGGGGAAACCGTACTTGGCCTCGATCTCCTTCTGTGCGGTGGTCACGCCGCCCTTGCCGACCTCCATGCGGTTGAGGGACACGATCAGGCCCTTGATTTCGACGTCGGCAGCAGCCTTAACCTTGGGATAGGTCTCATCGATGGACTTGCCGCTGGTGGTGACATCCTCGACCATGACCACGCGGTCGCCGTCCTGGGGCTCGTAGCCCAGCAGGTTGCCCTTGTCGGCGCCGTGGTCCTTGGCCTCCTTGCGGTCGCAGCAATACTTGACCTCCTTGCCGTACAGCTCGTGGTAGGCAATCGCGGTCACGACGGCCAGCGGAATACCCTTGTAGGCCGGTCCAAACAGCACATCAAAGTCGTCGCCAAAGTTATCGTGGATGGCCTGGGCGTAATACTCGCCCAGCTTCTTGAGCTGATAGCCCGTCACGTAGGCGCCGGCGTTCATAAAGAACGGGGACTGACGGCCGCTCTTGAGCGTAAAGCTGCCGAACTTAAGAACGTCGGACTCGACCATGAACTTGATGAACTCTTGCTTGTAAGCCTCCATGCGGGCTCCTCTCGTAATCGCGTACATGCTCTTCAGTTTAGCGCAGGCAGAGCATCGATGCGGGCGCACTTTGAGGCCACGGCATTCAGTAAAGGCTTTGTCAGGGGCAATGGTTTTCTGAACAATGGGGTTAACATGGCAAACTCCCTCATCAAGAATCCGAGCGGATTAAAAAGGGGTACGAGATTAAACCGCCCCCATTTCCTGTGCTAAGGAAATGGGGGCGGTTCACGCCGGCCTTTATCTTTTTCGACAGCCTCGTTTGACTCGCGCTACACCAGGCGCATGGCCTCCTGGACAGCACCGTAAAGGTTGGCGTCGTTGCCGAGCTCGGCCACCTTTATCTGCGGCACAGGAATGCCGGCAAGGGTCCCTTCGTAACCCGCGAGGGCCAGCGGCATCTGCGCACGCAGGGCATCGACGAGCTCGGGATGGCACGAGATGCCGCCTGCGATCACAAAGACCTCGGGGTCGAGCACGGCCTGCAGGTTGATGAGCTGTCCGTCAAAGGCGCGAGCGTAGCGGTCGGGCGCGCGCTGCGCCGCCATGTCGCCATCCGCGATCCACTCAAAGACGCGGCGGCCGTCCACCGGAGAACCCGCAGGCAGGCCCTTCTCGGCAATGGCGGCATCACGGAGCGCACGCCAACCGCCCGAACCCGCAAAGGAGTTTTCCGTACTCGCGGCAGTCGTGACATCATTGCGCAAGAAGCTGAACTCGCCTGCAAAGCAGTGCGCGCCGCGCAGGACCTTGCCGTCGATGACGATACCGCCGCCGATGCCCGTACCGATAGCGAGCACCACGCCAAAACGCGTCCCACGCAGGGCGCCAGCCGCATACTCACCGAGTGCACAGCACTTACCGTCGTTATTGACGGCAACCGGCACCCCCAGCGCCTCGAGCATGAGCTTTCCCAGTGGGCAGCCGTCCATAAACGTGAGCGCACCGCCGCGATGGATCGTTCCCGCGACGTCTCCCTCGTAGAGACCACTCATTTAAGTACGTCCCCAATGACCAGTCAAAAATGGGCCATATGTCCCAGTTGTGGAGACTCGTTGAGCCGTCTGGGTATCGTGAAAGATCGCGCACTCCCCCATCATCAAAAGTGACACACGCTACCTGTTGATGGGAGGCAGCCATGGGCTTCTTTGACAAGATGTTCGAAAAGAAAGAGTGCGCGATTTGCGGTACCGAGCTGGGACTTTTGGGAAAGACCAAGATCAGCGAAGGCTACCTGTGCAAAGAGTGTGCCGGCAAGCTCTCCCCCTACTTCCACGGCTATCGCTCCAGCACCGCGGACGATATCCGCGAGCAACTCGCCTACCGCGAGGCCAATGCCGAGCGCCTGGCGTCGTTCAACCCCACGCGCACACTCTCGGCCGGGCGCACCAACATCATGCTCGACGAAGACGCGGGCCTGCTGATCATCACTTCGCAGAGCCGCTGGCGCGACGCCAATCCCGACATCATCGAGTTCTCGCAGGTACTCGGCTGCGATATGGATATCGACGAGCACCGCACCGAAATCTATCGCGAGACAAAAGACGGCGAGCGCGAGAGCTACAATCCGCCGCGCTACGACCTGGATTACGACTTTAACCTGACCATCCACGTCAACACGCCGTACTTTACCGAGATCAACCTGCGCGTGAACGACTCCACCATCGATCAGCGCGGTTCCATCGAATACCGCGAGGCCAAGCGCCAGGCAACCGAGGTCCGCGACGCGCTGGTGCAGCTGCGTCAGGAAACGCGCGACAGCGTCGTGGCCGCTAAGGCCCCCAAGACCGCGGTCACCTGCCCCTTCTGCGGTGCAACCACCATTCCCGATGCCAGCGGGCGCTGCGAATACTGCGGCGGCGCCATCGGCGCATAGCCTCCGGCAGCGAAAGGACCGATCATGGCCTTCGAGAGCGTCAACTATCAGTGCCCCGCGTGTGGCGGCCCCCTTCACTTTGCCAGTGCCGAGCAAAAGCTCGTCTGCGACTACTGCGATTCGCGTTTTGAAGTCGAAGAAGTCGAGGCCCTCTATCGCGAGCGCCAGGACAAGGCAGATGCCAAAGCCGATGCCGCAGCCGCGGCCCCCAAGCCTGCTGTCGACGATGCCGTGCAGGAGCTGGCTCAAAACGCCGGCTACATCTGCTCGTCGTGCGGCGCCGAGCTCGTGTCCGACGGCACCGTCGCCGTCACCACCTGCCCGTACTGCGGCAACTCCGCCGTGGCACCCGGCCAGCTCTCGGGCGACTTCTCACCCGACCTGGTGATTCCGTTTAAGCTCGGGCGCGACGATGTCATGGCCGCGCTCAAAGACCACTACAAGGGCAAAATCCTGCTGCCCAAGAGCTTTGTCACCGGCAACCATATCGACAAAGTCCAAGGCGTTTACGTGCCGTTTTGGCTTTACGGCGCCCGCGTGGACGGCGAGGTGTGCTTTGATGCGACCAACGAGACCGTAACCGAGGAATCCGACCGCACCGTCACGACCACCGACCACTACGATGCCTACCGCAAGGGAAACATCTCGTTTAAGCGCGTGCCCGTCGACGGATCGTCCAAGATGCCCGACGGCCACATGGACGCCATCGAGCCGTTTGACTACGACGCGCTGCGCCCGTTCTCGGTCGCCTATATGCCCGGCTACATCGCCAACCGCTATGACGAGGATTGCGAAACCTGCAAGGCGCGCGCCGAGCGCCGCATGGAGGAGAGCACGATCTCGGCCCTGCGCGAGACCGTCGTCGACGAGTACGACGACGCCACGGTCGAAAGCAAGCAGCTCGACTACACCTGGGAAGAAAACGATTATGCTCTGTTCCCCGTGTGGATGCTCTCTACCTCGTGGAACGGCAAGAGTTACCTGTTTGCCATGAACGGCCAAACCGGCCGCATGGTCGGCGAGCTTCCCTGCTCCAAGCCCAAGCTCGCTGTCGCCTCGGTGCTGTTCTTTGCGATCGGATTTGTCCTTTCCCAGATTCTCTTTATGGGGGAGAACGCCTTCGATCCGGACTACCTCGCCTTTGATGTCGATGGTATCCTCATCAACATCGTCGCGCCGTTGATCATCGTGATCATCGCAGACGTGCTGCTGGTGGGCCAGCTCAAGACGGCCAACGAGGCCACCCACGCCGATTGCTACTGCGGCGAGCTCGACCTGACCGAGAAGCACGACACCTTCAGCCACACCGAGACCACCGTTGTCATGAAGGACAACAAGGACGATTAGCCATTCTGACCAATACCACCCGGCCTTTGACGAGAAAGGAAGATCACCATGGGACTCTTGAAAGCTGGATTGGGCGCTGCCGGCGGCGTCATGGCCGACCAGTGGAAGGAATTTATCTATTGCGAATCGATGCCCGCTGATGTCTTGGCCTGCAAGGGCAGCAAGCGCACCGGCGGCCGCAGCTCCAACACGCGCGGCGAGGACAACGTCATCTCCAACGGCTCCGTCATCGCCGTCAACGACGGCCAGGGCATGCTCGTGGTGCAAAACGGCAAGATCATCGAGGTCGCGCTGGAGCCCGGCGA
The DNA here is from genome assembly GCA_900541695.1 of uncultured Collinsella sp. GTDB lineage: Bacteria > Actinomycetota > Coriobacteriia > Coriobacteriales > Coriobacteriaceae > Collinsella. The sequence goes on along the minus strand of UQKL01000015.1, from coordinate 63,058 downwards.
GTTCGTCTTTGACACCGGCAGCGAGCCGAGCGTCTTTAGCGGCAACCTGGGCGACTCCATCAAGGAGACGTTCGCCAATATCGGCAGCCGCTTTACCTTTGGCGGCGACGCAGGCAAGGACCAGCGCGTCTACTTCATCAACACCAAGGAGATCATCGGCAACAAGTACGGCACCGCCTCGCCCGTGCCTTTCCGCGTGGTCGATAACAACATTGGCCTGGACGTCGACATCTCCGTTCGCTGCAACGGCGAGTATTCGTACCGCATCACCAACCCGCTGCTGTTCTACACCAACGTGTGCGGCAACGTGACCGATAGCTACACGCGCGATAAGATCGACAGCCAGCTTAAGTCCGAGCTGCTCACCGCTCTGCAGCCCGCCTTTGCCAAGATCTCGGAAATGGGCATTCGCTACAGCGCCATCCCCGGTCACACCACCGAGCTCGCCCGCGTGCTCAACGAGGTCCTCTCGGCCGACTGGCGCGACCTACGTGGCGTCGAGATCGTGAGCTTTGGCGTCAACTCCATCGCCGCCTCGCAAGAAGACGAGCAGATGATCAAGGACCTGCAGAAGGCCGCAGTCATGCGCGATCCCACCATGGCGGCCGCCAACATCGCCAGCGCCCAGAGCGACGCGATGCGCGCGGCAGCGGCCAACCCCAACGGCGCGATGGCAGGCTTTATGGGCATGGGCATGGCAGGTGGCATGGGCGGCATGAACGCTAGCCAGCTGTTCGCCGCCGGCCAGGCACAGCAGCAGGCTGCCCCGCAGCCGGCTCCGGCTCCCGCCCCCGCACCGGCACCCGCTGCCGCACCTGCGGCCGGCGCATGGACCTGCAGCTGCGGCGCCACCAACACCGGCAAGTTCTGCTCCGAGTGCGGCAGCCCCGCACCCACCCCGGCACCGGCCAAGTGGTTCTGCCCCAACTGCGGTAGCGAAAACGGCGGCAAGTTCTGCAGCAACTGCGGAACACCCAGGCCCTAACCCCTTTATCTGGTAATTGGCGGGGGTTCCGCCACCCCCGCATTTGCTTCTATGGGTTTCGTTCGATAAAGGAGGACACCATGAAGACAACGTTCAAAAAGTCCGTACTCGCATTCCTGACATGCGTCCTGGCGCTCGCCTTTGCCCTGACGGGCTGCAGCGGCGGCGGCAAGGACCCCAAGGCCAACTTCGTCGGCAGCTGGCAGTACTCGGGTGGAACCTTGGACGGCGAAGAGCTCACCGATGAGTACATGGATATGCTCAAGGAGTGGGGCCTCAACTGTATCCTGATCCTCGACGAAGACGGCACGGGCGTCCTCGACATGTTCCTTGAGGTCGCCGACCTGAAATGGGAGGCCAAGGACGCCACCACCGTAACGATTACCGCCGAAGATGAGTCGCACGACCTGAAGCTCAAGGACGACAAGCTCGTCCTCGAGGTGGAAGGCGACAAGCTTATCTTTACGAAGTCCGACAAGGATCTGTCCGGTACGGTGAAGAAGGATCGCGAGAACGCCGAGAAGGAAGAAGAGATCGATGAGGCCGTCGAAGACGACGACGTCCAGAGCATCGAAATCTCCCCCGCCGTCACCGTCGCCGATGACGACCTGTGCACCATCACCATCACCGAGAAGTTCAAGGACGACTGGGGCGACATCGGATTTGTCGTCAACATCACCAACAAGAGCGACAAGGACCTGACCTTCTACGCTCCTTCCGGCAAGACCAACGTCAACGGCACCATGAAGGAACCCTGGTTCTCGGCTCACCTGATGCCCGGCACCAACGCCACCGAGGAATTCACGTTCTCGAGCGGCGAGCTTGACAGCCTTGACGACCTCGTCAATACGACCATCGGCATCGACGCCTACCTGACCGATTCCTACGAGGACGTCGCCTCCTACAGCGCAACCATCGCGTAACGGCACGTAACATCAGCCGCGGGTTGGCGGACACATCCGCGCACACCAGACGGGGCCGCAGGAGTTGATCCTGCGGCCCCGTCGTTTTTATGCCGATACGCAACGAGCGTTAGCGCTCCATGTTGGGAACGATGCTGCCTTCGGTCACCGCATGCACGGCCAGGCGCATGATGTTGTCGTAGCCGGTCTTGCTCAGGATCTCCGAGATGCGGCGCTTGATGGTGCCCTCACTCATAAACAGTTCGGCCGCGATCTCGCGACGGCTCTTGCCCTCGCAGGCGAGGCGCAAAATCGACAGCTCGACATCGTCGAGTGCCGCCGTACCCGAAAAAATGCTCTCGGGCGGCTTGGGAAACGTGCAATAGCCCGCCAGCGTGGAGCGCATCACGGCGAACAGCTCGTCGATACCGACGTTCTTGTACACAAAGCTGTCGACGGCCGCCTCGCGGGCCTGATCGACAAAGGTGATCTCGGGCATGCCGGTCATGATAATGATGCGACACTCGGGCAGTTGCTCCTTGATGCGCGCCGCCGCCACGATGCCGTTTGAATCGTGTTCGGTGCACACGTCCATCAGTATCATGTCAGGGCGCTCCTTGAGCGCGACACCCAAGGCCTCGGAGGCATCGGCGATCGCGGCGACGACGGTCATATCGGGCTGGTCGCCAACGGAGCGCGCCAGGCTTTCGCGCAGGATGGCCTGGTCTTCGACGATTAACACGCGGATCATGAGCTTCTCCTTTGGACCGTGGCGCTGGAGGCGAGCGGAATGGATACCGTAAGCGTAAAGGGTGGGGCGGCATGGACCTCAAGGCTGCCGCCCAGATTCTGTGCGACATGCCTCATACCAGGGATACCCGTTCCCTCGCGATACGATACGGGGGCTGGGGAGCCGTCGTTAGAAATCGTCATGCGCGCGACGGCTCCAGCATCCGCCCCCTCCTGCCACAGACGCACGTGGACCCGATGCGCCTGCGCATGCTTGGTGGCATTGGTCGAGGCCTCACGGATAATCTGCAAAAATGCGGCGGCGACACGCACGTCCTCAGGCAGCGCACCCTCAACATCGATCTGCACACTCACCAGGCCAAAAGCATGGACGATATCGCCCAGCTGCTCTGCAGGCTCGCTGGCACCGTCACTACGCAAATCGGCGGCGATTGAGCGCAGCAACGGGTCAATCTGCTCGAGTGACTCGTCATCCAGGCGCCCCTCCTCCAAATAGCGATGAAGAATGGACAGGCGCTGCCCGATCACGTCGTGCACGCGGGCACGCATACGTAGGTAGGCCGCATTGTCGGCAACCTTTTTAACTTCTTCGATCTGGGCCTGGAGCTCTTGGCCCGCAAGCTCAAGCAGGTGGTTGGCTTGCGCCAGACGGTCGTAGGCGTGAGCGTATTCCGTCACGTCCAGGCCGACGACGCGCTCGAATGGACGGCCCGAGACCGTAACGGAGTCACGCACGAACAGACGAATCTCGGAAGGAGAGATCTCGACCACGGCGCGATCCCTACCAAAGCGATCGAGGTCGATATGGGCGCGATTAGCGCTGCTTTTGGGCATTTGCATACTAAGTTTGCGCAGGTCGTTCCATGTGCTGCTCATGTCACGCAGATCGGTAGGCATATGAAGTTCCACCAGGTTTTTGCGCATGCAGCGGTTCATGAGCAGCGGACGGCCCCTCGGGTCCAGATACAGGATGCCCACGGGAATCACGTTGATGGTCTCGATCGTCGAGAACGCGGTGATATCCTCCTGGCGGTTACGGACGTCCATCAAGAGCGCCGCGATGGAGCGGAACAGGAAGAACGCTCCCTCTGCGATAAGGACAACGGTCCACGCCGAGCCCATGGCAAAAACCACCGGTGGTGTAACGGCGACAACAAGCAACAGCTCGACCAGCATGACGAGGCGACGATAGTGCACCATAAGTACCACGCCATAGGCAAAGATCGCGGCATTCAGCCACAGCACTCCGCCCATTGCCCTGGCGCAAACGTCAAGCGGCGCCATCAGATACGAGCCAGACGACGCGAATAAGATGAGCGCCGAAATCATCAGGTGAAGCACAAGACTCGCCTCGTAGGCGCAAATCACCTTTCGGTTATAGGACGAGCGGCGCGATGCGATGAGCGGGACGTGAATCGTCTGCAGACACGCAGCCAGGGCAAAGACAACATCGAGCGCAACGATTTGGGGAAGGATGAGCGAAATCCGCATCGTCACTCACCCGCCCTCGGCATCAAGACGATCATGCGCAGCTGGCCGGGCTCACCCTCAAGGCGGTATGCCACGTTGCGCCCTTGCAGAGCGCTTTCGAGCTCTTGCGCAGCGGGCGTCTGCGAAAGATCTGCATCATCGTTGGAAAAAAGCGTGGCGCGCAGCTCGACACTGCATCGGTCATGGTCGCCCAAGTGATACATAAGCGCCGGATGGTCGGTGGTGTAGGCAAAAAACGCAAAGTCATACACACAGTCGTACAGGGCGCTTACCGTACTGGCGTGCATCGGGCGCCGTATGGCGATAATCGAGGCGCAATCGATATCGATGGTGCGCAGGTCGCTTGCGAGCTCGTTGGCAATGAGCTGAATGCGGTCGCGATCAAAACCGCTCTCCCCGTGCTGTGCCAACGTGAGCGACCCCTTGCGCTTGCAATAGGCGACGAGCATCTTGGCGCGCTGCAGCATGCGGTAACGCTCGTGCGAAGACGCTTCGTCGGTCAACGGCGGCAGCGAGCTCAGCAGGTCGTACATCCCTTCGAGCGCACGGGCAAGCGCCTGGTCCACATCTTGGACCAGCAAGGTCTCGGCCTCTTGATCTGCCAGGTGCGTCTTAAGGTCGTAGTCGGCGGCGAGTAGCTCGTTTTGACGCTGCAGCTCCATGCGACGATGCGCCAGTTCACGGTTAAGCTCGTTGAGCTCCGACACGTCTTGGGCAAGCAGCGCCGATCCGCCCAGCAGCGGAAAGGCACGGTACATCACATCGGGATCGGACGCCACGGCAAAGGCATGGGCGCGGCCGTGCTCCTGGGTCCGCAACTCCTCGCGCACGCCTACCGGCATTGGCTTTGACACCGGCGTGGCATAGACTTCCTGCAGGTCGCGCGTTAGAACTTTGAGGTCAAGCGGCAAGGTGTCGAAGATGCCGGCGATGTCGTGATACGACGGAATGACACCGCAATCGAGACAGATTTCCATCGCCACCACGCACAGGATGCAATAGACGAGCGAAAAGTTGAGCCTCCATGCCCAGGGCACACGCAACGCATACGAGATGGCAAAGAATGCGCCACCCAGCAGCACGAGCGCCGCCGTGCCCGAGAAACGCTGGATGCGAAAGGACGAGGACCGACCAACCAGGATAAAAAAGGCCACGAAGTCAAAGGCCGTCCACACGAGGACGGCGAAATAACCCCAGCCGTACGTGTAATCGTTGCTCCAGGTGTCGCTTGTACGGTCAAAGCGGAAGACCTGCTGGTGAAAATCGTTGGTGAGCACAAATCCGATAAGCAGGATGGCCACAATCCACAGCGCAGCGCAGTAGCGGCGACCCAGGCGGTGTTGCTCCAGGCCCGCAAGGCGCAGACCACACAACTGGTAGAGCAGCGGAATGAGCGTCATGGGCACGTAGTACAGGTACCACAGCACAGTGGCATAGAACGGCGTGAACGACTTGTACTTGAGAATGACTTCGATCATCCACAGGGCGCAGATGGTGGCGATGGCAACAAGGCGGCGGCGCAACACATAGTCCAAACAGCGCAGATAGACCGATACGCCCCAGATCGAAAATATAATTGCGGCGACAAGCAACGGGAGAGAGCTCGAGTGGACGAGCGCATCCACGACCTCTTCGGACACCTCGCTATAGGCGGGCACGGCATTGGAAAGCTTGGAATCGGAGGCGAACAACGCCGGCAAGACTGCCAAAAGTATAAGGAACAGCGCGGTGGCGACACCGGCGACAGCAAAGACGCGGTGGCGATATGCACGGTGCGTTATACCAACCAGGAATCGCGGCATGGCGAACAGCCTGCCGCCCCTGGGATCCGCAACCGGCGCGGTCCGGGCGGCCGCGTGGCCGATATGTCGCTCGCGGGTACCCATAGTCCCTTTAGTGTACCGGCAGATGGATCGAAAAAGCGGGCCGCATGTCCCAAAATCCGCAGACGGCAAGGCGTCCGGCGAGCACATACTCGCCGGGCGCCTTGGTCAGGAAACTCTGAAGTCGAGTGCCTCAGCTTCCTTAGGAAAGGTCCTCACCATTAGAAGCAATAACCTTCTTGTACCAGTCGAAGCTCTTCTTCTTGGAGCGCTTGAGGGTGCCGTTGCCGGCGTCGTCGCGATCCACATAGATAAAGCCGTAGCGCTTGGACATCTCGCCCGTGCCGGCCGAGACCAGGTCGATCGGGCCCCAGGTGGTGTAGCCCAGCAGGTCAACGCCGTCCTCGGTCACCGCGTCGCGCATCGCGGCGATGTGCTGACGCAGGAAGTCGATACGGTAGTCGTCGTTGATAGAACCATCCTCCTCGACAACATCCTTGGCGCCCAGACCGTTCTCGACCACAAACAGCGGCTTCTGATAACGGTCGTACAGATCGTTAAGGGTGATGCGGAAGCCCAGCGGATCGATGGCCCAGCCCCACTGGCTCTCCTGCAGGTAGGGATTCTTGGCGCCGGCAAAGGCGTTGCCCTGGGTGCGCTCGACATCGGGGTTATCGGCACTGGCGGAGCAACGGGTGCTGTAATAGCTAAAGCTGATGAAGTCGACGGTGTTGGCGGCCAGGATCTCGCGGTCCTCGTCCGTCATGCCCACATCGATGCCTTGACGCTCGAGCTTCTTGACGGCATAGGCCGGATAGTAGCCGCGGCTCTGGACGTCGACGAAGAAGTAGTTGTCCTGGTTGTCGAGCTGTGCCTGGCGCACATCGCCCGGACGGCAGCTGTAGGGGTAGTAGCTACCTGCGGCAAGCATGCAACCGATCTTGACCTCAGGGTCGATCTCGTGGGCGATCTTGGTTGCCCACGCGCTGGCGACGAGCTCGTTGTGGGCGGCCAGGTACTCGACAACCTCCTTGTTCTCGCCCTCCTCAAAGACCAGACCGGCACCCATAAACGGCAGGTGCAAGATCATATTGATCTCGTTGAAGGTAAGCCAATACTTCACCAGACCCTTGTAGCGGGTAAAGATCGTGGTCGCGAGGTTCTTGTAGAAGTCGATGAGCTTGCGGTTGCGCCAGCCGCCGTACTCCTTGATGAGGTGAATCGGGCAGTCGAAGTGCGTGATGGTCACAAGCGGCTCGATGCCGTGCGCCTGGCACTCGCGGAATACGTCCTCGTAGAAGGCCAGACCGGCCTCGTTGGGCTCGGCCTCGTCACCGTTGGGGAAGATGCGGGTCCACGCCAGACTCATGCGGAAGGTCTTAAAGCCCATCTCGGCAAAGAGAGCGATGTCCTCTTTGTAGTGGTGGTAGAAATCGATGCCGGTCTGCGCGGGATAGTAATAGCCGTCCTCGAAGTCGAGCATCTTACGCTGGCCGGAGACCACCGCATAGCGCTCGGGGCCGTGCGGAGCTACGTCCACGTTGGCAAGGCCGCGGCCGTCCACGTCGTAGGCGCCCTCGCACTGGTTGGCAGCCGTTGCGCCGCCCCACAGGAAGTCATTACGGAAAGCCATGCATCAATCCTTTCATACGCTGCTTGTCCTGATTTCAGGATCCCCGCAAACGGGGTACCACTCAACGACAACAGCGCGGGTCGACACTTCTTTTCGCGTGCAGGCGCCCGGCAGCCACCCCACCTGACACTTTTTGATACCCACCTGTCCAATCCACCACAAAGGGGACAGGCACCTTTGTGGTGGTTTGGGACCGGCTTGTCTCGATCTGTAACAGTTAGGCAACCAAAACCGGGCCTGGTGTTACAGATCGAGATTTTCGGGCGGCCCCCTGCAGTTTGTCTAAATCTGTAACAGGTAGAGACAATTTAGCCCGCTAGATGTTACAGATCGAGACAGAAGATTCTAGTCGCAGGTGATGTCGAGGTTCTTGCCGGTGAGGCCTACGTAGCCGCCCTCGGCAGCTTTGGGGCTGTCAGCATGGCAGAGAACCCACTTGTCGGCCTTCCAATAGCAGTAGCTGTCACCGGCAGCAGGCATGTCGGTTGCGGCCTCGGGACGCGGACCGTTGGTGCCGGCGGGCAGCGCCACCATCACCTGGAAGCCGCCGTCGTCGACCATGCACGGCGTGTAGTGAAGCGTGGTGTTGAAAACCTCAACGACCTTGCCCGCCGGCACGCGGAACGCCTTGACGCACGCGGTGTCGAGCCCGCCGTCCTCAATCTCCCAGCGATGCGCCACGAGCAGGATAAAGTCGCGCGCGCCCAGGTTGAACTCACTCGCGCGGTGATACTCCAGACAGTTGAGTCGTGTATTGTGGCCGTTGCACCAACCCAGCTGGAAGGGACGGCCGCCAAACATGAGAAAGCCCAGCTTATCGGCATCCTTGACGCCCTCGAGCTCCGGCGCACTTGCTACGTACTTGCTGCCCTCGGGAATGGGCGTGGCAGAAAGCGCCTCGAGCACGGGCGACGTGAGCTCGGACGGAACGTTATCCCAAACGTTGCCATAGGACTTGAACTCGGAATCCTCGACAGAATAGATATGCATGTTCGCTCCTGTTCGTTTATGTGACAGTATGAACATTCTAGAACAAACATGAGCGATTTTGAACGCTCGTCCCGACCACTCAACAAAAAGGCGCCCCCGCATAAGCGAAGGCGCCCAATGCGCACGTTTTAGGCGATAAAGCCCTTACGCCTGCTGATAATGCAGGTGTTTCTCGTCGATATCGGCCAGATCGCGGTCGAGGTAGCGGCGCGCGAGCCAGTTAGCCATGGGAAGGTTCTGGTCCAGGTAGTTGCCGCACTCCTCGGGAGCGGCACCGGGGACATCGCCCTCGAAGTCGGCGACAAACTCAAACAGCTCGCGCACGAGCGGCAAGATCTCCTCGCTCGTCAGCTCACCAAAAACGACGAGGTAAAAGCCCGTGCGGCAGCCCATGGGGCCAAAGTAGACAATGCGGCTCGACCACTCGGCATGGTTGCGAAGGAACGTCGCACCCAGGTGCTCGATGGTGTGGCACTCGGCCGTGTTCATGACCGGCTCCTTGTTGGGCGTGGTCAGGCGCAGATCAAAGGTGGTGACGGCAGCACCGGTCGCCGGATCGCGGTCGGTGCGGCTCACATAAACGCCGGGCTCAAGCAGCAGATGATCAACGGAAAAGCTGGCGATGCGCTCCATGGCAGATCCTCTCGATAGTCAAATTGGAACAGGGCTCTTTTAGCTGGTTCGAATGGTCGCACCAATCATACCAGTCAAAAAAGCCCCATCCAAAAAGACAACTTAGCCAAGGACACGGGCCATGCGCGTCTTGAACTCGGACAGGAAGCGCGGGGCGTCAACAGTCAGCGCCACGAGTGCGCTCTTGTCGGGGTCGGCCACACGGCGCTCATCGCAGATGGTGCGGCCGCGATACTCGCCGAGCAGGTCGACGCGCAGGTTACAGCCGAGCGCGCCCACGAGCGTGGGGTCAATCGCCACGGCGACGGCAAGCGGATCGTGCAGCGCGCAGCCACCAAGGTAGGGGGCGTTCATCTCGTACGAGCCAATATAGTGCTCCACCATGCTCGCAAATGCGCAGCCCACCATGGTGCCCGAGCCCGTCCAGCCGGCAATGTCGCGGCGCGTAAGCACCACGCGATGCGTCACGTCCAGGCCCACCATGGTGAGCTTGCGGCCCGAACGCAGCACGGCGTCGGCCGCCTCGGGATCACTTGCCATGTTGGCCTCGGCGCCCGCGCTCACGTTGCCGGGCACGGTCAGGGCGCCGCCCATAACCACCACGCGGCCGATAGACATCACCGCTGCCGCATCGCGCTCCAGGGCAAGCGCCAGGTTGGAGAGCGGGCCGGTCGCTACGTAGACCAGATCGGGACCATAGGTGCGCGCGGCATCGATCAGATAATCGACCGCAGCGTTACCGTCGGCAGACGTCGCCCCCACCGGCTCGTAGGGCGACGCCGGCACGCTCGCGCCGCCGATGCCGTTCTTACCGTGAATGAGCGCGGTGGACGCCGGCGGCGTATAGGGCTCAGTCGCCTGCAGAGGACGGTCGGCACCCAGGTACACCGGCACCTCGGGACGACCCAACAGGTCAAGCACCGCCAGGCAGTTATGCGCCGACTGGTCGACGCGCACGTTGCCAAAGCACGTGGTAATGCCCACGAGCTCGACCTCGGGGCTCGCGATGGCATAGGCAAGCGCCATCGCATCGTCCACGCCCATATCCAGATCAAGGATCAGCTTCTTAATTGCCATTGTTCTACTCCGCTTCTCCGTCTTGTACCAAATCGTCTAAATCAAACACGCGCTCAACTTCGGCACGCGTGGGAATCGACTGCTGTGCGCCCAAGCGCGACACCGTCACCGCCGCGGCGCGTGCGCCCGCCGCCATGCACTCAAAAAGCGGCAGGTCCTCCAGACGAGCCGCGGCAAGCGCACCAATAAATGTATCGCCCGCGGCCGTCGTATCAACCACCGCGCTCGAAAGCGCCGGCATGCGCAGCGGCTCGCCGTCATCGCCAAGCGTAACCGAGCCAGCGCCACCCAACGTGATGACCGCAGCTCCGGCACCCTTGGCGAGCAGGGCATTGAGCGCCGCGACGCAGCTCGCATCATCCGCGGGCAAGATGCCCGTCAGCACCTGGCACTCAGTCTCGTTGGGGCAGACCAGGTCGACTGCAGACCAGACATCCGCAGGCAACTCACAGGCAGGCGCTGGATTAAAGACCGTATAGAACCCCAGCTCGTGAGCGCAAACAAGCGCCTCGGCAGTCGCCGCAAGGTCACATTCGCCCTGGGCGATAAAGACGCTTCCGGCAGCCGGGACAATCTCGCTGGCGTCGCCGTCGAGCTCATCGGCCACCAGACGTCTTAGCGCGCGGGCAACGTCCTCGCCCGCAAGCGCATGATTGGCGCCCGGCGACAGCACGATGCGGTTGTCGCCCTCACAGCGAATGATGGTCGCCGTTCCCGTCTCCACATCATCGCGACGCGCCACAAAGTCACAGTCCACGCCAGCATCTTGGAGCCCCGCCACGAGCGACGTGCCAAACGCATCGCGCCCGACCGCGCCGATCATGCACGTGCGCGCGCCCATGTGCGCAGCTGCCACGGCCTGGTTGGCACCCTTGCCGCCGGCATTGCCGATAAATCCGCTGCCGCCGACGGTCTCGCCCGCACGCGGCATGCGCTCGCACGCCACCGAAAGGTCCATGTTCATGCTGCCGAACACCGCAACGATGCCGCAATCTGCCATGGAAACCTCCTCGTCCGCGGGCTCTGCGCCCGCTGTTGGCCGTCAATCGTGCGCTCTCGCGCCTCTATAACTTTAGTTCACTTTGATGTGGACGCGCGCTTGAGCTTGCGCCGGCAGCAAGCATTCACAGGGGCAGGCGGCTACAATGAAGGCGTGCTGATTATTCTCGTCATTGGATGAAGTTTTATGGAACAATTCCCGCGATCGAGCTCGCGCAGCTCACGCCACGCGAGCGATCAACGAGCGCCGCACGAACGTTCGCGCGCTAACCGACAAGCCACCGAGCCGAGCCGCGCCGCAGGCTCTCATCGCGTGCCCGCCAACAAGGGTGACCGCACCAACAGCACCGCAAAAGAACAGGCGCCCACGCGCCCCAAATCTCGCTATATCCCCGCCCTCGACGGCTTGCGCACGCTTGCCGTCGTCGCAGTGGTGCTCTATCACCTCAACCTCACGTGGGCTCAGGGCGGCCTGCTCGGCGTCACGATCTTCTTTGTGCTTTCGGGCTATCTGATCACGCGCCTGCTGCTCAACGAAGTCGCTAAGACCGGCCGCATCGACCTTAAGAGCTTCTGGATTCGCCGCATCCGTCGCCTGGTCCCCGCCGTGGTAACGGTAGTGTTCGTGACCTGCGCGCTGTGCACCATCTTTAACCACGTGATGCTCACCAAGATGCGCCCCGACATCCTGCCGTCGCTGTTGTTCTTCAACAACTGGTGGCAGATTGCCCAAAACGTCTCGTACTTCAATGCTCTGGGCGACCCCTCGCCGCTCACGCACTTTTGGTCGCTTGCCATCGAGGAACAGTTCTACCTGATTTGGCCGCCACTGCTGTTTGCCATGGTATCCATGCATGTGAGCAAGCCCAACACGCGCCGCGTGGTTCTGGGCCTTGCCGCGGTATCTGCCCTCGCCATGATGGTGCTTTACAACCCTGCCGCCGACCCCAGCCGCGTGTACTACGGCACCGACACCCGCGTGTTCTCGCTGCTGCTGGGTGCCTGGATGGCCTTTATCCCCGATCGCGACCTGGCGCCGGTGCGTCTCGCTCATCGTTTGGGACTCAATCGCCTGGCTGGCGCCGCCAAGCATGGCAAGAACGCCGAGGGCAAGCCTGACAAGAAGGTCGACGAATCAGCCGAGACCGCCCCGGCACAGCCGAGCGCCCTCGTACGCTTTTGGTCCTCGCCCGCGTCCATCGATGTGTTGGGTGTCGTGGGCCTGGCTGGCCTTGCCACCATGGTCGCGCTCACCAACGGCTACACCGCGTTTCAGTATCGCGGCGGCACGCTGTTATGCTCCATCCTCACGCTCATGGTCATCGCGGCCTGCGTGCAGCCCCAGGGAATGGTTGCCCGCGCGCTGTCCGCCGAGCCGCTCGTGTGGGTTGGCAAGCGCTCGTACAGTATCTATCTGTGGCACTATCCACTGCTGCTGCTTATGAACCCGGTCGCCAACATCAGCGATACGCCCTGGTGGCAGTACATCTTGCAGGTACTTGTGGTGGTCGCCGTAGCCGAGTGCTCCTATCGCTTTATCGAAACACCGTTTAGGAAGGGCGCCTTCGGCCGCACTGTCGCCGAATTCCGCGATGGCACCACCACGCCCGCCAACTGGGCACGCGCGCACGTCCCTGTCTGCGCAGCCTGCACTGTCGTGTTGGTCGTTGCACTGGGCGGCCTGATCTTTGTGCCCGAAACGTCTGCACTGAGCGGCGAGGGCGCAGAAGTTCTGAACAAGGAAGCCAAAAACACCGCGCCCACCGACCAGCAGGCGGCCGACGACACCGACAAGGACAACGACGGCTTCCCCGATGGCTCCTACGACCTGTTGATGATCGGTGACTCCGTGTCGCTGCGCGCCGTTGATTCCTTTGACGATGTGTTCCCGCACAGCCATATCGATGCCGAAAAGGGTCGCCAGTTTGATGCGGGCCGCGCGACATTTGAGGGCTATATCCAGCAGAACCTTGCCGGCAAGATCGTGGTCTTTGCCCTGGGCACCAACGGTTTGGTAACGGACGCCCAGGTCGATGCGATCATGGCCGACGCCGGCGAGCAGCGTATTGTCGTATTTGTAAACACGCGTAGCCCGCAGCCGTGGGTCGGGTCCACGAACCAGGCCATCGCCAACGCCGCCACGCGCTACAAGAATGTACGCGTTATCGACTGGTACGGATATAGTGCCAACCGCAATGATCTGTTCGATGGCGATGGCACGCACCTCTCGAACGCGGGTGTGACCGAGTACCTTAAGCTCATCCACGATGCCGTCAAGAAGGACCTGCCCGTGCATCCCGAGGATCACGTTAACGATCCGCAGCCGGCGGCTGTCAAATCCGCTGCCGATGCACTCGTCAGCGCCCTCGCCTACAAACCGCACAAGCTAGGCACCGACAAGTAACGCGCAGCCAAATCTGCTTCCACCCGCAGCAAACAACCCAAAATCGCTCTTTTCGAGCCGACTCCGAGAGGCCGTGGGCAAAAAACAGGCCGCAGCCCATGGCGGCGACCTGTTTAGAGTCCAAAAGAAGCGCTATGCGCTGTAGCCCATCGCCTGCAGCACAAACATGACGACCGTCAGCACTGTAATCACACCGATAGTCGCCCACGTGAGCACATTCCACACGCGGCCGTTGCGGTTGGCGCCCATAATGTGTCGATCGGCGGCAATAAGCACCTGGAACACCAGGACCACAGGCAAAAGCACGCCGTTGATGACCTGCGAGGTCATCATAATCTGGAACAGGTCGACGCCGGGCATGAGCACCAGCACGGCAGAGATGCCAATGATAGCCGTAATAATGCCGCGATAGACCGGGGCCTCGTCCCAGCTGCGATCGGCACCGCGCTCCCAGCCAAATGCCTCGCAGATAGCGCTGGACGTAACGCCCGGAAGCACGCAGGCGGCCAAGAAGCTCGCCGCGACCAGGCCCGAGGCAAACAGCACCGTGGACCACTGGCCCGCGATGGGCTCCAACGCGCGGGCGGCGTCGGCAGCATCGCTGATCTGAATGCCCGCAGGGAACAGTACCGTACCGGTCGTTATGATAATAAAGCCGGCAATGACATCGGCGGCGATCGAGCCGCTCACGGTATCAATGCGCTGCAGCACGATATCGTCCTCACCCGCATTCTTATCGACCACGTTGTTCTGCGCCAAGAAGATCATCCACGGCGCGATGGTGGTGCCGATCGTTGCGACCACAAGCGACACGTAACTGGGGTCGTTTTGGATGTTGGGCACAACCAGGTCGACCGCCACCTCGCCCCAGCTGGGACCAGCCATAAATGCAGCGACGATGTAGGTCACAAACACGCAGCTCACCAGCAGCAGAATCTTCTCGATGCGCTGGAAGCTGCCCGACATGGTAAGCATCCAAACCAGCAGCGCCACGAGCGGCACCGAGATGCTCGCCGGCACGCCAAAGAGGGCAAGACCGCTCGCGATACCCGCAAACTCTGAGATGGTAACGGCCGTGTTGGCGATCAGCAGCGCCGCCATGGCCAGCACGCTCCTGCGCACGCCAAAGCGCTCGCGGATGAGCGAAGCCAGGCCCTTGCCTGTGACGCAGCCACAACGCGCCGCAGTCTCCTGCGTCACGATGAGCAGCACGGTCATGACAGGAAGCATCCACAGCATCTTGTAGCCATAGCTGGCACCGGCGCTGGAATACGTGGCGATGCCGCCGGCGTCATTGCCCGAAAGCGCCGCCAGAAGGCCAGGGCCCATGGCGCCAAAGATGGCCGCGATGGTCAACTTTTGCTTGGCGTTCGCCTTTTGCTTCGTGTTTTGCACGCGACCACCTAACCCATGACCGACATGGCAAGCAGCACCGCGGCGATGCAGTACGCCACGCACGAAATCATGACGGCAATGACGTTCATGGCGGTGCCCGACGTATTGAGGTCGTGCTCATCACGCCAGAACAGCACCATCAGGTAAATCACGGCGCTCATGTTGCCAATCAGACAAACGATGGCCGCGATGTTAAAGCAGCCGGTAAAGAGTTGCTCCTCAAACATAGGCGCGTCGAGGAACGCGGCGGTGCGCACCAGTTGGGCGCACAGGTAGGTCACGAGCGACAGAATTAAGCCCATGCCCGTACTCTGGAAGAAGAACCCCAGATACGGCTTGGGCTCATCGTCATGGCCGTCGTACTCCAGGAAGTAATTCTTGACGAACGACACCATGCGCGAGGCAGCCAACAACACGAGCGGCATGGCGCACATGGGAAACACCACCAGATGCGCAGAGCCCAGCGCCGTTCCCAGCACTGTTGCCATGATGCACGAGGCAATACCCCACACGACAACCCAGTACTGGCGATGCACAAACCAGCTGAGCACATTCGTCGAGTCGTCGGACGCGCTATCGCCCGAACCGACGCCTGCGATCTGCAGGTCCTCCTGGTGCTCCTCGGCGATAACGTCCATGGCGTCGTCAAAGGTCACGATACCCAAGATGTGACGGTTCTCGTCGCAAACGGGGATGGCGACCAGGTCGTACTTGGTCATCTCGTCCGTTACGTCTTCCTGGTCATCGTCGGGCGACACATACACCAGGTCGCGATAGGCCAGCTGGCCCAGCGTGGCATCGCGGTCGGCCACGATGAGCGTGCGCAGCGAAAGGACGCCGGTGAGCATGCCGCTCGGGTCCTCGGTATAGACATAGTAGACGCTCTCGAAGTCCTCATCGAGCTTGCGGATCGCCTCGATGGCGTCACCGACCGTCGCCGTGGCGGGCAGGGAGACAAACTCCGAGGTCATGATACGGCCGGCGGTGTTGTCCTCATAGCCCAGCAGGTTACGAATCGCCTTCTCCTCCTGAACGCCCATCAGGCGCAGAAGCTTCTCGGCCTTCTCGTAATCGAGCTCGTCGATCAGGTCGGCGGCGTCGTCCGGGTCCATCATGGCCAGCATCGACGATGCGTCCGTGTCGGACAGACCCTCGAGCATCTCGGTCATAAGCTCGTCGTCATCGAACTCCGAGATGGCCTCGGCGGCCTGGGCGGTATCGAGTTGCGCGAACACCTGCGCACGCAGGCGCGGGTCGAGTTGCTCGATAATGTCAGCAATGTCGGCAGGGTGCAGCTCGCCGAGCGTCTTGTGCGACACCGAAAGCTGGATGTTCTTAGTCGAACGGTCGAGCAGGTCCATGTAGGACCAGGCGATGATGTCCTCGCCGAGCGGTTTGCCCAGGTGCTTCATAAAGCTCTCGACGACATGCTCGAGTGCGGGGCTGATCGCGCGCAGCAGGCCGCGGGCGCCGACTTCGGCACCCAGCAGACGCAGCTGATTTTCGCCCGACATGGAAAACTTGATGTCGTTTACGCGCACGACCTTCATGCCCTGCGTGTCGACAATCTGCTTGTTGAGCACGTCGCGCGCGAGCAAGAGTTCGGTCGGCTGCAGGTACGAAAAACGGATTTCGGTTGCCGGCGACTTAAGGTGTACGCCCGTCTCGTCGATGCGGTCGACCCATTTGCGCCAGCTGATCATAAACGGCGTCTTGCCGGGCCCGCGGAACGCGAGCGACGTCACGTGCGGAAATACTTCGCCGGTAGCAATGCCAAAATCATTCACAACGCCGAGCTTTTCGCCATCGACGTCCAAGACCGGCAGTTTGAGCATCTCACTCAGATAATTCACTGGTGCTCCCCATCATTATCCCTTCGGGCCGCGGCCATGCCGGCACGCCGTCCGTGGACTTTTAGATATGTATTCGCATGCGCGGGCGGCACGCCGCTCGACGCTCACACCCCGTGCATGCGCAAGAAGCACCTGCATGGGGTCATCGACTGTATGGTCGAGGTTTGGATTTCACCTGTAACCTTTCTCTTGACCCTTGTTATCCGCAGTAACTATAGCATCAGCATCGCGCCGTGGCACCGAATTTATGCGCTGCACATTGCAGGCATACCAAACGCTGACGTATCCGTGACATAGAGCCGGATGAGCACAGTGGGGCAAAGCGATTAAGACCGTCCTAAACGACCAGTCGTTTAAGCACGTCCCCAATGACTACTCTGTGGTGTCGTCATCTTCGGCGAGTTGGGGGAACACGGCGTTTTTGGGCATGGTGACCTTCGTCAGCGAGGTGAGCTTTTTGCTCAACGATGTATCCGTCTTGACCAGATCGCTCAATGTCACGATTTTGTAGCCGTCGGCAATAAGCCCGTCGATAATCTGCGGCAGTGCCTCGAGCGTCTGCTCGGCACATTCATCGTTATCGGTCAGCAGCACAATGTTGCCTGGCGTCACCGAATCGAGCACCGTCGAGACCTGCTCGTCGGCACCGTTGAGCAGCCAGTCGCCCGAATCGATATTCCACGAGACCACGGCAGACACCAAGTCCATCGCATCAATCCAGTTTTGCTCGTCAAAGGCTGCGTAGGGAGCACGCAAAAGCATCGTCGACGTTCCGGTCGCGGACTTGATCGCCTCGGTGCCCTTCGAAACCTGTTCGCGCACCGCATCGCGGTCCTTGCCCTTGAGCGATTCGTCGCGGTAACTGTTGGAGCTGACCTCGCAGCCGGCATCGACAATCGCCTTGGCCGTGGCGGGCGAAGCCTCGGCCGCATCGCCCGACAGGAAAAACGTCGCGGTGACGCCCTTTTCCTTGAGCACCTGCAGGATCTGCTTGGTCGCTCCGCTCGGGCCCTCATCAAACGTCAGCGCCACGTACTTTTCGTTGCCCTTGGGTGCCACGCTCGCGCACTCGACTACGCAATCGGTGGCGGGCACGACCTCGCCACGGTCCTGCGTCTTGCCCGACTGCTCGCCGACCCACACCTCAGAGCGACCCTGGATACCCCACGTCTTGACGTACTCGATGGCACCCGTGCCCTCGACCTTGAGCTTGGGCTCGATAACCGTCGCCTGGACCTCGTGCTTCTCGTACATGTCGCGGCCGTCTTTGACCGTCACCTTCTCGCCGCCCGTAAGCTCGCGGCTTTTCCACTTGCCCTGTTTTATGCGCTTGCCATTCACCTTTACCGACAGCTTTTCGCCGCCATGGCGGGTCAGCACGCTGTCGTCAACGGCCAGCAGGTCCCCGGCGTCGTAGGTATCGGTCAGCTCCTGGTCGTCGATGAGATTTTGCAGCGTAGAGCCGACGCGCACTGCAGTCTCCTGACCGTTGAGGACGACATCCACGCTGCGGTTGACATAGCCCACGACGGCGGCGATAAACAGCACGAGCGCGCAACCCACGGCAATGAGCGCATAGGGCAGACGAGACGGACGACGGGGCGTGCGGCCGTTGCCGATGCGAGCGCTGCGGTCGCTAAAGCCGCGGCTATGGTTGAGATACATCGCGCCGGGCTTACGGTGACGCTTGCGCTGACCGCTGGGCAGCTGCCCCAGATCGCGGCGCACCGTCGGACGCGCGCCCGAGCGCCCGTTTAAGTTAGATCCGTTTTGGCGCATGTGCCCTCCCTCATAAACGCAGCAAGCCGGAGCAACAGGTCTCCGGCTTGCCTCCCATCATTTGGAACGTCGCTATTTACTAGCTTTCGACGAGCCCCCGCTCGCCTTTTGGTATTCGTCCTTAAAGGCCTTGAACATACCGCGCGTCTTGCCGAGCTGCTTGCCCAACGCGCGACTGCCCTTGTCCACGGCGACCGAACCCTTGTCATCGAGCACCTTGGCGCCCTTCTTGACCTTATCGCCCACCACGACGCTTGCCTCGGCAGCCTTTGCGGCGGCGCCGCCCGAATACCCGAGCGACTTGACCTCGTCCGAAACGATCATCGCGCCGTCCGCATAGCCGCGCAGCATCGTCGGCGGCATCTGCGTGTCGCCCACCAGCACACTCGAAGCAGTGCCGGCGGTCACGTAGAACGTCTGCACGACGCCCGAACGCGGCTTGAACTCCACATCCGAGCAATAGCCCACGACATCGCCCGACTCCGTGCGCACGTCCATGCCAACCCAGATAATGCAATCGTCCAGGTTGATGTCGAGGCGTTTGGCCGCAGCGGCATCGTAGGTGCCCTTGACGTCGTCAACTGCGATGGCGCCCTCGTAGACGCCAATGGCATCGAGCGCCACAAATCGGTCGGGGCGCTCGATCATACCCGCGATATCGGACTGGCGAACCATAAAGCCCACCACGCGCGTGCCGCCCGGGGTAAAGACCGGAAAGTGAATCTTGCCGAGCTTTTTAGGGCTGCGCGGCGTGCCGTCTTTTTTGGTGCGCTTATCCTCGGTAGGCTTGCGATAGATCTTGGCGCCGACAAAATCCCCGGCGCGCATTATGCCTCGGTCGAAGGCTCCGTGGCCTCGGTGTCGGCCTCGACGGCGTTCTCGACCACGACATCGGCGGCGGGCGTCACGTTACCGCCCGAGATGGCGTCGTTGAGCTGCTCGCGCAGCTGGTCCATGCGCTCGCGGGCAAGGTCAACCTTGGCACGCAGGTCATCGGTCTTGGCGTCGACCATCGGGCCAAAATCGTTGACCGCAGCGCGGGCCTCCTCGGCACCGTGCTCGTAGGTGTCGCGCATGTTATCCCAGGCGTCGTTGGCGATATCGGCAGCCATGGCGCGAGTCTCGGCGCCCGAGCGCGGAGCCAGGGCAACGCCGATGATGGCGCCGGCGGCAGCACCGAAGAGCGCACCCGAGATAAAGTTGAAAGTCTTACCCATGTTCATTCCTCTCCTGCGGGCACCTCGGCGCCCACCGTTTGAATGCTGTCCATTATACCCGCAGCACAGCGCTTGCCGTCTTGCTCATCTGCGTACGGTAAGGGCGCAGGTACATGATGGTGATAAGCGGGTGAGCCTACTCCTGCGGCATGGCAGGCATGGCCACTGTGGCGGCCGGGTCCTCACCGGCGCCGTCAACGAGCGGCAGCGCTCCCTCGTGCGCGGGGGCAACCGGAGCCGTCGCCGCGCCACCGTAGACGGCAGCGGGGGCCTCATGGCTCTCGGCGGTCGCGCCCTCGGTATCGATTACCTCCTGCGGCTCGTCGTCAAAGCTCGGGACGCCCTGAGGCTCCGCGGGCTCGGGCTCGGAGGCAGCCTCGGCAGGGGCATCGTTGACAGACTCGGCGGCAACCTCGGCAGGCGCCTCGCCCTCGGTCGTGTCCCCGGCCTCGCCTTCGGCGTTCGCGGCGGCGACGGCCTCGTGCGGGTCCTTGCCCTCGGCCTCGGCACGCATGCCCAGTACCAGGTTACGCAGGCCCGCGACCGTACCGTCCACATCGGGAGCGGGCTGGTCGGCATGCAGATAGGCCCAATCCATCATAAAGGTCGCCGAAGACAGCGCGCCGATGGCCAGCGCGTCGTCGGGACACGAAAGCTCGACCTCAAAGACACGCTCATCGTGCTCACTCACGCGAGTGCGGCCGCACGAAATGCTGCCAGCGAGACCGGTCTCGTTCATGAGCTCGACCGTCACGTGCTCCAGCAGATGGCAAAGCTCGGTCTGGCCCATGCAGTCCTGGAACTCGCGACCGGAATCGCCCAGGCACAGATGCTTGGCAATCGCGGGCACCAGGTAGTACACGCGCGCCGTGGCCTCGATGTCCTCCGAGGTCATGAGCGGCATGCCGGGGTTCACCAGCACATGCGCGCAGATCTTGTCCTCGCTGACGGTGACCTTAAGGATGTTGAACAGGCCTGCCATAACTCTCCCCTACTCTTCCTTGCCCTACTCGTCGCCGTCGTGCGG
Organism: uncultured Collinsella sp.; assembly: GCA_900541695.1. Lineage (GTDB taxonomy): Bacteria > Actinomycetota > Coriobacteriia > Coriobacteriales > Coriobacteriaceae > Collinsella. The sequence goes on along the minus strand of UQKL01000015.1, from coordinate 42,100 downwards.
GTCCGCAGAACCCGCACCCGACGCCGTCGGCTTATCTGCCGAGGGCTCGGAATCCTTCTTATCGGTTTCGGCCGGAGCGATCACGCGAATGAGCGAGATGCGCTGGCCACGCATCGACTGCACCTTAAACTTGTACCCCGCAACCTCAAACACCTCTCCGATGTCGGGCACCGAGTCGCAAAGCTCCAAAATCCAGCCGGCGATGGTCTCATAATCATCGCTTTCCTCGAGCGGCCAACCAAGCTCAATCGCGTCATCGCACGAAAAACGCCCATCGACAAGCCACTCGCGGCGCGAAAGGCGCGTGAGGTACTTGTTGTCGGGGTCGAACTCGTCCTCGATCTCGCCCACGATCTCCTCGACGATGTCCTCGATGGTGATGATGCCGGCCGTGCCGCCGTACTCGTCCACGACCACTACGATCTGGTCGTGCGAGGTCTGCATCTCGGACAGCAGCGGCAGGATGTCCTTGGTGTCGGGCACAAAGGTGGCGTCGCGCAAAAAGTCGGCGATGGGCTGGTCGCCCTTGCCGTCGAGCGAAGGCTGGATCAGGTCCTTGATGTGCGCGATGCCGGCGACGTTGTCGGGATCCTCGTGATAGACGGGGATGCGGCTAAAGCCGGTCTGGCGCATGGCGGACAGCACGTCGGCGACCGTCTCGTCGTCCTCGCACATGGTGGTGTCCACGCGCGGCACCATGACCTCGCGGGCAACGGTGTCGCCCAGGTCGAAGATCTCGTGGATCATGCGCTTTTCCTCGTCGAGCAGATCATCCTGCTCCGAGACCATGTACTTGATCTCTTCCTCCGAGACGTTTTGGCGGTCGTCGGCGCTCTTGATGCGCAGGATGCGGGCCAGACCATCGGAGCAAGCGCCGGTCAGCCACACGAGCGGACGGGCGATCTTTTGAAACACCGAAAGCGGCCCCACGACCTGCTTGGACACGCCTTCGGCGTTGGCGAGGCCGATGCGCTTGGGCACAAGCTCGCCAATCACAATGGACACAAAGGCGACCGCGACGGTGATGATGACCGGCGCCAGGCCGCGTGCGATGGCAGAGAGCGGCGCGATGCCAAAGCTCATGAGCCACGTGGCGAGCGGGTCGGACAGGCTCGTCGAGGCGACGGCGGACGAGGCGAAGCCCACGAGCGTGATGGCGACCTGGATGGTGGCGAGCAGCTGGTCGGAATCGGCGGCCAGCTTAATGGCGCGCTCGGCGCGCTTGTCGCCTTCCTCGGCCTCGTGCTCCAGCACGGCGCGCTTTGCCGTGGTGAGCGCCATCTCGGACATAGAGAAGTAGCCGTTGATGAGGGTCAAAACAAGGGTGGTGATAAGGGAGATGGTTATGTCCATCGGGAGTTTCTCGAACCTCCAAGATTCGGGCGTCAGGGTAAAACGTTGATGACGGATACGGCAATTGCGCCGGCGCCCAAACGAAGACGCGGGCGCGCAGGCATGGTCGCTAGATTACGAAGAGGATCACCGCCATGAACTGGAAGATGCTGCCGGCGAGCACCCACAGGTGAAACACACTGTGCAGATAGCGCACGTTTTTGGCGATATAGAACGGCACGCCCGCGGTGTAGCACACGCCGCCGACGGCGAGCAGGGCAAGTGCCACGGGGTTGAGCAGCGACACGAGCTCGGGCAGCTTAAAGACGACAAGCCAGCCCATCAGCAGGTAGACCAGGCCGCTTACCCAGTGCGGTTGACGCTCGCGCATAAAGCACTCGAGGGCGATGCCGATAATGGCGATGGCCCATACGGCAAAGAACAGCGCAGGGCCGCCGTCGTTTGCGAGTGTGATGAGGCAAAACGGCGTATAGCTGCCGGCTATGAGCAGGTAGATGCAGCTGTGGTCGATGATGCGAAACACGCGCTTGGCGCGCGCGGGCTGAATCGCGTGGTAGAGCGTAGAGGCTAGATATTCGAGGATAATGCTGACGCCATAGACAATCGCCGCGGCCATGTGGGCCGGGCCTCCGCCGCGCAGGGCGGCAAATACGATCAGGAGCACCAGGCCCGCGATACCCAGCAGGCAGCCGACACCATGGGTGACGGAGTTCATGATCTCCTCGCCCACCGTGTAGTGTGGAACGGCCGCGGTCTTGGGTCGCGGCTTAGAACTGTCGCTCGAATCGGACATGCCGGTTACATCCTCCAACGTAAAGAGTTCTCAACACTATATCAAAGCGTCTAGGTACGTGCGAAATTTGCACCATACGTGACCCTTTGTTTACCCATTCTTTGCCTGTTGACGCATCAACGGTGAACGTCCATAATGCGCTTCGTTTAATTGTTGACGTATTAACATCTTAGAGGAGAACGCTGCATGACTCAAAGCGCACACCCCCATCGAAAGCTTAAGATAACCGTCGTTGTTGCGCTGGCGCTCGTTGTCACGTTGCTCGGATTTGCCGGCAACTTTTTGTTTGACTTTGCCCTGAACCCCCAAGCGCCGTACACCATGAAGATGATGCAGGATAGCAAGAACAACAAAGAAGGTGAGCAGCCGGATGCCGAGGACACCGAGGCGCGGGCATGGTTTAAAGAAAACCGCAAGAGCAGCAGCCTCACCGCAGATGACGGAACCGAGCTCGCCGCTTGGTATTTTGCCGCCTCGGAGAACACCCACGATTACGCCGTCTGCCTGCATGGATATACCAGCGAGCCCATCGGCATGGCCCGATACGCCAAGCGCTTCCACGACCGCGGCATGAACGTGCTCGCGCCCGCCGCCCGCGCCCACGAGCGCTCCGGCGGCGACTATATCGGCATGGGCTGGCCCGAGCGGCTCGATGTCGTTGCATGGATTGGGCGGATCGTTCAGGCTGACCCCGAGGCGCGCATCCTGGTCTTTGGAGAGTCGATGGGTGCGGCAACCGCCATGAACGTCGCGGGGGAATCTCTGCCCGCGAACGTGAAATGCATTATCGAGGACTGCGGTTATACGAGTGTTTGGGACGAGTTTTCCCTGCAGCTCAAGGACGTATTCGGCTTGCCCAGCTTTCCCTTGCTCGATGTGGCGAACCTGGTGTGCAACGTTCGCGCAGGCTATGACTTCCATAAGGCGAGCAGTGTGGAGCAACTCAAACACGCGACGGTTCCCATGCTGTTTATCCACGGCGACCAGGACACCTTTGTGCCGTACGACATGCTCGACCAAAACTACGACGCGTGCGCCAGCAAAGTCAAGCAAAAGCTCACCATTCATGGCGCCACCCACGCCAAGAGTGCGCAAGTTGACCCCGAGCTCTACTGGAACACGGTCGACGACTTCCTCGACGAGTATTTTTAGGCAAAAAGCAACGTCTGGGGCTTTATCTGACCCCCTATTTTCGGAAGTATGCGACAAAATCTGGAACTGCCGACCAGACCGCAGTTTTACCAACAATTTATCAGGGGTTTTGTTGCCAAAAAATGTCGTGTGCTCGGCGGTCTCGAAATTTGCCGCATACTTCCGGAAAGCCGCCCGCGAGCGCTGTGCTCACGGGCGGCTTTTGCTAACGTTGCGCTACAAAAGCGCTTGATATGTCCAATGGACAGGTGCTACTTGACCTCGATGAGCTCGTACTTGCTCGTGCCCAGGCCGATCTTCTCGGCGTGCGCGATGCAGGTGCGCCAGTCGGTGTCGGGATGCGTGATGCAGAAGGGGTCCTTGGCCTGATCGCCCTCCAGATGCTCGTGGTTGTGCTCCATCTTGGCCGCGCTATCGGTAAGCTCGGTGTTGGGCAGCGGCTCGGATGCCATGACGGCATCGGCACAGGCCTGGTCGATGGCGACCGGGTCGAAGCTCGCGAACATGCCGATGTCGTTGACGATAGGCGTGTCGTTTTCGGGATGGCAATCGCAGTTGGGGCTGATATCCATGGCGAGCGAGATGTGGAAGCTCGGACGGCCGTCGACGACGGCCTTGGTGTACTCGGCGATCTTACAGTTGAGCACGTCGGCCGCGGCATCATAGTCGGGCTTGATGCAGTCCTGGTTGCACGCCGCAATGCAGCGTCCGCAGCCCACGCAGCGATCGTGGTCGATGGCAGCCACGTGAACCGTGCGGGTGTTGCCGTTGGCAAGCTCGCGCTCACGGGTATCGTCAAACGAGATAGCGTTGTGCGCGCAAATCTTCTCGCAGGCACGGCAACCTACGCAGTTGGTGGTATCGACGCTCGGCTTGCCGGCGGCATGCTGCTCCATCTTGCCGGCACGGCTGCCGCCTCCCATGCCCAGGTTCTTCATGGCGCCGCCAAAACCGGCCTGCTCATGACCCTTAAAGTGCGTAAGGCTGATCACGATGTCGGCATCCATGAGTGCCTGACCGATCTTGGCCTCGTGCACGTACTCGCCGCCCTCGACCGGGACGAGCGCCTCGTCGGTACCCTTGAGGCCGTCGGCGATGATGACCTGGCAGCCCGTGGCGTACGGGGTAAAGCCGTTCTGGTAGGCGGTGTCGATGTGCTCGAGCGCGTTTTTGCGGCTACCCACATAGAGCGTGTTGCAGTCGGTGAGGAAGGGCTTGCCGCCCAGCTCCTTCACGACATCCGCAACGGCGCGGGCATAGTTGGGGCGCAAAAAGCTCAGGTTGCCCAGCTCGCCAAAGTGGATCTTGATGGCGACGAACTTGTTCTCAAAGTCGATCTGCTCAATACCGGCGCGGCGAATGAGGCGCTTGAGCTTGTCGAGCTGGCTCTCGCGAGCATGTGTGCGCAGGTTGGTGAAGTACACCTTAGCGGGTGCTGCGGGTGCAGTTGCGGTCATAGATATATCCCCTCGGTCTATATGGCGTTACAGACATAGAGGATGGTACCCGTTAAAGTAGGGTCGAAGTCAAGCGCCGCACCTGGCCACTCATTGGGGACAGACTTAAATGAGTGCTTGCCGCCCGGCCGGCGAATCGGCAAAGACTGTCCCCGATGACTACTCCTGCACCTTGAGGGCTTCGGCCAGGCTGACGCGCTTGATAGAACGCGTGTGTAGCAGCGCCACGACCAGGTAGGTCGCAAAGCCAATGCCGACGCATGCCGCCATGGACCAGGTCGGCACGTAGATCTCGATATTGCCGTTGTAGGCGAGCAGCATCGAGCGAAAGATGGCCGTGAGCGAGCCAATAATGACTGGCAGGCTCAGCACGAGCGACGCCGCCACGCACAGCGTGATCGAGCGGATGTACAGATGCGAGATCTCGCCATCGCGATAGCCAAAGACTTTCATGTAGCTGATCGACCGGGCGCTATGGTCGATAACAGCCTTGGTCAACAGATACATAAACAGCAGGAAGATAAACACCGCGAGCCCGACCATCATGCCAATCAATTTGCTCATCATGCCAATAAACTGGTCGCCCACGGCACGCATGTCGTCGGGCGTGGTGTCGCCGGCAAAGTAGCGCGCATCGAGGTCGAGCTTCTCGTCGCTCACATAGCCGTTAAAGTAGGCGGCGTCGCTGCCGAACAGCTCGTTAAAGTCATCGATGCTCATATAGATATTCATGTCCGACTTTGAACCCCAGATGCAGTCCTTACCCGCGTACTCAAGGGAATAATCCCGAGCCTCGTACTTGTCGCGAAGCTCGACCTTCTGGCCCTCGCTCCAGCCAAACTTGTCGAGTAGACCGCCACCAAAGGCGACGCGTCCGTCGCCGACGTTGAGGCCCTTCCAGTAGCGCGAATCGGGCGAGATGCCGTAGACGGAAATCGTCTCCTGCCCATTTCCATCGCCGCGATTGTATTGCAGCTGGTAGACAGCGTATTTCTCGGCCTGCGCGATTGCGCCCGCGCCGTTGTCGGTCGTGTTGACCGGGTGAATGTCGTCGTTGTCGGCGTCGATTTTCGAGGCCTTGTCGACCAGGTCGATAGCCTCATCGCGGTCGCAGCCGAGGGCATCGGCAAGATCGTCAAGGCGCGCGTAGAGCGCATCCTTCTTGTCCTGGGCCTTGGCAAGCGCATCCTGCGCCGCAGTCAGGCTCTCGGCAGACGGAGATGCGGTCGCGGCATCGGCTGCCGTCTGCGCCGCATCGGCCGCGTCGTCAAGCTCGTCATCGGCATCCTGGGCGGCGGAAAGCAGCGCACCGTCAACCGATTGCAAGCGCTCGAGTGCCGACCACTGCTCGCGCTCCTCGGCAGTGCCCTCGAGCTCCAGCGGAGCCTTGAGCGTGTACTGGTGCTCGGCGACCAGGCTCGTCTCCAGGTTGTCCGCATAGTGCGTCATCGTGGGCAGAATCGCCAGGCCAAAGAGCAAAAGCAGCGACCCAAACGCAATGCCCACGAAGAGCGTGGCGAAGTTGCCCAGGTTGCGCAGGAAGACGCGCAGGCGGAAACGGGAGACAAAGCCCATGCGTTCCGGCAGCTGCAGACCGCGCTTGGTACCCGACTTGCCACTCGCCTCGTGACGAAGGAACTGCAGCGGCGTCTTGCCCATTTTGCGGAGCAGACCCACCAGCGTGATAAGGATGAGCGCGGCGGCGGGAACCACGGCGCACTTCACAAAGATCTCCCAGCTCCAGTACACCTGGAAGGGCGGCAGGCTGTACGAACCGTAATAGAGACCGCGCATGGGCTCGGTAAAGAACGCAACGCCGAGCGCGGTGCCCAAAAGTGCCGCGAGCATGCCCACGATGGCGGGAAGTGCCAGGTAGTGCAGCACGATCTCGCGGCGGCGATAGCCGCTGGCAAGCAGCGTGCCGATGATGGCGCTCTCCTCCTCGATGGTGGCGTCGGTGAGCACCACAAAGACAAACGCCATGATCACGATGATAATGTTGAGCAGCGTCATCCACATCATGGAATCGCCGTCCACGTCATCGCGCGCATAGCCAATGCCCTGGTTGGAATCGGCATCGATCAGATCGTCCACGCGCGCATCGGCGTCGGTCAGCGCCTCGACCATATCCTGCTCCGCATCGACGCGATCCGCGGTGGGGAGGTCGCGGTCGTTAAAGGTAAAGGAGTACGTGTAGGCGGACGCGCCGCCGGCATCCTCGAGCGCGGCAAAACCGGCGTCGGTGACCTCGGCGACACCATACGTGATGGTGTTCACCGTAAAGTCCGAATTGTCGAGGAACAGCGCCTGGCTATCGGGCTGCGTCATGATGCCGCAGATGGTGTAGGTGCGCCCCTCGAGCTCGACCTTATCGCCGATGGCGAGGTCGTTATTGGTGGCAAAGACGCGGTCGATGGCCACCTCGTCGTCCGCCTTTGGCTGCTTGCCTTCGCAGTAGGACGCAATGTCGACCTTGGTGCGATGCGCGTAGGTGCGCAGGGTGCGCTTGGTGCCGTCGTCGCCGGACGCCTTTTTGATGATGGCGTCGATAGAGAAGTTCTTGTAGAGCGTAACGCCGCCGACGTCCTCAGCCGCGTCTTCGGCAGCCTTGAGCTGCTCGTCGGTGGCCTCGAAGGAGGTAGTTACGCGGCCGTCCTCAATCGTGTAGTCGTCGCGCATGTCATCAATGAGGCAGCCGATGGAATGCGCTGCGAGCAAAAAGCCCGAGGTAAGGGCGATGCTTCCGCACATAAGCAAAAAGATGCCCAGGTACTTGCCGATATTGCGGCGCAGCTCGCGCGGGAGACGTTTTGCGAGAGGTGTCATGGCGCCGCCTACCAATCGAGTTCGGCGGCCGCGACGGGCGACTCGTTGAGCTCATCCTCGACGATACGCCCGTCGCGCAGGCGCAGCACGCGATTGGCCATGCGCGCGATGGCGGCATTGTGGGTGACAATGATGATGGTGCAACCGTAGGTGCGGTTGACATCCTCCATGAGCTGCAAGATTTCCTTGGACGTCTTATAGTCAAGCGCGCCCGTAGGCTCGTCGCACAGCAGCAGGCCCGGGTTTTTGACGAGTGCGCGGCCGATGGCACAGCGCTGCTGCTGGCCGCCCGAGACCTGGCGCGGGAACTTGTTGCGGTGCTCGTAAAGGCCCAGCGAACGCAGCAGGTCGTCGACATTGAGCGGGTTTTTGGACAGGTGCGCCGTGACCTTGATGTTCTCCTTGATGGTGAGGTCGGGCACCAGGTTGTAGAACTGGAAGACAAAGCCCAGCTCACGGCGGCGATACTCGCCCAGGTCGGCAGGCTTGAGCACCGTGAGGTCGCAGCCGTCCACCATGATGGAGCCGCCGTCAGCATCCTCCAGGCCGCCGATCAGGTTGAGGAACGTCGATTTACCCGAGCCCGAGGGCCCCAGCATGACGCAGATCTCGCCGCGGTTGATGGACGTGTCGATGCCATCGAGTACCGTCAGGCGCGCATCACCGTCGCCGTAGTGTTTCTTGAGCCCTTTGACCTGGACATAGGCTTGCTTTGTCGCCATGCTGCCCCCCCATTGTTAGCCTCGTACTACTTTATGAGATAATAGTAAACCTTGGCGAACTATTTTGGAGCGAGGCCTGGGATTTATTTCAGACTAGTCATTGGGTGTTCTAAAATGACTAGGTGGCTAGGCGCGGGATTTGGTGCGAGCGAGGGCCAGGCCTGCGGCGGCGATGGCGGCGGCAAAGAGCACCGTGACGCCCAGGTCGCAGGCGATGTCGCCCAGCACGGTGGACGTCAGGTCCGCGGCGAGCGCCTTGCCGATCGCGTCGTTCACCCAATATGTCGGCACAAAGTGCGCCACCGTCTGCACGGCCGGGCCCATCAGCGACAGCGGCATCCAGGCGCCGCCCAAAAACGTCATGAGCATGCCGAGCAGGTTGCCCACACCGTTGAGCAGCTCCTCGCGCGCGCCCAGGCTCGAAAGCGCAAAGCCAACGGCCAGCAGCGTGCACGCCAGGGCAAACGTCGCCGCCAGTGCCAGACACACGCGACCCACGCCGACCTCGGCAACCGCGCCGGCAAAGCCCACGACGCCCATCATGCTCGACACAAACCAGATGCAGACGGTGAGCACCGCGGCAGCCGCAAACACGGCAAGCGAACGCTGGCGCCCGGAGATTGGGCCGGCCTCCATGCGGCGCACGCGCTCGGGCTCGTTCATGCCCGAGAACACCAGCCCCACCGACACGATGACAGACGAGATGATCGCGTACGCACCAAAGTTGAAATACGACTCGAGCGTGGCGGCGGCTGTCGAGTCAACCTTGACCTGCTCGATCTCGACCTTGGCGCGCTTCGCGGCCGCATGCTCGGCAGCCTTGGCGACGCTACCGTTAGAGGCGGCGGGCTCAAGCGCGGCCGCAGCGCCCGCGAGCGAGATCCAGCGCGAGGCCTCGGCAGACGAAAGCGCCGCCGCCATGGTGCCGGAACCATAGGTCACGTCGAGCTTGGGCAGGGCCTCCCCCGCGCGGGCGGCTGCAACGAGGTCGCCCTCAAACCCCTCCGGGATAAAGAACACGCAGTCGGCGCTGCCCTTGGCGCTGTTGCTCTTGGAGAGCGCGTCCGCAAGGTCGTACGTGTCGTCACCAACGCCCGTGACCAGTTCAAAGCGTAAACCCAGATGCTTGGTAAGCGCACGCGAAAGGTCGCTGTCGTCGCGGTCGACCACGATCACATTGGCATCATAGGGCTTGTACTCGGTGAGCTGCGACGAGTTCCAGCTCACCGATGCCGCGATGAATACGCCCATGAGCGAGATGAACACCGTATAGATGAGCAGGTAGAACGGGTGTGCGAGCGCCATGCGAAGCGCGGTCTTAAAGGTGCTCATAGCGGCTCCTTCCAAAGATCAGCGTAGCGGCGGCGACAAACACCAGGGCCATCAGGACGAGCGCGCCGGCGCGGACGGCAAAGGGCCCCAGGTCCTCAAAGAAATACAGACGGTTGAACATGTCGCAGATAAGCTTGACGGGATTGAGCCAGCACTCGGCCGGGCAGGCGCGGGCGACGTCGTCGGCAAGCGCCATCGCCGGCTCGCCGTAGAGGCCGGCGAACAGGGCGCACGTGGTAGCAAAGCCCGTGAGGATGCCCGACTTGGACGCCTTGCCGCCCTTAACGGGAAGCGTGCCCACAAAGAGCCCCAGGCCCGTGGCGGCAAGCGCGGATGCAGCACCGCCCAGCAGGCACAGCCCCTCGCGCCCGCCAAAGTCGACGCCAACGACCAGGCGCACGTAACCAATCGCGACCGCCATCGAGGCAAAGGAAACCAGCCACGAGCCGACAAAGATGCCGGCTAGCGACGCCGTCTTGGAAAGGCCACCCACGCAGCGGCGCGCGCCAAGGCCCGACAGATTGGGCTGCAGGTCGACGACGCTCAAAGCGGCAAACTCGGCAGACATCATCGCGACCAGGCCAAAGAGCGCGTAGTAGTAGATGACCGTGCCATCGGGCGTGGTGCGTGTCAGGCTTACGCGGCGGGTGCCGCCCTCGAGCGACAGGGCGCGCGCAACCGCCGTCGAATCGGCGAGCGCCGCCGGGTTGTCTTGGGCAATCTGGGACATGAGCTCGGCATTTTGTGTATACGAGCTTGCCACCGTCTCCAGAATGCTGCGGTCGGTGAGCACCGACGACGCACGTGAGCCGTCATAGCTCGAAAGCAGCGTGAGTTTGGGCGTGCCCGCGGCATCGACCGTGTAGATGCCCGCGACCTCGCCGGCCTTGAGTGCTTTGCGCGCGGCAGCCAAGTCTTCGTACTCGCTCACATCGAGCAGCTGGTCGTCGCCTTCCTTGGCAAGCGACGTCGCCACGTCCTTAAAGGTCGAGGCGTCCCAGGCTTCGTCCGCCACGACGGCAACCGGCACCGGGTCTACCGTACCGTCGGAGCTCAGATTCGCAAACATAAACATGAACATCGTGGAAAGCGCGACGGGAAAGACCGCGCCCCAAACCCACGTGCTCGGCCGGCGCAGCAGCGTCTTGACCGTAATGATAATGGTGTTGAACATGGCTGCCCCCTAGTCGCGCAGCTCGCGGCCGGTAATCTCGAGGAACACGTCATTGAGGGTCGGCGGCTCGCTCCACACGCGGCCGAGCGCAACGTCGGCGGCGCGCAATGTGTCGAGGATGTCGACCAGGTTATGCGGACTCGTCTCGCAGGTGCAGACGAGTTCGCCGCCGGACAGATCGACGCTGAGCACGTGCTCGAGGGCGCGCAGCCGCTCGACCGTGGCGGTCTCGACGGCGCCGACCTCGACAGTCACGCGCTCGCCCATTTGAATCATGCGTTTGAGCTCGTCATTTGTGCCCTGCGCCAGCACACGCCCGCCGTCCATGATCATGATGCGGCTGCAAATCTGCTCAACTTCCTCCATGTAATGGCTGGTATATACCACCGTGGCGCCCTCGTCGCGCAGGCGGCAGATGCCCTCCAGGATGGCATTGCGGCTCTGTGGGTCGACTGCCACCGTGGGCTCGTCAAAGAAGATAAGCTCGGGCTTGTGCGCGATACCGCAGGCAATGTTGAGGCGGCGCGCCAGACCGCCCGAGAGCTTGCCGGGGCGGAACTTGGTAAAGTCGCCCAGCCCGACAAAGTCGATCGCCTCGTCCACGAGCGCGCGACGGCGCTTGCGGTCGTTGATGTAAAGGCTGCAGAAATAGTCGATGTTCTCGCGCACCGTGAGCTCGTCGAACACCGCCACCTGCTGCGGCACCACGCCGATGCGGCGCTTGAGGTCGTAGCGGGCGGGCGTCATGGGCTCGCCGAACAGCTCGATGGTGCCTTTGTCGTAGGCGAGCAGCTGCAGAATACAGTTGATGGACGTGGTCTTGCCCGAGCCGTTGGGGCCCAGCAGGCCAAAGATCTCGCCGGGGGCGATGCTCAGGTTAAAGTGGTCGAGCGCAATAAGGTCATCGTAGCGCTTGACGAGGTTTTCGACGTGGACGATATCTGTCATGAGGCGGCCCTTCTGTTGGTCGTGGCCCGGTACGATTGCATCATCGCAGGAGCGGGCGGCGCGCACCAGTGAGCTTTGTCACGAGTGCGGGGGTCTTGGTCGTGCGGCCTGCCAACGCCCCCGCTTTGCCGCGCGGGAGGAATGTCACGGTTGCGCAGGCGGCCCCTCCACCATGCGCGGCTTCGCGTACAATACCCGTATGAACAGGCTTTTCGACAAATCGATCGTGCTGGCGTGCTGTATTGCGGCCGCCATGGGTCTTGCTGTGGACGCTCGCCTGGTCGCGGCGTTTTGCCTTGGCGTTATTGCCACCTCACTGGCCGAGGTCATGCAGGGAAACCGTGTCCGCCGTGCGAGCGAGGCCATGAGCTACGCTTTCATTATCGCGGCTGTCTTTGTGCCGCCGTTTGTGCCGTTTGCGCCCCTCGCCCTCTATGACATCGCGCGGCGGGTGCGCCGTGAGCACGCCTGGGTCGCGCTAGGCATTGGCTCCGTCTTTGCCTTTGCGCTTGCTGTGGACCTTCGCGCCGACGCGCTCACCGCCCAAACACTCCTGCTGACCGCCATCCTTTCGGTTGCCGCCACCTTGCTATCGCTACGTACCGCCCAGTTGGAGCGCGAGCAGCAGCGCATGCGCCGTACCCGTGACGAGCTGCAGGAACGAGCCCTCGCGCTCGAAGCGCGCAACCGCGATCTTGCCGATCGCCAGGACTACGAAGTCGAGCTCGCGACGCTCGCCGAACGCGCCCGCATCGCGCGCGAGATCCACGATAACGTCGGGCACCAGCTCACGCGTGCCTCGCTGCAGACCGAGGCCCTGCGCGTCGTGCACGCCGACGAGCCCGGCGTCGCCGCCGATTTCGCCGACGTTAAACGCACGGTTGACGAGGCGCTCCAGCTTGTGCGCACCAGCGTCCACGCGCTCAACGACAACGCCGTCGATCTTTCCGTACAGCTCGAACGCATTGTTGAAGGCGCACGCTCGGACGGCAGCCCGCAGATTGAGCTTGAAGTTATGGCCGAGCATGCGCCCGCAAATGTCGCCAACTGCTTTGCGGCGGTCCTGCGCGAGGCGCTCTCCAACACCATGCGCCACGCTTGCGCCCATGCTGTCACCGTACGGTGCATGGAGCATCCGTCGTTTTACCAGCTCATTGTTAGCGACGATGGCGCGGGCGGGGTTCAAGCAAGCGGCCGCGGCGCCGCAGAAGGCATGGGGCTCGGCTCCATGCGCGAGCGCGTCGAGGCGCTTGGCGGCACCTTCACCGCCGGCCCGCGCGCCGGCGCCGGCGGCTGGCGTGTGTTTGCCACCGTTCCCAAACAGCAAGGAGATGAGGGCCGATGAGGCTCATCGTTGTCGACGACGACCGCCTAGTGGTCGATTCGCTCAAGATTATCCTGGGTGCCCAGACGCAGATCGAGGTAGTGGGCACCGGCGCCAACGGCGACGACGCGGTCGCGCTCTACGCCGAGCACGCGCCCGACATCGCGCTGCTCGACATTCAGATGCCGGGACGCGACGGCCTATCGGCGGCGCGCGAGATCCTCGAGCACGACCCTGCGGCGCGCGTGGTGTTCCTGACGACATTCTCGGACGACGAGTACATTGTGTCGGCGCTCAAACTGGGCGCCCGCGGCTACCTGATTAAAACCGATGTCGCCGCCATTCCTCCGGCGTTGGCGCAGGTCATGAGTGGCAAGCGCGTGCTCGAGGGTAAGGCGATCGAGGATATCGACTTTGACGGAACGGGCGTTGAGGCGGGCACGCTCCGCCGGCCCACCGCCTTTGCCAGCCTGACCGACCGCGAGTTCGAAGTCGCAGAGCTCATCGCCCGCGGCCTCGACAACAAGGAGATTGCCGCCACGGCCTACATGGGCGAAGGCACCGTACGCAACCACATCAGCTCGATTCTGGCCAAAATGGGGCTTCGCAACCGTACGCAAATCGCCATTGCGTACCTGCGAGGGTAATTACCCAACTGTCGACACTCCGACATAGTTTTGTTCGGGCGAGCCTGCACGAGTGCCTCCGCAAGCCTCGCGGGACCGAAATGATCCTTTTTCTTCCGCCCGCGGAGATCGGCTGACGGCGTCTGCCACGAAATGGGCCCATCTACTACGTTTAGTCCAGCACCCTCGACCATAACCGCTTTTCATGAAAAACCGCAGGCGTTCTACCTGCAGTTTTGTTTTTGCGTTTTTCGCCATGGTTGAGGGTAGCGGCTTAAACGTAGTAGATGGGCCCATTTCGTGGCAGACGGGTCACGCGGCAGCCCTCGCAAGGCCAAAATGGTCCGTTTTTCTCCGTCCACGGGAGATTAAAGGCTGTTACGGATATGGTGCCATTTCAAAACTATGCCGGATTACGGGGCTAAAGTCGGGGCCCTCATCCATACATTCATTTTTTGAAAAACGGCAGGCTATCTACCTGCGGTTTTATTTTTGCGATTTTCTGTATGGTTGGGGATTCGCAATCCAGCCCCGTAATCCGGCATAGTTTTGTTCGCGGCGGCCCAACCGCGCGTTTAAGCGCGGGGCCGGTGGGGCATTTTTGCCCCACCGGCCCCTATTCCAGCTCTATTCCAGCTCTATTCCGGTTTGGTTTCTACCGTGGGAGTCTTGTCCGCTGCGACCGGAGTGCGGGCTGTATCTATAGTCAGGCAGCGCTTGGGACAGCTCTCGATGCACTCGCCGCACACCACGCAGGCATACGGATCGATCGACCAGGTGCCGCCTTTGCGATCGACCGCGAGCGCGCCCGCCGGGCAACGCCGCGCGCACATGCCGCAGCAGATGCACACGTCCATGTCATTGACGATATGCCCGCGCAGGCGCTCGGGCGCCGCGAGCTTCTCCTGCGGATAGCACACCGTGACCGGCCGCTTGACCATAGAACCCAAGGCCGTCTTGGCAAATGTCAGTAAACTCATGCCGCGCCTACCTTTCCGTGCAGCTAATGCAGGGGTCGATGGTCAGGATAATCATGGGCACGTTAGCAAGGAGCACGCCCTGCAGCGCATGCGTCAGACCCGCCAGGTTCTGCGACGTCGGCGTGCGCACGCGAAAACGGTCCAGGTTCTTGGTGCCGTTGCCGCGCACATAGTAATACGCCTCGCCGCGCGGCTGCTCAATCACAACCTCGCCGCGCGCGCCGTCGGCCGGCGTGAGCTTGGTACGCCCACCGATACCGTCGTGCGGGATCTTGCCCACAAGCTCCTTGATGATGTCCATGGCCTGCGTGACCTCGGCACAACGCACCTGGCAGCGGGCATAGCAGTCGCCATCGCCAGCAACGATAGGCTCAAACGCGGCCAGATCCGCATAGGCACCGTCGCCAAACATGCGCACGTCGTAATCCACGCCCGAGGCGCGACCGAACGGGCCGACCATCGACAGATCCAGCGCGTCCTTCTTGCTGATCACGCCCACGCCATGCAGGCGCTCGCCGCAGCTATTGTCGTCCAAAAACGTATGCATCAGGGCCTCGTAGTCGGGACGCATGGCATCGAGTGTCTGGACAATACCCGCCAGCTCGGAGTCCTCGATGTCGTGCTTAAGGCCGCCGATCTCGTTAATCGAAAGGATCACGCGGCCGCCGCAGGTGCTCTCGAAGATCTTGAGAATTTGCTCGCGCAGGGTCCACGAACGATAGAACAGCGCCTCGAAGCCAAAGGCATCGGCGAGTAGGCCCAGCCACAGCAGATGCGAGTGAATGCGCGAAAGCTCATGCAGAATGGTGCGGATATACTGCACGCGGCCGGGCACCTCGATGTCGAGCATACGCTCGCAGGCGCTGGCATAGCCATAGCTATGGCCCACGGCGCAGATGCCGCAGATGCGCTCGGCGATGTAGCCAAACTGGTGCATATCACGCTTTTCGGTGAGCTTCTCGAGTCCGCGGTGCACAAAGCCGATCTGCGGAATTGCCTCGAGAACGCGGTCGTCCTCGATCACCAGGTCCAGATGAAGCGGCTCGGGCAGCACCGGGTGCTGCGGGCCAAACGGAATAACGGAGCGATGCGCCATGGACCTTACGCCTCCTTTTTCTGCTTGTCGCGAGCGGCCTTGGCGGCAAGCGCCGCGCGGACCTTGGCCGCTTTCTCGGGATCCATGGCGGCGAGCTTTGCTTCCAGCTCGGCGGCTTTGAGCGCGGCCTTGGCAGCGGCATCGTCATGCTGAGCATCGGAGCCGGCAGCCGCAGCGGGCTGAGCAGCGGCGCTCGCGGCATCGCCGGCACCCGCGGCGCCCTCCCCCGCAGCCGCAGCCGCGGCGGCCTTTTCGGCCGCAGCCTTGCGCGCCTTGGCCTCTGCAGCCGCGCGGACCTTCATGGCTTTCTCGCGCGCAGCCTTCACCTCGGGCGTGATAACGCTCATGGGCTCGGCGGTCGAGACCTGGTAGAAAAAGCCCTTAAAGTCGAGCTGCATGTCGATGATGGCAAGACCAAAAAGGTCATGCGCCTCGTTCTCAAACGGGAACACCGCCGGATAGTACGAGCTGATGGACGGAATCTCCTGGTACTGGTCGATGCCCTCGACTACCAGATTCTCAATCGCATAGTTTCCGTCCCGCGCAATCTGCTCCTGAGCAGCACGAACGTTGATAAACGTGTAGACCAGGCGATACGAGCCGTCGTCGACGTTGCGCTCGGCGTGCATTTGCACAAAGCGCGCGCCGACACCCTTGAGCGCCTGCACATGTGACAGGAGCTCGTCGATCCCGACGATGGTATAGATTGCCTTTTGCATTACTCGGCCTCCTTTGCAGCAGCGGGTGCGGCGGGCTTCTCAGCAGGTACGTCGCCAGCGGCGGCCGCGTCGCCGGCCCCAGCCCCGGCCCCCGCAGCCACAAACCCGTCCTCGCCCAGCTCAACGCCACCGTCCCAGGCAGCGGCGCCGCCCACGGTAAGCGGATCGCCGCCGGCGCGCATCACGGCCTCCTTCTGGTCCAGGATGCCGCACGCCTCCACGATGGCATCGATCACCGTCTCGGGGCGAATGGCGCACCCGGGCGCGTACACGTCCACGGGAATCGCGCGGTCCACGCCGCCGATCACGTTGTAGGCATCGCGGAACACGCCGCCCGAACATGCGCAGATGCCGCAGGCCACCACGCACTTGGGCTCGAGCATCTGGTTGTAGATCTGGCGCACGACGGGCAGGTTCTGAGCGTTGACCGACCCCGTCACCAAAAAGATATCCGCATGCTTGGGGTTGCCGGTGTTGACCACGCCAAAGCGCTCCGCATCGAACAGTGGCGTGAGCGAGGCCAGCACCTCGATATCGCATCCGTTGCAGCTCGAGCCGTCGTAATGAATAACCCACGGCGAGCGCGACATTTTATGATCCATGGATGCCACCTCCTAAATAAACACGTCGACGAGGATGGGCATAAGGTTGAGCAAGCCAAACACCAGCGCCACGCCCCATCCGAGCCTAAAGCAGCTGCGCCAGGTGCTGCGTGCGAAGGTGTTGTCGATCAGCACCTCGACAAAGTACGTCGCGGCCATCACGACCAGGGCGACCACCCAGCTCACCGGGTTGTCCCAGACAAAGAACATGCCCACCCACATCAAAAACAGCACGGTCTCGCACCAGTGCATAAGGGTCATCTTCGCCAGCGTGCCGCCGCTCATCTCGGTGGCGACGCCCTGGACGATCTCCTGATGCGCGTGATGCGAGTACGAAAGGTCAAACGGCGACTTGCGCAGCTTGATGGTAAGCACCGCGAGCAGCGCGAAAAAAATGGGCGCGCTGTACACGATGATGGGGGCCGACTGCCCGGTCACGGCAATGGAATCGAAGCTGTCGGTGGCAAGGTACAGGCCCACGCTCATCAGCAGAACAGCGGGCTCGTAACTCATAACCTGCAGCAACTCGCGATCGGCGCCAACCTGGGCAAACGGGCTTTGCGTCGAGGCGGACGCCAGCACCACAAAGATCGCGGCGAGCGTCACCATAAAAGCGCACAGCAGCGTGTTGGAGCCCGACACAAAGATGCCGCCGCCCACGACGGTAAAGATGAGCGCGCACGCCATGTAGGTATCGTCCATCGTGTTTACGCTGGCAGGAGCCTTGCGCAGGAGCTTGGCAACGTCGTAGAAAGGCTGGAGCAGACGCGGCCCCACGCGGCCCTGCATGCGGGCCGAAAGTTTGCGGTCAACGCCGTCGATCAGGCCACCAACCAAAGGCGCAATCAGGGCAAACGCCACGGTGCCTATAAAGATGCCCACGACGCCCGAACCTTCGAAATACTTGCCGCGCAGCACCGAGGGCGCGCTCATGGCAAGCCGCTCGGGCCCAATCCACGCGCAACACAGCAGCGCAAACAAGATAATGCTGCAGCACACGACGCTACCCGCGGGGCCAATACGCTTCTCGCCAAGGGCGTCCTCCGAGTACCAATTGCGCTTTTCGGCCTTCACCTCGTGTCCCATCGAGCCGCGGAAATGGCGGTAATTGTCGGTTCCCACACCCGAAAGATATACGTTTACGTGCGGTTTGTTGCTCACGCGGAACGAGGTCAGCAGCACCACGGCGATAAAAGCCACGATAACCACCATCAGATACATGGCGTCCTTGCCGATAACGTACGGCACGCGGCCAAACACCATGGCCAAGTAAGGCGACACCAGACCGCTCGAGACAATCGGAAACGCCACGCAGCACAGAATCAGCAGCGCGGCGATGGTGTTGAGGGCCATCCATTCGGTCTTATGGACATTGACCTCAACGTTTTGAGCCGTGGGGTCGACGCCCGAAAGCTTGGCAAGCCACTTGCCCCAGAAGTAAAACGTCGCGGCCGAGCCAAAGGCAAGCACCATGATCATGAGCACGTTGCCGGTCTGCGCGAACGCCACCAGGGCGCCCCATTTGGACACGAGCATGCCAAACGGCGCCACAAACATGCCCATGATGCCCAGCATCATCAGACGCGTCAGGTGCGGCATGCGGCTGAACATACCGTCCATGTCCTCGATATTGCGGCTGCCGATATGATGCTCGGCGGTGCCCACGCACAGGAACAGCAGCGACTTGGCCACCGTGTGAAACAAGATCAGGAAGATGGCTGCCCATACGGCCTCGGGCGCGCCGACACCCAGGCAGGCACTGATGAGGCCCAAGTTGGAAATGGTGGAGTACGCGAGCACACGCTTGGCGTTGCTCTGCGAGATGGCCATGAGGGCAGCGAGCAAAAACGTGATGGCACCCACACTCGTGACCATAAAGCCGGTCACGGGATAGATGGCATAGAGTGGGCTCAGCTTGACCATCAGGAACACGCCGGCTTTGACCATGGTTGACGAGTGCAGCAGGGCGCTCGTGGGCGTGGGGGCAACCATGGCACCCAGCAGCCAAGTATGGAACGGCATCTGCGCGGCCTTGGTAAGGGCAGCGAGCGACAGCAGAATGACCGGCATCACCAGCAGCGCGGATTGCGCGGTTCCGGCGCCGGAAAGCTCGATCATGCCCGAGATGGTCAGCGGCATGCCGTTAAGATACAGGTACATGAGTCCGGCCAAAAACGCGATGCCGCCCAGCATGTTGAGGATGATCTGGGTGAAGGCGTTCTTGATGGCCTCGGGCGTGCGCGTGTAGCCAATCATAAGGAACGAGCACACGGTGGTGATTTCCCAGCCGCAGAACAGCCACTCCAGGTTGTCGCTCGTCACGATGACGAACATGGCCGAGAGGAACAGGAACATAAGCGCCAGGAACTGCGGGCGTCGGTCGGGCGCGGTCTGCCCGCGCAGCGCAGCCTCGTGCTCGTCATGGGCCTGGAAGTCCTTCATGTAGCCCAGGGCATACAAGCAGATTAGACTGCCAACGATGCCGACGGCGAGGACCATGATCACGCTCATATAGTCCAGGTAGAGCGGCGTTGCGGTGACGGCTTCGGCCGCGGGCAGCGTCATGGCTGCAAAGGCGAGCGAGCCCACCAGCTGGACTATGCCGAGCACCGTGGTGAGCGCGTTCCTATATTTATACGCGTTGTACAGGATGACGGCGCACAGGATGACATCGATGGCGGAGCTGATGATCGAGAGCACATGCGAGGTGCCGGGGGCGACCTCAAAGCTCTGTGGGCCCGCGCCAAAAAACATGACGGCGACTACAACTGTCACCGCCATAATGATGCCGGAACCTATGAGCCCCACCGCATCGCGGGCGCGGTCACCGCGCGCGAGCAGCATGCCCAGCGCCGGTACCAGCGGAAACAGGGTAAGGAAATACAGTAGCGTCATACCATCACTCCCCCATGCAAAAACGCTGCAATTGTTTAACGTTATAGCTCAATTGAGGAGTAGCGGCGGCGGGTTTTCGGTCAACTGGGGAGTTTTGTACGTGCGGGGTAAGGAGTCTGTCCGCATTGGAGCAGAGGGGCGGCAAGAAAAATGCGCCCCTGTGGGCGCACCATCCCGTTCGCTATTCCGCCTTTTTAACGCGCGGCTTGCGACCGCGCGGCTTATCAACCAGCGCGGACTCACCGCTCTCGCGATACTGGCGGCACCAAGCCTTGACCGAAGACTCGCTGGGAATCTTGTGCTTGATCATGGCCTCGCGAACCGTTAAGCCGTTTTCCAAGCGGTCCTTGACCACGGCGAGCTTAACTTCGTACGAATAGGTGTGATGATGCGAACCGGCGTTGAGAACGGCATCGGCACCGCCTACGGCATACGCGCGGGCCCACTGACGAGCCGTGGCCTGGGGAATGCCAAGCTCCGCGGCGAGGGCGCGATGACCGACCCCCTCTTGGAGGATCTCGACGGCGCGCTGCCTAACCTCGGGCGCATGCGTGCGAGTCCTAGTTGCTTCCGACATACCTGCCACTTCTTAGCCTTAACCGTTAATCTGCTTTCTTACGTGCAAGTTAGATAGTAGCATTTTGCTGTTCCCGCGTAACAGTTAATTGAAAATCGCAACGGCGGCATCTGGGTATTTGCCATTCATTTGCAACAGTTCTTTAGGTTTTATTTACGCAGCTAGTTGGCTCGCGGCTCATTGACGGTGTTTTACCAACCAGATTGGTATCTTTTTGTTTAGCTGGTATGGTTTGTGCAATTATTAACCCCTCGTCAGTCCGCACCTAACATGTCAGCTTTCCACTTGCTTCCCAACTTTCCACTTAACTTTCCAGCTTTCCACCTTAAGTGGTAAGTTAAGTGGAAAGCTGGAAAGAAGTTGGGAGACCGAAGCATGGGCGACGGACAGCCCTACTTCGCGAGTCGATACCGTTGTCGCGGGCTGCGCGGAGGCTCCATCGCCTCAATCTTGCCCGCACCAATCAAGCCTTTTATGTGGTTGGAAACGGCGCTCCTGCTCAAACCCGAAGCGTCGGTGAGCTCCTTGGTCGAGGCCGAAGAATGTGTTGCCAGGTAATCCAAGATTGCCTCGTCCACATGCCCCACAGACGTCACCTGTTCCGCCCGCATTATCTTTCGCTTATCGAACGTCAACGAAAAAGAAACTGTCGAGTTCTTTGGTTCGGGCGGCAACATGTTTGCCCGCTCGAGCTGCTCACCTATCTCCTGATAACCAGTGCCGCGATTTTCGACCACGTAGCCACCGTCTGGGTACGGCGTGGTCTCGAGGATATTTGAAAGGAACTGGTTTCTGGATGACGAAACCCCAGAAACTCCCAGCGAATCGATCGTTACGTCGCCGTACAGCCCGCCGGGATTGAGAATCTCGACGCGGTCGATATACAAGTTGACCTGCACTTGTGAGCCGCGCGCGGCGGAAGAGTAGTCGCGGTGCATGAGCGCGTTCGCCACCGCCTCGCGCAGCGCCACGGGCGGATAATCGGGCACATCTTTCCGGAACGCGCCCTCGATAACCGCTGCGTTTCGGGTGTTTCTCGCAACGGCGGCAAGCACGTCCTCAATCATGAAAGGGATCGGACCCAAAATGGTCTGAGAATCCACAAAACGCTTGTTATCACTTACTCGCTGCGTTTTTGTGGTCCCGGGGTACGCCGTAAAGGTCACATTGAGACGTGGGAAGAACTTTTGCGGAAACCGTCCCATCGCGACAATTGCAGCAAGCGTCGGCACGATTGCGTCGTCCACCCTTTTGGTCACATGCAGGTCAAGGAGAATCTCATCGTCGCTTCTGGTGCCCAAAAGCCTAGGGTGTAGCTCGCGCTGGCGTTTTATAAACCCTTGCAAAAGATCGGCGTCAAGGTCATCGAGCGTGGCACCTTCGACCGGCTCGTCGTCGTATGTAGGCTGAACATGCTCCTCCATAAAGCGATCGATTTCGTAGGGAGTCATGCGCCGGTCGCCGTCGCCCGTACGGATAAAGGACGAATCGTACATTCCGCGTGCCGCAATATAGCAGGGTTTATCGCGTGGATGCATTTCTTTGATGCGCGCGCAAAGCACCAGCTTACCCTCGAAGGGGAGCACTTGGATATCCGGCCTCACAACGGGCGTCAGCTTTTCACATGCAGAAGAGAGGGCGTCTTGCATCTTGCGGGCATCAAAACCCTCGACGGGCATAAACCCGTTCTTTTCGGAAATGCCGAGGATGATAAAGCCGCCCTGCGCGTTGGAAAATGCCGAAAGCGTCTCGACGATGCTTTTGGGGAGCGCGCCCTTGGCTTCTTTTACTTCGTACTGCTGGGTGTCGTTTCCTATTGCCCGCAGATGATGGATAACCTGCGCCAACCACTCCTCATTCATGCCGAACCTCCCAACTTTCCAACTTTCCACCTAACTTACCAGCTTTCCACTTAACTTTCCAGCTTTCCACCTTGAGTGGTAAGTTAAGTGGACAGCTGGAAAGTTGGTGGAGAGCTGGGGCAGCAGTAGGCCAAGCGAACAAGAAAAAGGGCGGCAACCGGGTGGTTGCCGCCCCTCGCGTAGCTAGTTGGTTTTCGTCTCGTGCCGAATGCCCTCGGTGTTGATGCGCGCTAGCGTGTACGTCACGTAGTCGGAGTGCGAATAGCCATCAAGGTTGCTAACGTTGACCGGTGTGTCGTCGACAACGTTGCCGGTCATAATATTGGCCGTAAGCACCAAGCGGTAGTTTGCGTAAGTTTGGTTCTCACCCTCAACATTCGTATTCACTTTAACGCGGAAGGCATGCTTAAAGGCAAGGCTGTTGCCGTCGCGCGTGAGGAACGCGCCGTTGGTCTTGGTGTCGGTGAACACATAGCTGTTGCCGTCGGCGGATGCCGCACCCGTGCCTAGGAAATCGCTGCCGAGCACCGTAATGTAGTTCGAGATATCGCCGACCGGAGCATAGCCGCCATTATCTTGCCGCTGCTCCAGGCTCAGCGTGTAGGTCACCGTGTTTGCGGCGTCGATCTTAGCCTCGGCGCCCGTGAGCTTGCTCAGGTCGTAGGTACCCACCAGAGCGATCTCGCCGTCAGCGGACTTGAGGTCATCGATGTTGATGCCCAACTGGGATTTCTTAGACGCCTCGAGCGCGATGGTCGATGAGCCCACATCCATACGGTAGTAGCCGGCGCCGCCATCGTTGTATGCCGAGTTGCTACTGGTGCTGAGCGTGTCGGCATGCGTGGAAAGGTACGCGCGGTAGTTGGGTTTGGTGTAGCGGTCGGTGCCGCTGTTCTGCGAGGCCACGATACCCGCCTGGCAGGCAGGCTCCGTCATGGTGAGCGCGGCCCTCATGGTAACGGTGAAGGCGTTGACATGGTTCTTGGCGATCTCGCGCAGGCCCGACATATCGATGGGATTACCCTCAGCATCGGTAAGCACCAGTGACATGTCGCCACCGTTCGCAGTCCAACTAAGGCCCGACACCACTGGGGTCTCCTTCGTGCCGGCCAGATTCCAACCCGACCCGCCCCAGGTGCAGTAGCTATCACCCACCTTAACGTAGAACTCATACGTGCCCTGCGTGCCCGTGGGGTATCCTACCGAGTCCGCGATGACGCCATCGTGATAGGTGACAAGCGACGAATCGAGCTGATAATACAGCGCGTCAGAGCTCGTGTATTGCTGGCTCGAGTCAAACGTCACGGTGTCGCTCACGTTCATGGAAAGCGAATAGGTGGCTTCCTTGAGCTCCATCCGGTTGATGCTGTCCCTGTTGTCGACGAGGTTACGCTTGTTGTCAACGAGGCCGTGCGTGTAGTTTGATGCCACGCTGTAGGTCGAGGGCGTATTCTGGTGCCCATCCTCGGCAGCCTTGCCGTCGGCTGCTTTCTTGCCTCGCAGCAGGTAGTTGATGTGCTCGTTGAGGCTCGTGTCCACCGTGGTGGCGGTGTAGCCGTTGACGCCCGCGGACCCCGCCGGCGTGCGCACCACCAAGTAGAAGTTTTCGCTCTTGGGCTCTTCCTTATCAACGGAGAGGGTATAGAACGTGCCCGTCGCGTCGGAAGAAGTGCGCGCGCGGTAGTACGCGCCATCGACCTTGGCGCCAGCCATCTTCGCGAGTTCGGCCTGGCTCTTGTCCTTGACCTCGTCATCGGCGAGCTTGACCCAAGCGCCGTCCTTGTCCTCCTTGGCCTCATCGGCCTTCACGCCCACGATTTCGCTCAGCCACGGTTCGGTGTAGTAAGCCTTGTTGCCAGCGTCCACAAACTCGGTGAGCTTGACTGACGTCGCGCCACCCGTGCCCACCGTGTAGTGATATTCGCGGCTGTTGTTGGCCGTGTCCACGAGTGTGAGCTGTGTACCCTCGGGCAGCGTGGCACCGAAGGTAATGCTCTTGTTGAGCGGACCCATAGAGCCGCCGGCTTCGAGCAGCGTGTTCCAGCCGTAATCGACCGGCTTGCCCCGAGCGCTGCCATAGGTCCAGGTAAGGTAGCCGGTCATGGTGTCGCCGCTGCTCACAAGTACGTGCTTGTCGTATTTTGTCGCATAGTCGGCAGCCTTGAAGTTCGCACCTTCGGAGTAGGTGGCGGTAAAGTCGATCTCGAGCATGCGCTTGACGATGATGGGTACCTGTACACGGTAGCTCTGGCCGGCCTCGCTAAAGGTGACCGTAAGCAGCGTGAAGCGCCCCTGCTCATTGTCCCAGTCGGTGCTCGCGCGGAATGCCATAGAGCTCGTGCCATTGTTGAGCACCTTGAGCGTGGGCGCTTGCGAGGCGGCTACGTCCTTGACGAAGGTGCCGTTATCGGCGAGCGAGAAGACCTCGGCGGTGGCGGTCACATGCGCGGTGCTGCCGTTGAGGCGGCGGGCATCGGAGAAGCCGCCATTGGTCACGATGTTCAGGTAGCTCTCCACCGTCGTGGTATCGTTGCCCGGAATCACGAGCACGGGGAAGTCAGTTTTGGCCTTCTTGCCCGAAGTAATGTTGTTAGCGTTATAGGTGCTACGCGAGCTGTCCGCGCTATAGGTGCTCGTGTTTTGGTATGCGCCGGCATCATTGATGCCGGCGATGTTGGTGTAGGTGTAGCGGCCGGGAACGCGGGCACCCGCTTGGCTTTGGATGGTCGTCGCGGTGTCAATGGCGGCGCCGTCGCCAAACAGGTAGCGGTCGGTGGTGTCGCCGTCGGAGGCACGCACCGCCAGCGTGCTCACGGGCCTCGTGGTCACGTACGGACTCGTTGCCGTGGTAGCAGTATCGCCTGCGCCGTAAAGCGTTTTGTTCTCGTTGGGCGCGGCAGCCGTGCCGTTGTAGTCGCCGAAGGCAATATAAGTTTTCTCGTTAACAGCAGCCGTATTCGTATTGGTCGTGTAAACCATCGGCGGCAGGTCGCTCGTGGTCTTGCCACTACCGGGCTTTACTTCCACGCCCGCTGCGGAAAGGCTGTACTTACCATCCCCCGTGTCAACCTCGCCCAAGAGTACGCCCTGGGTTTTGCCCGCATTGTAGCTATTGCTGTCCATGAGCACGTTTAACAGATGGAACTGGCCGCGCCCGTCGCCCATAATGCCGCCGTTGGACCTTTCGCTAAACGTGGTGTTGGATACCTTTGTGTTGGTAACGTCGATGACGACGGATCCGCTGTTACTCGCGTTATTCGCGCCCAGCAGACCGCCGCTCCAGTTACCCTTAATCGTAGCGTTCTCGATCGCGATGTTGTTGCAGGCTATATTCACATTGCTGAAGAAGTAGCCGATAAGCCCGCCCGAGCATTTGCCGGTGCCGGCGATGCTGACATTCTTGACACTGCAGTCGTCGAACCAGTACTTGTTGGGGCTACCGCTACTCGTAACCTCACCAATCAGGCCGCCCGCATTGTAGATGCTATTGTTCGTTCCGGCCTTATCGCCGATGACGGCGTTCTCGGTGCCGTTTCCGCCATCAATGCGCACGTTGCTCATAGAAATAACGCCGCCACGGGCGCGTCCGACCACGCCGCCGGCGCCCATATGGTCATCGGAGTTCGACCCGGTGGCTAGCACGTTTACCCCAGAGATGACTGCCGTGCACGACGACTGGGCCGCTGTGGTGGTGCCGATGTTGGTGTTGACCGAGATATCGCTTCTTTCGACATAGCCGAGCACGCCGCCCACGTAGGGCACTGTCCCTGTGGCAGTTATGGTCGAGTTTTTGCCAACGGTCCTTTCGCTCACCCCTGTGCTTGCGGTTGTCCACACACCGCACGCCGAGGCGACCGTACCCACATAGCCACCGACATTCTTCTCGCCCGTGACGTTAAGGCCAGTGTATGAGCAGTCATAGAGATACGCGGGGCCCCACCCGTCCCCGAACTCGACCATATAGGTTCTGTCTTCGCTCGTAGTTCGTCTGGCGCGGCCCGAGCTGCCAAGAAGCCCTCCTACGCTCTTTGCGCCCGACACGGTGCAGTTCTTCATCTGCACGTTGCGGTAGATGCCGCACGTGCCGTCGTCGTAGTTGCCCGTTGCACCCGCCAAAAGGCCGGCACCGGTAAGGTCGTTCGGCGCCTCTCCTGGTTTGGCTTCGCCGTTGGTGTCGATATAGGTGAGCGCTACGTTGCAGTTGCTAAAGGTGAGGTCTTTGACCTGCGCGCCGTCGTTCGCGGTGACGCTCTGCCCCACATTGGTGGAGGTGAACATCACGGTGCTGAATAGACCACCCACGCCCGAGACCTTATAGTCGTCGTCGGCGTATTCGACGACGCCGTAGGCGGTGCCTTCGGTACCCACCGTGATGGTGGCGCCGTTACCGTCGATCGTGGCTACGTGCGGCGTAATACGGTCGCGGTCGGTGCCCGGCTGGTTCGAATTGCAGGCATTGGAATAGTAGCGGCCGTTTAGGCCCACGTACCCCGTGCCGTAGTCGGTCATATCGTAGGTGTCGCCCTGCTTGAACTCCAAGCTCATGCCGATCGATTTCGACGCGCACACATAGCCCGTTTGGTAGTCGGCAGCGTAGGACGCCACCAGGTAGGGCGAATTTACATCGTCATCATGGTCGAGCGGGCCGTGCCACCCCTGCTTGCCGGGGGCCTTCTGGTCGTCGTTTTTGGCGATTTCGAAATCGCCGGCAGCACTCTCAGGCTTGCCCACATTTGCGTAGTTAGCATTCCGTACCTTGCCATATTCCTTGTTGCCAAACAGGTAGCCGCATATCGCCGGGTCTTGCGAATCGCTGCCCCAGTAAGCCTTGGAACCGCGGAACACGCCATTATTGGAGTAGTTGGTATGTGCCGCGCCAGCACCCGCACCCGAGCTGATGATGGCCGAGAGCACCAAAAGGCCCTGGGCGTTTTTCACCATGGTCACAGGAGCCTCGGCGTTAGTGCCGAGGTACTTGTTGTCGGTGCCCGTGGTGGTGACACAGGGGGTTCCTTTTTTTGTGAGCTCGTTAATCTGGTAGTTAGCGTTACCGTTTTCAACCTTACAGCCCTCGCTAAAGGCATAGCCATCAATCACGCGACCGACGTAGGGATTGTTGTAGAGATCAAAGTTGCCCTTTCCCAGACCACGAGATTTGTCACCAGTTCCAGCACGCCAGGAAGATTTTCCGCTTTTGTCCATATTGCGGAAAATCACGCCGCCACCCGCAATGGCACCGACGTAGCCACCAATGGGAACAAGATGCGGCTTGTCGCCACCGCCCGTGACGGTAAATCCCGTTGTAGGGTTTTCGGCCGTCGTCCCATTAACGACCACGCCATCGATAATGTTATCGCCACCAAGGATGCAGCCGACAACGCCACCGAAAAACGCCGTCGGAACGCCGTCGGCATCCTTGGCAGAATAAGTAATAGTCGCCGACGCGTTCACATAGCGAATATTCAGATCGCGCACCACGCTGCCGTAACTATAGGGAATAAGGCCGCGAAGCGAACCCTCGTTATTCTCTATCTTGATGGTTGCGTTTTTATTATCACTGCCAAAGTTGCCAACGATGACGCCCCTAAACGGGTTGGCCCTATTTCCAAAACCGCCAAACGATGCGCCGTCGAGAGTAATCGTATTGCCCTCAGTAGGCTCGATGCTGTAATACGCGCTCTGCATATAGCGGTGCATGGTTTCGTCGCTCAGCGTCTGCGGGGAATTGGTCGACGCGTCTCCGGTCTTCTTCTCCCATTTATTATCGGTACCGTTCGCCTGCTTGTAGACGTACGTAACCTCATTGTCGGTCGAGTGATCGCTGCTGCGGCGAGTGCAGAGCCTACCCTGGTCGGCGACAATGGTGACCTCCCAGCCGTCAAGCGCCGTCATGTTATTAATGTAGTTGGCAATGGCATTCATCTCCGCCGCGTTTGTGACGGAATAAGGATCGCCGTAGGTACCACATCCCATTACCAGCTTTGGAATGCGCTGGTTGACTTTAATTTCGTGATACTGGACGCCATCCTCGGCGGCTTTTCCCTTGTAAACATAAGGAAGGTAGTCACCGAACCAAGGCCTGACGTCACCGTCCTTCTTACCATCAACCGTCACATAGCCGCTCACGGCACCATACGTCGCTTCGTCGTAATACCAAAGCTGCTTGCCCGGGTACTCCGTACTCCCATCAATCTCGGATCCGTAGGTCACCTTGCCCGCATCGCCATCGGCCTTAGTAAAGGTGTAGTCCGCAGAGCCCGTGCTCGTGCTTCCGTAGCCAAAACTCTCCAGCAGGCTCGCATGGGTGAAGATCGTATTGTTCTCTTGGCTGGGCAAGCTGATTTGCTCAAACTTCGCCGTCACCTGATCGGCCTCACTGCCTACACCAAGCTTTCCGAACAGCGACGTAGCCGCCTTGGTGCCACTCGTGTACCCAGTAGTCTTGATATTCTTCGCGTTCAGGCTCACGTACTTCTGCATCTCGTTGATAAGCAGAGGCATATAGGCGTTAGCGTCCGTGGGGCTGTTGGCGCCGTCGACAATCAGATTGTTGAGTGTAAGATCATCAATTGAGATCTTTCTAATCTTGGTGCCATTGCCGTCGCTGGACCCATACACGTAGCGGCACACGAGCGCGCCCGATGAGCTTCCGCCCGCGCCAATAGCGTCAGTAGAGCTCTTTCCGTCATTGATAACGGGCCCAACGGTACCACCCAAAGTGACGTTGCTTACTGTGAGATCGCCGTCTGCCACCGTTTGAAAAAGACCGCAGTGCATGTTCTCGTGCTGGGTGGCATCGGAGTTTAGCTTGTTGCCATTCTGCTCGGCCTTGATCTTGGAGTAGTAGAAGGTGATGGCCGCATTATTAACCGTCACCTCTCCGATCGGTTGAGTGGGATAGTAGCTGTAGCCGGCCAAATCGATTGTGCCCGTTATGGTTATGGAATCATCGAGCCCTGTCGTACCATCGGGAACGATTGTCGAACGAATACCGGCGGGAGCATAGCAGAAAGCAGACCATAAGAGCAGCTTGTCCGCTGTATCGATTTGACTGCCACTAAAGCCGCCTTCACAATTCTTAGAGGCTATGTCGAGGTTGTAGAAGTAGCGGGTATTGCCGTTCGTATTCTGGCTTCGACCGAAAGACGAGCGATTATGGTAGCTGTTGTCTTTTGTGGAATCGCCGTCCATGTCCAGCTTGTTTTTCTGTGTGTGTAGCGAAACGACCGTGTTCCAGTCGGCGTCCATGAGCTTGCTGCCGTTGTTTGGTTTTACACCGCTGCCAACCCATTCATCGAAGGACGTTACGCCCGACGCAACGATGGCCCCCTCGCCGGTGGGCACCCTATAGGCGGTATCCCAATAAGCCCTGTCCTCCAAGTACAGGCCTAGGTAGCTCTCGACGCCATATGTCGTCTTATCATCCACCTTGCAGCCGCGGCAAACTAGAACGCCGAGCGTCTGAGCGGCGCCTGCATTAATCTTTGTGCCCGAGAGATCGATGGCGTAGTTGTTGATAATCCAGTGACCGCTGGCTGCGTATACAAGGCCGCCAAGCTCCTTGGAATCATCCACAGTCGCGATTATAGAAGCGTTGGTCGTTTTCAAAGCATAGGAGTTTTCACTCTTGTTAATGTTGTCATCTCCGATAGTTACGACCGCGTTGCCCCAGCTATAACCCAAGAGACCGCCCACGCCATTGAGCTTATCGCCGTTCTTTCCGACTCCCATCTTGAACGAGTTGAACGAAAGGCCCGTAATGTTAACGTCCTTTTTGGCCGAGTTGGCTATTGCCCCATCAGCCCCATAGGTGCTCTGTGCGATGCAGCCGATAAGACCGCCGACCTGGGCAATCTTGCCGCTGGTGCAATTGCCGGTCTCGATTTTTCCGCTGACCTCAAGGCCCGTAACGTTGAATGTCGAGACATAATTGCCCACATAGCCGATGGCGCCGCCAATACGGCTGTTGCCATTAAGCGTTTTAGTTGCAGTGATGCTCGCTTGAGCCTTGCTACTGTCCCTAAACGTAACCGTAGAAGCTGCCGACACGCTGCCTGCAATACCACCAATGTTCACATCGTTGGTGAACGTATCATCGCATGCGATATTCGTTTCGCACGTTGCGCCAGACAGCGTCAGACCACCCGCAATGGCGCCCGCAAGCGATCCAGCCTCGATTGCCGAGCCGTTATCGAACCTCATGGAGCCAGCGATGGTGACGTTGGAGACAGTCTCGCTGTTGGCGGCTGCGCCGTTGATTGCTGCGAACAAGCCCAGGCGGCCGTGACGGTAGATTTTTCCGTTGCCGGCACTGATGTCGTCGGCGCCCAGAGGGGCGTTCCCGCGCATGCCGTAAGGCTCACCGACAGCAAGCTTGATCGTGCCGCCGCCGTTCAACGTACCCGAGAAAACTTGCGAGTCGTTTGCGCGGTCCTGAGTGAAGCCCGTCAGGCCTGTACCCTTGAGGTCAATTGTGCCGTTCACCGTAATGGTCGAGGACTTTAAACCATTCAGATTGTTTTCGGTAACGCCTTCGACCATTGAGTAGTAGCCGTTGGTTTGCCAGGTAATCGCAAGCTTGGCGAAATCCTCAAGCGAGGCTAGAGCATAGACGCCGTTAGTCAGTTCCAACGGTGCCGGTAGAGTCAGCTCGTGTGTCGTCGGGTTCAGCGTAATAAAACTATCACCCAGGCGAATAACCTGGCCGTAGCTGTAGATGTCATCGATCTTGACCGGCTTAGAGGGACGCTTGTATTGCCATTCCGTGGTACCGCCTACGGTGGCACCTCTGTCGCTTCCGCTACCGGCAGCAAAAATCAGTGAATTGAAGTTCTCATAAATCAGCTGCGCGGTGTGATCATTTTCCACGAAGGCGGCATCCGACAGGTCGGTGATACCGCTGAACTTGACGATGCCGAGCCACGACGACCCAACGACTCCGGCAAAGCCGCCGTTTGTGCCGCCGATGGTAGCGCCGCTGGCGGTTTTGACCGTTAGGCCGCGCACTTCCAGCACGTTTTTGGTGTCCACGACGCCCACGGCGCCGCCGTATTTGCCGTTGTTGCTGGCGTAGCCCGAGGTTGCACACGTCACCGCTGCGCCACTGATGACCACGGCGGACACATTGTCGCTCCCGCCGCCTTCACCAAGGTAGCCTACCAGGCCGCCCGCATACGCGAGCTTGCCGTTAGAGCCCACGCCAAACGACACCTCAGCGCCACCCTTCACCGTGAACGCGTGCAGTGCGTCGCCGTATTTCTGGCCCCACAGCTTGCCCACCAAGCCGCCGTAGTTCCCGCGCACGCCGTTGTTGTTGCTGTTGTCCGCGCCGTTTTGCAGCGTGCTTTTATACAATCCGCCGTTTACGGTCACATCGCCGTTCGAGATGTCGAGCACGCCGAACAGGCCACCGACAGAGGGGGCGGCGGTCGTGTTGGCCACACTGAGCGCCACGCCCTCGCCAAAATCGAAGGTGCCATTCTCGATAGTGAAATCGCTGGCAAACGAGGCGTCACCGATAAGGCCGCCGGCATACGTACCGGCTGATGACGACCCAACCGAGTGCGCTGGCTTGATACTGATATCCTTGCCCGAGGCATCTTTTCCGCTGTTGTCCGTATCTACGGCAAGCGTAAGCCTGGTCGCCTTACCGATAAGGCCGCCCGCCGCATTATTACCCGCGACGCTCAGTGCCGAAACATCGACATTCGAAGCAAGGGTGACGGCAGCCCCCTCGCCTGCCTCGCCAATAAGGCCGCCGGCATTGGCACCAGCGCCCGTAGCATCGATGGTGGGGGTGCCGTTGAAGCTCTTCGGCAGGCCATTCAGCCCCGCAATCGTAAGAGATGCGCCTGCAGTAAGGGTGTTCGCGAGTAGGCCCAGATTGCCCGTGGACGATTGCATGCCAATCGCCAGGGGGCTATTCGCGCTTGTCGAATACGTGGCGTCAAGCGTGAGCTCGCCCGTAACCTCACCCACGAGCGGCGAAGTGAGCTTGACGACGCTCGTATCGCCGCTCTCGGGCTTGTCTACGGTAATGGCAGCGCTGAGCGTCTTGCCCGCGCCCGTGACCTTTGCGGCCACGATGGGCTGAGCATCGGTGCCCTTCCAGGTGAGCTTTACGGTGCCGTTGTTATCGTTGAGCTCGATGTTGTTGAAGAGCGTCTTGTTGGCGGTAAGGAACCTGCCGCCCAGGTCGAGCGTACCCTTGAAGGGGTGGGCATCGCTGCCGAACCCCTGGAACGCGAGATTGCCCAGGTCGCCCACGGCCTGCGCGCTGCACACGTCGAAGTCGACGCCGCTCAAGCCGGTCTTGGAGATGCTCGCGTTCTGGTAGATGGCGGGGTCGGTGTTGGAGATGGCGATAAGGTCGGCGTTGGATCCGAAGGTGATGGCCGTGACCTCGCCAGCGTCGTTCACGGTGACCTTGCCGTCGACCAGCGCGCCATCAAGCTCACCAGCGGTCTTGATGGCGGGGTCGGTGCTAGCCTGCGCAGCCGCATCTGTGTCCGCGTCATCCGCCTGATCTTCGTCGGCGGCGCCCTCATCGGCAGCCGCATCGTCTTGGGATGCGTCGCCCTCCGTTGGGGTATCGCCGTTAGTGGTTCCATCGGTCGTGGAGTCCTGCGATTCGCCAGCGTTGGTAGAACCGTCGCCGCCCTCGGTGGCGCCCGCATCGGCGCCCGGAGTCGTCGCGGCATCATCAGATGCAGCCTGGTCAGCATCTTGCAGCGAGGTGGCCACGGCATCCTGTACGGAGCGGGCAGTATTGCCCGCGGCGCGCGCGGCGGAGACGGACGCCTCTATAACGGCGTCGAGCTCTTGCGCGAACACCTCTGTGGAAGGCGCGAGCGCCTGGAAAATCATGATCGCAGTCAGGCATGCGGTTGTTATGCGCTTTGCCGTTCTCATCTGATCCTACCTCGTTCTATCTCATGCCCCGCGTGGGGTCTCAAAATCTATGCTTGCGGATCGCTTCGGCTAGTTCTGTGCGGCCGAACACGTAACTTTGATGTCGTCGGCATCCCAGCCGGTCGGCTTACCGGTGCCCGCTCGGTAAAAGGTAATAATTTCCGAGCCGGGAGATGCATCATATTCGACCGAGCCGCCGTTGACGGTTTTCTGCACGTCAACGTTCTCGTGGTTCTGCTTAAAGAACGGATCGAGCTCGACCCCGCTTCCCCACGTGAGCTTTACCTTAGTCGTAACGCCCGTAACCGTCACACGATAGTTGTAGGCGTCAAAAGCGCCGGTATCCGAGTTCTCGTCGACCCACTCGCCCGAAACGCCCGAAGCCGTTACCTCTGCACGCTCGGAAGGCGCAATCTTGGCGGCGAGCCATTTAAGGTTGGTGCCGGGGCTATTGGAGCCGACCTGGGCCTTAACGGTGAAGGATGCTTTGTTGAGGTCCGCCTTGGAAAACGCAACCTTATAGGTATACATGGTCGCCTTGTTGGCAGGGAAAGATAGGGCAACGCTGCTGCCCTCCGTCAGCGCGGGCTTACCGTCAACACTCCAAGTGCCCGTCGTACCCGTCGCCGTCACGCTCAGCGTCGTGTTAACGTCCTTGTCGTTGACCTTGTTCTTGTCGCCCAGCAGATGGTTGTAAATGCGAAAGGTAAAAGAGCAGTTTTCCCCACTCGTGTCGGCAATGACGCTTCGGACGGCAATATCCCCGTCATTCAGCGTCTCATTCGTGTAGCCCGTAAGCATGTCCGAGGCAAACAGCGCCTGTGACGTGCCCGAGACAGCGACCGACTTAAGAAAGTCACCCGCCAAAAAGGCCGTGTAGGTAAGGTAGGTTCCCGTTGCAATCGCGACGGCACACAGCAGCACCGCAACTGCCCATAGGCGTTTACGCACTTTGAAAGCAGGGGCCGCCGACTCCGCGCAGCAAGGCTCTGCCTTAGAATCATCAACCTGTGCAAAGTGTTTGCCAACAGGCCTCGCGATTTCATTTTGCTCGTTCTTGTCTTTTCGCATCTGGTGCCCCTCCCCTCCTACTTATTAGTTGCCGCTCGTGACGCGAGCGATTAGATAAACCATGTCGGTCTCTTTGACGTTGGAGACCTTAGTACCGTCCGTGTTGGTCACAACGCCTGGATTCCACGTACATTCGATGATGAAGTTCGTGGCGGCGTTGGCTGTTTTGCCATTCCAGCCATCGAGCCCACTCCCTGCGAACTTGTGGTACCGATACAGCGGACGGGCGTTTTTCTGGACTTTCGCGTACGAGCCGTACGTCGGGTCGTTTGCCTCAAGCTCTTTAGCCAACGCACTTGTCCCGTCCGCGGAGTTGATAAAAGCAAACTCAATCGGGGTGCTGCTCTTCTTGCTCCATGAGTAGGTGCGGTTGAGCCCGTCGAGGCCGACCACGGTGCCGTTTTTATCGTTCGGATTATTGACCGTCACGTGATACACGTTGATTGTCAGCCCCGTGATATTCGTTGTGTTGGCAATCTGCAGCTCAAACGCTTGACCGCCGGCAGCGGGATCGCCATTGTCGCTCTGCACACAAAACGCGCGACGAACGGTCACGGTGCCGTCGTCTTTCTTCTCACCGCCCCGTGACTCGTCATACGAAATCTCGATGGGCTCAATGCTTGTCTGGTTGGGGCCCATGATCTTGAGCTGCGCGGGCGTTTGGATCTTGCCCACCGTGGACAGACTTTTGCTGCCCACAAACCACGAGAGCGACAAGCCGATGATAAGAACGATTGCCGCCAAGAGCACCAAGACCGCAAGGGCCTGTGCACGGTGGTTTTCTATCCAATTGCGGGCATCGCCGAGGCGCGTTTGCATGGTGCTCATGAGCTCACGCCCTCCTGAGCGCTAATTCTAAGTTGGATGTATTCGACCTTATTGCCGATCTGCTCGTCAGCATTGTTGTACAGCGCCGAGCAGATGGCGGTGTCGCCGAAGGACATGCTAGACGAAACCGCGGGGGCGTTGGCAGCACTCGTGCCGTTTACCGCGCCATAGAAGTAGTTCGTTTTATGCGCGTTCATATCTGCCTGCAGAGCGCCGTAGTCAGACTTTGCGTCGCCCGCCGCCGCAAACAGATTCTTGTAGTAATTCGTGTTGCCGGTAAGGACAAAGTTCTGGAAGTACTCCGGCCATACCCAGTACAGGGTGACGGGGACGGACTTCTTTGTGGGGTTGGTCGTTTTGCCGTCTTCGCAAAATTTGCTCTTTGGAATCGTGATTTGGTTGTTTATTACACGATCCGAGTAATACCCGTTGTCGCATTTCGTAAAGAACAGTAAATGGCCCTTAACCAAGCCAAGGAGCGTTTGCGCATCAGACGTCAGCGTTTTTCCGTCCTCAACAACGACATTGCCCGTGACTTTAAGCACGCGTGACAAGTTGATCGTGACCCCGTTCAGGTCATCCACCAGCGGCTTCACCGTAAACGTAATCTTGCCTCGG
Organism: uncultured Collinsella sp.; assembly: GCA_900541695.1. Lineage (GTDB taxonomy): Bacteria > Actinomycetota > Coriobacteriia > Coriobacteriales > Coriobacteriaceae > Collinsella. The sequence continues at coordinate 6,234 of UQKL01000015.1, read as the reverse complement.
GCACCCGGATACAGAGAGCCGGCGGACTCGTTGTTGAGGTTGGAGCCGAGCGTCACCGTCATGGCGTCCGTCGTATCGAGCCTCGTGATGTTTTGCTTTTCGGCGTCCGTGCGCTCGTAATATCCCGTGTGGGCGTCGGGCTCGCCTTCGCCGGTGGCGGTAAGGCTATAGCGCGCGGCCTTCGCCCCGATCGTGCTCCCCGTGGCGCTCACTCGATTGTTCGCGGCAAACCAGGCCAGGCACGCAAAGATAGCAACGATGGCAGCCAGCACAAACAGGCCGCTCACCAGGAAATCCTTCCAGAAATCCTTGAGGGTCCGCACGTGCTCGTCGACAGCTTGGCGGTACTCGGCCGCTGTCTTGTGCTGCTGGAGCTCGCTATGTCGGTCCATGCCACTCATCGCTTACGTTTGCCCTGCTTGCGGGCGTGCCATCCTTTTCTGCTTGGTCGCGTTTATCTGTTGTTCGCAGGTAGAGAATTCAGGCAGAATACAACACCATACGATAAGGTAAAAGAATAGCATTGACCTGCGGCTTGCTCCACAACGCAAACCTTAACGATGTCTTAAAAGTCAAACCCTTGGCGCAAGGGGTCAGGTCACTTCGCACCAACATGGCGCAAACAAACATGACCACTTGCACCAATCTGTGGCACCGGGCAGCGGACACACGGCGTGCCGCCCCTTAACACCCCAACGCGCGAACGGGTATCACGTAGATACCGTCCTCGACCTCGCGGGCGTACTCACCCACCCCCACAATCACGGCCATAAACTCCGGTTCGCGTGTGCGTGAACGAGGATTTCCACAGACCTTCTTGCGAACGCGCTTGAGGCTCTCGACGCCGGCGTTCGCTTTATCTTCACTCACCTTAATCTCAAAGGCGGCCCACCGTCCGTCGGCTAGCTGCACGATAGCATCGCACTCAAGGCCCGAATCGTCGCGATAATAGCGCACGGGCGTGCTATCCAGCAGGTCGAGCGAACGTGCGTAGACCAAAAGGTCGCGTATGACCAAATTCTCAAACACCAGACCAAATGTCTGCCAGTCGGCAAGCAGCGCCCGCGAGGACATACCTAGCAAGGCGCAAGCAAGGCTCGGATCTGCCAGATAGCGCTTGGGCTTGACGGTAAAGCGCCGTTTGTCGCGCGCGGCGGGAACCCAACCGGGGACCTCCTCGAGAATGAACATGCCTTTGAGGGCATCTAGGTACCTGCGCACCTTGGTCTCATCGGCAAACGCTGTGGGTTCCTCCTCGGCACCGAACATATCCATAAGAATCGTTTTATACGTGGTTGCCTGTCCCAGATTGCGCGCGATCGATGCGGAGACTCGACGAGCAATATCGGGGTCGAGACCGACCGCCGGGAAGCTGCTCGAAAACGTGGTGTTGAGATATTCGCGGGCGATGAGCTGGGCGTCAGCCGAAACCATATCGATCGCCTCGGGCCAGCCGCCGCGGCAAGCGGCTTCGACAAGCCCCGGCGTATCGCCATTGCACCGGCAGGGCTCAAAACGATGCTCAAACAAGCCCGCCAGGCTCACCTTGCCGTTGGACTCACCTGTCTCGGCAAGCGTCATGGGGTGCATGCGGACGCGGCCGATGCGGCCGGCTCCACTATGCGCGGGCGCCTCCGCCTTTGAGCCAAACGCAGGCGTGGCGGAACCCGTGAGGATATAGGCGCCGCGCGTACCCCGGGTGCGGTCGACCTCGTGTCTAACGTAGTCCCAAATCTGGGGAACGCGCTGCCACTCATCGATAATATGCGGACGGTCCCCCAGCAACATCATCGCCGGGTCGGCACGCGCGAGGTCGAGATTCTCGTCGACATACGAGGCGGACGCCCCGTGCTCGAGCGCGGCCCACGTCTTGCCGCACCACTTGGTGCCCGCAATCTCGACCGCGCCAAAGACACGAAGGTAGCGCGCGATTTGCGCATCCACGATACGTGGGATGTATCCGTCCCGATGTAGCCTCTCGCCTGCCATGAGCCACCCCCGCAGATTTCCAGTTCCTGCTTTCTAATTCTTCTATTCCACTGTAGCAAATTCGGATTTTCGGGTGGTTGCGATTCGGATTTTCGTGTTCATATAATTCGGATTTTCCTGTTCTAAGGATTCGGATTTTCGGATGCATAAGATTCGGATTTTCTGAATCCGCTGGTCAGGGGCACCTCTTATCGACAAAAAGGCGGGGAGCACCGATACGGCACTCCCCGCCCACTCAATACGCGATAGCTTTCTCGACTACAGCTCGTTGGCCGCGTGATATGCCGTGCGGATGGCGCTGGCAATGTCGGCGGTGCGCTCGCCCGAGCAGTCGCCCACGCAGGTCACGGGCACCGTCACGCCGTCCAGGTCAAACGCGTTGGCCTTGGAGCCCACGGCCATCACCACGTAATCGCAGGCGATCTTCACCGGCTCCTCGGCGCCGTCCTCGGTGGCGCGAATGGCCTCCACGCCCTCGTCGGTAATGGCGGTCAGGCGGGTCTTCACGTGCTGCTCCACGTTATGCTCGGCAAAGTCGCTCATGATCAGCGGCAGAATGGTCTCGGACTCGCCCGCGGCAATCTTATCGAGCATCTCCACGATCGCCACCTCGCAGCCGTGCTGCAGCAGGTACTCGGCAGTCTCGGTGCCCACCAGGCCACCGCCAATGACGGTGATGCGGCCCGTAAGCTCCACCTTGCCGGCCAGCACGTCCCAGCTCGAGACGACCTTCTCCGAGTCGGCACCCGGAACGGGGATGACCACGTCGTGCGCGCCCACGGCCACAATCGCGGCGTCGGCGGCGTTGAGGTCCTCAGCGGTAGCGGCATGGTTGAGCTCAACCTTCACGCCCAGGCCAGGCAGAATCTTCTCGTAGTACTCGACCGAGCGCATGATCTCGTCCTTGCGCGGAGGCGCGGCCGCCAGCACAATCTGGCCGCCCAGATGATCGCTCGCCTCGTAGACGGTCACGTCGTAACCGCGCTTGGCCGCCACGCGCGCGGCCTCCAGGCCGGCAATACCGCCGCCCACCACGGCGATCTTCTTGTCGCCCTCGCCCGGCTTAATGGCGATGGTCGCCTCGTCGCCGTTCTCGGCATTAAGCACGCACGAGATGTACTTGCGGTTTTGAATCGCGTCGACACAGCCCTTATTGCAGTTGAGGCACTCGCGAATGGGCTCGCCCGTGGCGGCCTTCAGCGCAATGTCGGGGTCGCACATGAGCGAGCGGCCATAGGCGACGATGTCGGCAGAGCCATCCTCCAGGATCTTCTCGCCGGCCTCGACCGAGACCACGCGGCCGACGGTTGCCACCGGCACGGAGACCAGGGCCTTGACGCGCTCGGCCACGGGCAGCGTCCAGTTGTAGGGCATGGCGCCCATGGGCGGAATGGTGTCGCCCATGTTGCCGGTGTGATTTGCCTGTGCAACCTGGATCATGTCGATGCCCGCGCTCTCGAGCAGCTTGGCAAACTCGCAGGCCTCGTCGGGCTGCAGGCCGCCCTTACCGCGCGGCGTGCCGTCGGGGTTCTCCATGATCACGGGGAGCTTGTACTCCACCATCAGCTGCGGCGCGGCTTCCTTAATGGCAGCGACGACCTCGAGCGCATAGCGAACGCGGTTCTCGAACGAGCCACCGTACTCGTCGGTGCGCTTGTTGAGGATGGCCGAGCACAGCGAACCCACCAGGCGGTCGCCGTGGACCTCGATGGCGTCGATTCCGGCCTGCTGCGCGCGAGCGGCCGAGGCAGCGATAGCCTCCTTGATCTGGGTGAGCTGCTCTACGCTCGCCTCGTTCACGAAGTGCTGCATGTCGTGGTGCAGCTTGGCATAGGCCTGTTTGCGGATCTCGTTGGACTCGGCCATCTTGGCGGCAAAGGTCTCCTCGTCGCCGGCAGCCTTGGCCTCCTGCGCGGCCTTGGCGGCAGCCATGGAACCCATGACCATGCGGCCGACACCGGGCACGTCGTACTCGGGGTGGAACAGCTGCAGCGCAATCTTGGCGCCGTGCTTGTGGACGGCGTCGGCCAGTGCCTTAAACGTGGGGATCTGGGCGTCGGTCGCCAGCTTGGGCGTGGGGCTCGCGGTCATGACGGGAGCGACGTCGCCGATGACGATGTAGCTCACGCCGCCACGGGCCAGGCGCTCGTAAAAAGCCAGGCTGCGCTCGCCAATGGAGCCGTCGCGCTCCTCGTAGCCGGTGGTCAGCGGCGGAAACATAATGCGGTTCTTGAGCTCAAGGGGGCCAACCGTAATGGGCTGGAGCAGCTTGGATGCAGGTGCGGTCATGGACATTCCTCTCTTGTAGACGCGGCGGCGATGGTGCCGCGTAGTTGTCTAGAGGATATGGCATGAGAGCACGGCGGCACAACGAAAATCGGCGAATATCAGGTGACGGCAGGTGGATGGGGCGGGACGGCCCGTCGGTTCGTCTCAATCTGTAACAGTTACTCGGCAAAAACCGGGTCTTACTGTTACAGATCAAGACAAACGGGAGCGGTCCGTCGGAAAATCTCGATCTGTAACACTTACAGACCAAAAACGACCCTAGATGTTACAAATCGAGACGAACAAATTCGGTCCGACCAAACATCTCAATCTGTAACATCTAGGCCCACTTTTGGCCCCTACCTGTTACAGATCGGGACAACGGGAACCGTCCCAACAAAATGTCTCGATCTGTAACATCCATCGGCCAAAAACGACCCCAGGTGTTACAGATCAAGACAAACCAAACCCGCCTGCTAGAAAATCTCAATCTGTAACAGCTGCCCGGCAAAATCCGTCCCTCGTGTTACAGATTTAGACAAACGCGGCCCAAACCGCCGGTATATCTCGATCTGTAACACCTAGCCGCCCAAATCGGGTCTTGGTGTTACAGATCGAGATCTTTGATTGAGAGGCTGAGAATTGAACCGAAGAAACGATCCCGGGATAACAAAAAAGCTCGCCGGCTTGACCGACGAGCTGCAAGTTCTTGGTCGCGGGGGCAGGATTTGAACCTACGACCTCCGGGTTATGAGCCCGGCGAGCTACCAGACTGCTCCACCCCGCAATGTCTGGGCGCCTCATGTGCGCAAGAAAGAATATTACGTGGGAGTTCGGTAAACGGCAAGGAAAATCTCGTAGAGCATAATTCCTTCATATTTAAACCCCTCAGCCCATATCACCGTGAACAAATCGCAGCCTAGCGCCGTCGGCGGCGCGTATACAATGGTGCGCGTCCTTTTACGCCGACACCTGGAGTAGACATGCTGCTCGCTATCGATATGGGAAACACGCAGACGGCCATGGGTCTGTTTGACGGAAACGAGCTGGTGCAGTCGTGGCGCATGCCCACCGACCGCTCCTATACCGCCGACGAGATCCATGTGCGCCTGATGGGTTTCTTTAAGATGTACGGCCTTTCGCTCGACGCGGTCGACGCAATCGCCTTTGCGGGCGTGGTGCCGCAGCTCTCGCGCGAGTGGCACGCCGTGGCCGACCGCATTGCCGCGGACGCCATCGTCATCGGGCCGCAGACGGCCGCCGTAACCAAGCTGCGCGCGGCGCGCCCCCAGGCCGTAGGTGCCGATCGCGTCGCCAACGCCGTTGCGGCCGAGACTTTCTACGGCGCGCCGGCGATCGTGGTGGACTTTGGCACCGCGACCAATATCGACGTCATCGATAAGGACGGTTATTACATTGGCGGAGCGATCGCGCCGGGCATCCGCATCTCCATGGACGCGCTTGCCGCCCGTGCCGCCAAGCTCGCCAGCGTTCCGCTCGAGGCGCCGGAGCACGCCATCGGCCGCGATACCGAGGAGTGCATCAAGGTCGGCGCCGTAACGGGCGCCGCCGCCATGGCCGAGGGCTTGGTCGCGCGCATGAAGCGCGAGCTGGGCCGCGAGGACGCCACCGTTATCGCCACGGGCGGTCTCGCCGGCATCGTCGCCGATTCGACCGATGCCTTCGACGTGGTCGACGGACAGCTCACCATCAAGGGCATCTGCGAAATCTACCGCCGCATGCAGGAGCTGGGGTAAGACGGGGCTTAAGTCGAGCACGCCCGATGTCACAGCCCCGCAAACGTTCGCCAAGCCTATTCCTCAAAATCGAAATTTTTTCGATTTTGAGGAATAGGACCGAGATGCCGCTCCACAGTCACGCAAAAGCCCTCCCCGGTGCAGTGAACTGCCTCCCATTTCTTGGACATGAGAAATGGGAGGCTTTCTTTATGCGCGTTGATTTGAGGGTGAAGCATGA
>UQKL01000014.1 GCA_900541695.1 uncultured Collinsella sp. | reverse complement strand
GCGCCTTTAGACGCGAGCCCGGGGCCCGTGGGTTATACCCTAAGAGCAAACCACCCTTTTTAAGGGTGGTTCTGATTAAAGAAAAATCAAAAAAATCTGAAATAGTTCTTGCATAGTTAGTTATATAAAGTATTATAACGTCATGGGATGAATGAAGGGTTCATCCAAGTGAGTTAGGAGTAAGGGATGTTCAATTTCGATGAGCCTCGTTACGAGAAGGTTGTGAGCGATGCCCTCGCTCTCCGTCCTCAGATTGAGGCTGCCGTGGACAAGGTCTGCGAGCAGGGTTATTCCAACATCTTCTTCATCGGCTGCGGCGGCACCTGGGCCCACACGCTCCCGATGAAGTATTGGGTCGAGACCACCACGGCCGACGTCGACGTCCACTGCGAGATTGCCGCTGAGTTCCTCGCATGCCCGCCCAAGACCTTCAACAAGGACTCGGTCTGCGTCTTCTCCACCCGTACCGGCACCACCCCCGAGATCATCGAGGCCGCCAAGTTCTGCCAGGAGCAGGGTGCCCGCACGCTGATGTATGTCTCCAACGACAACACCCCGGCCACTGAGTACGCCGATTACAAGTTCTTCAGCTTCGCCGAGGACGACGTTCTGTGCGAGGCCATCTACACCTACCAGATCACGCTGGTCGCCCGCTTCCTCAAGAACGCCGGCGCCTTCCCCAAGTACGACACCTTCATGGAGGAGTTCGGCAACATCGCTCCGTACCTCATCAAGGCCAAGGACGCTCAGGACGAGCGCTGCGCCGCCATGGCCGAGGACTTCAAGGACACCGACTACCACATGGTGATTGGCTCCGGCATGCTCTGGGGTGAGGCCTACGACTACGCTATGTGCATTCTCGAGGAGATGCAGTGGATCAAGACCAAGTCTATCCACGCCGCCGAGTTCTTCCACGGCACCATCGAACTCTGCGAGGAGGGCACGAGCCTCATCATGCTCTACGGCGAGGACGACACCCGTAAGCTCATGGACCGCGTGGACAACTTCACTCACATGCTCGCCGACGAGAAGGGCGTCCATGTCCGCGTGAACAAGTTCGACACCGCCGAGGTCGAGCTGCCGTTCAGCGACCCCGAGTTCCGCAAGATCGTCTCCCCGATGGTCACCTACACCATCACCGAGCGTCTGAGCTGCCATCTCGAGCACGTCCGTAACCACCCGCTCACCACGCGTCGTTACTATCACCAGATGAACTACTAATCCTCTCAAATTGCTGCGGTTGTCTGCAGGCGAGCTGCGCAGAATGCCTCGCCTGCAGACCTGTTTCTGGGGTTGATCGAAATGGTTGTCCAGTTTCTTCTAGTTGCACTGGTCGCATTTATTGCGTCCATGGACGAGCAATTATTTGGCATTACGATGCTTGGTCGTCCGCTGTTTACGAGCCTGTTCGTTGGCTTGATCCTTGGCGATGTCCAGCAGGGCGTTATCGTCGGCGCTGCTTTGGAGTCCATGTTCATGGGCGCCATCATGGTCGGTGCGGCGGTTCCTCCCGAGGTCTATGCTTCCGGCGTGCTTGGCTGCGCGTTTGCCGTCATTACGGGTACGGGCACGGCAACTGCCGTCGCACTCGCCCTTCCCGTCTCCGTCTTCCTTCAGGTGTGGCGCAACTTCTGCTACGCCGTTCCGGGTGCCTTTGCCTGCAAGAAGATTGAGACCGCTCTGGCAAATCGTGATCTTGCCAAGGCGAATCTGTACCATCTGACCATCGTGCCGCTGTCGATTGGCATTCCGTCTGCACTGCTGGTGTTTTGCTCGCTGTTCTTTGGTGCCGACCTCATCAACAATGCGCTTAACGCTATTCCGCAGTTTGTGATGGACGGCCTCAACGTTGCGTCCGGCGTCATGGTCTGCATCGGCTTCGCTCTTCTTATTAGGACCATGGGCGACAACAAGCTTCTTCCCTGGCTGTTCCTGGGATTCATTATGGTCATCTACCTCAAGATGGACGTTGTCGGTGTTGCCGCTGCCGCTATCTGCGTCGCGCTGCTCCTGGCCTTCCGCGAGGGCTCGGCCGGTCCGCAGGCGGTTGCCGAGGATGAAGAGGAGGACTTCTAATGGCTACCCAGAACACCGATCTCAAAGAGGCCAAGAAGGACGCGATTATGACTCCCGATATGTATCGGAGCATGTTCCTTCGCCAGTTTACGAGCCAGTGCTCGCAGTCGTACGACAAGATGATGGCAATGGGCTTCATGTACACCATTCAGAAGCCCCTGCGAAAGATCTATCCCAACGACGACGATTACTATGCGGCGCTTGATCGCCATACCGAGTTCTTTAACATCACGCCTCATGTGCTTCCGTTTGTAGCCGGCCTTACGGTTTCGATGGAAGAGCAGGCGGCTGCCGATAAGAACTTCGACACGTCCTCGATTAACGCCATGAAGGTCGGCCTCATGGGACCGCTTTCCGGCATTGGCGATTCGTTCTACTGGGGTACGTTCCGCGTGGTCGCCGCCGGCATTGGTATTGGCATCGCGTCGACGGGCAACCCGCTCGGCCCCATCGTGTACGCGCTCATCTACTCCGTGATTAACTTTGCAACGCGTATCGTCGCCGCCCATCTGGGATACGACCTGGGAACCAAGTTCCTGCAGCAGTCCGAAGAGAACAACCTTATGTCTCGCATGACGCATGCTGCCGGTGTCCTCGGAATGACCGTTATCGGCGCCATGATTGCGGCACAGGTCTCACTGTCCACTGCTTTGACCTTTGATGTGGGTGGTTCGGAGATTGTCCTGCAGGATCTGTTCGATTCGATCTTCCCCGGCCTGCTGCCCTTGCTGGCAACGTTCGCTTGCGTTGCCCTGTACAAAAAGGGTGTCAAGACCATTTGGATTATTATTGGCATCTTCGCGATCTGCATCATCGGAACGGGTTTGGGAGTGTTCGCGGCGGCGTAATGTTGACTGCTACGCTCGCGCGTTGGATAACTAACTGACCGTTTGAAAACGGGGCTCGGCGTAAGGCCGGCCCCGTTTTTTGTTTGAGGGACTTTCCGACCGTCCAAAAATCCACGCTCGTTCATTACTCACGTATCTCTCATCTCTCATTCGTCACTAATACAAGAGATAACTGAAAGACGAGAGATAAATATGAGAGATAACTGATCAGCAAAGAGACAAGCAATCATGGTATTGTCTCAATACTGATTGTTCTACCAGCAAAAACATGTTTAAATGAAACAAATGGCAGATATCTTATCTTTCATCTCTCACTTATCTCTAATATGAGAGATAGCAGAAAGATGAGAGATAATTACGAGAGATAACTGAGAGACGAAGGAAATCTATTCGCGGCATTCTCCGCCGGACCGAGCGAAAGGACGTGCAGATGAACGAAAACGAGCTGACCGGTCTGCTCGAGTCTTTAAGGCGCATGGGCTCGGACGATCTTAACGTCGAGGTCAAGGAGAGCGCCACGACGCTTTCCCGCGACGTATGGGAAACGGTTAGCGCATTCGCGAATACCGCTGGCGGAATTATCGTGCTCGGCGTGAGCGAGCGCGCGGGCTTTGTCCCGGTTGAGAACTTTGAGACCGAGAAGGTGCTCAACCAATTCGTAGCGGGCATGGGTGATGCCGGCGGGCGCGGAAAACTGGCCAATCCGCCCAAATACACCATTGAACGCGTGGAGCTCCAGGGCACCGTGGTTCTGGTCATCACGATTGAGGAGCTCGACCCGTCGAGCAAGCCTTGTTATGTCATAGAGCGGGGCGCTCAAGGCGGCAGCTACAAACGCATCGATGATAAAGATGTTCCGCTCTCGTCGACCGAGGTCCTGTCCTTGTCATCGTATGAACGGGCGAGCCCCAGTGATCGCGATGCAGTGCCCGGCGCGGTCGCAGGCGATCTTGACGAGGCCCTGGTCGACCGCACGATAGAGCGTGCTTTCTCACTGACACCTCGTGCGATGCGCGGCGCGCCGGACAAGAAAACGAAGCTGGAGCGCCTGAATTTCCTCGACTCCCAGGGCAATGTCACTAAGGCCGGACTCCTGGCCGCGGGTGCCTATCCCCAGCAGTTCTATCCCAAGCTCTTTATCGATGTGGCGGTCTATGCCGGAACGCAGAAGGGCGCGGCGGGGTCGTTGAGGTTCATGGACCGTACGATCTGCGAGGGAACGTTGGGCGAAATGATCTCGGATGCCGTCGCGGCAATCGCCAAGAATTTGCGACGAACCTCGATGATCCAAGGCGTCTCGCGTGTCGACTCGCTGGAGATTCCCGAGGAGGTCCTGCGCGAGGCAATTGCCAACGCCGTAATCCACCGAGAATACGGAGACCGGTTCTGTGGGCAGTCGATCGCTGTTGACGTCTTTGATGACCGTATCGAAGTGACGAACCCCGGCGGCCTATACGGAGGAAAGACTCGCGAGAACCTGTTTGACGGCAGCTCCCGATGTCGCAATGCGACGCTTGTGAAGCTCATGTCGCTTGCCCCATTGCCCGACGGCGCGGGCTCTCCTGCCGAAGGCAACGGGTCGGGCATTCCAATGATGCTCGATGCCATGCGTGCGCAAGGTCTGGCCGAGCCATTGTTTTGCCCGGGTTTCGACCGGTTTAAGGTTGTCCTCTACCGAGCGAAGGTTGAGCAAATCGATCATGGCGGGGACTTAATTGTGGCGGCACTCAAGCGCAACGGCGAACTGGGAACACGTGAACTGGCAGAATGCACGGGACTCACCGTCTCCCAGGTTAGGGTACGCGTCAATGCGCTTATCGCACAAGGCGAGCTTGAGCCCACGGCGCCGGCGACGAGCCGCAACCGCAAGTACCGGCTGACGGAGCGCGCGGGGCAGCTGCACTAGTGGCTGCCCCGCCTCACATCCGCGCCATTTCACGCGCTGCACATCGAAACCTGCGGCAAAGCAGTTACAATAGCCCAATGTGCATCGCGCACGACGATGATATCGGCGCCCGCGACTGGGGGAGAATACATGGCAGAGCAACAGATAACGCCGGGGACTAAGCTTCAGGTGGCATTCGACGTGCCCATGGGCCAAAAAACCGACTTCAACATGCTCGCCACGTACAAAGAGAACCTGGACGAGGCGTACTTTCTTATGAGCGCGCCCATGCTCGCCGGCAAGCCGCTCATCATGGACGAAAACCAAAAGCTGTTGCTGCAATACAAAGTGGGCGAGGAGACGTTCGTGCTCGCCGGCTACCCCGAGTCGGTCGAGAAAAAGGGCATCCGCACCTACTGGAAAATGCGCAAAGTCGCCGAGCAGCGCACCTTCGTCAGGCGCCGCGACGAGCGTTTTAAGGTCGCCATGCGCCTGACCTACCAGCGCGACAACGCGCCGACTCCTGAGCCCGAGGACGCTATGACCATCGACGTCTCGGCCGGCGGCCTGGCCATCTACCTTAACGATTACCCCGACGTGGGCGAGGCCCTGGCCGTGCAAATGCCCACGATCCGCCTGCAGGGCGAGCGCCACGAGCTGCCCGGGCAGCTGGGCATCGTGTGTTGGGTGCGCCGCGCGCCCAAGGGCAGTCTGTACCGCAACGTCTGCGGCCTGCAGTTCCGTTACGCCGACGACATGGAGCGCGAGCTCGTCAAAGAATACGTCGGCTACATTCGCACCAAATATAAGATCTGATCGCCATGGCTCTGTTCAAGCGTAACGACAACAAAGATCAAGCTGCCGAGGATTTGGCCGAGAATTTCGTCGAGGGCCAGCCCGAGGACGTGACCGATGGCCAGACTGAGCGCCAGCCCAAGGGCACGCCGCAGGACGTGCCCGGCGCCAATGCCGAGGACGCGCCCGGCGAGGACTCCGCACCCGAGCAGGCTCCCACCTCCCGCAAGCGCTTCGGCAAACCCAAGCGCAAGCCCAAACCCAAGCGCGACCTCCGCGGCGTGGTGCGCATCGAGGAGCTGGAGCAGGCGCTGGCCGACCAGGACCTCGACGACATCGACCCCGACGCGGTCGTCTCCATGTACATGCCCAAGCGCCGCATGGAGCGCATCGGCGCGGCGCTGCTGCGCATGGACAAACTGCAAAAGGCCCTCGTGGTGCTGGCGCTTGCCTTTGGCGTGCTGTTCGCCCTGTCGTTTATGCAGGAAAACATGGGCAACTTCACTATCAACCTCAACCGCCTGGAGCTGTTCCGCCGCGGCGTGGCCATTGCCGACAACGGCGACTTTAACAACGCCACCGCGCGCCTGGCGGCCGACGCCGTGGACAACGGCACCAATATCGCCGCCGACGACCTGCCCGACAACCTGGACGACATCGACGGCAGCCACAACGGCAAAACTACGTGGCGTACACCTTCTATATCCGCAACGCCGGCAAGACCGACCTGGGCTACAGCGCCAAGCTCAAAGTGGTCAGCGCCAGCAAGGGCGTGGAGAAGGCGGCGCGCGTGAGGGTGTATCGCAATGGCGAGCCCACCACCTATGCGGCGGCTGCGGCCGATGGCAGCCCCGAGCCCAACACCGAGCCGTTTGCGTCCAAAGACGTGGTGACGACCATTAGCCACGCGAACTTCCGCGTGGGCGACGTGGACAAGTACACCGTGGTCATTTGGCTAGACGGCGACGATCCAGAGTGCGTGGACAAGATCATTGGTGGTGCGGTGGAGTTCGGCTTCGACTTTGATTCGTCCGAGACCGACGACTCGAGCCTGTTCATTAAGTTCGTGCAGGATATTGCCGACACCCTGACCGGCAACGACCCCATTAGCGCGAGCGGCAACGAGGCGCCCGATTACTACAAGGAGCACAACGTGACCTGGAGTAACCGCCGCAACCAAAAGAACTCGCCCGTAGGGGACGGGGATAAGTAGAACGAACAATCGCCGGGCCGGGATTGATTTCCCGGCCCGGCGCTTTTGCTATGCAGAGGCGTTGTCTTTGGAGGTAGCGCCGCTGGCAGTGGCGGCATCCAGCAAGAACAGTCGCAGCGCGAGCTTGATCGCGTAGCCCGGTTTGACCTGCGCCGCGTCACCCGTGCGTTCGCCCAGGTCACTACAGTAGGCGTAAACGTCGCGGATGAGGTCTGCGCCCGAGAGGGTGAACATGTAGCCCGCGTCCGAAAGCGCGTTGCGCGCTGTGGGCAGCCCCGCGGCCGCACAAAAGCTTGCGAGGTCGGGGGCCATGACGGCTTTGTAGTCAATCGTGCGTCCATGGTCCTGTGCGGCATGCTGCTGCGCGCGGACGTGCGATAGCGCCGCTGCCAGCACAAAACTGGGCGTGGGTGCGTTGACGTCGTCGATGGTAGCAACTAACTTGCCGGCAGCCTGCGTGATCAGCCAGGCGACCTCGCGCTGGCAGCGAACGGCCTTACGTGTCACCGGTTTGATCGATCCGGTGGAAACGCTTCCTTTAGGTTGAGCGGCAGCAGCCATAGGGACCTCCTAACAAACAGCCTACGCAAGCGAGCAGAAATTACACGTGCTACATCAGTATAGCGGGTGGGGAAGGGCTAGGGCGAAGCTCGGCGGAGGGTGAATGTATGCGATGGCGTGGAACTGCGGTCGCAAGGCTTAAGAGGGACTTACAGCTTTGTGGGAGAGAGATCAAATAAGGTAAACGATGTTCACATAGCACCACATATAACCCGAGGTGGGCCTATGAATCTGCCGGAATGTAAGCTCTCGAAAACTCATAAGGAAATCGTAAGAATTATGGTATTCTCGATTCCATGTCTAAAGGATGGGCAAGCAACATCCAACACGAAAGCGCGGGCTCCCCTTCCGGGCTTCTCGAGGGTCGTCTGGGATGAATGGGGAAAGAAAGGGGTCCGTATGGATACCAAGGCATTAAAGAAGCAGATGGGCGCCGCCATCGCCATGGTGCTGGTAGCAGCCGTAGCGTTGGGCTCTGCCACCTTCGCATGGTTTGTGAGCAACAACACGGTTAAGGCCGAGACCGCAACGATTTCTGCTCAGTCGAACGCTCCGTTCTTGAAGATCGCGAAGACTGACGATGAGCTCAAGGACACGAGCATTTCTTTTGCTGACGCCAACGCAGAGGCTAAGGTTCTGTACCCATCGCAGGTCGTGAATGGTTCTGCGCATTCTACTCTCGTTACCGAAACTACCAAGCCGCTTTTCCAGTCTGCATATGCGCAGAAAAAGGGCGCGGCTACGATTCTTAACGGATCTCGCTATGATGTTGGCACTCCTGAGACAGCCGCTAACGGCGAGTTTGCTATCGCGGAAACCTTTAAGATTGGCACCACTGATGCAAAGGCTGGCTCCTTCAAGAACCTTAAGGTTTCCAAGGTTGAAGTAACAGGCACTGGCGCGACCGACGAAAATGGTCTCAAAGACGCCGTCTCCGTTTTGCTCGTGTGCGGTGATAAGTGGGGCGTGTACAAGGTCTCGGAGAGCGGCGCGCTGGTAAGCGCTTATTTCGACAAAACTCCGGTTACTGGTAACAACACCGACGGCGTTCTTGCCGACGCGATTACCGCTGGTGGCTCTGTTAACGTTACGGCCTATGTCTTCTATGACGGCTCTGCCGAAAAAGTTTACACCGAGAACTTCACTTCTCTTAAGAATGTTGGCGTGAATATCTCGTTTACCGCCACTCCGGTTAACACCCAGGGTAAAGACGCGGCGGGCGCAAACAACGCTGTCACTGAGTAAACTAAGCTATCCCATGCGTTTTAACGGGCGCCCGGCTTATGCGCCGGGTGCCCGTTCTGTTTTTGAAAGGAGGATCACGTGCAATCGTCTAAGAGCCTTAAAACACAACTTGTTGCGGCCGCTGTTAGCGTGGTCCTCTCTGCGTTTGCTTTGTCGGCAGCGACCTATGCGTGGTACGTTGCGAATACGAAGGTTTCTGCAACCACGTCAACCATTAGCGCGACGACGAATGGCTTCATCCTTCAAATTGACGAGCTCAAGAACGGTGCCCAGCATGGTGGCGAACAGAAGTCGCTCGAAGCCCAGACTACGGGCGCTACGCTCAGCCCGTCTTCGACTGACGACCTTAAAAACTGGTACGTTTGCAATGGCTGGAACAACCAGGGTCTGGTAACTGACTATTCAAAGCCCTCTTTCTTAACGGCTGCAAATGCTTTGCCGGGCGAGTATGAGGCTGCTGGCAAGAAGTATCACGCTTTCATTAAAAGCGAATACATCGTCTACACCATTACCGATACCGGCACGGCCGACGTTTACCTTGACGCGTCTGACGGTGAGCCCGTAACGATTGAGCCCGTGGGCGGCGAGGCGTCGGAGACCATGGTTGGTTCTCTGCGCGTTGCGATTACCACGCAGGCGATTGGGTCTGACGGCAAGTCGTGTGTCGGCGAAGAAAAACTGCGCGTTGTATATGCCATGTGCGATGAGACGGGCAAGGGTAACGATGCAAGCGCTATTGATGGCTGGACGAGCATCCAAAACAAGAATGGCACTCCGACGCTCGCGAAAGCAACCTATCCCCGTATCTTTAAAGGCGGCACGTACGGATGGGTTGCTACTAAGGGTGACAGCGGCGATTACTCGGTTGCTAAGGGCACCGAACCGATTGCTAGGGGCGTTGGCTACAACGGCGTTGCGGTGCGTGTCTATATCTGGATGGAAGGCACCGATGCGGATTGCGTTAACGGTAAGTCCATCGAGAACAGCCCGACGACCTATAACGTCAGCGTCAAACTCGCCGGTGTCGCAATGTCGTAATGCCGACGTTCGCTAATATGCAGACTGGCAAGGGCCCACTTCGAAGGAAGTGAGCCCTTTTTCGTACAGCGCTATCACTGCATCGGCGATAATATGGGGAACTGTTCTTCCTGGAGGTTCCTTATGGACGGCATCGCTTCTAATGTTCCGCTGGTTGCTCGGCCGAGTTTCGACCGCGCTTGCAGCTTTGTGCCGTCCGAATATGTCCGGGCCTGGGAGTGGTTCTTGCGCGAGGAACAGCGTGGCGACCTGTGGGACAAGCTTCCGTATCGCACCAATGTTGATGGTCCTCATTATCCCTTTCGTCTGACGATTGATTCCGAGCTCTTTCCAGTGTCACGCGATTCGGGCATCTTTTGGCCTGGTCGCGGGCGCGTTAAGCATCCGCGCGAGAAGACCTTTGCGCTCTCGGTGCACAATTCCAAGCGCGGCGCCTACCCCGATGTTCCGCCGCTCTATCTTGAGGATGGCACGTGGGTGCTCAAGTACTCGTCGCAAAGCGCATCGGTCGAAAACTGGCGCGACCAGGACTACAACCAAAAGATGATCAACTGTATGGAGTGCGGCGTTCCTGTCGGCGTGTTCTTTGCGACCAACGCCGGATACAAGGTACTTGGTCTCGCATTCGTCGAACGCTACGAGCCCGAGAACAGTTGGTTTGTGCTGCACGGCCCTGTTCACAAGGGCGGACCTGACGCCCGCTTCTTCCCCGATATGAGCTATATGAAGGATGCTCCTGTTGCTGCGGAGTTCTCTGGCGCTCCGGTGAACGATGATGAAAGGGTCCGCTACGCGTTGCGTCGCGAGCGAATCGGCCAGCAGCGTTTTCGCAATCAGCTCTTTGAGTCCTATACCGGTCGATGTGCTATCTCTGGCTGCAACGTTGACGAAGCGCTCGAAGCCGCGCATATCGAGAACTACTCGGGTCCCAAGTCACAGGTTGTCAGCAACGGTATCCTACTGCGTCGCGACCTGTACTCGCTGTTCGATGCCCATCTGATTTCGTTTGAGTTGGTGCGCGGCGACTATCAACTTTGCGGGTCGTACCTTCTGCAGCATACGGACTATGCGACATTTGCGGGCTCGGTATTGCGCGAGCCGGATGAACATCGCCTGCGCCCCAATGCCCGATTCCTCGAAGCCCACCGCGCCGAGTTCGATTTCTCGGAATCGCGACGTCGGGCGGAAGCCGTTGCGTCGTATTAGTCAGATACGGCCCGTCGCAACCCAATCATGTCGATTGATCGGATCGCGCCGCGCCGCATCGAGTGCTGCGCGATCCTGCCATTCTCTCCTCAACAGTTAAAACGGGAAAGGGGAGACCATGGGATGGCGAAGCGATATCGCACGAGGCGTGTACGGAAATCTGCCGCGAGCGCTAATGGACCGGAGACTGTTCCCGCTCGTTGAGGCCACCTGCAGCCAAATCTGTGTGCCGTGCCCAAGCTGCGGTGCAGACCTCCCATGCCTAGACATCAGCTTCATCGACACCCGCGACAAACACGCTATCGACCCGCGGGCTCGAACGGGCCTGCGTCTCCCGGTCTATCCTCAGCAATGCCCAACCTGCGGATGTGCCATTACCTATGACGAGACGGAGCCGTAGCTTCGAAGATCGAATTACCCATTAAACAAACCCAGTGCCCCGAATCACCGCCCTACGCCCGCAACGCTCCAATGGGGAACACGTAGACGTCGTGCTCGGCGTCGTAGCGGCAGAAGGGCGAGGTCGCGGTGATGACGGCGCAGAACTCCGGCTGGGGGTTGCGCGCGGCAGGGTTCAGAGCGACCTTGCGGCGCAGGCGCTCGATGTTGCGGATTCCGTCGCTAACCTTGGATTCGCCGAGCTTGATTTCTATCGCTGCCCAGCGGCCATCGTTCAACTCGATAATGGCATCAACTTCAAGCCCGTCGGAGTCGCCATAGTAGTGGAGCGAGCCCGGATGCGAGCCGGGCAGGCACGAGGTGTAGACGCTCAGATCGTGAATGCACAGAGACTCAAAGAGCAGGCCAAAAGTCTGACCGTCCGCAAGCAGCCTTTTGGGATTCATTCCAAGCGCGGCTGCGGGAATGGAGGGGTCGGCGAAATAGCGCTTTGGCTTGGTGCGCAGGCGGGACTTTGCGCGGACGGGTGCATCCCAACCGGGCAGATTTACAATCGCATACATGCTCTCCAGCATGTCGAGGTAAAACGCCACGGTCGAAGTTGCCGGCTGGGCGTCACTGTCGCCCAACGAGGCGTCTGCCGCGATGGTGTTGAGCGTGGCAGAGGTCGCAACGTTGCGCGCGAGCGAGGACACAATGTGCCGTGCCGTAGACCCCACGCCTCCTTTTTGCGGAACGCTGACTTCGTACATGGCATCGAGATACTGGTTGACGACCTCTGCGGCCATCTGAGGGCTCGCCCCGACAAGCGCCGGCCATCCTCCGCAGCAAATTGCGTCGGCCAGCATGGGGAGCGAGCCTGTATAGGCCGAAGGTTCGAATGATCCTTCGAATAGGTTTTGCAGCGAAACGGATCCCGTTGAAAGCCCTCGTTCCCAAAGCGTCATGGTGCTCATGTCGAGACGGGCTATGCGACCGGCGCCGCTGTGAGTGACAGAGTCTTTTGCCGGCGTTGACGACCCGGTGAGGATAAAGAGGCCCTTCTCGCCGCCGGATGCATCTACGGCGCGGCGTGTGGCGTCCCATGTTGCGGGGGCCTCCTGCCACTCATCGATGACGTGCGGCTTATTGCCCTGAAGGGCGAGCGAAGGATCGGCTTCGACCAGCGACTTTACGTTTGGGTCGTCAAGATGAACGACGCTCTCACCGAATGCGAGCGCGGTCCATGATTTGCCGCACCACTTTGTGCCCCGAATCTCGACCGCTCCAAAAATCTGGAGCAGGGTTTGCAGTCGTTCGTCCAAAAGGCGAGGACGGTAGGATTTGGGCTGTTCCGAACCATAAGAGATCATGATTTGATAGACCTCACTACCTGCGCATACTCGATTTTCGAGGATAATCATACTCGATTTTCGAGGATTTTCACACTCGATTTTCGAGGAAATCTGGACTCGATTTTCGAGTTTTGCCCTACAGGTAGATCCCCTCGAACAGGCTCTTGTGGAACTGGGTGTGGTGGTCGCGTGCCCAGGTGAAGAGCGCCTGGTCGAAGTCGCCTTTGGTGGCAGGGATGCCATAGACGCCGGCGACTTCCACGCGCACGAACTCCAGCGCGGGCAGCTTGTTGATGGCCGTAAGTGCAAACGGCGACGTGGGCTCCTCGAACAGGTAATGGCTGCCTTGCAGCGCGCCACAGGCGGTGCAGGTGCTGGCGAGCGATACGGTTTTGGTGGTGCGCGACGTTACGGGTTTGTAGCCGCAGCGCTCGCGCAGGTAGTCGCGGATCTCGGCCGGCACGCAGCCCAGCGCGGGAACGATGGCTATGGCGTTGGCGCGGGCGGTGTCGATTGCGATGTGGCCAGCGTCGTCCATGGAGGGCGCTGCGCTGGGCGCAGCCTTGCTGCCCGAGTCCTCGGCCGCCCAATACGGAATGCCAAAGGCCGCGACCGTCGTCTGCTCGTGACACTTCCAACATTCGCGCTTGCCCAGCACCAGGTAGATGTAGGGCGCGCTGGGGTCGGAGCGATCCACGCCGGGCAGCCACGCGGCAAAGGGCTCGGGGTTGACGCCATCGGGCACGTACCAGATCTTCTTGACCCGGTCCCACTTGGCGCCCAGGGCCTTGGCCTCGTCTTTGTGCGAAAAGGGAACATCGAGCTCGGTGCGCATGGCGGCTCCTTTGTGTGGCTTGCGGTGCATGTGCTCCAAGGATACCCCAGCGGCGGGTGTGTGGTCGCTAAACGAGCGCTTCGACCGCCCGAGAAGTCGCGGAGCATTTTGGCGGGGGCGTGCCGTCAAGCAAATGGGCAAGTGCATGGTCAGCTTTTGGTCAGTTGAGCGGCAACCTTGCCAAAAGCTTGACGGATTTGCATTTAGACGTCGACGAATGAGCAGTTTGGACGCGCCGCGGCAAAAAACCGCCGGTTGTTTGTCGAAAACTCGCCAGGGTCGCGAGCCGCCGCCGACGCGCGTGCTATCTTCGCGCCATGGGGCACTTTATCGTTTCACATAACGCTGCGCTGGCGCTCTTGGCACACATCCCGAACCCGCGCTTTGGGGATTCGGAACCAGAGGTCGTGTCGATTGCGGACGCCTGCGCGCTCTGCGACCAGGAGGCGCAGGAGTTTATCGATCGCTACGACCTGGGGATCGAAACGCTGGATTTGCTGGTGCCGTCGCGAGCCGACCGTCGGCGGAGCAAGCATGTTAAGACGCACCTGTGCACCAACGAGCTCCCAGCAGGTTCGTTTATCTCGCTGGGCCACTGGAGAGGCGACCTGGATGCGTACGTATGCTCTCCCGAGCTGGCGTTTTTGCAGGCCGCGCACGATGACGATGCAGCGGCGGCCATCTATGCCGGTTATGCCATGACATCGGACTATCGGCTGGATAACCTTGCTCCCGGTGGGGTAACAAGCAGGGATGCGGGCATGCGCGATGGCAGGCTCACGACCAAGGAGCTCATCGCGGCGTATATCGAGAAGTCCCCCAAGGTGAGAGATCTTGCGAAGGCAAAGGCGCTCCTTGCATATGTGATCGAGGGGTCGCGCTCTCCGAGGGAATCGGGGCTGTGCATGTTTATGTCGCTGCCTACGCGCTACGGCGGGTATGCATTGGGCAAGGCCGAGCTCAACAAGAAGGTCTTCATCCGCGATGGATACAACGATGGGCGCAATCGCAGGCTTCGCGTGTTGGAACGCACGCCCGACATAACGCTTACGGCTAAAGTCGAGGTGGGCATGGATAAAGTAAAGGCCGGGCTGCTGCCAGAGGTACTGACCGCGATGGTCGATTACGACAGCGATGCCATCCACGACGGAAGCGAGAAGATCCACAAGGATGCCGAGCGCCGCAACGAGTTACAGCTGCTGAGCGGCGTGGCGTACTTTACCGTGACGACTGACCAGGCAAATGACTACGACAAGCTCGTTCGGCTGTGCGAACGCATCCGGCGGAAGCTGCATCGGAATAAGCGACCCATTTTTAACAAGCCCATGAGCGAGGAACAGCGATATTTTGCCCTCAAGCGCGTCGAAACGAAGCGTTTTAAGCTTTGGCAAACGGTTATCGAGGCGCGTCAACATTGGTAGGGGCGGTTGCTAGGGGTGGGGCCAGGGGCCTTATTTTCAGGTCTAATACTTTTCCCGAGAAGTGAACGAGTCAAAACGGACCCCCGAAACATCGACACTTTTGGTGGCTTATTTCCTGCGGTTTTGTCATTGGAATCCTGCGGTTTTTGCTTCGAAAAGTGTGGATGCTTCGGTGGCCCAAATAAGCTCGTTCACTTCTCGGGAAAAGTATTAGACCTGATTATGGGAAGGCTATCTGGATGTGGCCACGAGGCTTGTGAAGGCCAGATTGGGGCGGTCACCAAGGCAGTTTGGGCGGCTTGGGGCCTAATCGGGGTGATCGCTGGGGCTACTTGGCGATTTTAGGCGCGGCTGGGATGGTTATTGGAGCTGTCGAAGCGGGTTTGGCTGCTGCGGCGCCCGCTTGGCTTGGCGGCGTAAAACAAAACAGCTCAGAGACGAAGCCTCTGAGCTGCGAACATTTGGTGGGCGTTAGAAGATTTGAACTTCTGACCTCTTCCGTGTCAGGGAAGCGCTCTCCCCCTGAGCTAAACGCCCGATCAAGGGTGCGCGAGTGCGCAGGGAATAATATAACGGAGCTCCCGCCCAGTGGCAAGAACTATTTTTTAAAAAGCGGCGATTTGCGACCCTATCCGCCCCGATGTAGCGCGAACAGCACGCGGAAAGTCGCGTTTGTACCCCCGACGAACAGCACATTCGCGTAGAATAACTCCATTATGGGCAAATGGTGTCCAGGTAGTTTGCAGCACGGCATCTGGGGGAGGGGCATGTCGGACGCGCGTTCGCTGAAAAAACAGTTCAATCGCATGCTCGCCACGTTGCTGGTGGCCCTTGCTGTTGCCGGAGCCGTAACGTATGCCTGGTACATCTACAACGCCAACCGTCATATCACCGACGTCAAGATGGCCGCGGGCACGGGCGTAACCTTCCTCATCTCCAACGAGTACGACGGCGAATACAAAACCAACGCCGGTTTAAGCTTTGCGGGCCTGCTCGATCCCGTCTCGACCGACAACGTGCTCAACGGCTTTCAAAAGGTAATGGGCTTTACCGGCGGAACCACGCAGGATTCGCTGTTTGCCAGCATGTTTGGCGCGGCCGAGCATTCCGACTACTACAAGACCTCCCTGTACCTGGCCACTAACTCGGCCGCAACCGACGTGTACCTGTCGGGCATCGACTTTACCGAGCAAGATCCGGCAAACCCCATCTCCACCGCCCTGCGCGTGGGGCTGGTCGCCTATGCTCCAGGGCAGGGCGATACCGTTACGGGCCAGTACGTCTTTGAGGTCTCGGGCGAGCACAATCCCCAGGCGCGCTACAACACGCTCGATGGCAAGGACGCCGGCGAAAACGAGCAGAACCACCTGGTGCTCGACAGCAGCCGCTCCGACGGCGCCACGGTCCATTTTGACCAGCTGACCAGTGCAAACTTCTGCGACTACAACGAAGACACCGGCGTCGTGAGCCTCAAGGAGGCCACGACCAAGATCTGCAGCCTGCCCGCTGCCGCCAAGGGCGCCAACCGCAGCACGCCCGTGCGTGTGGATGTGTACGTGTGGCTGGAAGGCTGCGACCCCGACTGCACCAACAACCTGGCCGCCACCAGCCTGCAATCGCTGGCGCTGCGCTTTGCCGGCAAGCGTTCGTAAGGGGGCCGGGGATGAGTACATCGAACATCAAAGACATCCTAAGCTCGCGCCGCCGCATGGTTGCTGCGGCCGCATGGATGCTGGTGCTGGTAGCTGCCCTGAGCGCCGCCACCTACGCCTGGTTTAGCAACTCGCGCTACACCAACGTGACGCCCGTGGCGCATACGGTAAGCGACGAGGGCTCCGATCTGCAGATTGGCCTTTCGGCCAACGGGCCCTGGGACACGACGGCCACACTTGCCGCCGCCGACAAGACGCTCTATCCCATCTCGACGTCAGACCTTTCCCGCTTTTGGCGCGGCACGTTCCAAAACGCTGCGGGCATCACGACCGACTACGCCGACTGCACCGCGCAGCTGGACGACTATGCCCTTTCGGGCACGCTGTACCTTAAGGGCGGCGACAGCGCGCTCAACGTGTACCTGTATCAGGGCCAGATGAGCGTGACGAGCGATCCGCAGCTGCTTGCCGCATTGCGCCTGGGTCTTGTGATAACGACCCGGTCGGGTACGCAAACGCACATCTTTACCTGCGACGACCTGGGCAGCACCGCGGGTGCCACCAGCAGGCGCACCACCGCGCAAGACGGCGTGGTTGTGGCAGCGGGCGCCTCGGGCTGGACCTACACCGCCGACCCTGCGCGCTCCATAAGCGCCTACAGCATGGACGGCACCGGCGACACGCCCACGGCGCGCGCAGGCGCCACGCCCATCTGCACGCTGGCCGCCAACGAGGTGGCAAGCGTTCGCTACGTTGTGTACATGGAA
Source organism: uncultured Collinsella sp. (assembly GCA_900541695.1). Taxonomy (GTDB): domain Bacteria; phylum Actinomycetota; class Coriobacteriia; order Coriobacteriales; family Coriobacteriaceae; genus Collinsella. The sequence continues at coordinate 51,274 of UQKL01000014.1, read as the reverse complement.
GGCTGCGACGCCAATTGCATCGACGAGGCCCAGGCCCACGATGTGGTGCTGCAGCTTGCCTTTGCCGCGGCCAAGGCATAAGGGGGCGAGCAATATGGAAGATCAGAGGCACATGCCAGCAGATAACCGCAAGGCCAAAACCCAGAGTGAGAGCCCCGCGAGCCCCTCCAGTGCAGCTGCCGAGTGTTCACACCTCGAGGGCGTCGTCACCCGCCGCCGCGCCCACCGCGCGCGTGCCTACATCGCGCTCGTTATGGTGGCGCTCGCCGCCACTTTGGGCGTCGCGACCTACGCCTGGTTTACCAACAATATGAAGGTCAACACCAACTCGGTGAGCGTGCACAGCGACACGTCCAAGCTGGTGCTGGAGCTGGGTGACGCCGACCGCGGCAGCTGGTCGCAGCAAGGCGATGCATCTCTGGCCTCCACCGCGAACGGCGCCGTGACGCTCTACCCGGTCTCGACCTTCGACCTCAACGGCTTTGCTGCCTGTGCGCAAAACAACTCTGCCGGCGATGCCACAGTGTTTGAGCAGGCAAAAGACAACGGCTCCGCCTTCTACCACGGCTGGATTGACCTGCGTCCCACCATTACCGGAACGGGCGCCAGCAAAGTAAGGGGCAAGGTCAACCTGTATCTGGCCGAATCGCTGGTCCCGCAGGGTGCCGATGCCGAACTGCTGCGCGCAGCCCGCGTGGGCATAAAGATCTCGAGCGGCAACCAGGTGCTTGCCACCAACATCTTTGAGCTCGACAGCTCCGACAGCGGCCATCGCGGCGAGCATCCCACGACCGCCCCGGCTGGCCTTGCCGGCTACGCCGATGGCATGCTCTTGGGCTGGCAAAACAGCCAGCTCGCTTGCGGTACCAACGTGACGCAGGACCCGGCCGCCTTTACGCTGGACACGAGCGAGACAGCCACGCGCCCGCAGAACACACTCGCCACGCTGGCGCTGGGCCAGACCTATCGTCTGGATATCTATTACTACATCGAGGGCACCGACCCCGATAGCGCCGACTATCTCTATCAAGATCCGGGCACCTTGCACCTGGCGCTCTTTGCGACCTTGGACGGTGAGGCGTAATGGCACACGTTAAACCAGACGACCGCCGCTCGGCTACCGGCGACCGCCGTCCAACCGCCGCTACCCGCCGGCCCGGCACCGCCGCCCCCGCCGACACCGACCTTCGCCGCAAGCTCACCACCACTGTGGTTCTGGTGCTGTTTGCGCTGGTGGCGATAGCCATGGCAACGTTCGCCTGGTTTTCCATCGCCGATAGCGCCAAGACCCGCATGCTCATGATCGACGCCAACGCCGACGGTTCGCTGCGCTTTGACCTGGACGAGCACGCTACGTTCGACGAATACGTGCACAGCCTGGGCTTTGACCAGATCTCGGCGCGCATCGCCAGCGAAAAGGGCGTGGACATCGATGTGTCCAAGCTCAAGCCCGTCACCACGAGCGACTACCAGACCTTCACCTTCGAGGACGGTTCCACCGCCGATCCCGCTACCGGCGCCTACCTGGAGTTCACGCTGCACTTTATGAGCAGTACGGACCTGCGCGTTCGCCTGACCGGGCAGGATGGCGACGGCGGCGTGTCCGGCACGCGGTTTAGCTCCGACACGCAGGGCATGGCCAGCGCCATGCGCATGAGCTTTACCGCCGACGGCCACACCTGGGTCTACAACCCCAACGGGGGCGGGGGCTCATCCGGCGCGGCCACTGTCTTTGGACTCGACTCGGGCGCTGCCACCGCGGCCAGCGATATGTTCGACCTGATAAAAGATACGGATAAGCCGGTAACCGTTCGCATATGGCTCGAGGGAACGGACCCAAATTGCACTAATATGCTAAAGGGAGCTAACTATTCAGTATCGATTCGCTTTGAAGGCATCGAGGAACAGTAGATATGCACGGCGGCCACCGGGCCGCGCACGACCTAGACAGACACGGTAGTAAGGGACATCATGCAATCTGTTAAAAAAGTCGCATCCATCGCGCTTAGCGTCGTCATGTGGATCATCATCCTGGTGGCGGCCCTGTATGCGTTTACCACGCTCGCCACGCGCGAGGACGGCAGCGTCTCTGACATCGCCGGCTTCACCCCGCTCGCCGTGCAGTCCGACTCCATGGCGCCCACGTTTAACAAGGGCGACCTTATCTTCATCAAAAAGTGCGACACCTCCAAGCTCGAGGTGGGCGACATCGTGACGTTCCATACCATCATCGACAACGAGTACGCGCTCAACACTCACCGCATCGCCGCCATCGACGAGGTCAACGGCATGCGCAGCTTTACCACCAAGGGCGACAACAACGACGTGGCCGATACGCACATCATCAGCGACGGCGACATCGTTGGTAAGTACCTGTTCGCGTTGCCGCAGATGGGCAAGGTCATGGACTTCCTGTCCAGCTCTATGGGCTTCCTCATTGTGATCGTGCTGCCCATGCTGCTGTTCTTTATCTACCAGGTGTATCACCTCATCGTGGTGGGCATGAACCTCAAGCGCGCTATGGCCGAGGAGGACCGCCTGGCCGCCGCGGCTGCCATCGTGGACGCCGAGGGCAAGGGCGATACCACCATCACGGCCGATAACGCCGCCGAGCAGCTCGCCCAGGCCGAGGCCAAGCTCGAGGAAGCCCGCCGTCTGAAGGCCGAGGCCGAGGCGGCGATGAGCGCGACCAAGCAGGAGGGTACCGACGGTGAGTGAGTTTCTGGGATTTGCCTGGGAGCTGCTGGCAAAGGTCGTCTACAACGTCGTTGCCGTCGTGAGCTCCATCCTTAATCTGCTGGTGTTTGGCTGGGTTGAGTACTTCAGCATCTTTATGACCTACTTCACCACGTTTGACCTGGTGGGCAAGATCGGCGCGGTCATTCTGTTTGCCATGCTCATCGCGGTCCCCGTGCTGATCGTGGCCATTCTGGTTCACCGCTACCGCATCAACCGTCGCCTGCATCGCGACGACACGTCCAACAAAGCGCTCTATCGCGAGATCGGCCGCCTGAACAAGCAGGTGCTCGACCTTATGGACGAGAAAAACAAGCTGCTGGCGCTCAAGGTCAATGCCATGGGCGGCACCAAGCAGATTCCGTACGTGGGCGCCTCGGCCCTGGCCGACGATCACCTGCCCACGGTGGGCAACGTGGTGGGCGCCGCTACGGGCGCCGGTGCGCCTGCGGGCGAGGGCGCCACGGCCGCCGTGGTGTCGGGCAACGCGTCGCTCGCGCTCGATGGCGATGGCGTCAAGGATGCCGCGGCCGCCATGGCCAAGGCCACCGTCGAGGCCAAGACCCTTGCCGAGGAAAAAGAGATCGCCCAGGCCAACCGCTTCCCCAAGCTGTCCCTTGTGGACCTTAAGTACCGCGACTGGGAGCCCCCGGTCTACGACGATGCCATCTCGCTGGAGGACTTTGTCGACAGCTTCCGCGCGTTCGCCTGCAGCCAGATGAAGCTCTACTACACGCCCGAGGTCATCCGCCGCTTTGTGGCCGGCATGGCCGCCTCCAAGCTGCTGATTCTGGAGGGCATTTCGGGTACCGGTAAGACGTCGCTGCCATACAGCTTTAGCCGCTATCTGGACAACCCCGCAACCATCGTGTCGGTGCAGCCGAGTTTTCGCGATCGCACCGAGGTGCTGGGCTACTTCAACGAGTTTTCCAAGCGCTTTAACGAGACAGAGTTCCTCCGTGCCGTGTACGAGGCGGGGCTGCGCCAGGACCCGTCCATGATCGTGCTCGACGAGATGAACCTCGCCCGCGTGGAGTACTACTTTGCCGAGATCCTGTCGGTGCTCGAGATGCCCAGCCACGACGAGTGGGTGCTCGACCTGGTGCCTACCCAGTGGGCCGCCGACCCCAAGGGTCTGCACGACGGAAAGCTCACCATTCCCGACAGCCTGTGGTTTATCGGCACGGCCAACAACGACGACTCCACCTTTACCATCACGGACAAGGTGTACGACCGTGCGATTCCCATCGAGCTCAACGAGCGCGCCGACGCGTTTGAGTGCGAGCCGCACGAGCGCGTGCACGTGACGGCCGACCACCTGCAGTATCTGTTCCAGAAGGCCAAGGTCGAGTACGTGATCGATGACGATCTGCTCGAGAAGATGCACAAGCTGGACCAGTACCTGCAGACCCGCTTTAAGCTGGCCTTTGGCAACCGTATCATCAAGCAGATGTACGACTTTATCCCCGTGTACGTGGCGTGCGGCGGCACCGAGTTGGGCGGCATGGACTACATCATCGCCCGCAAGGTGCTCAAGAAGTTTGAGTCCATGAACGTGAGCTTTGTGCGCGACGAGATGAAGGGCCTGATCGAGTACATCGAGAAGACCTTTGGCGAGGGCGGCCTGCCCGATTCCGTCATGTATCTGCAGCGGATCCAGAACTTCTACTAATGCCGTAAGCGCGGGGCGTGGGGCAAGGCAATCAGTAGCGTTTGCCCTACGTGGTGTCGTCACGCCCCTTACCGATCGATCCAACCTATGGAGTAACCCATGTCCGAGACCATTCAGGACCTCTATACCAGCTTCTCCGAGCAAATGGAGCCTATCCAGGAGGACAGCCGCTACTTCCGTTATCTGTTTGAGATGGCGCAGGCCTCGGGCACCACGATCGAGCAACAGCGCGAGGAGCTCGTCAAAGTGGTGGACGAGGAGTGGATCAGCATGATCGAGGACTCGCTCGACGCCATCAACACCATCATCGAAAATCCGCGCCGCTTCATCACCACCGAGGAAGAGGTGGTGCCTGTCTCGCTCGCCAAAAAGATCAGCGCCGACAGCGTCCGTCATCTGAGCCAGAACACGCAGTTTTTGGCGCCGAGCGACGATGGCGGCGTCCACCCCACGCGCATCCTCAACGTCAACACCGTCGAGACGTACGACCTGTACGAGAACCGCTTTATCTACCACCTGATTCAGCGCCTGCTGACGTTTGTGGACAAGCGTACCGACGTGATCTTTTGGTCGACGGGCAACGAGATCCGCAACCGCTTTAAGATGCACAGCAAGATCGACGACGCGTACGAGGAGATCGAGTACAACGTCGAGATGACGGTCAAGAATCGCCAGAGCTTTGCCGAGAACGATGCCGACAACATGGACGTCTTTATGCGCATCGACCGCGTGCGCCGTCTGGTCATGGCGCTGCGCGGCGCGTCGTTCTGCCAGATTATGAACGGCTGCAGCGCGGTCCGCAGCCCCATTCAGCGCACCAACCTCATCATGAAGGACCCCAACTACCGCAAGTGCTACCAGCTGTGGCAGTTTATGGAGCGCTACGACAAGGTGGGCTACAACATCGACGTGCAGCAGCAGGCGCTGGCGTTTGATGACGAGTACATGGTGCAGATGTACACCAACCTCATCAACAACTACACCGTCTTTAAGAGCCTGACCGACGACGAGCGCAACCTGCAGGAGCTCGAGAACGTGCATCCCGAGCCGGTGGCGCCCAAGTTTATTAAGGAGATTAAGGAGGTGCAGGTCGATAGCCCCGACCTGCCCGATGTCGAGGTCCGTCGCGTGTTTGTGGAGGAGGTCACGCAGGCTCAGCTGGATGCCGAGCAGGCGCTGGCCGAGGCCCGCGAGCAGATTGAGGAGCTGCAGGGACAGCTGAAGTCCTGGAAGGTGCAGGCACACGCGCTGACCGACGAGCGCGACGACCTGGCCGATGAGCTGGACGAGGCCAAGGCGCGCGAGCTGGCGCTGACACAGCGTGCTCAGATGGCCGAGGCCGATGCCGAGGAGCTGCGTGGCTCGCTGGAGGATGTCGAGGCCGGCAAGAAGGCTGCCGAGGATGCTGCGGCAGAGGCACGCTCGACCGCGGCGGCGCAGCTGGCGCAGATGCGTGCCGAGGCCGATGCCGAGGTGGTTGCCGCCCGTGCCGACGCGGACGCCAAGGTTGCTGCCGCCGAGCAGGCCGCTGCCGCTCAAGTCGCGCAGGTTAAGAGCGACGCTGCTGCGGCCTTGGCTGCCAAGACGGCGGCCGATGCTGCCGAGCTGCAGGCCGCCAAGGACGCTGCTGCGGCCGAGCTCGCCGCCGTGCGTGAGGCCTCTGCCAAGGAAGTGGCTGCGCTGCATGCCAAGCTGGATGCCGCCCAGCTGCAGATCGAGGAAGTGCAGCTGACGGCCGAGCGCGATGCCCGTGCTGCGGCCGAGGCGGCCGATGCCGCCGTGGCCGAGGCGGAGCAGAAGCTCGCCGATACCGTCGCCGCGGCCGAGGAGAAGGTTTCCGCTGCTCAGCAGGCAGCCGATGCTGCGATCGATGCCGCCCGTGCGGCCGCCGATTCTGCCGTCGAGCAGGCTGCGGTGGATGCCAACGAAAAGGTCGCCGCTGCCGCTGCCGAGCGCGATGCCGCCACGCGTGCCGCCGAGGAGACTCGCGCCGACGCCGACGCGCGTATCGCCGCGGCCGAGCTCGAGGCGGGGGAGCGCATTGAGCAGGAACTCGCCGCCGCCAAGGCCACGCACGAGCACGAGCTCGAGGCCGTCCGCGCGGAGATGCAGCAGCGCTTGGACTCGTTGGCGCATGAGCTGGAGCAGGCCGAGCGCGATCGCGCCCGTGCCGAGCGCCGTGCCGAGGGCAACAGCCTGTCGCGCTATCTGCTGGCTCGTCTGCGCGGCGAGGCTGGCGAGGGCGTGGCCGCCGCGCCTGACGAGGATGGCGCTTCTGCGGCGGATACCACCGAGGTCGAGGTCGCTGCCGACCCCGAGACTTCCGCAAAGGACGACGACAAGTGATGAAGCACGTGCTTCGTGTGATCAACGTGCTGGCGACCGTGGTGATCCTGGTCGCCTTTGTGGTGCTGCTGCGCACGGTGTTCACGCCCGCCGGCGAGATCCCCACCATCATGGGCTACGGCTTTATGCGTACGCTGACCGGCTCGATGGAGCCGGCGATTCCCGTGCATTCGTTTATCGTCGTCGATACCGACAACAGCCAGGTCTACCAGGTGGGCGATATCATCACCTTCCATTCGTCCGATGACGCGCTGGAGGGTTCGCTCAACACGCACCGCATCGTTGCCGTGGAGGATGCGGCCGACGGCACGCCGGTCTACCGCACCAAGGGCGATGCCAATCCGGTCGAGGATGCCGCGCCCGTACCCGCCGCCGATGTGGTGGGCCGCGCGGTCTTTGTGTCGGCAGGCCTGGGCGTGGTGGTCTCGTTGCTCACCAACCCGCTGCTGTTCTTCCCGCTTATCGTGGTGCCGCTGATCGTGCTGCTGGTGCTCGAGATTCGCCATATGGTCAAAACCACACAAGAGGTGGCACGCGCCGAGGACGAGGCCGCCCTGCGTGCTGCCGTGGAGCAGATTCGCGAAAAGCGTCGTAGCGAGCAGGAGGAGCAGAGCGACGCCGGTGACGAGGACGATGCCGACGGTGACCATATCGATGGAAGCGCGGAAGCCGATCCCGGCGCCCTAGACGATTCCAACCGATCGGCATAGCTCTTCGGTGCCTTTCGTCCCTGCAATTGGGACGCCCGTAGATGTTCCGAATCGTCTGCTTTTTCATACCAATATTCGTGCTACAGTTTGAGCGCTTTAGTTGCCAAACGATTCTGGGGGAGCGGAATGAAACAAGAGCGCTCGGCACGGCATGCGTGCGAGAAGCCCTCGGTGCCGATGACGGCGGCGTCCGATTTTGTCGTACCGGATGGCACCGACGAGCTCAGCCGCAACACCCGTCGTGCCTGGCGCGACCGTCTCAACGACGCCCAGACGCGCAAGATGATCACGGGCGTTTTAGCCACGCTGGTGGGCGGTTCGTTTTGGGGTTTCTCGGGTACCAGCGCGAGTTTTTTGTTCGATACCTACCATGTCGATACGCTGTGGCTCATGAGCGTGCGCCAGATTCTCGCCGGCCTGCTCTTTATGGCCGTGGTGGTCGCGCGCGACCGTGCGCGCCTGGTCAAGCTTTGGACGACGCCGGCCGACCGCAAGCAGCTGTTGCTCTTTACCGCCTTTGGCCTGCTGTTCAACCAGTTCTGCTATCTTTCGGCCGTGCGCCTGACCAACGCCGGAACTGCGACGGTCCTTCAGTGCCTGCAGCTGGTCATCATCATGGGTTACGCCTGCGTGGTCGATCGCCGCATGCCGCGCGCACGCGAGACGATCGGCATTGGTCTGGCCCTCGGCGGCACCTTTTTAATCGTTACCGGCGGTGACCCCACCAGCTTGAGCATCTCGCCGCTCGGCCTGGTTGCGGGCCTTATGTGTGCGGTCAGCGCCACCTGCATGGCGGTGATTCCCGCCAAGATTCTGCCCGAATACGGCAGCCCCATCGTTACAGGCTCTGCCATGCTCGCAGCGGGCATGGTCTCGTGCGTCTTCGTGCAGCCGTGGGCTCATATGCCGGCGCTCGATGCTGCCGGTATCGAGGCGCTCGCGGTGTTTGTGGTCATTGGCTCGTTTTTTGCCTACATGCTGTATATGCAGGGCGTGAAGGACATCGGCTCGGTGCGTGCGAGCCTCATCGGAACTGTGGAGCCGGTTTCGGCGACCATCACCAGCGCTGTTATGCTGGGCACGGTGTTTTTGCCGACCGACCTTATCGGCTTTGCCATGATCATCGTGATGATGTTCCTGACGGTATAGCTCACGCCGCTGCCTAGACGGACGCGGTGTTGCACCACAATTCCGCGAATTGGTGCCTGCATCTGGAGTTTAACTGACGATGCCAAATATGTCATAAACTAATAGCGTTATTGACTTTTAGTATTGCGAGGACTCCTCTATGGCTGGTAACCACTTTAAGAACGGCGACGGCGAGCGCCCTGCAGTTCCGCCGCGTTCAAATGGGACTGGAAACGCTGGCGTACCGAGTGGATCCAGCCAAAACGGTGCTGGCAACCGTACGTCTCCGGGCGAAACGGCGATGTTTACCGCTCTGTACGAACAGTCTCAAAAGGCAAAACAGGCTGGTCGCGTAGGCAGGCAGACATTTTCGGGCGGGGCGGGCTCTGCGGCTTCGTCGGCCGGGGTTCGTCCGGCGCCAACGGGCGGTGCAAATGTCGCCGGCCCCGCTGACCCCGCTAACAACGCTCATCGCGCCCACAACGCCGGCCCCATCAACTCTGCCAATCCCGCCAATAGTGCTTCTTCTGCTGGAGACGCAGGGCTTACGGGTAACCTAGGCACTATCTATACGGGCGCTTCCGAAACCGGCACGTTTGCCCGTCTCGATGACGACGGTGCCGAGTTTAAGGGCTCGGGCTCTAAAGAAGATTATTACGATTTTGGCTTGAACTACGGCGGTGATTCCTCGACGAGCCCGACCTCGAACGGCCTGGTTCGCCATCGCCATCGCAAGGGCGAGCGCAAGAAGCGCCGCGTTGCGGCTGTTGTCGCTGCCATCGTCGCGGTGGTTCTTGTCGCTTTTGGCGTGAGTGGCTTCATGCTGTTTAACTCGGCAAAAACCGTGAAGAGCCAGGCAAAGGAAACTGTCGAGATCGTCGGCGGCCTTAAGGACAAGGTCACGTCGGGCGATTTTTCGACCCTGCCCGACGATGCGAAAAAGATCGACGAGCTCTGCAGCAGCATGAAGAAGGAGACCTCGAGCCCGGTGTGGACGATGGCCTCGTTCATTCCGGTGTACGGCGGCGACATTAATGCCGCCCGCACCATGGTCGACGCTCTGTCCGATGTTTCGAGCGGCGCGCTGGTCCCCATGGCCGATAATCTCGCTCAGGCAACGCCCGGCAAGCTGTTCCAGGACGGGACAATCAACGTGTCCGCGCTGCAGGCGGTCGCCGATTCGCTCTCCGATAGCTCGAAGGCGTTCAAGAGCGCCAACAAAAAGGTGCAGGGTATTGGCGATACGCATGTCGCCCAGGTGACCGAGCTGGTCGATAAGGCAAAGAACGGCTTTGCCACCCTGAACGGTGCGGTCGACGCGGCGGAGAAAGTCGCCCCCGTTCTGCCCCAGATGCTCGGCGCCAACGGCCAGACGCGCAACTATCTTGTGTATGCCATGAACAACGTCGAGATTCGTGCTTGCGGCGGTTTTGGTGGTTCGCAAGGTTTGATCTCAGTCACCGATGGCCAGATGTCGATCGGTGACTTTGTTCCATGTATTGCGCTCAGCAAAGACGAGGCGGTTGAGAGCGTCGACGAAGAGGACGAGGCACTGTTTGGTGACCACAGCAACCTGTACAACTCTGGCAACGCGTATTCGCCCGATTGGCCCCGCAACTCGCAGCGTGTTGCCGCGCTGTGGAAGTCCCAGTATGGGCAGGACGTTGATGGCGTCGTTGGCATCGATCCGGTGTTCTTGCAGTACCTGCTGGGCCTTGTCGGTAATGTCTCGCTGCCCGATGGTACGGTCGTCGACGGTACCAACGCGGCGAAGGTTCTCATGCACGATGTGTATTGGAACTATCCGGTCGAAGAATCGGACGGCATCTTTGCATCTGTTGCCAGCGCCGCCTTCGACAAGATTCTCGGTGGCATCGGTGACGTCGACGTTACGAAGCTTGTCGGTGCATTCGAGCGCGGTGCCGAAGAGGGCCGTCTGATTGCTTGGATGAGAAACGATGACGAGCAGAATGCCATCAAGGAGACGGGCATTGACGCTTCGCTGCCCGATCCGGATGATCCGAGTGCCGATCCCGTTGCCGGCGTTTACTTTAACAACCTGAGCTTCTCCAAGCTCGACTGGTATCTGAACGCCGACACGCAGATTGGCCAGGGCGTGAAGAACGGCGACGGCACGTGCTCCTATCGCATCACCGTTACCCTGACGAACATCATGACGCAGGAGGAGGCTGGCAAGCTGCCCGACTACGTTGCGGCGGGCGCATCCGATGCCGCGCGTGACGACGAACGCCTGAATGTCTCAGTGTTTGCCCCGACGGGCGGCAACATCAGTGACCTTACGGTTGAGGGCACCCAGTTTGGTCTTGGCGCCGCTACGTGGCATGGAATCCCCTTCTATTCGGGCACCGTTGACCTGCATGCTGGCGAGACGACGACGATCACGTATACGCTGACCACGTCGGCCGAGGCGGGGGACAAGCCGCTTACGCTGCGTCAGACTCCTACATGCCAGGCGGCTCGCGACAGCGCGTCGGCGTAGGGTTTTTCTGGTAGCGCAGATAATCGAGTACCATTTTGGGGCGGACGGGCAATCTGTTCGCCCCTATTTTGTAAGGAGAGCGCATGAAGTACTTTGGCACCGACGGCTTTCGCGGCGAGGCCAACGTTGGACTGACGGTAGAGCACGCTTATAAGATCGGCCGCTTTGTGGGCTGGTATTACGGCGCCAACCGCGGGACCAAGGCGCGCGTGATCGTGGGCAAGGACACGCGTCGCTCGAGCTATATGTTCGAGGCGGCGCTGGTGAGCGGCTTGGTCGCGAGCGGCGCGGACGCCTACATGCTGCACGTGATCCCGACGCCGGGCGTGGCGCATCAGACCGTGGAGGGCTGCTTCGATTGCGGCATCATGATCAGTGCGAGCCACAACCCGTTTTGCGATAACGGCATTAAGCTCGTCAACAGCGACGGCTATAAGATGGACGAGGACGTGCTGGAGCTCATCGAGGATTACATCGATGGCAAGAGCGAAGTGCCGCTGGCCACGGGCAACCACATCGGTGCCACGGTGGACTACATGCAGGGTCGCAACCGCTATATTGCCTCGCTCATTGCAAGTGCGAACTTTTCGCTGCAGGGCGTCAAGATCGGTCTCGACTGTGCCAACGGCTCGGCATCCTCGGTGGCCAAGCCGGTGTTCGACGCGCTGGGTGCCGACGTACGCGTGATTAACGCCGCGCCCGATGGCTTTAACATCAACGTCGACTGCGGCTCCACGCATATGGAGCGCCTGCAGCGCCACGTGGTGGAGCAGGGCCTGGACGTGGGCTTTGCCTACGACGGCGATGCCGACCGCTGCCTGGCCGTGGACGAGCGCGGTCGCGTGGTCGACGGCGACCAGATCCTGTACGTGTGCGGCGTGTACCTGAACAAGCACGGGCGCCTCTCGGGCGGTACCGTGGTGCCGACGATCGCCAGCAACTTTGGCCTGGTCAAGTCGCTGGAGCTTGCCGGTCTGAGTGCCGTGACCAGCGGCGTGGGCGACCGTCATGTGTATGCCAAGATGCGCGAGGGCGGCTACAGCCTGGGCGGCGAGCAGACGGGCCACACGATCTTTGGCGATATCGAGCGCACGGGCGACGGCATTATGACCTCGCTGCGCGTGATGGAAGTGATTCGCGCTGAGCGCGAGACACTCTCGCAGCTCACGGCTCCGTGCAAGCTGCTGCCGCAGGCTCAGGTCGCCGTGCGCGTGGCCGACAAAGATGCCGCGCTCGAGAACATGGGCGTGCAGAATGCGATCGCCGAGGCCGAGGCCGCGCTGGCGGGTGAGGGCCGCGTGCTCGTGCGCAAGAGCGGAACCGAGTCAGTGATCCGCGTGCTGGCCGAAGCCCCCGACCAAGCCGCCGCCGACGCCGCCATGAAGCGCATCGCAAGTGCTCTGGAAGCCCTTTAGTTACGCGATTTTACCAAACCGCGTAACTGCTCGACGCTGCAAACGGCCCCAATGACTAGGTGAAAAAGGGGGCGCCGCGGGATAGATCCCGCGGCGCCCCCTTTGCGTTGACGTGTTGCCTAAGCTTTACAGCTCGTACAGCGTGGTGAACTTGTCCTGCAGGTAGCTGCAGTAGTAGCGGGCGTCAAAGTCCATGCCGCAGGCGCCCTTGATGAGCTCCGGCGCGTCTTTGGCGCGGCCCCACTGCCAAATGTGCTCGCCCAGCCAGGCGCGGACGGGCGCCAGATCGCCGCTCGCGCAGGCATCGGTAAGGTCGACGCCGTCGCGGCACATGGCCGGCACAAACATGGCGTCGTAGGCGCTACCCAGCGCATAGGTGGGGAAGTAGCCAAACGAGCCGCCGCTCCAGTGCGTATCCTGCAGGCAGCCGTGCGTGTCGTCGGGAACGGGAATGCCCAGGTACTCGTTCATAAAGCGATTCCAAAGCGCGGGGATGTCCTTGGCCGTGGCCTCGCCGGCAAACAGCATGTGCTCGATCTGGTAGCGCACCATAACGTGCAGCGGATAGGTGAGCTCGTCCGCCTCGGTGCGGATCAACGACGGCTGCGCGATGTTCACGGCGCGGTAGAGCGCGTCCTCGTCCACGTTGCCGTAGACCTCGGGCGCGTGGCGGCGCAGCACCTCGAGCAGCGGTCCCATAAAGGCGCGGCTGCGACCCACGGTGTTCTCAAAGAAGCGGCTCTGGCTCTCGTGGATGCCCATGGAGGTGCCGCCCTCCAGGCAGGTGCGCGCATAGGCGGGGTTCACGCCCAGCTCATACATGGTGTGACCGGCCTCGTGGATGATGCTGTAGACGTTGGAGATGCAGTCGTCCTCATAGATGTGCGTCGCGATGCGCGCGTCACCCACGGCAAAGCCCTCGCTAAACGGGTGTTCGGTAAAGGCAAGCGTGGTGTCGTTCAGGTCCAGGCCGACGAGCTTCATAAGATCGAAGCTCATGGCACGCTGGGCAGCCTCGGGCACGCGGGCGTGCAAAAAGTCGGCAGCGGGCTGCTGGCCGCGCTCGCCGATGGCGTGCACGAGCGGCACGACCGTAGCCTTGACCTCATCGCAAAACGCATCGAAGCTCTTGGCGGAAAGGCCGCGCTCGTACTGGTCAAGCCAAACATCGTATGGGTCGCGCTTGGGGTCCATGAGCTCGGCCTGATGCTTAAGCTGGCCGACGATTCTATCCACATAGGGCTCAAAGCTCGCCCAGTCATTGGCCGTCTTGGCCTTGTGCCACACGGCGTCGGCCTCGCAGGTGAGCCTGGTCCAGGCCTCGGCCTCCTCGGTGGGAATGACGCTCGCTTCGCGCTGGTCGCGGCCGAGTACGCGGATCTCGTCGAGCAGCTGCGGGTCGTCGATCTTGCCGCCGGCGACGGTTTCGCGTGCCAGCGAGCGCACAAGTTCGACAGACTTTTCGCTGGTCAGGAGCTTATGATGCTCGCCGGCAAGGGTGCCCATGGCGTCGGCGCGCGCTGCGGCGCCGTTGGCGGGGGCAATGGTCGCGCCGTCAAACTCGGCAATCTTGAGCAGGTACTCGCGGGTCCACAGCTTGCCCTCGAGCTTGCGGAATTTTTTGACGGCCTTATCGACCTTCATGCCTTTGGGCGTCTTGCCCGCTGCGGGCTCGGCCTTCTTATCGTGCTTCTTTCCCATACCATATCCTTGATCTCGCAGGTCGCCCGTCGCACGCGGCGGCGCGGCCAGTTTGCACAGCTACCTGCCTTGTACCCAGCACGAACAAAACGGAACGCGGCGATGCACACGCAGAATGTGCTATCCTATAGCCCAATGCGTTGACGGAGAGGGTTTTGCCCGCCGCGTCGCCGGCAAGAGAGGGAAGGTCATGGGCTGCAAGCCTTCCTGCGGTGACAAGGGCCAAGCGTTCACTCCCGAGCAGCGACCTCAACGGGCGCGCGGCCAGCGGCGGCGATGTCCCCAGTAGGGAAGCCGTGAGCCTCGCGACAAGGGGCAAAGAGTGGGCGCGGCGGGCCAGACATCCGTCGGGTCAAACAAGGTGGTACCGCGGAATTCAACCGTCCTTGGGCAATGCACATGCCCGAGGACGGTTTTTTTGTTACCGAACCGGGCCGCGTTTTCGCAATGTCAGACGGCGGCAGCCGCCTCGGCAAGCGGGGAGCGCGAGAGACGAAAGGGAAGACATGAGCCTGATTGATGATCTGGTCAAACTCGAGGAAGAGGCCAAGGAGCTCGTCGCAGGCGCCGACGACGCCGCAAAGCTCGAGGCCGCGCGCGTTGAGCTGCTCGGCCGCAAGGGCCGCATCACCGGCCTGATGCGCATGATGGGCAAGCTCGCCCCCGAGGATCGTCCCATGATGGGCAAGCGCGCCAACGAGATGCGCCAGCTGATCGAGGGCATGCTCGACGAGCGCACCACCGAGATGAAGGCCGCCGCCCTCAAGCACGCACTCGAGCACGAGGCCGTCGACATCACGCTGCCGGGCATCCGACCGCAGATCGGTCACCAGCACCTGATCAAGCAGATCATCGAGGAGGCCGAGGACATCTTCTGCGGTATCGGCTATACCGTCGAGTCCGGCCCCATGGTCGACACCTCCTACTACAACTTCACCGCGCTCAATGCCCCCATGGATCATCCGAGCCGCTCGGCTCGCGATACCTTCTACGTGGTCGACAACAACCCCGGCAGCGTCGCGCACCCCGAGGCTCACGCCCACGGCGAGTCCGACGTACTGCTGCGCACCCAGACTTCGGGCGTGCAGATCCACACCATGGAGTCGCAGAGGCCGCCCATCTACATGATCTGCCCGGGCACCGTCTATCGTCCCGACACGGCCGACGCCTGCCACCTGCCGCAGTTCAACCAGATCGAGGGCCTGGTCGTCGACGAGGGCATCACCTTTGGCGATCTTAAGGGCACGCTCGACTACTTTGTTAAGTGCATGTTTGGCGAGGACCGCAAGACGCGCTATCGCCCGCACTTCTTCCCCTTCACCGAGCCTTCCTGCGAGGTGGACGTGAGCTGCCATGTGTGCGGCGGCAAGGGCTGCAACTTCTGCAAGCACAGCGGCTGGATTGAGATCCTGGGCTGCGGCATGGTCGACCCCAACGTCCTGATTAACTGCGGCATCGACCCCGAGAAGTACACCGGCTTCGCCTTTGGCATTGGCGCCGAGCGCGTCGCGGCACTGCGCTACGACCTGCCCGACCTGCGCACGTTGATGACTGGTGACATGAGGTTCTTGAACCAGTTCTAGAACGCTTTCTTCTTAGTTGCAGTTTCCGGCTCAAAGCCGCATTTATGAAAGGAGACCAGTTAGATGCGCGTTTCTTACGACTGGCTCAAGACCATGATCGATATTCCGGAGGATCCCAAGACCCTTTCGGACGAATATATCCGTACCGGCACCGAGGTCGAGGCAATCGACACCGTGGGCGAGTCCTTCGACCACGTGGTGACTGCCAAGGTGCTCACCAAGACCCCGCACCCCGATAGCGACCACATGTATGTGTGCTCGGTCGACGTGGGCGACAAGAACCTCGACGCCGACGGCAACCCCGCCCCGCTGCAGATCGTCTGCGGCGCGCAGAACTTCGAGGCCGGCGACCACATCGTCACGGCCATGATCGGCGCCGTGCTTCCCGGCGACGTCAAGATCAAGAAGAGCAAGCTTCGCGGCGTCGTGTCCATGGGCATGAACTGCTCCGCGCGCGAGCTCGGCCTGGGCGGCGACCACTCCGGCATCATGATCCTGCCCGAGGATACGCCCTGCGGCATGCCGTTTGCCGAGTACGTGGGCTCGAGCGACACCGTGCTCGACTGCGAGATCACGCCCAACCGTCCCGACTGCCTGTCCATGATCGGCATGGCCCGCGAGACCGGCGCCATTTTCGACCGCGATTTCCACGTTGAGCTGCCCGCCATCAAGGCCGAGACCGGCCGCGCGACCGACGACGAGCTTTCGGTCGAGATTGCCGACGAGGGCCTGTGCGATCGCTATGTCGCCCGCATCGTGCGCAACGTGAAGGTCGGCCCCTCGCCCGACTGGATGGTCAAGCGCCTCAACGCCCTGGGCGTGCGCCCGCACAACAACATCGTCGACATCACCAACTACGTGATGATGCTCACCGGTCAGCCGCTGCACGCCTTTGACCTGGACACCTTTGCCGAGCGCGAGGGCAGGCGTCGCGTGGTGGTTCGCGCCGCCCAACAGGACGAGAAGTTTACGACCCTCGACGGCGAGGAGCGCACGCTCGACGCCGGCATGGGCCTCATCACCGACGGCGAGCGTCCCGTGGCGCTGGCCGGCGTTATGGGCGGCATGGATTCCGAGATCGAGGACGACACCGTCGACGTGATGGTCGAGAGCGCCTGCTTCAACGCCGGTCGCACCTCGCACACCAGCCGCGATTTGTCGCTGATCTCCGACGCCTCCATTCGCTTTGAGCGTCAGGTCGATGAGACCGGTTGCGTGGATGTCGCCAACGTTACCTGCGCGCTGATCGAGGAGATCGCCGGCGGCGAGGTTGCTCCCGGCTATGTCGACGTGTTCCCTGCGCCCAAGACCATCGACAGCATCAAGCTGCGCTTGGCCCGCGTGCACGCCATCTGTGGCGCCGACATCGAGCCTGACTTTATCGAGCGCTCGCTCACCCGCCTGGGCTGCACCGTCGAGCGCGACGGCGAGGACTTTATGGTCACTCCGCCGAGCTTCCGCCCCGACCTGCCGCGCGAGATTGACCTGATCGAGGAGGTCCTGCGCCTGTGGGGCATGGGCCGTGTGACGGCGACCATCCCAGCTGCCAAGAACCACATCGGCGGCTTGACCCGCGAGCAGAAGCTCACCCGCAAGGTCGGCGAGATCCTGCGCGCCTGCGGCCTCAACGAGACCACGACCTTTGGCTTTGCCGCCCCGGGCGACTTGGAGAAGATTGGCATGTCCACCGAGGGCCGCGGCTGCCCCGTGGTGCTCATGAACCCGCTGGTAGCCGAGCAGACCGAGATGCGTCGTTCGCTGCTGCCGGGCCTGCTGCAGTCTGTGGCCTATAACGAGGCCCACGGCACGCCCAACGTGCACCTGTACGAGGTCGGCAGCCTGTTCCATGGCCGCGAGAACGCCAGCCTGCCCAAGGAGACTAAGTCCGTGGCGGGCGTGCTCTCGGGCCAGTGGAGCGAGCAGTCTTGGACCATGAAGTACCGCAAGCTGCGCTTCTTCTTTGGCAAGGGCATTGTCGAGGAGCTGCTCGCCCAGCTGCGCATCGAGAAGGTTCGCTTCCGTCCCGTCGAGGGCGAGGGCTACGCTTTCTTGCAGCCGGGTCGTGCGGCCGAGGTTCTGTCCGGCGGCACCGTGTTGGGCTGGGTTGGCGAGATCCACCCCGAGGCGCGCGAAGCCATGGGCATCGATGAGGTCGTCGTTGCCTTTGAGCTCGATCTGGACAAGCTGATCAAGGGCGCTCGCAACCAGGAGAACTACCGCGAGTTCTCGCAGTATCCGGCTGTCGAGCACGACCTGGCTATCGTGGTCGATAACTCCGTGACCTGCGAGGATCTTGAGCGCCGCATTACCAGCGCCGGTGGCAAGCTGCTCGAGGGCGTGCGCCTGTTCGACGTCTACCGCGATCCCATCCGCATCGGAGCGGGCAAGAAGTCCATGGCCTTTGCGCTTACATATCGCTCCGACGACCACACGCTCACCAGCGAAGAGGTCGAGAAGGCGCACCAGAAGATCGTCACCAAGGTGTGCAAGGGCGTAAACGGCGAGGTCCGCGGCTAGGGCTTGCGCCGGGTATAGGCCAGCGGTGGCTGCCGCCGAGTCCTACGTGACTGCTATGCTCGATATAAGGCGCTGCTGAGCCTGCATATATGACACGCGCATTACATAACGGCGTGCTGCTTTGTCGGCAGTGCGTCGTTTTGCTATGATAGCCCGCGGCGTGTTACGAATCTGACAATACGTAACACTGGCAAGGTAATTCAGGCGGCGTTGCAATTCTGTGCGCCAACAACCGGGAGGCGTATATGCACATTCCAGATAATTATCTGTCCCCACAGACCGATGCCGTCATGGCAGTGGCGATGGTGCCCGTTTGGGTTCACTGTATTAAGAAGGTACGCGCCACGCTCGATCGCGAGCACATGGCGTTCCTGGGCATCTGCGCCGCGTTCTCCTTTTTGCTCATGATGTTCAACGTGCCGCTGCCCGGCGGCACCACTGGTCACGCCGTTGGCGGCGCGCTCATCGCGCTGCTGCTGGGCCCCGAGTCCGCGGCTATCGCTGTCTCGGTCGCGCTGGCGCTGCAGGCGCTGCTGTTTGGCGACGGCGGCGTTCTGTCGTTTGGCGCCAACTGCTTTAACATGGCCTTTGTGCTGCCGTTTGTCGCTGCTATCGTGTTCCGTGCGCTCAACAGCCGTCTGCACGACAAGAGCTGGGGCACCTCGGTTTCTGCCATCGTAAGCGGCTGGGTTGGCCTGTGCCTGGCGGCCCTGTGCGCGGCGGTCGAGTTCGGTATTCAGCCGATGCTCTTTACCAATGCTTCGGGCGCGCCGCTGTACTGCCCCTTCCCGCTGTCCGTGGCTATTCCGGCCATGTTGATCCCGCATATGCTGGTTGCCGGCGTGGTCGAGGGCGTGGCGACGGCTGCGATCTACGGTTTCATTAAGAAGACGGCGCCGAGCATTATCGTCGGGCCCGAGGCCGTCGATGGCCAGCTTGCCGCCGATGGTACCGCCAAGAAGACTTCCCTGATTCCCACGCTCATTCTGGTCGCCGTGCTCGTGGTGGCCACGCCGCTGGGCCTGCTGGCCACCGGAGACGCCTGGGGCGAGTGGGACGCCGAGGGCGCCGCGACTGCCGTTCAGGAGGCTGGCGACGACAGCCTGCAGGCTTCGGTCGGCCTCGATACCCCGACCTTTGCCGACGCGCTGCCCACGGGTGATTACCTGCAGGCCTATTCCGAGGAACAGGGCCTTGGCTTTGCCGGCCAGGCTGCCATGTATATCCTTTCCGGTGTGATTGGCGTGGCGGTGCTCACCATCGCATTCCGCCTGATTTCGCTGACGGTCAAGGAAAGCGGTGCTCATGGCAATAGCCGAGCTGCCTAGCTGGCTTGCGGCCGAGGAGCGATACGAGCCCGCGGGGTTTCGGCATCGTGTGATGCAAAAGAATGTCCTGCACCTGGCGAGCCTGCTTGAGCGGGTTCGCCTGGGTGGAGGTGCGCACGAGGGCGGGTCGATGGTCGACCGCGCCCTTTCTTGCGTTTCGGCTCCGGTGCGTCTGGTGGGGATGTTCGTTTGCGTCCTGTGCGTGTGTCTGACGCAAAGCCCGCTGTACCTGATGTTGATGGCGGCAATCGCGTTGGTGTTGGTCGCGGTGCGCCCTGCACGCGGGCTGCGCGCGACCTTTGTACCGGCGCTCGGCGCCACGGGGCTTGCGGCGGCTCTGACACTGCCTGCCCTGCTGCTGGGCGCGTCTGCCACGGGCACCATGCTCAAGATCGCGCTCAAGACGTTTATTAATGTGTCGCTGGTGCTGGGCGTTTCGTGGACCCTCACGTGGAGTCGCATGTCGGCGGCGCTCAAGATGCTGCATCTACCCGACGAAGTTATCTTTACGTTTGATATGGCACTCAAGCATATCGAGGTGTTGGGTCGCACGGCGCACGATCTGTGCGAATCGGTCATGCTGCGCAGCGTGGGCCGTGCGCCTGCGGGTTTTTCGCGCACCGATTCGCTGGCGGGTATCATGGGCATGACGTTTATCAAGGCGATGGAATGCAGCCGCGCGATGGACGAGGCCATGCTGTGTCGCGGCTTCGCCGGCGTGTATCCGGCGCCTGCACGGAGCGGCTTTGGCTGGCGCGATGCGGTTTACGCGGCCGTTGTGGCGTTGCTCGTCGTGTTGTGCGCGGTGCTGTAGCGCGGACGGTCGAACCGTTGATGTGAGTGGGGAAGGGCGACGTTTTGGCAAACGATACGAATAACGCGATGGGTGCGAGCGGTGCTGCCGGCGCCGAGGTCACGCCGCTCATCGAGTTTCGCGACGTGGTGTTTTCCTATGCGGGCCATACGGTGGTCGATGGCGTTTCATTGCAGGTGAACCGTGGAGAGCTCGTTGCTCTGCTTGGTCCTAACGGCTGCGGCAAGACGACGATTATGCGTCTTATCAACGGCCTTGAGCTTGCGGACGCGGGTGCGTACCTGTTCGACGGGCATGCGGTCGATGCGGCATATTTCAAGGATTCCGCGACGGCCCAACGGTTCCATCAACGCGTGGGCTTTGTGTTCCAGAACGCCGATGCGCAGCTCTTTTGCGCCACAGTCGGCGAGGAGGTCGCGTTTGGCCCGGCTCAAATGGGGCTGCCGGCAGACGAGTTCGAGCGCCGCGTGCGCGATGCCATGGGGCTGTTCCAGGTTGCCGACCTTGCCGACGCCTCTCCCTATCAGCTCTCGGGCGGGCAAAAGAAGCGCGTTGCGCTGGCTGCGGTGGTGTCGATGAACCCGGATATCTTGGTCCTCGACGAGCCTACCAATGGGCTCGACGAGGATTCATGCGACATCGTGGTCAACTTCTTGCTGACCTACGTCGCGGCGGGTAAGACGGTTTTGATGAGTACGCATCACCAGGATTTGGTGCGACGCCTGGGCGCCCGCGCCATCTATATCGATCGATATCACCATGTGGTCGAGGCGCCGGTGTCGTCGTATGGAACCGAGAGCGGCGCTGCGGAATAGTTGCTGCGTAGAGCGTGCGTAGCCGCCCGCGCGGCTTTGCCGTGATGGTATAGTTATCCAGGTTTTTATGGGGGTGGCTATGCCAAGCTGGAACATTCATATCGCTCAGACGGAGCGTTTGCTGGAGCGCACCGGTGCGCTTGCCAATAGCGTGCGCGACCGCAATGCCTTTTTGTTTGGCTGCGTGGTTCCGGATATCTTCGTGGGCTATATGGTCCCTGGCATCGCCGATCCCATCCCGTACCGCATTACGCACTTTGCAAAGCCCGAGCCTATCCCTAAGCCTCGTGAGCATGAGTTCTGGGATACCTATGTGGCGCCGCTGCTTAAAGGGGCGCCTGTTGGTACGCCGGCTGCCGCGACCTCGATTGTCGAGGAGCGTGAGCGACTCAATCGGGTACATTATCCCCAACGTTACAAGGACGCCGAGCCGGTTGCCGGCCCCGGCGCCTGTGAGTTTTCGCTTGCGTCCGAAGATGTGGCGCAGTCGCTGCTCGATTTAACACTGGGCGTCTGGTCGCATCTGGTGGCCGATACCGTATGGAATACACGCGTGAATCAGTACCTGGAGGCGCACGGCGGCAAGCCGTGTGAGGAGTTCCGCATTAAAAAGCAAGGCGACTTTGACTGGTTTGGCAAGACGCTCGGCATTGTTTCGATTCCGCGTGCGACCGATCGCCTCTATACCGCGGCGGCCCAGTTTGGTCAGTATTCGATTCCGCAAGAGTATGTGCTCAAGACCATTGGCGTCATGCACGAGATTGTACGCGAAAACCCCGGCGAGCCCGATCATCCGCCGTATCGCTTGCTAACCGAGGAGTTTTTCGATTCAACGTTTACCGAGGTCGTCGAGCTAACCGAGGCGGGATTTGCCGCCCGTGTCGAATCGCCCGATGTGTCTGCGCTGCCCCTGATTGCTAGCTGCTAGCTGGCCGGCCCGGCAGTGAATAGCTCAACCCAATCGACAAGTAGCTCTTGCCGCAGGGCATCTTCGGCAGTGCGCTCCTGTTTAGTCTTTGGGGTGTAGGGAAGCCCAGCCTTTTTATGGATGAGCTCGGCTATGTGGTTGAAGCTCTTCTTCTCCTTGATCTGGTCATAGGTAATTTGGATGACGTCGTAGCCCATGCTTGTGAGTGCGGTGGCGCGCTCGGCATCGGAGAGGCTCGCGGCTTCGCTGTCGTGGGCGGAGCGGCCTTGGCATTCAAGGATGACGCCCATGCTGTCGGTACCGCTTTCTATGAGGATATCGGCGTAGCAGCAGGTTTTGTCATACAGCGAACGCGCGGCTTCGCTGAGCGGGATGCGCGCGTTATTGGTGATGTCGATGCCCATGCCGCCCTCGTCGCGGGGGAGCGAGACAAGCATGGAGGTTTGTACTTCGAAGGGCGAGGCGGTCTGCCCTGTCATGTGCTCGGTCGCCCAGTGCAGTTGTTTAACGCCGCGCAGGCCTGCGGCCTGCTTGGCGAACGCGGCGATATCCGCTGCGGAAAGAAGCGGCGTGCACTTCCACAGGTTAGTGCCATTGCCCTTGGTGTTGACAACACGCTCCCAGCCGCAGTTGGGTGGAATGAGCTTAAGTGAAATAGCTTCATCGAGTTGTTGTTGCGTTCTTTCACAGGGCTTAAACACTGCAAAGGAGCCGCACATCTTGTAGCAAGCCATGAGTAACTGGTTGCGTGAGACCAGCGTAGCAAGGCTGAGCAGCGTAAACTCGGGCGACGTGACATCAAAACCGTGTTCAGTCTGCCTAAACGACCCGGGAGGTGGCTCTTGGGTTAGCAGACGGCTATGAAATAGCTTTCCGTTCGCGCGCTGTTTTCTTTCGCCTACGAATCTCCAAACTGGTGTGCCGAGCAAGTCTTTAAATACTGGTTGTTTTGAGTAATGCACCAAGCGATGGTCATGGTCGGGCGGCAGGATTGCCGGATAGAGTCCCAGTATCTGGGGCGGGATGCGATAGTACTGAAAAGCCGTGGGTCCGCAGGCAAGAAATGACATAGCGATCCGATCGTTTGAGCGTTGTTTGGGCTAGAAAAGCTATCCGTTTCGGAAGTGCGGGGAAAAAGACAAATAGGTCAGGCGCAAGCGGTATTAAAGCCAACTTTATCAGGGGTTTGTTGAAATAAAAGGGTTTGTGCTCGGGGGTAAGCAATTTTTCCCCGCACTTCCGAAAACGCGGTTGATCTGGCTCTTGCTAAAACGATTTATCAGCGTCGGTTAAGGTGTGGGTTTGCCACCGGGCGAACACTTTTAGCGCTTGGGACTTTATTTTATGGGTCTCGAAGGGTGGATTTCGCGCTTTTGGTAAAGAAATGAGTGTGTGTTTTGCCGTGCGCCGGCATTGGCACAGAAAAAGGGCCCGGAAGGCTTCGCCTTCCGGGCCCTTTGCGATGCAAGTGTGCTTGCAAGTACGACTTAGCGCACCTGAGCGACGTAAGCGACGTTGGTCGAGGAGACCTTGTCCTCGAGCTGGACGCTCATGCGGGGATCGCCAGCGGTGGCGACGGTCAGGTCGCCGGCCTCGACGTAGCCGAGCTCCTTAGCGGTCTCGATCGCCTTGACGATCGAGCCGTTGACGGTGCCCTGGGTAATCTCGGCCTGGTGCGGGATAACGCCCCAGTACATGATCATCTGCTGGACGGCCCACTCGTGGCAAGAGATCGCGCAGATCGGCATGTTGGGACGGAAGTGCGAGATCAGGCGAGCAGTACGGCCGGTGGTCGTCGGCACGGTGATGCACTTGGCGCCAACGGTGGTGGCCATGTTCACAGCGGACATACCCACAACGTTGTTGACAACGCGGATGCCGTGAGCGTCAGCCGGAACCTCGAGCGGAGCGTGAGCCGGGAGGTACTTCTCGGTCTCGAGAGCAATGCTGGCCTGCATCTTGACGGCCTCGACCGGGTACTTACCGGCAGCGGACTCGCCGGAAAGCATGACGGCGTCGGTGCCATCGTAAATGGCGTTAGCAACGTCGGCAACCTCGGCGCGCGTCGGGCGCGGGTTCTGCTGCATGGAATCGAGCATCTGCGTAGCGGTGATAACGGGCTTGTAGGCCGCGTTGCACTTGGCGATGATCTCCTTCTGGATGTGGGGAACGAGCTCGGGCTTGATCTCGATGCCCAGGTCGCCACGGGCGACCATGATGCCGTCGGAAGCCTCGAGGATCTCGTCGAAGTTCTCGACGCCCAGGGCGCACTCGATCTTCGGGAAGATCGTCACGTGCTCGCCACCGTTCTCGCGGCAAAGCTCGCGGATGCCGCGGACGGACTCGCCGTCACGGATGAAGGAAGCGGCGATGTAGTCGATGTTCTCGGTCAGGCCAAAGAGGATGTCCTGACGATCGCGCTCGGTGATAGCGGGCAGCGAGATGTTGACGTTGGGCATGTTGACGCCCTTGCGCTCGCCGATCAGGCCGTCGTTCTTGACGACGCAGGTCATGTCCTGGCCGTCGACGGACTCGACCTCGAGGGCAACCAAGCCGTCATCGATCAGGATGAGGGAGCCCTTCTCGACCTCGGAGGGCAGAGCCAGGTAGTCGAGGGAGATGTGCTCAGCGGTGCCGTGGAAATCCTCGGTCGTGGGCTGAGCGGTGACGACGATCTTGTCGCCGGTCTTGACGGCAACCTTCTTGCCATCGACCAGAAGGCCGGTGCGGACCTCGGGGCCCTTGGTGTCGAGCAGGATGCCGACGGGCATACCGAGCTCCTTGGAAATACGACGGACGCGCTCGATGCGACCGTGGTGCTCGTCGTAGGAGCCGTGCGAGAAGTTAAAACGGGCGACGTTCATGCCCGCCTTGATCATCTCGCGGATGGTCTCGTCGCTATCGCAGGCGGGACCCATGGTGCATACAATCTTAGTGCGCTTGTACATTCAGACCTCCATCTGACATCGTCTTGCGCTGATAGATAAACCATAAGAAATAAAACTGAGTTGATTATAACGAAATGGCGACCGAATACCCCAAAAAATCGACCGTATGCCGAATTAGAAGTTCATTTTTTGCGGAAAAACGGTATATGCAAAAACTTTACCAACCGTTCTAACCGCTGCTATCTGGGCGATATTTCAATTTGATGATGCGCCGAAGAAAAAACGTTTTATCAATGTTGAGCATCACACGGCCTGCACCGTTGCTTATGGACCATATTTCCAAATGGATTGTTTTGGCTAGACGCGTTGCTTTGGGGTACCATAGCTCCACTATCAACTGCCGCTCAGCACGGCAGCCTTGATGAGCCCTTGCCCTTCTCCTGGGAATTATGATCGGGCATCAATCTGCTGAGTGGCCCGAATCCCAGGAGGGGACTCTATATGCAAAAGGAATACCTGTCCGCCGCGGCGGAGGTGCTCAGCGACCAAGGTGTCGATGAGAACCTCGGCCTGAGCACCGGCGAGGCGTCGTCGCGCCTCGCCAAGACAGGCCCTAACAAGCTCGAGGAAGCCGAGAAGACGCCGCTGTGGAAGCGTTTCTTTGAGCAGATGGCCGACCCCATGGTCATCATGCTGATCGTTGCCGCCGTCATCAGCGCGCTCACGGGCATGGTCAAGGGCGAGCCCGACTTTGCCGATGTCGTCATCATCATGTTCGTCGTTATCGTCAACTCGGTACTGGGCGTGGTCCAGGAAGCCAAGAGCGAGGAGGCCCTCGAGGCCCTGCAGGAGATGAGCGCGGCGCAGTCCAAGGTGCTGCGCGACGGCAAGCTCGTGCATCTGCCGAGCGCCGAGCTCGTGCCCGGTGACGTGATCATGCTCGAGGCGGGCGACTCCGTTCCGGCCGACTGCCGCGTCCTCGAGAGCGCCACGATGAAGATCGAAGAGGCCGCACTCACTGGCGAGTCCGTGCCCGTAGAGAAGCACGCCAACGTGATCGAGCTTGCCGCGGGCTCCGATGACGTGCCGCTCGGCGACCGCAAGAACATGTGCTACATGGGTTCCACCGTTGTGTACGGCCGTGGCCGCGCCGTCGTAGTCGGCACCGGCATGGATACCGAGATGGGCAAGATTGCCGGCGCCCTGGCCGAGGCCAAGGAAGAGCTCACGCCGCTGCAAGTGAAGCTCGCCGAGCTCAGCCGCATCCTTACCATCATGGTGATCGTCATCTGCGTCGTGATCTTTGGCGTCGATATCCTCCGCCACGGCGTAGGCAACGTCCTTACCGACCCGACTGCCCTGCTCGACACCTTTATGGTCGCCGTCTCGCTTGCCGTCGCCGCCATCCCCGAGGGCCTGGTCGCCGTCGTGACCATCGTGCTTTCGCTCGGCGTGACCAAGATGGCCAAGCGCCAGGCGATCATCCGCAAGCTTTCTGCCGTCGAGACCCTTGGCTGCACGCAGACCATCTGCTCCGACAAGACCGGCACCCTTACCCAGAACAAGATGACCGTCGTCAAGCACGAGCTCGCTGCGCCCAAGGAGAAGTTCCTGGCCGGTATGGCACTGTGCTCCGATGCCCAGTGGGACGAGGAACTGGGCGAGGCCGTGGGCGAGCCGACCGAGTGTGCACTCGTCAACGATGCCGGCAAGGCTGGTCTTACTGGCCTGACTGCCGAGCACCCGCGCGTGGGCGAGGCCCCGTTCGACTCGGGCCGTAAGATGATGTCTGTGGTCGTCGAGACCCTGGACGGCGAGTACGAGCAGTACACCAAGGGCGCGCCCGACGTGGTGATTGGTCTGTGCACCCATATCTACGAGGGCGAAAAGGTCGTCCCCCTGACCGAGGAGCGTCGCGCCGAGCTCGTGGCCGCCAACAAGGCCATGGCCGACGAGGCCCTGCGCGTGCTGGCGCTGGCAAGCCGCACTTACACCGAGGTCCCGAGCGACTGCAGCCCCGCTGCGCTCGAGCACGACCTGGTCTTCTGCGGCCTGTCCGGCATGATTGACCCTGTCCGCCCCGAGGTCGCCGACGCCATCCGCGAGGCGCACGATGCCGGTATCCGCACCGTCATGATCACGGGCGACCACATCGACACCGCCGTGGCCATCGCCAAGCAGCTGGGCATCGTCACCGATCGCAGCCATGCCATCACCGGTGCCGACCTCGATCGCATGAGCGACGAGGAGCTCGACGCGCACATCGAGGACTACGGCGTGTACGCCCGCGTCCAACCCGAGCACAAGACCCGCATCGTCGAGGCTTGGAAGTCGCGCGACCAGATCGTGGCCATGACGGGCGACGGCGTCAACGACGCCCCGTCCATCAAGCGCGCCGACATCGGCGTGGGCATGGGCATTACTGGTACCGACGTCACCAAGAACGTCGCCGACATGGTGCTCGCCGACGATAACTTTGCCACCATCATCGGTGCCTGCGAAGAGGGCCGTCGCATCTACGACAACATCCGCAAGGTCATCCAGTTCCTGCTTTCGGCCAACCTTGCCGAGGTGTTCTCGGTGTTTATCGCCACGCTCATCGGCTTTACCATCTTCCAGCCGGTGCAGCTGCTGTGGGTGAACCTGGTCACCGACTGCTTCCCCGCGCTCGCGCTGGGCATGGAGGATGCCGAGGGCGACATCATGAAGCGCAAGCCGCGCAACGCCAAGGACGGTGTCTTTGCCGGACATATGGGTCTGGACTGTGTGGTCCAGGGCCTAATCATCACCGTGCTGGTGCTGGCGAGCTTCTTTGTGGGCGTGTACTTTGACATGGGCTACATCCATATCGCCGATATGATCGCCGGCAATGCCGACGAGGAAGGCGTGATGATGGCGTTCATCACGCTCAACATGGTTGAGATTTTCCACTGCTTCAATATGCGCAGCCGTCGTGCGTCGCTGTTCACCATGAAGAAGCAGAACAAGTGGCTGTGGGCTTCCGCCGCGCTGGCACTGGTGCTGACGGTGATCGTGACCGTGCAGCCGACGCTTGCCGAGATGTTCTTTGGCCCCGTGACGCTTGAGCTCAAGGGCGTTCTTGCCGCGCTGGGCCTTGCCTTCCTGATCATCCCGCTGATGGAGATCTACAAGGCGATCATGCGCGCGGTCGAGAAAGAGTAGATCGAAAGGCCATCCTTCCCACCGGCCCGACCGCCTGCGGGGTTTCTTCTTCGCTGGTCCTCGCGCTTCGCGCTGCGGGATCGCTCAGAAGAAACCCCTCCCGGCGGGCGGGCCTTCGGATAGCCTCTCGGGACCATTAGCTGAGGGAAAGTGTGTGAGCCGGTCGAGCGTTTGCTCGACCGGCTCTTTTTTTGTGGGTAAAATACCTGCTCAGTTGTGATTTATGGTGCTGGGAGGCGCTTGTGGGCAAGGCTAAGGCTAAGGCGAAGAAAAAGACGACGGGGGCGCGGGCTAAGCGTGATCGTCGTCGGAAGCTCGCGACCGAGGCTCCCACATCTGCTGAGGAGTTGCTGGTGAGTGTACCGGGGCTTGACGCGCTGCGGGACGTTCCGGCGTTTGATGACCTGCCGGTCGATGAAGCTCAGCAGACTGCCTTTGATGATTTCTGCGCACATGCCGAGGGGCCCGAGCAGATGCAGCTTGGCGCCGTGGTGCGCTTGGATCGCGGGTTTCCGCTGGTGGCGACTGCCGACGATACCTTCCGCGCCGAGCATGCCGTGGGGTTTGCCAAGTCGCGCGGTGAGGACGAGGTCCTGCTGCCCGCCGTGGGCGATCGTGTGGCGGTGCGCCGCGCTCCCGGGCACGACATGGGCGTGATTGAGTGCGTGCTGCCGCGCCGTACGAGCTTTGAGCGTTGGCGCGGCCGTGCCCGCGGAGAGCGCCAGGTGCTCTGCTCCAACGTGGATGGCGTACTAATCGTGCAGGCGCTCGGTGCCGGCGAGGTGCTGCTCGACCGCGTGGCGCGCTCGCTGATGTTGGCACTCGACTGCGATGCCGAGCCGGTGGTGGTACTCACCAAGGCCGACCGCTGCGACGCCGATGAGCTCGAGCGCGATCTGGACCGTGTGCACCGCTTGGTGGGTCCGGACGTGCGCGTAATCGTGACATCTTCTGCCGAGGGTCGTGGCCTGGACGAGGTGCGCGCCTGCGTGCCCGCCGGGAGCTGCGCCATGATCTTGGGTGAATCGGGTGCTGGCAAGTCGACGCTGCTCAACGCGCTGCTGGGTCACGATACGTTGGCGACCGGCGGCGTACGTGAGCGCGATGACCAGGGTCGCCACACCACGGTCGCGCGCGTGATGGTGGCGCTGCCGGGCGAAGCCGGCGTTATTGCTGACGCGCCGGGCCTGCGCAGTCTGCCGCTCGTGGGGCATGAGCGGGGCTTGGCACGCGCGTTTCCCGAGATCGTCGAGGCGTCGCGTGCGTGCCGGTTTGGCGACTGCACGCATACCCACGAACCGGGCTGCGCCGTTCGCGAGGCCGAGGATGCCGGGCAAATCGACAGCCTGCGCCTGGAGACGTTCCAAAACCTGGCGTCATCCATGCGTGTGAGTGCTCAGATGCTCGATCCCGATGTCCATCTGTAATTGAATCTACCTATGACAGCCGTCTCCCAATGGTACGGGAGGCGGCTTTTTTATTGCCGATGCGCCCCTAAACGTGCGTTTTGCTGACGTGCTGACCAAAACCTTGCCACGAGCTTGACGGGCCGGTCAGCTTTTGGTCGGCAATTGGTTTGACACTCAAAACCAAGATCGCGATCGCACCGTTTTGCTGCTTGCCCGCTCGGACAATGGTGCTACGGGCATCCGCCCGGTGCTACCTTGAGAGGAGCGGCCGTGAACAAGAGCAAGCGCATCGCCATCAGTCTAATCGCGGGTGTGCTCGCCGCGCTGCTCTGCATGGTCTACGCATCGTCGATTCGCTCGCAGGCTGAGCAGGTCCAGGCCGAGACGCTGGCCAAGTATGGCGGCGATCGCGTCGAGGTGTGCGTCGCGGCGCGTGATATCGATGTGGGCGAGACCCTCGACGAGACCAATGTCATAACCCAGGAATGGCTGGCGAGCCTGTTGCCGCGCGATGCGGCGACCGAGCTGCGCCAGGTGCGCGGCGACGTGACGACCTCGCGCATCCCTAAAAATGCCGTGATTTGCGATGTCTACACCAAGGCCGAAACCCACACGCTCGAGGTGCCCAAAGGCAAGGTCGCCGTTTCGGTGGCGGTCGATGCCGAGCATTCGGTCGGGGGCGCCACGGGCGTGGGCAGCTACGTGGACGTGTACGTGCAAAAGGACGGCGTGACCGATCGGCTGTGCGGCGCGCGCGTAATCGATACCAGCGAAGATGCCGGCGCCACGCGTGAAGGCAAGATCGAATGGGTGACGCTGGCGGCCGACCCCGAAGACGTTAAGGAATTGCTGGGGGCCTCGGGTAAGGGGACGGTCAGTTTGACGATTCCCGCCACGGTGCGCGACAAAAAGAGCGGAGGCGACGAGTGATGAAAGCGATCTGGCTTGCATGCTGCGCGTGCGGTGATTACGGATTGCTGCAGCGGGAAGTCGAGGGCCGCGATGCGGGCGCGCAAGTGCTTCGCGTGGGCGATCTGGATGGGCTGGTGTCCATGGCACGGGCGTTTCCGTCGCGTCGCGGGGCGGCGATTATCGCGGCAGCCCTGTTCGATGCCGAAGACGTGCGAAAGACCGTTGCGCGCCTGACGGCCGAGGGCCGCGTGAGCCGCGTGGTCGTACTGATAGAGACGCTCGATCCTTCGGATATCGAGGGGCTGTTTCGCGCAGGGGCGACCGAGGTTATCGCTGCGCGTAGCATATGCGGCAACGGGCGCGCAGGCGAGGGAACGGTTGATTACGACCGGTGTCTGACGATTGAGCCCGATGCTTTTGTTGATAGGGAACCCGGGGCGCCTCGCGCTACAAGAGGCCCGCGTGTTGATGATTATGGAAAAGCGGAAGCCGAGCATGGTCGGTGTCCCCGGGATCCCCTTGCATACGATGAAGTCGGAGAGCCGGTGCCGTATGGCGATGATCTTTTGGATGCTGATATGGGATACGTGCATGGCGTGAGCCTGGTCGATGAGCTCGACGAGGTTGAGGGACTTGCCGGGAACGACAATGTTCGTGTCGATGCGACCGTGAAATCCCCAGATTCGGCCCCGCGGACCGAGCAGCCTGCCATGCCGGCTTGGACGCAGCATATGAGCGCTGCCGGGGAGACGGGGACGTTGCCGCCCGTGCCGGCGCCGCCTGCCCCCACGCCGTCGGCGGATGCCGCCGCTTCGTCGCATCGAGCCCCGGTTGTCTGCGCCGTCTCGGGTTCGGGCGGTTGCGGCAAGTCGACGATCGTCGCCGCCATGGCGCACGCGGCGTCGCTGCTGGGCCTGCGTGCTGCCGTGCTCGACTTGGACCTGATGTTTGGAAACCTCTACGACCTGCTGGGTGCCGATACCCCGCATGACATGGCGACGCTTATCGAGCCGTCGGCTGCGGGCACACTTGCCGAATCGGACATCGTGGCCGCCTCGATGCGCGTGGCCTCGGGCGTTACGCTTTGGGGCCCGGTCGCCGCGCCCGAACAGGCCGAGCTCATGGCGCGTCCGGTGGAGCTGTTGCTCGATGTCTTGCGCCGCGAATCCGACGTGGTGCTTGTCGACACCTCGGTCTTTTGGGGCGACGCCGTGGCGGCCGCGGTGGCGGCGAGCGACCGCTGCCTGGTCGTGGGCGATCCATCGGTGTCGTCTGCGACGTCCGCGGCACGCGTCATCGAGCTGGCGAGCCGTGTGGGCGTGCCGCGTACGCGCATGAGCGCCGTATTCAACCGGTTTGGCGCGCGCGGCGCTGACGAGGATGTCGCCATGCGCTTTGAGATTACCTGCGCGTTGAGCTCCAAGATTCGCATCGCCGACGGCGGGCAGGACTTGGCGGCGCTCATGGCGTTCGGCCGTGCTGACGAGGCAGTGGGCCAGACCAGCGCTTTTGCCACCAGCGTACGCGAAGCCACGCGCAAGATGCTCGTGGAGCTGGGCTGCGCCGTCGGTCCCTGGAGCGATATGGTCACCGACCGTGCGACGCGCACCGAGCGCCCGCGCATCCGTCTTCCCTGGTCGCGCGAGGGTGATTCGCGATGAGTTTGCAAACAAGGATTAAGGAAGCCGGTGCAGCCGCGGCGACAGTGCCTGTTGATGCGGGACGCCACCGTGCCGTCAAGCGCCGCACCAAACGCGCCGTGATGGACCGCATGGGCTATGACGAGGTGGCGCGTATCAGCGCATACATCGATCCGGCGCGTGCCCGCTCGGAATTGCGTCCTGCGGTGGAGGCGGCGCTCAACGTGGAGGAGGCGACCGACCTGGCGAAGCCCGAGCGCGAGACCATCATTGACGAGATTTTGGATGACGTGGTGGGCCTGGGCCCGCTGCAGCCGCTCATCGAGGACGACACCGTCACCGAGATCATGGTCAACGGTTGTCGCTCGGCTTTCTTTGAGCGCGGCGGCGTCTTATATCCCATCGAGCATGCGTTTGAGGACGATGAGCAAATCCGCGTGCTCATCGACCGCATCATCTCGCCGCTGGGCAGGCGCATCGACGAGCGCAGCCCTATCGTCAACGCTCGCCTCAAGACGGGCTATCGCGTCAACGCGGTGATTCCGCCTGTGGCGATCGATGGGCCAATCCTCACCATCCGTAAGTTTTCAGACCGCATCTGTTCATTGGACGAGCTTGTGGGCCTGGGGTCGCTACCGCTTTGGTATGCGCAGCTGCTGTCGTGTGCGGTATCGCTGCGTCAAGATCTGGCGGTTGCAGGTGGCACGGGATCGGGCAAGACCACGCTGCTCAACGCGCTGTCGTGCGAGATATCCACCGGCGAGCGCATCGTGACGATCGAGGACTCCGCCGAGCTCAAGTTTGCGCATCACCCGCATGTGGTTCGCCTGGAGGCACGCGAGGCTTCAATTGAGGGCGAGGGCGCGGTGACAATCCGCGACCTGGTGACCAACGCCCTGCGTATGCGTCCCGACCGTATTGTGGTGGGCGAGGTGCGCGGTGCGGAATGTTGCGACATGCTGCAGGCCATGAACACCGGGCACGACGGATCGCTCACCACGCTTCATGCGGGCACCGAGCAGGAGACCGTGGTGCGTTTGACGCTGCTTGCGCGCTATGGCATCGATCTGCCGAGCGAGCTTATCGAGGAGCAGATTGCCATGGCGCTCGACGGCATCGTGATGTCCGAGCGTCATGCGGACGGCAGGCGTTTCGTGTCCTCCTATTCGGGGGTGCGACGCGGCGCGTCGGGCGGCGTGGAGCTTGAGCGCTACGTGACGTTCGATGCCGCCACGCGCACCTGGACGCTCGATCGCGAGCCTCCGTTTATCGCGGAGGGCCTGCGCTCGGGAACGCTCACACAAGAGGAGGTGGACGAATGGAGATCGTTGTGCCCCTCGTCGTAGGGGGCTTGACGGGGCTTTCGGCCGCGGTGGCGTGTGGGGCGGAGCCTCGTGCGCCGCGCGTGCCGCCGGCGGAGCTGGTCAGTCATGCGCTTGAGTCGGTTGCCGAGAGGCTGCCGCGCGAGTTGGTAGAAAACGACCTGCTAAAAAAGATTGCCCACTCCTGGGCGGCGCTGGTTCCGGCACATCGCGTTGGCCTTGTCATCGAGGATGACAAGGCGCGACTGGCATGCTTGCTGCTGTCGAGTGGTGTCTGCGGCATTGCCCTGACTGTCGTATCGCTGTCGCCCATCGGCTTTGTCCTGGGGCTGCTCGCACCGTTTGGCGTAGGTGCCGCTCGCGACACCTTCGACCGTCGCCGCGAGCAACACGATGTGGAAGAAGCCATGCCCGAGGCCTTTACGGCGCTCTCTATGTCGCTCGCCTCGGGTCATTCGCTGGCCCAGGGCATGAGGTTTGTGGGAACTCACGCGCAAGAGCCGGTGCATACCGAGTTTTTGCGCGTTGCGGCGGCGATCGACTGCGGCGTCTCGGCGACTGATGCGTTGGATGACCTACTCGACCGTATCGATGCCCCCGGCCTTTCGCTTGTCACTTTGGCGCTCAAGGTGTCGCAGCGAACCGGTGCCCCGCTCGCTGACCTGTTATCCGAGGCGTCGAGCATGGTGGGGGAGCGCATTGAGCTCAAGCGCCGCCTGGACGTTAAGACATCGCAGGCTCGTATGTCGGCACACATGGTCTCGGCTATGCCGGCGGGTATGTGTGCGGTGCTGGCGCTGCTTTCGGCCGATTTTCGCCGCGGCCTTGCAACACCGGCGGGTGCCGGTGCCGTGGTGCTGGGTCTTGCCCTCAACGCCGTCGCGCTGATGGTAATCCGGCGCATTATGCGGGTGGAGCTATGAGCGCCCTGGTCGGGGTCGCGGCGTGCCTGTGCGCGTTCAGCGTGTTTGTCGCGACGGGGCTCAATCGTGCGGACGCATACAAGATCGTCCGGGTCTGCAAACGCGAGATGCTGCTGGTTGTTGCGGCTGCCCGCTCGGTAACCGATGCCCTGGTAGCACGGTTGAAGGGCATGCTCGGCACGGGTGGTACGGCGCAGGTGTCGCTTGGCGAGGTGTCCGAGATGATCGACGTGGTGCGTCTGGGGCTTTCGGCCGGCCTTTCGTTCGATGCGGCGCTTGAGGTTTTTTGCGCCAATCGCCGATCGACGTTGGCGCTCCGCCTTGAGCGAGCCTGCATGGCATGGCGTGTGGGCGTAGGGACGCGAGAGGATGAGCTTCTGGCGGCCGCGCGCGACCTGGATGTGCGGGCGCTCGAGACCTTTGCCATCACAGCGGGGCAGGCGCTTGCCCTCGGTGCCCCGCTTGCCGAGACGCTGGCGGCCCAAAGTCGCGAGATTCGCGCGGCCCATCGCGCCGCGGTCGAGCGCGAGATTGAGCGTGCGCCGGTCAAGCTGCTGATTCCCACCGGCACGCTCATCTTGCCGGCGTTGCTTCTGTCCATATTGGGCCCGCTGCTGGGAGCAGGCGGGATGATGTAGGGAGGAATACATGAATACGATGACTGACGTTGTTGGCAAGGTCTGGAGCTTGGCGTTTTGCCAGCCAATTCACGCTCGCCAGCGTGCCGAAGAACTGCTGCGGGAGGAGAGCGCGCAGGGCACCACCGAGTACGCCATCCTAGTCGGTGTGCTCGTGGTGATTGCCATCATTGCCATTGTCGCATTTAAGGGCAAGGTCCAAGATTTATGGAGCGCTATCAGCGAGGGCATCAACAGCCTGTAGAGGGCGCCCGTCCCGTCGGCGCGTTGCTGGTGCTCGCCTGTGCGGTCGTGGCGGTGGCAGTGGCGGTTTGGGGGCTTAACGCAGCACGGCAACAACGTTTAGGGGCTGCCGCGGATGCGGGATCGGGTTCGGCTGCGGCGTCTCAAATAGACGATGCGCGAGACGCGGACGATGCGAATGCCGCCGTCACGGCGCAAACGTTCTTGCAAGCACTCGACGAGCGAGCGGACGCTGCAACGGGTTCATCTGCAAACAATGCCGTCGCTGTTCGTCTCGCATGGTCCGAGTGCCGACCGATGACCGAGGCGGCGGCGGATATGCTGCGTGCCTATCGCGAGGTGCCCACGGCGCAACTTGCTCTGAGCGGCTATCTCGACATCAAGGGCAACGTGTGGGGCGCCATCGTGCGTGACGGACGCGGCTGGGTCGATATGGTGACGGTTGCCGCGGATGCTGGCGATACTTCGTGTCGTCTGCGCGTGGTCCGCCTGACCCCGCAGACAACGAACTCAAAGGAGGGGTCGTGAAATGCATGATGTCCTGCGTGAGGAATCTGCCCAGGCAACGGTCGAATACGCCATCGTCACGGTGGCACTGCTTTCCATCGTGCTGGCGATCGCAGGGCTTTGGCGTGCCGGTGCCGATGGGCGCTTGGCGGCGCTGGTCGAGCGGACGGCGTCTCACGGCGTCACCTCGACATCGATTGTCGACGCTGCTGCGGGTGCTAAGGACATCGTACTCTATTGATGTCACGCGCGAGGACAGGGCGCAGTCTACGGTCGAGGCGGCATTCCTGCTGCCGACGTTTCTGACGCTCGTCCTGTTGGCGCTGCAGCCGGTGTGCCTGCTCTATACACGCGCGGTCATGGAGTCTGCCGCCGCCGAGACCGCGCGGCTCATGACCACGACGACGGTGGGGGATGACGAGGATATTAAGGAGTTTGCCCGCCGCCGTCTTGCCGCGGTTCCCGACGTTTCGATTTTTCATGCCGGCGGGCCCCTGTCGTGGGATATCGAGCTTGGTCGGGCCGATGCGGGCGGCGTCTCGTCCGTTTCCGTTACCGGCGAGGTTAAACCGCTGCCCGTGATCGGTGCGTTTGCGCAGGCTATGGGTAGCGCAGGCCATAACGGCTATGTCGAGCTTAAGGTCGACGTCTCGTATCGATCGCGTCCCGAGTGGCTGGAGGGAGACTATGATTCATGGATTGCTGCATGGGATTAAACGCTGCCTGTTGAAGGTGACGAGGGGGCTTGCGTGCCGTTGCCGACCGCGTGCTCGCTGCAAGCGAGGCGGCTTTATGGGTCGAGCCGGGATCGACCTGTTTATCGAAGACGGTGCCTATACCACGC
Source organism: uncultured Collinsella sp. (assembly GCA_900541695.1). Taxonomy (GTDB): domain Bacteria; phylum Actinomycetota; class Coriobacteriia; order Coriobacteriales; family Coriobacteriaceae; genus Collinsella. The sequence goes on along the minus strand of UQKL01000014.1, from coordinate 14,572 downwards.
TCTCCTCTGCGGTGGTCATCTTGGTGGTGCTCACGCTGCTGTTTTCGTCGACGGCGGCGATATGGAGCATGTCGCGCGCGGGGGACACCCAGGTGGCTGCCGATAGCGGCGCGCTGGCAGGCGCCAATGTGGTGTCGTCCTATCACACGGCTGCGACGGTGGTGGATGCGAGCATTTTGAGTTTGGGCCTGGCGGGGTTTGCCACGATCGGCACCGGCTTGGTCGCCATCCTTATTCCAGGTGCCGAGCTTGCCGCGGGCGATATGGTCGACACGGGAATCGAGATCATTAAAACGCGCAACAAGTTTGCCAAAAGCGCCTCCAAGGGCTTGCAGAAAATCGAGACGGCTCTACCGTATCTGGTTGCCGCGCGAGCTACGCAGTCCGTGTCGGCGCAGGATACCGAAGGTGCGACCTATACCGGTACGGCGCTTGCCGTGCCCAGGACGTCCGAGTCGGATTTCGTTGCGCTCGAGGGGTCCGAGATCTCGACCGATGTCATTAAAGACACATCGAAAGATCTGGAACGCGCGGCAGATGAGCTGCAGAAGGCCTCGGAGGAGACGGCGAAAGCAAAAGAGCGCGCCTGGCTTGCGGATTGCGGCGGGTCGGTTCCGGCTTCGGTCGGTAGCTGTTCATGCATGTGGGAACGCGCAGGCAGTTTGACTGAGCTCTCAGGTGAGCAGAACAAGCATTATGTCTCGAGTATTGACTGGGAACCGCAAATTGCCCTGAATCGTGCGAAGGCGTATTACCGAGAGCGCCTGGCGAATGAGAAACCGCTTGGCGAGAGTCCGGAAAAGCAAGCAGGTTCTGCTGCGCGAAAGGCGTTTTTCGCCTATGCGAGCGAAGAAGTTGAGCGGGCATATATAACTGAAGAGGACGGCAAGGTTTCCGCCTATATCCCCTTCCTTCCGCGAAATCCAGATGAGGCGCGGACGACTGAGCTCTATACCGACGCACGCTGGCCAACAAGTGTTAAGGGCGATGTTGCATATTTGCATTATGGAACAGACTGTCCTAATTACAAAAAGGGAACACCCGGCGGGTTGGCGTCTGTTTCGGCTTTTGATGGTCACGAAACGTGTGACGAGTGCCATTTTGGTGTCTCGTCTTTGGGCTATGTTGCGATTGCAACGACTTCTATCGAGAGTGGCTTCGAGTACCACTTCGACGAGTTCAAAAATGCCCTAGAGAAATACGTCGAATGCCGCAACAAAGAGCTCGAGCTCATGCGCCAGACCGAGGACGAGGCAGACCGTGCGGGCAATGCGTTTGACGAGGCCATTAAAGCGCTTTCGGGCGAGCGTCCGCGTATCGCCCCACCCGGCCGCAATGGCGTGGTTGCCCTTGCGGTTTCGGGTGTTATCTCGAGCCCCGATGAGCTCAACTCTTCGTTTAACACGACAGTCAGGCTTGGCGATCGCGGCGCGATCTCTGCTGCGGTGCTGGCGCCCGATGACGCGACGGCGCAGAACAACGTTCTCTCGCGGTTTTTCTCGGCGCTGGAGGAGCGTTCGGGTGGCGTTGTCGGCGTACTCGATGGCGTCATGGATGTTTGGGGACGGCTGCTCGTGGGATACGGAGACATCCAAGGCTCGGCCGACGAGCTCATGGGCGAGATGATCGATGACCTGGGAGGGGGCAGCGGTGCGTTGGGCTCCATTGCGTCGTGGCTCGGCGATACCGTTTCGGCGTCCGTGGCGGCGCTGGGCTTGGAGCCGTGCGACTTGCGCCTACGAAAGCCGGTACTGACCGACACCGCCAATGTCATCAAGAGCCCGGGGTCTGACATCACAGGTCTTTCTAAAGTGCAGGACAAGCTACGAAGTATTCCGCTGGGCGTGACCGACCCCAAGGCGCTTTGCGAGGCGCTGGAATATCAAGTCGAGCGCACCATCAGCGGCACGGTGTTCACGCTTGCGGAGATTCCGCTGCCCGGCGGCGGTTCCATCCCACTTACCGTCGATGTCGCCACACTGGCGGGTGCCCTGGGCGGTGGGTCGTAATGGGCATCCGCACGCGCCTGTGCGAGGAGCGCGCCCAGGCGACGGTCGAGATGGCCGTGGTCACGCCCGTCCTGCTGGTTCTGGCGCTTATCGTGTACAACGTCATGGTCTTTGCCGACGCGGTCGCGCGCTTCGATCGCGTGGTGCCCGATATCGTGCTAGCGCATGCCGTGGCGCCGAGCGGGGAGGGCGATGACAGCTCCATCGATGCCTCCGCGACCGTTCAGGCTCAGATCCAACATGCCATGGAAGGCTATGACTTGCAGATTGAGGTCTCGAGCGAGCAGGGTGCGACGACATCGGATGGCGGTCTGCTTTCGCTCTCCGGCACGTTTAGGACCTATACCTGTACCATGCGCTACGAGCCGTGGCCGAGCTCGCTCAGCGTCGCCGGCGTTTCGCTGGGGGCACCGGCAAAGTTGTCGCACGAGCGCGCAGTGACGGTCGATCCGTGGCGTCCGGGGGTGGTTATGTGACCGCGGCCTCATCCTACATTGCCTACGCGCGGGCGCTCAACAGGCTGGGTTGGGCGCCTGCCGAGTTTGTGGTGGCGGAGTCGTTTGCCGTGCGCCTGCGCGGCATGCTGGGACGGTCTCCGATTGCCGCCAACGGGTTGCCGCTCGTCATGGCGTTCCCACGCTGCTCTTCGGTCCACACCTGCTTTATGGCCTACCCCATCGACATTGCTTTTATCGACCGCAACGGCAGCATCCTCGCATGCTACGAAAACGTCCGTCCTTGGCGCATGTGTTCCTGTCCCGGTGCCTGGGCGGTGCTGGAACGCCCTTCAATCCTCGCTACACCTCCCGCCTTTCAACAAGTGCCGGCGTAAGAATTGGCGACAGCGGACTTTCGTCATACGAAATTGGGTAAGATGGAGGAGAAGATGCATGGATGTTGAGATCCATCCCAACGCCAAAAAAACACTTGACGGAAAAGAAAGTGCTTGGTGCCTGGTTCGCGGTTACTGAGTGCATTCGCCGCGAGTCGGAGGACGAGCCGCCGAGATGGCTTGCCATTGGATGGCTTCCAGATGGTCGAAGTATGGAACTTGTTGCAGTCGAACTAATTCGTGGATGGCTCATTATTCATGCCCTGTCTCCGGTTCAGAAGAAATTCTGGCAAGAGATCGAGCGAGCTCGGCAGAGGGGTCGATGATGAGCAAGGCGTATACGGCTGCCAATGGTCAGGTTGTAACGGATGAAATGATTGACGCGTGGTGCGAGTCGTACGAGCATGGCGGGTTTCCGGACGGCGAGCATACCGTTGGGGGGATCGTGCACGGGCGGCCTCCGCTCTCAAGCGAAGGGACGGCAACGCTATCGGTCAAGATTCCCCTAGGGATGAAGGAGGCGATTCGTCGTCGGGCGGCGGCTGAAGGGATGACGCCAAGTGAGTTTGCCCGTGCAGCCTTGAGCGAAAAACTTCTTGCGGTGGGTTGATGTCTCTAACATGCTGTTCTATAGGGTCGGCCTTGTGGCTGGCGCCGTGCTCAAAAACTTTTTTCAAATTCTCGGTTGACCGGAGCGCGTCCTTGGTTATACTAATCAAGCCTTGAAACAAGGCACACCTCAAATGGCTGGGTAGCTCAGTTGGTAGAGCAGAGGACTGAAAATCCTCGTGTCAGGGGTTCGATTCCCTTCCCCGCCACCTTGAATTGACTAGGACCTCTGCAAAGGGGTCCTTTTCTTTTATGTGGACCCGCGGAAAGCGCATCCCATTATTGAGCGAAAGAATGGAATGCGCTTTCCGGCGCCTGCCCTCGGCGTGTATGCGCATCTCGGTACGTCATCTTGACCCCGCTCGCCCCAGACATTCCTCCCGCTTTTGCGCCACTTTACAGACCGTTCGGTCGTCTGTCCGCACGCGCGGGTATACTCAAAACGATACTTTTCCTATGCAATACGATGCAGGTTTGGCCTGCACGATCCGAAGGGGGCAGTGATGGAGAGGATACTCGGCGTTAATCTCTCTGGCTGGTTTATTCCCGAGCCTTGGGTGACCCCGTCGCTATACGCGGCGACCGGTGCATCCAACGCGGCCGAGCTGCAGGAGGCCATGGGCACCGCCGCCTATAACGAGCGCATGCGCCGTCATTACGAGACGTTTGTGAGTGAGGACGATTTTCGCCGCATGGCGCAGATCGGTCTCAATGCCGTGCGTCTGCCGGTGCCCTGGTATGCCTTTGGTTCGCAGGAGTCCGATGCGTCCTACATCTCGGTTGTCGACTACATCGACCGTGCAATTGAGTGGGCTGCCAAGTACGACATCCGCGTGCTGCTCGATCTGGCGACGGTGCCCGGTGGCCAGGGCGATTCCAACGATTCGCCCACCACGCCGGAGGCTGTTGCCGAGTGGCATTCGTCCACCAACGGCCGTCATGTCGCACTCGACGTGCTCGAGCGCTTGGCCGATCGCTACGGCGAGGCCGAGAGCCTGCTGGGCATTGAGCTGCTGGACACGCCGCAGATGAGCGTCCGCAAGAGCCTCTTTACCATGACGGATGGAATTCCGGCCCACTACTTGCGCAATTTCTATCGCGATGCCTACGAGCTCGTCCGTTCGTATATGCCCGAGGATAAGATCGTCGTCTTCTCGTCTTCGGGGCATCCCAGCGAGTGGAAGCATTTTATGCGCGGTGCCAAGTACAAGAACGTCTACATGGACCTTCACCTGTACCATTACCGCGACGAGTATGCGCTCGACATCACGAGCCCCCGCGGGCTGACGACGGCGATTTCGCGTAACAAGCGCGAGCTTAAAGAAGCGATCTCGAAAGGGTTCCCCGTGCTGGTGGGCGAATGGTCGGGCGCGGCGATCTTTGCCAACTCGTCGGTTACGCCCGAGGGCCGCAATGCCTACGAGCGCGTGTTTATCGCCAACCAGCTGGCTTCGTTTGCGCCGGCTGCCGGTTGGTTCTTCCAAACGTGGAAGACCGAGAAGCGCATTGCAGCATGGGACGCCCGCGCGGCACTCGGTACGCTCGAGCGCGGCATGATTGAATAGGTTGATATGACGCAAAACAGCGCCCATACGGGCAAACTCTATGTGGTCGGCACGCCCATCGGCAACCTGGGCGACCTGTCCCCGCGCGTTGGCGAGGCCTTTGCCGCCGCCGATGCCATTTGCTGCGAAGACACGCGTGTGACGTCAAAGCTGCTGATGCACCTGTGCATTTCCAAGCCGCTTGTCCGTTGCGACGAGAATGTGATCGCCAGTCGCGCCGCCGGCCTGGTCGACCGCCTGCTGGCGGGGGAGACCCTCGCCTTTGCCTCGGACGCCGGCATGCCGAGTGTGTCCGACCCCGGCCAGGTGCTGGTCGAGGCAGCGCGTGAGGCCGATGTGCCCGTAGAAGTTATTCCCGGGCCCTCTGCTTGCGTCACGGCGCTCGTTTCGTCCGGCATTCCCTGCGAGCATTTTTTCTTCGAGGGCTTTTTGGACCGAAAGCACGGCGACCGCGTGCGCCGTTTGCAGCGCCTTGCCGTAGTACCCGGCGCGCTCATCTTCTACGAGTCTCCACATCGCATCGTGGCGACGCTCGAGGCCGTGGCGGAGGTCTTTCCCCAGCGTGAGGTTGCCGTCTGCCGCGAACTCACCAAGCTGCACGAGGAGGTCTTGCGCGGGCCCGCTGCCCAGCTCGCCGAGGAGCTGCGTGCTCGCGGCGAGGTAAAGGGCGAGATTGCGCTGGTCATCGCGCCGCCGAGCGAGGACGAGGAGGCTGGCATCGTACCGGTTGGCGCCGCGGCAGCGGATCCCGACGAGGCCCTGCGCGAGGATATCCGCGCCGCGCTCGAGGAGGGGGAGCCCGCCTCTGCGGTGGCTAAGCGCCTGTCTCAGAAGTATTCGCGCCGCAAGCGCGATGTCTATGCCATGGTGCTCGATATGCAATAGATGGAGGATATCCAGCCCTTGCGCTAGAATCATCCCCTGTATGCAACGTTTTTCTGGAGGACAAACCCCATGGATCAAAGCAAGCCTTCGTTCTTTATCACGACGCCCATCTACTACGTCAACGCCGATCCGCACCTGGGCACGGCTTATTCCACCATCATCGCCGACGTTCAGGCTCGCTATCGCCGCTCCGCTGGCTACAACGTTAAGTTCCTGACCGGCATGGACGAGCACGGCGAGAAGGTCGCCGAGGCCGCAGCCAAGCATGGCATGACGCCGCAGGAGTGGACCGACAGCCAGGCTCCGCACTTCAAGGAGCTTTGGAGCAAGCTCGAGATTTCCAACGATGACTTCATCCGCACCACCGAGCCGCGCCAGCATCATGCCGTGCAGTACCTGTGGGAGCGCATGAAGGAGTCCGGTTACCTGTATAAGGGCAGCTACGACGGCTGGTATTGCGTGCCTGACGAGACCTACTTCACCGATACGCAGGTCCAGAAGGGCGACGAGGAGTACGGCAGCGTCGGCCAGCACCTGTGCCCCGACTGCCACCGTCCGCTTGAGCGCGTGCAGGAGGAGTCCTACTTCTTTAAGCTTTCCGCCTTCCAGGACAAGCTGCTCAAGCTTTACGACGAGCACCCCGACTTTGTCGAGCCTGCGTTCCGCATGAACGAGGTGCGCAGCTTTGTCGAGGGCGGCCTTAACGACCTTTCCGTGAGCCGCACGAGCTTTGACTGGGGCATTCAGGTCCCGTTTGACGAGGGCCACGTGACCTACGTGTGGTTTGATGCGCTGCTCAACTATATGACGGCCGTCGGCTACGGCGTCGACACCGACGAGGCGCGTGCCGAGCTGGCCTATCGCTGGCCCGCGCAGTTCCACATCGTGGGTAAGGACATCATCCGCTTCCACTGCGTCATTTGGCCCGCCATGCTCATGGCCATCGGTGAGGCCCTGCCCGAGCACGTCTTTGCCCACGGCTTCCTGACCGTGCGCAATGCCGAGACCGGCAAGGCCGAAAAGATGTCCAAGAGCCGCGGCAACGCCATCGCTCCGCAGGACGTTATCGACATGCTGGGCGTCGAGGGCTATCGCTATTACTTCATGACCGACGTCGTCCCCGGCACCGACGGTGCCATCAGCTTCGATCGCATGGAGCAGGTCTACAACGCCGACCTGGCCAACAGCTGGGGCAACCTTATCTCGCGTTCGCTCAACATGAGCGGCAAGTACTTTGACGGTTGCGCGCCCGCCAAGCCCGCGTCGTTCGATGCGTTCGAAAACCCGCTGGCAAAGATCGCCGATGGCCTGGTCGAGCGCTACATGGCCAAGATGGACGTGCTCGATTACGGTGGAGCTAAGGACGAGGTCATGGAGCTCATCCATGCCGCCAACCACTACATCGAGGACTCCGAGCCCTGGGCGCTTGCCAAGGACGAGACCAAGGCTGACGAGCTGGCATTTGTGATCTACAACCTGCTCGAGGCTATCCGTATTGCCGCTCACCTGCTGATGCCGCTCATGCCCCAGACTTCTGCCGAGGCCCTGCGCCGCCTGTCGTGCGAGGACGAGGCCGCGAGCGACGACCTCAAGGGCATTTGCGCTTGGGGCTTGCTTGCCGGTGGTCAGCCCGTCGAGAAGGGCGAGCCGCTGTTCCCGCGTCTGGGCTAAGCCGCCGCGCGCCATATCGGCAATTTGCTGTGTAGATGCAAGGGCATGGCCGCAACGGTCCATGCCCTTTTGTTTCACGACGCCGCCACCATGCTAAGGAGGCAACTATGACAACTTCGCCTTTGGCAAACCCCACGGCAACAAGGGAGTTGCTGGAGGAGTTTGGCCTTGCGACCAAGCATCGCCTGGGCCAGAACTTCCTGATCGACAACCATGTAATTGAGCGCATTTGCGAGCTTTCCGAGCTTGCGGGCGATGAACGCGTGCTCGAGGTTGGTCCGGGCGTTGGTACGCTCACGCTTGCGCTGCTGCAGGAGGCGGCGTGCGTCACGTCGATCGAGGCCGATCCCGAGCTCGAGCCGGTGCTCGATGCCCATGCCGCCGACTACGCCAACTTCCGCTTTATCATGGGCGACGCGCTCAAGGTGACGCTGGAGCAGATTAAGCAGGCCGCCGGTGGTGAACCCACGGTGTTTGTCGCGAATCTGCCCTATAACGTGGCGGCGACGATCATCCTTCAGTTCTTCCAGACGATGCCCGCGCTCAAGCGCGCCGTCGTCATGGTTCAAAAGGAGGTTGCCGATCGCATTGCCGCAACGCCGGGCAACAAGACCTATGGCGGCTATACGGCAAAGCTGGGCCTGTATGCGCAGGTTACGGGTCGCTTTGAGGTGCCGCCGCGTTGCTTTATGCCGGCACCGCACGTGGACTCGGCCGTCGTGCGTATCGACCGTGTTGACGGCGTGGTGCCCGAAGGACTCGATCGCGAGTTTGTGACCCGCGTGATTGACGCCGCATTTGCTCAGCGTCGCAAGACCATCCGCAATTCCATGAGCGCCAACGGCTTTGCCAAGGACGTGCTCGATGCCGCCTTTGAGGCTTGCGGTATCTCACCCACCACGCGCGCCGAGACGCTCGATGTTGCTGACTTTGTCCGCCTGGCCCAGGAGCTAATCCATGACGCTTAATGCCGAACGCGTGACGTTTACCAAGAAAAAGAAGACGGTTGCCTGCCCCGTGCCCTTGGCACCGCTTGCCGACACGCATGCGCATCTGCTTTCGTTTTGGGACAAAGAAGTGCCCGAAACGCTCGTGCGCGCCAAAGCCGCGGGCGTCGATCTGTTGGTGACGATGCTCGACCCCATCGCCGACAAGCGCAGCGTGACGGACTATAGCGACTGGCTCGTGCGCGAAATTCTGCCGATGCGGGATATTCCGCAGATCAAGTATCTCGCTGGCGTTCACCCCTATGGCGCGCCGGATTATACCGACGACATTCACGCACAGGTTGTTGCTGCGCTCGATGACCCTTTGTGCGTCGGCATCGGCGAGATCGGTCTGGACTATCACATGGATTACGACGACGACATCGCGCCGGCGCCCCACAGTGTGCAGATTGATTGCATGGTACGTCAGCTCGAAGTTGCCGTGCGCCGCAATGTGCCGGTGGAGCTGCACCTGCGGCACGAGGACTCGGATGGGGAGCGCACTTCGCACGTTGATGCGTACAACGTGCTGCGCGAGGTAGGCGTGCCTCAGGCCGGTTGCGTGCTGCACTGCTTTGGCGAGGATCGAGCTACGATGGAGCGCTTTGTGGGTTTGGGCTGCTATATCGCCTATGGCGGCGCGGCCACCTTTAAGCGCAACGACGACGTGCGCGAGGCATTTGCGGCGACCCCGCTCGATCGCATTTTGTTCGAGACGGATTGTCCCTATATGGCGCCGGAGCCCATTCGTGGTCTTGAGTGCGAGCCGGCAATGATTTCTATCACGGCAAACACGCTGGTCAACGACCGTGTCGATCGTACCGGTGAGGATGCTGAGGCGATTGCGCAGGCCGCTTGGGAAAATGCCTACCAACTTTTTCAAAAATAGTTCTTGCGTTCGCGGTGGCGCTCCGTTATTCTAATTCCTGCACGCGGGCGTGGCGGAATTGGCAGACGCGTACGGTTCAGGTCCGTATGGGGGCAACCCCATGAAGGTTCAAGTCCTTTCGCCCGCACCATTAAATGAAAGAGCTCCCAGCAATGGGAGCTTTTTTTGTTATGGGCCCATCGCGGGGACTTGAACCTGTGAAGGAGCGAGCGCAAAGAAAACGCGGAGCGTTTTTAGCGAGCTGGCGAGTCCGCCGGCAGGCGGGCGAAGCCGGTGCGGATCCGCGAAGCGGATACGCGGACGTCCTTTCGCCCGCACCACTAAATGAAAAAGCTCCCAGTAATGGGGGCTTTTTTGTTATGGGCCTCCTGTTGGTGTCACGTGGCTGCTTCGTGCGGGTATCCTAATGCCAACGTGTGCCTATCAGAGGAGAGACCATGCTGTTGTCCGGTATCATCGCTGCCCTTACGAGCTTTCTACTTCCCATCATCATTTTGTTGCTGCTGCTCCCCAACGCCTGCTATGTCGTTGAACAGCAGCATGCCGTGATCATCGAGCGTCTGGGCAAGTTCAATCGCATCGTCAACGCGGGCTTCCACATGAAGGTGCCCGTGATCGACCGCAAGGCCGCCACGGTGAGTCTGCGCACCATGAAAAACGGTTTTGGCATCGACGTTAAGACCCAGGACAACGTGACCATCGGCCTTGAGGTCTCTGCTCAGTACCACGTGAGCTATGACATGGGCGCCGGCCCGGCAGATTCGGGCATCTACAAGAGCTACTACATGCTGCAGGAGCCCGTCGACCAGATGCGTGATTTCATCACCGACGCCCTGCGCTCTTCCATCCCTGTCTATACGCTCGATGAGGTCTTTGCCAAGAAGGATGACATCGCCAAGGACGTTAATGCCACCGTGTCCGAGCAGATGGCTGCCTACGGCTTTACCCTCGTGTCGACACTCATCACCAAGATCGCGCTGCCGACCGAGGTCGAGAACTCCATGAACGACATCAATGCTGCCCAGCGAAAGCGCGCTGCTGCGCAGGAGCTCGCCGAGGCCGACCGCATCAAGCGCGTCACCGAGGCGACCGCCGAGGCCGAGGCGATGGAAAAGGCGGGCGAAGGCATCGCCAACCAGCGCAAGGCCATCGCGCTGGGCATCAAGGATTCGCTCGAGATCATCCAGGAGACGGGTGTCGGTAACGACGAGGCCAACCAGCTGTTCATGTTTACGCAGTGGTCCGAGATGATGACAGAGTTCGCTCGCACGGGTAAAACATCGACGGTCGTACTGCCGAGCGATTTCTCGCAGTCGGCCTCGATGTTCGAGCAGATGCTGACCGCCAGCAAAGTTCAAAACGATTCGAAGGAGTAGACGCGCGTGAAATACACCGTCGTTTGCGTCGGTAAGCTCAAGGAGCGCTTTTGGAAGGACGCGTGCGCTGAGTACACCAAGCGCCTAGGTGCCTATGCCAAGGTGGATATCCGCGAGGTGGCCGATATCGACCCGGCTAAGGCGGGCGGCGTGGATGCCGCACGCGACAAGGAGGGTGCGGCGATTCTTGCAGCCCTGCCGCCTCGAGCGCATGTGATCCTGCTTGCCATTGAGGGCAAAGAGCGCTCGAGCGAGGAGCTTTCGGCGCGGCTCGACGATCTTATGCTGCGTGGTAACAGCGACATCGCCTTTGTGATTGGTGGATCGGACGGCGTGAGCGATGACGTGCGCACACGAGCCGACGAGATGCTCAGCTTTGGACGTATTACCTTGCCGCACAACTTGGCGCGCGTGGTGCTGCTGGAGCAAATCTACCGCGCCTGCAAGATCAGCCGTGGCGAGCCGTATCACAAATAGGTCGGCAATACGAAACAATGCCGTGGGACAATAGCCTTCGTTTTGAAGAGCGTGTCTGAGAGGACTATGAGATATGAAGATCGGATTTGTCGGTTTTGGCAATATGGCGAGCGCTATGGCCGATGGCTGGATCGCCGCCGGTGTGGCTGCGAGCGATATGTGCGCCTGCGCGGGCCACTACGACGCCTTGGTCGAGCGTTGTGAGGCACGTGGGATGGTTGCCTGTCGTGATGCGGCGGAGGTTGTCGCCGCATCCGATATCGTGGTTGCTGCGGTCAAGCCATACATGATTGAGAAGGTCTTCGCTCCGCTCAAAGAAACCCTTGCCGACAAGGTTGTCCTTTCGGTCGCCTGGACCTGGGATAGCGCCAAGTGGGAGCAGGTCCTGCCGGGTGTCGCACACATCTCGACGGTGCCCAACACGCCGGTTTCGGTGGGCGAGGGCGTCATCGCCTGCGAGAAGTCCTCTACGCTCAACGGCGAGCAGCGTGCCGTGGTGCTCGACCTGCTCGGTAAGCTTGGCACCGTCGTCGAGCTCGACACGAGTCTGCTGTTTGTGGGCGGTACCGTGGGCGGTTGCGCACCGGCATTTGTCGCCATGGCGATTGAAGCCTTGGGCGACGCGGCCGTCAAGCACGGTATCCCGCGCGCCGATGCCTATCGCATTGTGAGCCAGATGGTGCTGGGCACGGCAAAGCTACAGCTTGCGACTGGCCAGCATCCTGCGGCGATGAAGGATGCCGTATGCTCACCCGGTGGCGCCACCATCAAGGGCGTCGTCGCGCTCGAGGACGCCGGCATGCGCAGCGCTCTGGTCAAGGCCATCGACGCCACCCTCCAGTAAAACCCGCCATTTAGGGACAGGTTTATTTTGGCAGGTTTTTTCCTGCGGTTTTGTTGCATGTACGAAAAGCGCCCCGCGACTGGCTCAATTCCAGTTGCGGGGCGCTTGCGTTTGCCCAGATAAAACCGACCAAAATAAGCCTGTCTCTTTTTGGCAGGCTAGTCCCAGAAGCCGTCTTCTTCGTCCTCGGACTTGGGGCCACGGTCGACATACATCTTATGGGTGCGCTTCTCCATTACAAAGGCAAGAATCGCAAACAGTAGGATGCCGCCGGCGAAAAGGATGGCAAAACCGGTGCGGGTGCCAAACAAAAAGGAAAAAACTGCGTCCATTGGGTGCCTTCTTGCGTAGTTGGGTTGGGTCGTAAACGCTCATAAGTATATACTTGCCCATACATGTACAAGGTTGCAACCTAAATGGAATGTATATCGCCGGAGGATCTAATGCTTGATATCAAGTTTGTTCGCGAGAACCCCGATGCCATCGATACCGCCATGGCAAATCGCCAGACGTCTTGGGATCGCGAGAAGTTCTTTGAACTCGACGACGAGCGCCGTGCCGTCATCACCGAGGTCGAGGAGCTCCAGGCCACGCGTAACGCCGAGTCCAAGAAGATTGGCGCCCTGATGAAGGAGGGCAAGAAGGACGAGGCCGAGGCCGCCAAGGAGGCCGTGCGCGCCGTCAACGAGAAGATTGACGGTCTGGCCGAGCGCCGCACCGCTCTCGAGCAGGAGCAGTACGACTTTATGGCTCACCTTCCCAACATCCCTTGCGAGGCCACGCCGTACGGCAAGGATGAGGACGAGAACATCGAGCGCCGTCGTTGGGGCACCCCGCGCGAGTTCGACTTCGACTTTAAGCCGCACTGGGACCTGGGCACCGACCTCGACATCCTCGATTTCGAGCGCGGCAACAAGCTCTCCGGCAGCCGCTTTACCGTTCTCGGTGGCGCCGGCGCCCGTCTTGAGCGCGCCCTCATCAACTTCTTCCTTGACACGCACACCAGCCGTGGCTTTAAGGAGTGGTGGCCGCCCATCGTCGTCAAGCGTCAGACCATGTTTGGCACGGGTCAGCTGCCCAAGTTCGAGGACGACGCCTATCACGTCTCGGGCGACAACTTCCTGATCCCCACCGCCGAGGTCGTGCTTACCAACCTGCACGCCGGCGAGGTTCTCGATGCTGATACCCTGCCGCGCCGCTACACCGCCTTCACCCCCTGCTTCCGCGAGGAAGCCGGCTCCGCTGGTCGCGACACCCGCGGCATCATCCGCCAGCACGAGTTCGACAAGGTCGAGATGGTCAAGTTTGCCAAGCCGGAGGAGTCCGACGAGGAGCTCGAGAGCATGACCGCCGAGGCCGAGTTCCTGCTTCAGCAGCTGGGCCTTCCGTATCGCGTGATTAGCCTGTGCACCGGCGACCTGGGCTTCTCTGCCCGTCAGACCTACGACATCGAGGTCTGGCTGCCGAGCTACAACGCCTACAAAGAGATCAGCTCCTGCTCTAACTGCGGCGATTTCCAGGCCCGTCGCGCCAACATCAAGTATCGCGACCCCGAGAACTTCAAGGGCTCGCGCTACCTGCACACCCTCAACGGTTCCGGCCTGCCGGCTGGCCGCACCATGGCCGCCATTCTGGAGAACTACCAGAACGCCGACGGCACCATCACGATCCCCGAGGTTCTGCGTCCCTACATGGGCGGCCTCGAGAAGATCGAGCCGGTCGCGTAAGCTAGCTGCATAGGCGATTTGCGAGGGCGCTCCTTTTAGGGGCGCCCTTTTTGTGTACGGCTATACCATGCCGTGCGGACAGCTCGATAGAAAACACACGAACAAACGTTCTGTATACAGCCATTTACCTGCTATGCTTTTGCTAGCTAAGAGCAAGAGAAAGGGGATGTGATGGAGCTGTTCGACGAGCGGGTTGTTTTGTTCCAGAGCGATGAGGGCGGGGAGCACCTGCTGGTAACGTGCGAGCCGTCGGGTATGGGTGGCTTGGTGGTTCGGCAGACGAGTGAGGGGCCATTGACGCAATGGTGCTATGAGGAGTCGCCGCATGTGGTCGAGACGTTTGTGGCGCATGAGGCGCTTGTTGTCCTTGAGCACTTCTATGGTGTTGGAACTTCTAATCAGGTGGCCCGAATGCTGAGCATCTCGTTTGCTGACTACGACTGTGCCCAACGGGTGCGGTCGCTTCTGGGGGAGCTCGGTGCTGGGTTCGATGTAGTTGAAAAACCGATTGATCGTATGGGGGACATTGGCGCATGCGGAGCTGCGTGAGGAACATATTCTCCAAAAAGTTTGAGATTGTGCTTGACTCCAACTAACTAAAGTGGTTTTATATGTCTTGCGCTGCGGCGTTACCTCAGCTGGATAGAGGGTCTGACTACGAATCAGAACGTCATAGGTTCGAATCCTATACGCCGCACCAAT
>UQKL01000013.1 GCA_900541695.1 uncultured Collinsella sp. | reverse complement strand
AGGCCCCGCCGACCGATTGCAAGCGGTCGGCGGGGCCATTGTGGCTCTTGACAGCGGATTGGGTCATATGAGCGAAAGCCCGCCAGAGCGAGCAAGGTGCCTTGAAACAAGGCGGCATTGACCTTTTGGTCATGCCGCCGCAGTTGAAAGGCAGATTGCCGCTCTGGCGGGTTTGCAGCGTCGAGCCGTTACGCGGGTTGGTAAACCCGCGTAACTAAACCCGCTCCGCGATCTCGTGGATGAGGTAGTCGGTCTTTTCCCAGCCTAGGCACGGGTCGGTGATCGACTTACCAAAGACGCCGCCGTCGACCGGCTGGTTGCCATCCTCCAGGTAGGACTCGATCATAAAGCCCTTGACCAGCTTGGAGATGGACTCGTTGCGGCGGCAGCTGTCGAGCACCTCCTTGCAAATACGATACTGCTCAAGCGGTCGCTTGCCCGAGTTGTCGTGGTTGCAGTCGATGACCGCCGCTGGGTTGGCGTAGCCGGCGTGCTCGGTGTAGCGCTCGGCCAGGCGCTCGAGGTGCTCGTAGTGGTAGTTGGGGTAGGTGCGCCCATCGAGGCCGATGTAGCCGCGCATGACGGCGTGCGCGAGCGGGTTGCCATCGCACTCGACCTCCCAGTTGCGGAAGATAAAGCTCTGGCGCGCCTGGGCGGCGTAAATGGAGTTGAGCATAACGGTGGTAGAGCCGGCAGTGGGGTTCTTCATGCCGACGGGTACCGAAATACCGCTCGACACCAGGCGATGCTCCTGGTTCTCGACCGAGCGTGCGCCCACGGCAACATAGCTCAGCAGGTCAACGAGGTACTGGTAGTTGGACGGATAGAGCATCTCGTCGGCGGTAAAGAAGCCCGTTTCCTCAATAACGCGCAGGTGCATATGGCGGATGGCCTTGACGCCCTCGAGCAGGTCGTCGGGAGCCTCGGGGTTGGGGTTGTGCAGAAGACCCTTGTAGCCGGTGCCCTTGGTGCGCGGCTTGTTGGTGTAGACGCGCGGAATGATGATGAGCTTGTCCTTGACCTCCTCGGCGGTCTTGGCCAGTCGGTTCATGTACTCAAGCACCGAATCCTCGCGGTCGGCAGAGCACGGGCCGATGATGAGCACCTTACGTGCGTCCTCGCCGGTAAAGACTTTGGCGACCTCGGCGTCAAATGCCTGCTTTTTGGTGGTAAGCTCGGCAGAAAGCGGCATTTCCTCGCGGATCTCCATGGGGATTGGCAACTTGCGTTTGAATTCCATGGCCATAGGGGCCTCCTCAATCTACAGAAAGAGCAATAAGCGTATTGTCGAATGCTCGGCATTATCCGCTGTCGCACGCTAAAGTGCAACCCCTCGCCGCCCCGAAACCTGCCAAAAGGGACAGGTTTATTTTGGCAGGTTTTATATGGGGGAACGTCGGCGGATACCGGGAGGGAGTGGCGTCGCGCGGGACCCTAAGGCTATTGTCGGTTCCCCAGGAAACACCCTGTGGGCAAAAAATGCCAAATATGAGTACGGTTGCTAATCTAGTAGCATATCGGTCTAGCAAGATAATAGACAAAGTGAAAAATATGTTCATTAACATTGCCACGCAGAAGCCCGCTAACGGGCGTTTTGATTAATTTGAAGGCGTATAGAGGCCGCAAGGAGGTCGTTTGAGGCTGTTTTGGCTGATACTAAAAAAGTAACAGTACTCATATTTGCCATTTTTTGCCCACAGGGTCTGGAAAGCGCCGTCAATGAGGTCTCAGGGAAGGCGTTTCGAGGGCTGCAAAACAAAACGGGGGCGCAGGTTGTCCTGCGCCCCCGTTCTCGGGCGTTATTCGTTCCCTGCGGCAGAATTTACGCCGCCTCGTCGAACTGCGAGTTGTACAGGTCGGCGTAGAAGCCACCCTGGGCGAGCAACTCGTCGTGTGTGCCCTTCTCGACGATGTCGCCGTCGCGGATCACCAAGATCACGTCGGCGTTGCGAATCGTGGACAGGCGATGTGCGATAACAAAGCTGGTGCGGCCTTGCATCAGCGCATCCATGGCACGCTGAATAAGCTCCTCGGTACGAGTGTCAACGTTGGAGGTCGCCTCGTCGAGAATTAGCGCCGGACGGTCGGCCAAAATGGCGCGGGCGATGGTCACGAGCTGGCGCTGACCCTGCGACAGGTTGGTGCCCTCCTCGTTGATCATAAAGTCGTAACCGCCGGCGAGCGTATGGATAAAGTGGTCGCAGCGTGCGGCGCGTGCGGCGGCCTCGACTTCGGCATCGCTTGCATCGGGACGTCCGTAGCGGATGTTCTCGCGGATCGTGCCGTTAAACAGCCAAGTATCCTGCAGCACCATGGCAAACTCGCCGCGAAGTGCCGCGCGGTCCCAATCGCGCACGTCGACGCCCTCGACGCGCAGCGAACCGCCGTCCACGTCGTAAAAGCGCTGCAGCAGCTTAATGAGCGTGGTCTTGCCGGCGCCGGTGGGGCCGACGATGGCGATGGTCTGGCCGGGCTGCGCCTCGCAGCTAAAGTCGTGGATGATGGTCTTGTCGGGTGTGTAGCCAAACTTGACATGGTCGAACTCCACGTGGCCGGGACGCCTCTCGGGAATCTGCGCGTCGGCCTTCTGCTCCTCCTCGGGCGCGGCCAAGAACTCAAAGACGCGCTCGGTGGCAGCGGCCATCGACTGCATCGTGTTGCTCACGTTGCCCAGCTGCTGCACGGGTTGCGTAAAGTTGCGCACGTACTGGATAAAGCTCTGGATGTCGCCGGGCGTGGCATTGCCGGTCAGCGCGAGCTGCGCGCCCACTACGACAACGCCCACGTAACCCATGTTGCCCACCAGGCTCATAAGCGGCATCATCAGGCCCGACAGGAACTGCGAGCGCCAGCCACTAATAAACAGGCGGTCGTTTTGACGGTCGAACTCCTCGATCGAGGCCTCGGCGCGGTCGAACACCTGAATGACGTTCTGGCCGGCAAAGTCCTCCTCGATAATGCCGTTGACGGTACCCAGGACCTGCTGCTGCTCGCGGAAGTACGGCTGCGAGAAGTGAATCATCACCATCAAGATAATCGCGGCGGCCGGCAGCGTGAGCACGGTGACGCCGGTGAGCGGCAGGCTGATCGAAAGCATCATGATGAGCACACCGATAATCTGTGTGACGGACGTAATAAGCTGCGTCACGCTCTGGTTGAGCGATTGCCCCAGCGTATCGACGTCGTTGGTGATGCGGCTGAGCACGTCGCCCTTGCTGTGGCCGTTGAAGTAGCTCATCGGCACGACGGCGATCTTGGCGGCGATCTCCTTGCGCATGCGGTAGCAAATCTTTTGCGTGACGCCGGTCATGAGCCAGCCCTGGATGAGGCTGCAAACAGAGCTCGCCAGATACAGGCAGAGCAAAAAGCCGAGCGTCTTGGCGATCCAGTTAAAGTCGACATCGCCGGTACCGTTGACCTTGGCAACCAGGCCCTCGAACAGTTTGGTGGTAACCTGGCCGAGCACCTTGGGCCCCACAATGTTAAAGATGACCGAGCACACGGCAAAGGCGACGGCGGCAAACACGGCAATCTTGTGCTGGCCGATATAGCCGAGCAGCTGCCTCATGGTGCCCTTAAAGTCCTTGGCCTTTTCGCCACGGCGCATGCCACCCATGCGGCCCATGGGTCCACGCTGACGGGTGGGCTTGGGAATTTGAGTCTTGGTCTCGTCTGCCATTAGCGCTCGCCTCCTTCCATAACGGCTGCAATTTCTTCTTGGGTAAGCCCCAGCTCCTCGGCGGAAAGCTGCGACTGTGCGATTTCCAGGTACGCCGGGCAACTGCGCAGTAGCTCCTCGTGCGTGCCGGTGCCCACTACGTGACCGTCGTCGAGTACGATGATCTGGTCGGCGTGCATGATGGTCGCGATGCGTTGTGCCACGACCACGAGCGCGGCGTCGGTAACGTTTTTGGCCAGCTCCTCGCGCAGGCGCGCGTCGGTCTTGTAGTCGAGGGCACTAAACGAGTCATCGAACACCACGACCTCGGGCTTTTTGGCCAACGCGCGGGCGATGGCCAGGCGCTGGCGCTGGCCGCCCGAGACATTGGATCCGCCCTGGCTGATGGGGGAGTCGTAGCCGCCCTCGCGCTCGGCGATAAAGTCCTCCGCCTGGGCGACGCGTGCCGCCTGGCGCATATCCTCGTCACTCACCATATCGCCGGCAAACTTGAGGTTGCTCTCGACGGTGCCCGAGAACAGGCGACCCTGCTGCGGGATATAACCAATACGGCGGCGTAGCTCGGAAAGGGTCATGTCACGCACGTCGATGCCGTCGAGCGAAATGCTGCCGCCTGTGACGTCGTACAGGCGCGGAATCAGCTGCACGAGCGTGGACTTGCCCGAGCCCGTGGAGCCAATGATGCCGAGCATCTGACCGGCATGCGTGGTGAAGTTCACGCCGCTGATGACATCGGCGCGGGCATCGGGATACTGGAAGCTCACGTCGCGGAAGGTGAGCTCGCCGCGTGACGCGCTGGTCGCGGGCAGTTTGGGCGAGGAGGGGTCGTTGATGCTCGTGGGGCAGGTGATGACCTCTTCCACGCGCTCGGCTGCGACCTCGGCGCGGGGCAGGATGACCGAAACCATGGTGAGGATCATAAACGCCATGACGATCTGCATGGTGTAGGAGATAAACGCCATCATGTTGCCGACCTGCATCACGCCGTCGGACACGCCCTGCGCGCCAAACCAGACGATAAGCACGGTGATGCAATTCATGACCAGCATCATGAGCGGCATCATAAAGCTCATGGCGCGGTTGGTGTAGAGCTGCGTGGTCATCAGGTCGAGCGAAGCCTTGTCAAAACGCTCGAGCTCATGCTCCTCGCGGTTGAACGAGCGGATAGGCATAAGGCCGTCGAGCAGCTCGCGGGCGGTAAGGTTCACGCGGTCCACAAAGCTCTGCATCTTTTTGAATTTGGGCATAGTGAGGCCCATAAGCACGCCGACGACGGCCGAGACCGCGATGATGGCCACGGCGATGGTCCACTCCAGGCCGGTGTGGTTGGCCAGGACGCGCATGACGGCGACGATGCCCATGACGGGCGCCATCAGACACATGCGGATAAACAGGGTTGCGGCCATCTGAATCTGCTGAATGTCGTTGGTGCAGCGGGTGATGAGCGAGGCCTGGCTAAACTTGCCCACCTCGGCCGGCGAGAAGTGCATAACCTTGTTGAAGGTCTCGCGGCGCAGGTCGCGTGCGATGGAGCAGGCGGTGCGCGAAGCCACGGCACCGGTCAGGATGGTGGCGACCAGCGACACCAGACACAGACCAAACATCGTGGTCGCCATGCGGCCCAGGTAGGCGTTCTGCACGTCGGCGGGGTCGATGCCCTGCGCCTTGTACTCGTCCTGTACATAGCTCACGGCGCGCTGGGTGACGATGGAGCCCGACATGGAGCCCATTTTGTCCGCCATTTCGTTGGCGCCCTCGACGAGCTTGCTTTGGTCTACCAGACCGCCCTCGACACCCAGGCGCAGGCTCTTCATGGTGATCTTGCCGCCGTCGGCGTCGATCTGCTTTTGCATATTCTGCGCCGCTGCGGCCTTCTGCTGCATCTCGGCGAGCTGCTCGGGCGTCATCGCTGCCATTTGCTCGGGCGTGGGCATGGCCTGAGCGGCGTCGCTGTCTTTCTCGCTGGACGTGCCGGTCATGTCTCCCATGGAGTCGGCGTCGATGCCCTGGTTGAGCGAAAGGACGACGGTCTCGGGCAGGCTCATAATGTCGGTAATTTTGCCTCCATCGGCACGCTCTTCCTCGGTGCCCTTGTACGTTCGAATGCCGTTTTTGTCAGCCTTGCTAAACACGGCCTCCACAGCCTTGGCGTCCTTGGCGCTCATGAAGAGTTCGAGGTCGTCGAGCGATTCGGCGCGAATGGTGTCGGGCACGGGCGAGGCGATACCGCCTTGCTGCACGCCCACGTCGACGATGTCGCTCATATAGGTAGGCAGCGCCAGATCGGCGTTGCAGCTGATTACGATAAGTACGATAGCTGTGAACAGTGCCAGGATATGCTTTTTAAAGAGCTTGAGAATCCTCACTCGGCATCTCTCCTTTCTTGATTGCGGTCGATAATTTCGTTGGCACGTCTAAGAAGGCGCACCATCTCTTGGGTATCTGTTTCGCCGAGCTGTTCGAGGAAAGCCGCGGTGCGGTCCTCGAATTCCCGGCGTTTGATTTCGAGATCCTGGAATCCCTTGTCGGTCACTATGACGTGTACGCGACGACGGTCGGTCTTTGAGTGCTCACGCTCAACCCAGCCCTTGGCTTCGAGAGCACGTAGGATATTGGCAATGCGGGCGTTCGAGACCCAGGCGCGATCAGCGAGTTCGCTCGGCGTGAGCGAACCGCCAGCGAGCATAAGGGCGCGCATGACAGCCATCTCGCCGCTGAGAGCTTTGTCCACAAAGCGCGAAACGCGCTGGTGAATGCCGCCAAACTCGGTAAGGAGCTGACTCCCAAGCTCATGGAAATCGGTATCTTCCACCGAAAACCCCTAACACTAGAAACTATTTTCGGTGAAAGATGATACCCTTGCACGCGCACCCTATACGGTAGATTTTGGGTCATGCCTAGAAAACAACCTTTAGGCGACCTCCGTACACCGTCGGTATCAGCAAAGTAAGGGGTAGATCGTAAGGCATGTCCCAAAGCCTACTCAGAGGCACTTTACTCTGCTAAAGCTGGCATAACAGCTAGAGCGAACGTCGTACAAAGGCAAGGAAAAATACCAAACAAATCGGTGAACGGTAGTTGTTCACGCTCGCATTTCCTGCGGGTTTGTAAAAAACGCCCTTATGATATAAAAAAAGAAACATATAACAGCCCAGATGGAGAGGGTCGCTATGTTATCCTTCTCAAACGGGTGAAATCTTGGGTTTTGGGTTGCAGTTCCAAGGTGGACAAACGTTTTTCCCTGCACCAACATGTGGTGAAGAACGGAAGAAGCCGGTAGTGCAAGCCGAAAATTCAAGAATTCAATAAGCAGCGGTGTGAGAGAGCGCCGCATTACACGTAACTAGGAGCGTGGTTACACAATGCAGGAGGCATGGGAAGGCTTCAAGGAAGGCATTTGGACGGGAGAGGTTGACGTCCGAGACTTCATCCAGAAGAACTACACCCCTTACGAGGGCGACGAGTCGTTCCTCGTAGGTCCGACCGAGCGTACCAAGGAGCTGTGGGGCGAGGTTCTCGACCTGCTGCTTAAGGAGCGCGAGCAGGGCGGTGTCCTCGATATGGACACCAAGACCGTCACGGGTATCGTGAGCCACCCCGCTGGCTACATCGATAACGCCCACCGCGAGAAGGAGACCATCGTCGGCCTCCAGACCGACAAGCCGCTCAAGCGCGCTCTGCACGTCAACGGCGGTATCCGCATCGCTTGCCAGGCCGCCAGCCAGCACGGCTACAAGGTCGACGAGAACGTTGTCGAGCGCTACACCTTCGAGCGCAAGACCCACAACGCCGGCGTCTTCGATGTTTACACCCCCGAGATGCGTGCTTGCCGCTCGGCTCACATCATCACCGGTCTGCCCGATGGCTATGGCCGCGGCCGCATCATCGGCGACTACCGTCGTGTCGCCCTGTACGGTGTCGACTACCTGATTAAGGACAAGGAGGCCCAGAAGGCTTCCACCCCGACGGTCATGACCGCCGACAACATCCGCGACCGTGAGGAGCTGCAGGAGCAGATCCGCGCCCTCGGCGAGCTCAAGATGATGGCCGAGACCTATGGTTTCGACATTTCCAACCCTGCTACCAACACGCAGGAGGCCATCCAGTGGATGTACTTCGCCTACCTTGCTGCCGTCAAGGAGCAGAACGGCGCCGCTATGTCCATCGGCCGTACCTCTACGTTCATCGACATCTATGCTGAGCGCGACCTTGCCAACGGTACCTTCACCGAGGAGCAGATCCAGGAGTTCGTGGATCACTTCATCATGAAGCTCCGCATGGTCAAGTTCGCCCGTACTCCCGAGTACCAGGCCCTGTTCACCGGCGACCCGCAGTGGGTCACCGAGTCCATCGGCGGCATGGGTGTTGACGGCCGTACGCTCGTTACCAAGATGAGCTACCGCTACCTGCACACGCTCGAGAACATGGGTACCAGCCCCGAGCCCAACATGACCGTTCTGTGGTCGACCCGTCTGCCCGAGAACTTCAAGAAGTTCTGCGCCAAGACTTCCGTCGCCAGCTCCTCGATCCAGTACGAGAACGACGACCTCATGCGCGTCTATCACGGCGACGACTACGGCATTGCCTGCTGCGTGTCCTCCATGCGCATCGGCAAGGAGATGCAGTTCTTCGGCGCCCGCGCCAACCTTGCCAAGTGCCTGCTCTACGCACTCAACGGCGGTGTTGACGAGGTCTCCAAGAAGCAGGTCGGCCCCAAGTATCGCGCCGTCGAGGGCGATACGCTCGATTACGACGACGTTGTGGCCAAGTACAACGACATGATGAAGTGGCTCGCTGGCGTGTACGTCAACTCGCTGAACATCATTCACTACATGCACGACAAGTATTGCTACGAGCGCATCCAGATGGCTCTGCACGACAAGCACGTGCACCGCTGGTTCGCTACGGGCATCGCTGGCCTTTCCGTCGTGGCTGACTCCCTGTCCGCCATCAAGTACGCCAAGGTTCACCCCGTCCGTGACGAGAACGGCATCATCGTCGACTTCGAGACCGAGGGCGAGTTCCCCAAGTACGGTAACGACGACGACCGCGTCGACCAGATTGCTCACGACGTTGTGCACCAGTTCATGGAGTACATCCGCATGAACGACACCTACCGCAACTCCGTGCCCACGACCTCGGTTCTGACCATTACCTCCAACGTCGTGTACGGTAAGAAGACCGGCTCCACGCCCGACGGCCGCAAGGCTGGCCAGCCGTTCGCCCCGGGTGCTAACCCCATGCACAAGCGCGATAGCCACGGCGCCATCGCTTCGCTGTCTTCGGTTTCCAAGCTCCCGTTCCGCGATGCTCAGGACGGCATCTCCAACACCTTCTCCATCATCCCGAGTGCGCTCGGCAAGGAGGACCAGGTGTTCTTTGGCGATATCGACCTTGATCAGCTGGGCGAGTAACTATTGTTAGTGCTATACTAACAATAACGATTACTGATTAGTGCGCCGGTTTCGGCCGGCGCCTATTAATCGAAGGAGACACATTATGAAGGTTTCTGAAGTTTCCGAGACCCAGGCCGATAACCTGGTCCACATGCTCGACGCTTACGCCGAGAAGGGTGGCCACCACCTGAACATCAACGTCTTCAACCGTGAGACGCTGCTCGACGCTCAGGCTCACCCCGAGAAGTACCCGCAGCTGACCATCCGCGTTTCCGGCTATGCCGTGAACTTCCACACGCTCACCAAGGAGCAGCAGGACGAGGTCATTGCGCGTACCTTCCACGACAAGTTCTAAAGGGGCTCAACTCCCGCAGGATCGCCGGGGCTGTTTGGGCTACCTCCCAAAACGTCCTCGGACATGCAAAGAGGCTCGCTGCGCACTTCGTGCGGCGAGCCTCTTTGCGTCCTGCGGAATGTTTTGGGAGGTAGCCCAAACAGCCCCGGCGGGGGTCCTGTGTAGTCACCCTTTAGGCGAAACTCTCCTAATTATTTGGATGAGTCGTTTACTTACATGTACTGTTACCGTCTTCCCGCTGTTGTTGGGGTATGCTTTGTTCGTATGTAAACGTATGACATGTTGATGGGGGAGGGTGCTATGGCTCGCGAGGGCGCTCGTTCTAAGGATTCTGCTAAGCCTGGCATCAAGGAAGTTGCAGCGGTGGCGGGGGTTTCGCCCACTACGGTATCTCGCGTGCTTAATAATCGCGGCTATATTAGCCAAGAAACCCGCGATAAGGTCCATGCCGCGATGGAGCGCATCAACTATACGCCCAACGATATCGCCCGTGCCATGCTCAACGGTCGCCTGAACCTTATCGGCATGATCGTTCCCTTTGTGAGCAGCCCGTTCCATGCTCAGGTTGTGCAGGCGGTCGAGCGCACGTTGGCGGAAAACGGCTTTAAGATGTTGCTGTGCAACAGCGCCAATCGACCTGATCTTGAGCGTTCCTATATTGACATGCTCCGCCGCAATATGGTCGACGGCGTCATCGTCAACTCCCTCAATATCGGTGCCGAGGCGTATGCCGAGATGGGCTTGAGCCTGGTTGGTATCGACTGCGACCTTGGCGAGGCCTCTGTTCAGATTGCGAGCGACAGCTATAGCATCGGCGAACTTGCCACGCGTCGCCTGATCGATGACGGGTGTTCGCGTATCTTGTGCCTGCGCAACAATAGCCGCATGCGTATGCCTGCCAATAAGCGTACCGATGCCTACTACGATGTTGTGGAGCAGGCCGGTTTGCCCGCGCTTGTCCGTGAGGTCGAGTTCGTTAAGTCCGACGACGAAAAGAGTGCGGTCGTTGCGAAGATCCTCGATGAGAACCCCGATATTGACGGCATCTTTGCGGGAGACGACACGATGGCGGCCATCTGCCTCAACGTTATGAAGCAGCGCGGCTTGAGCGCTCCGGATGATATTAAGGTCGTGGGCGCGGATGGCGCCCGCCGCACTATGACGTTTATGCCTGACTTAACAACCGTACGTCAAGATATCGATCGCATCGGAGAGCTCGCGGCGCAATCCATCATCGCTCTTGTTAACGGTGAAAAGCCCGAATCGAATATCAAGCTTCCCGTCGAACTTATCGAGGGCAAAACCGCCTAGTTCATTCCGAGCCAAAAGAATCCCTCGAACGCCTCTGATGACCGTTCATCGGCATATGTCAACCGTTTGCCGACGACTGGAACTGCGAAAAGACGTATTGATGTGAAAACGTTTGACATATGAAAACGATTGACATATCTTGCAGTTGTACCGAGTTAGTATCTCGTGGGAAAGGAAGTCTCGGATGCACAAGGTTTATTACCAGCCTGAGGGAATTTGGGTAGGCGACATCATGCCGTACGGCGAGGACGGCACGTTCTATCTCTATCATCAGCGTGACACGCGTAACCCCGGACCTTTCGGAGAGCCGTTTGGCTGGGCACTCGCGACGACCAAGGATTTCGTCAACTACAAGGACTTTGGTGAGAGCCTTGAGCGTGGCGGCGACGAGGAAGTCGACCAGTACGTTTATGCCGGCACGGTGTTTAAGGTGGGCGACAAGTACCATGCGCTCTACACTGGTTGCAATCGCGATAAGGTCCGCGCACGCTTGATGAAGCAGGTTCTTCTTCACGCAACGAGTGACGACGCCGTCAAGTGGGAGAAGAACATCGCCGAGACGCTGCTTCCGCCCCAGGAGGGTTACGATGACCGCAACTGGCGCGATCCCTTTGTTCTTTGGGATGAGGAGAACGAAGAGTACATGCTCATCCTCGGCACGCGTGTGGGCGAGGACAAGCGTCTGATGACCGGTCGTCTGGTCAAGTTCACCTCCAAGGACCTGGATACCTGGGAGTTCCAGGGCGACTGGTGGAATCCGGGCCTGTACACCATGTTCGAGATGCCTGATCTCTTTAAGATGGGC
This sequence comes from uncultured Collinsella sp., assembly GCA_900541695.1. GTDB lineage: Bacteria > Actinomycetota > Coriobacteriia > Coriobacteriales > Coriobacteriaceae > Collinsella. The sequence continues at coordinate 57,928 of UQKL01000013.1, read as the reverse complement.
GACTGGTGGTATCTGGTGTTCTCTGAGTACAGTGATGGCAACAAGACCCGTTACCGCATGTCTCGCTCTATCAACGGTCCTTGGATCACCCCCGCTGACGATTCCTTCGATGGCCGCGCGTACTATGCTGCACGTACCGCATTTGACGGCGAGCGCCGCGTTCTCTTTGGTTGGGTTCCTACGCGCGACGAGGGCGGCGACCCCAGCTCTTACCTGTGGGGTGGCACTTTTATGCCTCTCGAGATCGTTCAGCGTGCCGACGGAACGCTCGGCACCAAGCTTCCCGACAGCATGCTTGGCGCCTTTGGCGAGGCTAAGGCAGTCGAGGCCTTTGAGCTTTCGTGCGAGTCGGGCAAGGTCGAGCAGGTGCTCGCCGCGGATGCCGGTTCTACCTATATGCTCGACGCCGACATCGAGCTCGCCGGTGACGCTGCCGGCTTCTCGGTGAAGCTTGCCGAGGACGCCGAGTCCGGTCTTGCCTATGAGTTCCGCGCCAACCTGCGTGAGGGCAAACTCGAGTTTACGGCGGCCCCCCAGTATCCGTGGTTCCAGGTCAACAGCATGGGCCTCGAGCGTCCGTTGTTCTTTAAGGGCGAGGGCACTCACCATGTGCGTCTGGTCGTCGACGACGACATCGCGACCATCTTTGTCGATGATGTTGCGCTCAACGCTCGCTTCTGCAACAAGCAGGGCCAGGGTGTGGCGCTTACCGTCACCGACGGTGCGCTCAAGTGCGCAAACGCAACGATCGCGTCTCTGTAGCGGCAACGAACCGTTTTATGATTTAGAAAAGGAATGGAGAGGAACATGGACTACAAGGCAGTGTCCCAGCAAGTCGTCGACAACGTCGGCGGACTGGAGAACATCGAGGGCGCCACGCATTGCGTGACCCGTCTGCGTCTGGTGCTCAAGGATACGAGCAAATACAACAAGGCCGAGCTCGAGAACATCGATGGCGTCAAGGGCGTGCTGTACAACAGCGGCCAGCTCATGATCATCTTCGGTACCGGTACCGTCAACAAGGTTTACGATGAGTTTATGGCTCTGACGGGCGTTAAGGAGATCAGTGCTTCCGAGGTCAAGGGCGCCGAGGCGGACAAGAAGGGCAAGTTCTTCTCGGTCCTCAAGGTATTCTCGGATATCTTTATCCCCATCATTCCTGCCTTCGTCGGCGCTGCAATCATCATCGGCCTTAAGTCGCTGATCGTTGCCAACGGCCTCTTTGGCATGGAAGGCAGCCTCGCCGATCACAGCGAGTTCCTCAAGAACCTCGCAAGCTTCTTTGCCATTATCGCCACCACGTTCGACTACCTGCCTGTCCTGGTTATGTACAGCGCGGTCAAGCGTTTTGGCGGTAACCCGATCCTGGGCATCCTCGTCGGTATCGTCATGGTTCACCCGAGCCTTATGAACCGCAACACGTTCGTTATGGACCCGACGGGTGCTGAGTACTGGAACTTTGGTCCGCTATCCATTCCCATGGTTGCTTTCCAGGGCGGTGTGTTCCCCGCAATCCTGACTGCCTGGTTTATGGCCAAGGTCGAGAAGATTGCCCAGAAGTACATCCCCGAGGTCGTTTCGTTCGTTTTCGTCCCGACCGTTACCCTGATTCTTGCTAACGTCGCCCTGTTCACCGTGTTCGGCCCGCTCGGCAACCTGATCGGTGACGTCCTCGCCGGCGTAATCGATATCCTGTACAACAGGATGGGCGTCTTTGGTGCCTTTGTCTTCGCCGCGTTCCTGCAGCCGCTCGTCGTTACCGGTACGCATCAGTTCATCCAGGGTATCGAGGCCAACCTCGTTGCCACGACCGGCTTCAACTACATCCAGGCCATCTGGTCGGTTTCCATCATCGCCCAGGGCGGCGGCGCCATCGGTATGTACCTCATTCACAAGAAGCACTCCAAAGAGCGCAACATCTGCATGTCGTCCTTTATCCCGACGCTGGTCGGAATCTCCGAGCCCGCTATCTTTGCTGCAAACATGCGCTATTCGATCATTCCGTTCATCTGCGCATGCATCGGTGCAGGCTGCGGCGGTGCCTTCGTGAAGTTCTTTGAGGTGCGCGCTATCGGTCAGGGTCTGACCGGTGTGCTTGGCCTGCTCATCGTTACGCCCGAGACTCTCGTGTGGTATGTGGCTGGCAATCTCATCGCCTTTATCGTGCCGATCGTCTTGATCTTTGCCTACAACAAGGCAAAGGGCGTTCCAACCACCGATGAAGAGGGCGCTGGCGCAGGCTTCGATGTCAGCTTCTAGTTGAGCCATTCAGTGTAATGTGCGGATAAGTCCATTTGAGGAAGGGCGTTCGGCTCGTGTGAGTCGGGCGTCCTTCCCTATAGACGAGAAGGTCAATGGCGATGTTTAATCAAAACAATAAGGTGATACGCGCGGACTATGAGCAGTGGCGTGCCGGACAGGATGAGACGGCGGGTCGCATCGCGTCTGACCCCGATAGGCTCCTGTTCCATGTGGAGCCTGAGCTTGGCTGGCTCAACGACCCCAACGGTTTGGTTCAGATTGGTGATACGTATCACATCTATCATCAATACGATCCGTTCGATGCTGCGCATGGCGGTCCAGTGCTTTGGAACCATCTGACGACAAAGGATTTTGTGACGTACGAGAATCACGGCCCCGTGCTGTTCCCCGATTCCGATTTGGATTCGAGCGGAGCGTATTCTGGTTCTGCCTTTGTACGTGATGGCAAGATTCACTACTTCTATACCGGCAACGTCAAGCATTTTGACCGCGATGATTACGACTACGTGTTGACGGGCCGTGAGCAAAACCAGATTCATATGGTTGCCGAGAACCCCGACGAATTGGGCGAGAAGCGCATGGCTGTTGGACCAGTCGATTACCCCGACGATATCGGTACGCATGTGCGCGACCCCAAGATCCTTGAACACGACGGTATCTACTACATGGTTCTGGGCGCTCGTACGAAAGACGATCGCGGCTGCGTGCTTGTCTATACCTCGCGCGATCTAGAGGTCTGGAGCTATGCGACGCGCATTGAGCTGGGCGAGAAGCTTGGCTTTATGTGGGAGTGCCCCGATCTGTTTGAGCTCGATGGTGAGCTTATTCTCGTTTGCTGTCCGCAGGGTGTGCCTGCCGATGGTTGGCGTTACCGCAATCCACATCAGTGCGTGTGGTTCTCCATCGAGGCCGATTGGGAGGCGCCGAGCTTTAAAATCGTCAGGCAGGGCATGCCTCCGATGGTCGATGCCGGTTTTGATTTCTATGCTCCGCAGTCCTTTGAGGATGCTGCAGGCCGGCGTTTGATGATCGGATGGTCGGGTTGCCCCGACGCGACGGCAGAAAACCCGACGGTGGCGCGCGGGTGGCAGTGCGCGTTGACGGTGCCGCGAGAGCTGAGCATACGCGATGGTAAGCTCTGCCAGCAGCCGGCGTACGAGATTGAGAGGATGCGCGGCGGCTGCGTTCGCGCGACAGGCGGTGAAACCGTTGAGGAGCCGGGCCGCCTGTTTGATCTTGTGGTTTCCTGCGAGGGCGCCAAGATGGTCGAGCTCGAAATCCGCAAGGGTGTCTTTGTACGTTATGCGGACGGGATGCTTACCCTCGACATGGGTGACGAAGGCTATGGGCGCGACCAAAGGTCGATCGAGCTCAGCGAGCTTCGCGACCTGCGCGTGCTTTCGGACACTACGATGGTCGAGATTTTTGCAAATGGCGGCGAGGCGGCACTTACGAGCCGTACCTATTCGCCGGCGGTTCCGGCGATGGGGTTGCATGCCGAAGGTGCGGCGTCGATGGAGTTCTACCGCCTCGCGCATTAACCGTGCGTGGAGCACGATTGGACTTGCTGGGCGGAATGTGTTGCAGTTGCCGCAGCGAACTACCGTTTATCGCGTATAGCTACCGTTTGCGGAGTAAGTAACACCTATTAATAAACCGTGTAGAATCTCAGATAAGCACGGAGTTTTCCAGGGAGACGCTGTCCTTTGTTGTGTGCAAGGGGCGGCGTCTCTTTGGCGCTCTGCCGCCGTTGTGCAACAGTGCGGCGGCGCGTGCCATGTATTGAAAAGCCAATGTCGAGATGGGTCGTGATAATAATGGGCAAGTACGTAATCGTGGTTGAATCTGGTTCGGATGTGACGCCAGAGCTCTGCGAACGCTACGGCATCGTGCGCGTGCCTATGCATGTCACGATTGGTGACGAGACCGTCGAGGACGGCTCCATCGATCCGCTCGAGATTTACTCGCGCTGCAACGAGTTTGGCGTAATGCCCAAGACCAGTGGCTGCGCGCCTGCGGATTTTGCTCACGTGTATGACCGTATCCATGCCGAGCAGCCCGATGCGACCATTCTGCATCTTGCGTACTCCGAGGCCACGACCTGCTCGCATCAATCCTCCAAGATTGCGGCCCAGGGGCGCGACTACGTGTTCTCCATGGACACGCGTTTTGTCTCGGTGGGCCAGTCGCTCGTTGTCGTCGAGACCGCTAAATACATCGAGGCTCACCCCGATGCCACCGTCGACGAGATCTTTGCATATACGAATTCCGTCATGGACCGTGTGCTGCTGGGCTTTGTTCCTACCGACCTAGCCTTCCTTAAGGCGGGCGGTCGTCTGTCCAACGTGGCATTCCTTGGCGCCCACCTGCTCAAGATTAAGCCCTGCATTGAGGTGACGGGCGGCAAGTTCGTGGCAACCAAGAAGTTCCGCGGCTCTATGCTCAAGTGCGCCCGCGCCTTTATTGACCACATGGTTGCGAAGGGCGAGATTGACTACTCGCACATTGGCCTGGCGTATTCGGTAGGCCTTTCCCAGGAGCTGCGCGACGACATGGAAGTCTATGCGCACGACCTGGGCTTTAAGGACATTACCTGGACTCAGGTCGGCGGCGTCATCTCGAGCCATTGCGGCCCGACCGCCTTCGGCGCGGTGCTCACGCTCAAGGCGTAAGGCCTGGCGTCTATCGATTTCTATTGCCTCGGCGGCGGGCGGGTTGCGACAACCTACCCGCCGCTCTTGCGTGGGGTCAAATAGAACAACCCAATTGGCCGCTAAACCGTTTCGCCATCATGCGTATGGGCTAGAATGGCTCTGGTATTTATGTAACTAAAACCAAAGAGAGGCAAGGTAGCGGGAATGGCTGAGATGACGCTCGAGGGTGTGGACGCTCGTCCCGAGGACTCTGCGTTTGCCCTGGGTCGCGTGCATTCGATCGAGACGATGGGAACGGTCGACGGTCCCGGCATCCGCTTTGTAGTGTTTGTTCAGGGTTGCCCCATGCGTTGTGCGTATTGTCACAATCCCGATACCTGGTCTGTTAACGGCGGCACGATGGTGACCGTCGAGCATCTCATGGACGAGTTCCAGAGCAACCATGAGTTCTACCGTAGCGGCGGCATTACCGTTTCGGGCGGCGAACCGCTCCTGCAGCCCGAGTTTTTGGCCGACCTGTTCCGTGCAATGCACAACAACCCCGATGGCCGCGTACACACCTGCCTAGACAGCTGTGGCTATGCATTTGATCCCAAGCATCCGGAGAAGTTCGATGCTGTTCTCAACGAGACCGATATGGTGCTGCTCGACATCAAGCATGCCGATCCCGTCGAACATAAAAAGTTGACCGGATGCGATCCCGCACGCATTCTGGCGTTTGGCGATGAGCTCGCGCGTCGCAAGATTAAGGTTGTTATCCGCCACGTGGTGGTGCCGGGTATCACCGATACGGTGGAGGAGTGCGAGAAGCTCGGTCGCCTGATTGCTCCATGGCACAACGTGGTGGGCCTGGAAATGCTGCCGTATCACACCATGGGTGTCGTCAAATATGAGCAGTTGGGGATTCCCTATAAGCTTGAGGGCGTGCCCCAGATGGATACCGCGCGCATGCCCGAGCTGCGCAAAGCCGTCATGACGGGCATGAAAAAGCGCCGCGCCGAACTCAAAAACGCCATCGGCTAGCAGGGCACTCATTGGGGACAGACTTAAATGAGTGCGCGATGGCATTGCGGGCGAGCATGTTTTGGTGCGCAACAAGGCAGGCTGGATTAGCGAGGATGGTTACTATTCGACATGCGATGCGGGCCTTATCGACATCGATGGCCGTACCTATGTCATGAGCGTCATGACATCGATGCCGTGGAGCGACCGCTCGAGCGAGGTTACGGCCGCGATAGCAAAGGCTCTGTTTGATACGCGAGCTGCACTGGCTTAGCGTGTTCGTTTGGCGAGGTCAAACAAAATGCTGGTACCATACCGTGGTTGAGAATTTCGTATAGGTTTGGGGAATGGTATGGCTACCATCGCGATTATCGGTGCGCTCGAAAAAGAGATCATGCAGATTAAGGAAGAGCTGAGCGACGTTTGCGAGGCACGGGAGGCAGGCTTGACCGTTGTGAGCGGTGGGCTCGACGGCCTGACAGTTGTCGCCACAACGGCGGGCATGGGCACGGTGAACGCCGCCGCTGCGACACAGCACCTCATTAGCAAGTATGCTCCGCAGGCTGTTGTGTTTTCGGGCATTGCGGGCGGTTTGAACCCCAAGCTCCATATCGACGACGTGGTCATTGGTAAACGCCTGCGCTATTTGGATACCGATACCGCGCTTATTGCCGAGTCCGCACCGGGGCTCGAGGAGTTTGGCTCGACGCCTGCGCTGGTCGATATTGCCGCCGATGTGCTTGCTGAGCGTGGGTTTGTTGACGCTTCGACAAATGCAGTCGCTTCGAACGAGGGCACCAAGCAGTTCCTGGTCGGCACGATTGCCACGGGTAACCGCTTTGTGACGGGCGTCGCCATGCGCAACGACACTATCGAGGCGACGCATGCCGATTGTGTCGGCATGGAGGGCGCGGCAATTGCCCATGTCGCAACCAAAAATGGTGTCGATTGCCTGGTGTTACGCGCTATCAGCGATAATTGTGACGAGGCGTACGATGCAATTTGCGAGCGCGAGTTCGATCTGTTCGAGTACGCGCGTGTCGCAAGTGACATTACGCTCGATATCGTCCGCCGCATTGCCGCTGCGCAATAGCGCGTCTATTTGTAAGAACCTACGACCAAGGAGTGTCCATGGCCGATTCCATTAACTACCAGCTTGCCAAGTTCGTCGCCAGCTACGGCAAGGTTTCGCAGATTCCCGAGTCCACCTGCCCTGAGGTGAGCTTTGTCGGCCGCTCCAACGTGGGCAAGTCCTCGATTATGAACAAGCTCTTTGGCCGCAAGAACCTGGTGAAGGTTTCGAGCACGCCGGGTAAGACGAGCAACATCAACTTCTTCGAGGCCGACGACGTGCATTTTGTGGACCTGCCGGGTTACGGTTTCGCCCGTCGCTCCAAGGCCGAGCGCGACCGCTGGGCAGAGCTCATCGGCGACTTCTTTGACTCCGAGCGCAGCTTTAACCTGGTCGTGTCGCTGGTGGATATTCGTCACGACCCGAGCAAGCTCGATCACGACATGATCGACTATCTGCAGGGCAACGAGTTCAACTTTATCGTCTGCCTCACCAAGGCCGACAAGCTCAGCCGCACCCAGCAGGCCCGCCAGGCAGCAGCCATCAAAAAGCAGCTCAACGTCCCGGCCGAGAACGTGATCATTACAAGCTCCCAAACCGGTGTGGGCATCGACGAGCTCAAGCGCCGCATTGCCGAGGCGTGCCTCTAATAAGTGCTTCAGTCTAGCAAGAGCCCCTACCAATAAAAAGCCAAACTATCAGCCCGGCGCCCCTTCAAAGCGTGGGTCCCTGTAGACATCCTCAGCAAGGTAGGCGCAGGGACGGTCGGGATGTTCCCTCAAAATCATTCCGCAGCGCGAAGGCCCCTTGTCCGTCGCTCCGTAGGAGCAGGACAAGGGGCCTTCATGTGCGAGGACGATTTTGAGGGAACATCCCGACCGTCCCGGACAGGTATATGAGGAGGATGTCTACAGGTACTCGATTTGAGCGCCTTCCGTGTCGCACGTCAGAATATGCGTATCGCACTTGGGGAACTGCTCGCGCAGCTTGACCTGCAGGAACTTCGCCACGATGGTATCGTCGGTTACGGCCATGAGGGTCGAGCCGGAGCCACTGATCCAGATGGTCTTGGCGCCGCCGTTAAGGCAGGTGTCGCGCACAGCGTTGTAGTCGGGAATCAGACGGCGACGATAGGGTTCCTGGATACGGTCGTCATTGGCGGCGGCAATCAGGTCCAGATCGCCGGTCTCGAGACCGCGCGTCATGCCGGCGATGCGGCCCATCTGCCACACAGCGGTGGAGAGTGGAATCTCCTGCGGCACAACCTTGCGTGCCTCGCTCGTATGTACCTCGTAGGGTGGAATCACGGTAATAAAACGCAAGCGATCGCTCACCTCGTAGCGCAGGCACTGGGGGAGCGAATCGGTCGGCGTAAAGGAGCAGACGGCGCCGCCCAGGATAGCGGGGGCGACGTTATCGGGATGGCCCTCGACCTCGGTGGCAATGCGGACGAGCTCGGCGCGGTCGACGGTGTGGCCCGTCAACGCGGCGGCTGCCATAATGCCGGCGACGACGCAGGTGGAGCTGGAGCCCAGACCGCGGGCGACGGGAACGTCAGTCTGAATGTCGATGGCGACGGGGAAGGCCGGCTCGCCCCATGCGGCCAGTGCATCCACAAAGCTCACGTAGACTAGGTTGTTCTCGTTTTGGAACTCCTCGGGGCATCCCGTGATGGTGAGCTTGTCGGCGCGCTCGAAGGTGAAGTGCGAGTAGAGGCTGACGGCCATGCCGAGGGTGTCGTAGCCGATGCCTAGGTTGGCGCTGGTTGCTGGGACGGTGATTTTGATCATGTGGGTCCTCCTGGGCGGGTCTGGCCGTTTAGTTCGCTGCTCGGGCAGTCCTGGCTCGCTCGGAAAGCACATTAAGTGCTTTCCGGCTCGTGCGGAACTCGCGACGAACTAAACGGCCAGACCCGCTCGCATGCTCGTCATCATCCCGAAAGCTTAATAAAAAGAAGGTGCGCCGGCTTTCGCCGGCGCTTAATAAGGGGTTTAGTTGGTGCTCATTCGTTTTGCTGCAGACTCGACGTAGCTGGCCATCTCATCGACGTCGCAGACGTCTTCGAAGCGGACGGGCTTGGACTCGAGCTCGGCGAGCTGGACCGGGGCAACCGTGTTGGTTGCCTGCTCGAGCACGCGCATGGCCTCAAAGTCGTCCTCGGGAACGTCGAGGCCCAGGGCGTCGCAGCAGGCGCGCGGGAACTTGTAGGGGCTGGCGGTCGAAAGCAGCACGCGGGCCTTGGCGCCCTCGGCGGGAGCGACCTGCTCAAAGACGTGATAGCCGCAAGCGGTGTGCGGGTCGATCACGTAGCCGTTCGCGTCCCAGCAGCTCTTGATGGCAGTGCGTACCTCGTCCTCGCTGGCCCAACCGCAGCCAAAGACGCTCTGAATCTTTGCCAGCAGGTCGGCGGGAACCTCGTAGCGACCAGTCCGCGTCAGCTGCTCCATAAGGCCGGCAACGAGCTCACAGTCGCCATCGGACAGGAAGTAGAGCATGCGCTCCAGGTTAGAGCTGATGAGGATGTCCATCGAAGGCGAGATGGTCGTGAAGAACGGGCGGTTGCGGTCGTAGACGCCGGTGGTCAGGAAGTCAGCCAGCACGTTGTTCTTGTCGCTCGCGACGATGAGCTTGGCGACGGGCAGACCCATGCGCTTGGCATAGTAACCGGCCAGGATATCGCCAAAGTTGCCGGTCGGTACGCAGAACTCCACGGCGTCGCCGGCCTCGATGGCGCCGGCGCGCAACAGCTGCGCATAGGCGGCAAAGTAGTAGACGACCTGCGGCACCAGACGGCCGACGTTGATGGAGTTGGCACTCGAAAGCACCGTGCCTGCGGCCTCCAGACGCTCGGCAAGCTCCTTATCGGCAAAGATGCGCTTGACGGCGCTCTGGGCGTCGTCAAAGTTGCCGCGGATGCCGCAGACGGCGACGTTATCGCCCTCCTGAGTGGACATCTGCAGATTCTGTACGCGGCTGACTTTGCCCTCGGGATAAAAGACGGTGATGCCCGTGCCCGGGGCGTCGGCAAAGCCGGCGAGTGCTGCCTTGCCCGTGTCGCCCGACGTGGCGGTGACGATCATGATGCGCTCGGCGCCGCCGTCCTGGGCGGAGGTGCGGGCCATGAGGCGGGGGAGCATCTGCAGGGCGACGTCCTTGAAGGCGCTCGTGGGGCCGCCAAAGAGCTCCATCACATAGGTCTGAGGGGCGTCGGTGCCCGGTGCTGCGTCGAGCTTGACGAGAGGCGTGACCTCTTCACTCGCGAACGTGCCGCGGTATGCCTCGTCGACACACGCCGAAATTTCTTCGTCCGTGTAATCGTTCAGTAACATTCCCAACACATTTTGAGCGATTTCAAAGTACGATTTATCAGCAAGCGAGCTGATATCGACCTGCTGGGTGCCAAGCTCGTCCGAGACAAACAAACCCCCGTCGGGAGCGATGCCGGTACGGATTGCCACCTTACTTGAGCATGATAAAGTGCGTCCTCGTGTACTATGATAAGTTCCCATATAACAGTGCTCCTCGGATACCTTGGTCCCAATCGGTGAAACCATGGTATCAGAGCGCGCAAAACAGGTTTGCAGAGGCTTTTAGAAAGGTAACCTCCACGCCATGATAAAAATTGCCAAGTTTGGCGGCTCGTCGGTCGCCGACGCCGAACACTTCAAGAAGATCAAGGCCATCGTCGATGCCGACCCTGCCCGCCGTTTTGTGGTGGTTTCCGCCTGCGGTCGCCGCTTTAAGGGCGACACCAAGGTGACCGACCTGCTCTACCTGGTTAACGCGCACGTTAAGTATCACGTGTCGTGCGAGGAGCTGCTCGAGGACATTGGTCAGCGCTATTTTGATATCGCTGACGAGCTGGAGCTCACCTATCCCATACGCGAGGAGTTCGCGGCCTTTGCCGAGCGCGCCCGCTCGGGCGGCTACTCTACCGAGGAGCTCGTGAGCCGCGGCGAGTACTTCACCGCTCGCCTGATGGCCGAGTACCTGGGCCTGCCGTTCCTGGACGCCGCGACGGTTGTGGCGTTCCATCACGATGGTACGCTCAGCATGAACCGCACCTCCGAGTTGGTGCAGGAGTACGGCCAGCAGGGCGGTTTTGTTATGCCTGGTTTCTACGGCGCGACGCGTGAGGGCCAGATCAAGCTGCTCGATCGAGGCGGTGGCGATATCTCGGGCTCGATTCTGGCCAAGTGCCTTGGCGCCGATCTGTACGAGAACTGGACCGACGTTTCGGGCTTCTATTCTGCCGATCCGCGTATTGTTCCCGAGGCTCAGCCCATTGCGCGCGTTACCTACGAGGAGCTGCGCGAGCTTTCGTACATGGGCGCAAGCGTCCTGCACGAGGAAGCCGTGTTCCCCGTGCGCGAGGCAGGCATTCCGCTGGTCATCAAGAACACCAATGCGCCGCAGGACCCCGGCACCATCATTAGCGAGACGGCTGACGAGGGCGAGGCGGAGCCCATCATTACCGGCGTGACCGGCAAACGCGGCTTTGTCGCCATCAATGTGGCCCGCGACCGCACCAAGCCCCGTGTCGGCTTTATGCGCCGCGCGCTTTCGGTCTTCGAGCGCTATGACGTTTCCGTTGAGCACATGCCCACCGGTGTCGACCGCTTTGGCGCCGTGGTGCAGGAGCAGGACGTTCACGATTCGCTGTACTCGCTTGTGAGCGACATTCAGCAGGAGGTCGAGCCGCTCGAGATCGAGGTTGTCGAGGGCTTGGCGCTCATCGCTACCGTCGGTCGTAACCTGCGCGGCCGCGCGGGTATCTCGGGCCACCTGTTTGGCATGCTTGGCCAGGCCGGCGTGAGCGTGCGCATGATTTCGCAGAGCTGCGACGAGATCAACATCATTATCGGTGTTGAGGAGAAAGACTTCGACCTGGCGATTCAGACCATTTACCGTGCCTTCTCCGACGAGAACGGCATTGTGAAGGTCTCCGACTTGGAGGCTCCCACGCCGGTCGATCCCACCCTGGCTGCGCTCGAAAAGTAGCGACTGCTCGGTAGATTTTTTGGTCATGTCTCAAAAATCTACGGCGGGGCGTTTCGTTTCGGTTTCGTTTCGACGGGGCGGGTTTCGTGTCCGCCCCGTTCTTGTATACACTGGCAACAACAATCGGCCTGCTCGGCGTGCAGGCAAAAGCCATAACCTTTAAAGGGGGAAGCATGAAACAGTACACGGTTGCTATTTTGGGCGCGACGGGAGCCGTGGGCACCCAAATGCTCGAGTGCCTCAACGAGCAGGAGTTCCCGGTTGGCAAGCTCAAGCTGCTGGCGAGCGCGCGCTCTGCGGGCAAGACCGTCGAGTTCCGCGGCGAGCAGATCGTGATTGAGGAGGCTTGCCCCGAGGCCTTTGAGGGCTGTGACATCGTACTTGGCGCCGCCGGCGACGACATCGCGAAGGAGCTGCTGCCCGAGGCCGTCAAGTGCGGCGCCGTCGTGGTCGACAACAGCCACGCCTTCCGCATGGACTCCGAGGTGCCGCTGGTCGTGCCCGAGATCAATGCCGACGACATCAAGTGGCATCACGGCCTTATCGCCAATCCCAACTGCGCGACCATTATCGGCCTGGTTCCCACCTGGCCGCTGCATCAGCTCGCCGGCGTGAAGCGCATGATCGTCTCCACGTATCAGGCGGCTTCGGGTGCCGGCGCTCCCGGTATGGCCGAGCTCGAGGCTCAGCTGGCCGCCCTGGGCCGCGGCGAGGAGATTCCCGAGCCGCGCGCATTTGCCGCCCAGCTGGCGAGCAACCTGATTCCGCAGATTGGCGGCGTCAAGGAGGAGGGCTTTACCTCCGAGGAGATGAAGCTGCAAAACGAGGGCCGCAAGATCATGCACCTGCCCGAGCTGCGCGTGAACTGCACCTGCGTGCGCGTGCCCGTGCTGCGCTCGCACTCCGAGAGCATTACGCTTGAGTTTGAGCGCGACATTACGGTTGACGAGGCCCGTGCTGCGCTGGCTGCCGCTCCGGGCGTGAAGCTGGTTGACGACATGAGCGCCGAGGATGCGCACGATCGCTTCCCCATGCCGATGGATACGTCCGACCAGGATTTGATTTGGGTCGGTCGCGTGCGCCGCGACATCTCGAACCCCGAGGCCGCGCGTGGCATCACCTTCTGGTGCTGCGGCGACCAAATCCGTAAGGGCGCGGCAACCAACGCCGTCCAGATCGCTAAGCTGCTCTGCGAGTAGTGTGACCTGTCCGGCGGGGGCCGGGCTTAGTTTTCAGAACGTCCTCGACCATGTGTGGCGCCTTGTCCTGCTCCTTCGGAGCTGCGGACAAGGCGCCACACTGGTCTGCGGAGTGTTCTGAAAACTAAGCCCAGCCCCCGCCTGCGGCGACGCTGCTGCAAGCGATCTGCGATGGGGTCGTTGTCGGTTGGGGCCGCTGGGCTGATGTGGGGGCACGTGGCTGTTGCGGGCCCTAGTCCCGGCGGCGACCCCGGCGCTTCGCGCCTGCCGCCTTTTGGGACTGTGGAGCGCCGCCGGCAGCTGCGGCGCTGTTGCGCCTGCTGCCTGCGGGAACTTTGGGGTTGAGGCGGTAACTTTGGCGCGCCTGTGTTTGTTGCTTGTGAGGGCTTAGGGGTTGATGCGAATCGAAGGTGAATGGTTTTCCGGGAAGTGAACGACCTATTTTGGACCCTTGAAGCATCGGCATATTTTGGCCGCCATTTCCTGCGGTTTTATCGCATGAATCCTGCTGTTTTGCAATTAAAAAATGCGGATGCTTCGGGGCCCTAGTTTTACTCGTCCACTTCTCGGAAAACCATTCACCTTCGTTTTTGCCGGACATCGTTTTGGGCGTTGCGACTCGGTATCGGCCGATATTGAGAGGGAAAACGCCCTCTCTTGGACAATCGAGTCTGTCCGGACGCATCTGCGGGAGTTGTCTGCACAATTCGCGGTATTATGGAGCGGAGTTTTGAAAGGAGCCGCTGGTGGTCACGACGACGTTTGCTTCGCCTTTGGGCGAAATCTTGCTTGCCGCTGATGGCCGCGGTCTGACGGGGCTTTGGTTTGAGGGGCAGGAGCACTTTGGCTCCACGCTTCTCAAAGAAGATGCGGAGTACGTTGAAGGTGCCGATGCGGTTTCTGGTGCTGGCGGCATGTCGTCGGTGAGTCCCGCAAATGGTGTAGCCTCTTCGGTGCTTGAACGTTCCTGGGCTTGGCTGAATGCTTATTTTGCAGGGCAGGAACCTCGGTTTACGCCGCCGTTACATATGATCGGCACGGCGTTTCAGCGCGAGGTTTGGTTTGAGCTGCTTTCCATTCCGCGTGGCGAGGTTGCCACGTATGGCGAGATCGCCCGGCGTGTTGCGGCTCGATATCGTGTACCGGGAAACGAGGCGCCCGTTGTGTCTCCTCGTGCGGTGGGGGCTGCGGTCGCACGTAATCCCATTTCGATTATCGTGCCGTGCCATCGCGTGGTGGCGGCCGACGGATCGCTCAACGGATATGCCGGCGGCCTTGACCGCAAGGAGTGGCTGCTGCGGCTCGAGGGTGCGTACGAGGAGTAACGTCAGGACACTTTGCATAGCCAAGACGCCGTGAAAGAACGAGTCGCCGTCTTTTCGCGACCGGCATGCGTCCAAGCGCTCGGCATCTGAGCCTTAAGTTTGGTTAAGCCATATCCTGCGTATTTGAAAACGTGCAGGTTGAGCAGCTAAGGCTGCGCTAAGACGGCTGGCGGTGCGCTATCATCGGCGGTATCGAAACTTGTATAGCCGTGCGCCAAAGGAACAACTATGAAGCTGATGCTTGCCGAGGACGAACCCGGCCTCTCCCGTGCCCTTACCGCGATTCTTCAACATAGCGACTACGAGGTCGATGCCGCCCTCGACGGTCTGACGGCGCTCGAATATCTGCTCGCCAACGACTATGACGCCGCAATCCTGGACATCATGGTGCCCGGCATGGATGGCATTGAGGTGCTTAAGCGCACACGCGCCGCCGGTAAGCGACTGCCCATCATCATGCTCACGGCCAAAAGCGAGGTGTCCGATAAGGTTGAGGGCCTGGACGCCGGCGCCAATGACTATCTGACCAAGCCGTTTGCCGCCAAGGAGCTGCTCGCGCGCATTCGCGCCATGACGCGCGCCGCGACTGCGATCGATGCCACGACGCTCAGTGTGGGCAACGTGCGCCTCGATACGGCGGCTTGCACGCTTGTGGGTCCCTTGGGCGAGGAACACCTAGCCAATCGCGAGTTTCAGCTTATGGAACTCTTTATGCGCAACGCTGGCACGCGCATGCCCACCGAGCGTCTGATGCTCGAGGTTTGGGGTGAGGACGCGCCCGAAGGCGCCAACGTGGTGTGGGTCTACATCTCGTACCTGCGCAAAAAGCTGGCGGCGCTGGGTGCCAATGTGGCCATCCGCGCGTCGCGCAACCAGGGATATTCGCTTGAGGTTGTCGAGGAAGGCGAGCAGGCGTGAGCGTGCGCACGTGGTGTAAACGCATGACGGAGCGGTTTCACGCCGCCTCGAGTAGTACGGGGCGGGCAAATTCTGCTGACGCATTGGGCCGCCGCCTGCGTCGCAAGTTCATCCTGGTTGCCATGGGCGCCGTGACCGTGGTGCTCACGCTCATCATCGCCGGCATCAACATCGTCAATTATTCGCATGTCTGCAAGATGGCCGACGCTCGCCTGGACTATATCCTGGCGGGCAAGGACGGTATCGATTGGGGGAACGAGCCTAAAGCCGATCCCGGCCAGGATGCGGTTGCCGGCAAGGTTGCTACTGGTAACCGGGCGGCTGTTCGCGACGGGCGTTTTGAAGGCATGACGGCGGAAGCTCCCTTTGACACGCGCTACTTTACGGTGACGATTGCCGCCGGACAGGTTGCCGATGTCAACACGGCCCGCATTGCCGCGGTGGGTGCCAAGCGCGCCGCCAGTATTGCCGCAAAGTTGCATTCCAAGGGTTGGGTCTCGGGTTTTTCTGGCAATTATCGCTATACGACTGACGTTCAAGACGGTGAGACCACCTATGTGTTCGTGGACTGCTCGCGTGAGCTTGCAAGCTTTCATTCGTTTTTGAGCGCGAGCGTGGCAATCAGTTGCATTGGCTGGTTGGCAGTGCTGGCAATTGTGGCGGGCGCCTCGGGTGCGGTGATTCGGCCGATGGTCGAGAGCTACAGCAAGCAAAAGCGCTTTATTACCGATGCAAGCCACGAGATCAAGACGCCGCTAGCTGTGATCGACGCCGCCAACGAGGTGCAGGAAATCGAGAGCGGCGAGAGCGAATGGACGCAGAGCATTCACGAGCAGGTCGCGCGGCTGACGGCGCTGACGGAGCGTCTGGTGTTCCTGGCGCGTATGGACGAGGGTTCGGCCGGCTTTACCATGACATCGATCGATCTTTCGGAGGCCGTGGACAAGGCGGCGGCGCCGTTTGAGTCGGTGGCGGTTTCGCGCGGCAAGCGTCTGTCGACGTCGATTGCGAGTGGCGTGCGGGCCCATGCCGATGCTGCGGCGGTGGCGCAGGTGGTTGAGTTGCTGCTGGACAACGCCACGCGCTATGCGAGCGAGGGCAGCGTGATTGAGTTGAGCCTGCGTGCCGTCTCGCACGGCAAGGGTAAGGGCGGCGCCGAGCTTGTCGTATCGAATGCCGTGGACGAGCTGCCCGAAGGCGATCTGGACCGATTGTTCGACCGCTTCTATCGTGCGGATGTGTCGCGCAGCTCCAAGACAGGCGGCTCGGGCGTGGGCCTATCCGTGGTGCGCGCCATCGCCGAAGCCCATGGCGGATCCGCCACCGTATCCGACCACGATCATCAGATCGTCTTCACCGTCCGCTTTTAAAACCTGCCAAAAAGGGACAGGTTTATTTTGGCAGGTTTTATCTGGGGAAACGTCGGCGGAGGCTGGCCGTGGTCGGCGCCATGAACGCCACCGACGCAAATAAATGCACCTCTAGCTGCTAAAATATAGGCATCGTTGTTCGGCTCCCGAAGGGAAAGGAGACGGTCATGCAGTACGAGATCGGCGGAGGGGCTTTCCCGGTTGTTACATGCAACCTTAGCGACGGCGAATCCATGATCACCGAAAGTGGTGCCATGGTCTGGATGACCCCCAACATGGAGATGTCCACCTCGGGCGGTGGCATAGGCAAGATGTTCTCTAAGGCTTTTTCGGGTGAGGCGTTGTTCCAAAACATTTGGACCGCGCACGGCGATGGCATGATTGCGTTTGGCTCTTGTTTCCCCGGCCGCATCGTGCCAATCGAGATCGGTCCTGGCAAGAGCTGGATTTTGCAGAAGCGCTCGTTCCTTGCCGCGGAAAGTGGTGTTGAGTTGAGCATCCACTTTAACAAGAAGGCAAAGGCCGGCGTCTTTGGCGGCGAGGGCTTTATCATGCAAAAGCTCACGGGCTCGGGTATTGCCTTTGCCGAGATCGACGGCGACCTAGTTGAGTACGAGCTTGCTGCTGGTCAGCAAATGATTGTAGATACCGGCAACGTGGCCGGCTTTGAGGAGACGGTGAGCATCGACGCGCAGATGGTCAAGGGCGTCAAAAACATCATGTTTGGCGGTGAAGGCGTGTTCAACACTGTGCTCACCGGTCCGGGCCGCATCTGGCTGCAGACAATGCCCATTTCCAATCTTGCAGCAGCAGTGGCCTCGATGACCAACAACAATAACTAATCGCGTATAGGATGACGCGCGCGGCGGGCCTGGCCTGTCGCGCGCGTTTTTTTGGTGGCAAACGCCCTGTTTATCGGGTGCGGTTGTGCTCCTGCAGGGTATAGATCGACTTATCCATGTTGAACAGATAAGCCACAACGCAGACGATGAAGAACGCCGGCAGATTACCGAAACCGAAGACCTCGCAGCCAATGAGGATCGGCGCGAGTAGCGTGTTGGTGGCGCTGCCAAAGACGGCGGCGTAGCCCAGCGCGGCGCAGAGCTCGACGGGCATGCCGAGAATCCCGGCGAGTACGACACCCAGGCTGGCTCCGATGGAGAACAGCGGCGTGACCTCGCCACCTTGATAACCCGCGGCAAGCGTGGCGATGGTGAGTGTGAATTTGAGCGCCCAGTCCCAAGGCATGATGGCGACCTTGCCGTTACCGTTGAGCGCCGCCGATATCAGGTTGGTGCCAAGGCCGCAGTATCGCCCCTGCCACAGCACGAACAGAATCGCCGACAGCGCAAGGCCCATAACGGCAACGCGTATGTAAGGGTTGGGGAGCAGCCGCGCCGCAAGGGTCTTGGCGTGGGCAAGGCACCAGGCAAAAGCTCCACCGACCATACCAAACGCGATGCCCAACAGCGCCAGCCGTCCAAGACCGGGGAGGTCGAGCGCATACGAGGCGGTAACGGCGACCTCGAACTTCTCGAGTCCCAGGGCGCCGGAGGTCATGCTTGCGGCAAGCGAAGCCGTAAGCGCGGGGAACAACGCGCGGTATTCAATGCGTCCGGCAACCAGCACCTCGATAGCAAAGACCGTGGCGGCGAGCGGCGTTCGAAAGAGTCCGGCAAAGCCAGCGGCCATACCAATGAGCAAAAACGTGTTGCCGGGGTCGCGGAAAGGCAGGCGTTGGCCGATCCAATGCGAGACGGTGGCGCCGATCTGCACGGCCACGCCTTCGCGTCCCGCGCTGCCGCCAAAGAGGTGCGTTCCCCACGTGCTCAGCATAATGAGCGGCACCAAGCGCGGGGAGATGGCGTCCTCGCGTCCGTGACCTACGTCGAATACTAAGCTCATGCCCCGATCGGTGCCTTTGCCCCAGGTGCGGTAGGCAAATACGATGGCCAAGCCCATGAGGGCGAGGAAGGGAAGGAGCAGCGCGATGTGCTCGTCGCGGAAGGCGCCGATCGCCAGGAGCACACGACCAAAAAGGGCACAGACGGCGCCAACGATAACGCCGATAGGGATTCCGACGGCGCCCATGAGCACGAGACCGCTATAGGTGTTGACCAGGCGTTTGATTTTGCTCGAAGCGCTGCTTTCTGACATTTTGCTTTCCGACACTTGCTCTCTTGATAGAAAAAGAGCTGGAGTTGCGCATCGTTGAGAGGCTTTCCAGCTTTAGCAAAACAAACTTATAAGATGCGACGGGCCGCGTCAAGATAATTACCGGACGGCCTAGGAGGCGGCTGGTTGGCTGGCTTAAAACCTAGCGCGTGAAATGACGCCCCACGCTATTCAGCGCGCTTGATAGGATGACGAACCACGGTCTTAAGTTTCTCCGGTGCGCATTTGCGTGGATCGGAGAGATAGATTTCGTGATGTAAACGGGTGTCTGAGAGGTCGGGAACATAGCCCAGCTCGGTCGTGTATTCATGCATAGCGTCTACGGTCGCCGGTTCGTTGTCGTAGGGCCCGGTGTGCATGCATTGAACGCAGAGACCCTCGTCAACTTTAAGCAGTTCGACGGCGGAAAAGTCCAGTTTCTTTTTGGTCGTGGCTTCCGCGACTGCCCAGTCAAAGTCATCTCGGGTGACGAAATCGGGCAGGCGGATGCACGAGATAAAGTTAAAATTGTCCTTGTGTACATAATCGATGTCGCCGCTCGGGGACTCTTGCCACCAGAAACCCTCGAGCGGCGGTACCACAAAGTCGAAATAGCCCTCGATACTCCTTGAGCCTTTCTTTGACATCTTGACGGTATAGGCGATGCCGTAAAGTAGCGGCAGGGCGTTTTGATACTCGCCACCTTCGGTATTTGGGTCGCCCTTTCCGCGAACGGCAACGTAGCTCATAGGCGGGACAGTTACGATACTCGGCTTGCTTGCAGGTTTGTAGAGCTCCTTGCATTCCTTCTTAAAGTCGAACGCCATGTTGGCCGCCTTTCTGCGTATTGGCCTGCTTAGATAGTTGAATCATATCATAGAAACGAACAGCTGTTCGAATGATTTGGCTGACAGATTGAGATGCGTGCGTTGTGTTTGGCGGTCGGCCTGACCCCGTCGATGATTTCTCGGCCTCCCCGGCGCCTCATCTATAGCTGCCGTTTCCCCATATAAAACCTGCCAAAATAAACCTGTCCCTTTTTGGTCGGTGCGAAATGGGTAATACTAAAGAGTTATCCGACCAGATGGGAGCCGATTGATGGCCTATATCGAATTCAAAGACGTCGTCAAAGCATACGGCGAGGGCGATGCCCGCATTCATGCGCTCGACGGCGCGAGCTTTACGGTCGAGCGCGGCGAGCTCGCCATCATTCTGGGTGCTTCGGGTGCCGGCAAGACCACGGCGCTCAACATTCTGGGCGGCATGGATACGGCGACCTCCGGCACCGTGACGGTGGACGGGCGCGACGTGAGCTCTGCCAACGAGGCGCAGCTCGTGGAATACCGCCGCGCCGACGTCGGCTTTGTCTTCCAGTTCTACAATTTGGTCCCCAACTTGACGGCGCTTGAAAACGTTGAGCTCGCGGCACAGATTTGCCCCGATTCGCTCGATGCCGAACAGACGCTTCGTCAGGTTGGCCTGGGCGAGCGCCTGGGCAACTTTCCGGCACAGCTTTCGGGCGGCGAGCAGCAGCGCGTGTCCATTGCCCGCGCACTGGCCAAGAATCCCAAGCTGCTTTTGTGCGACGAGCCCACGGGTGCACTCGACTACAAAACCGGCAAGCAGATCTTGCAGTTGCTACAGGACACCTGCCGCAAGCAGGACATCACGGTCATTATCATCACCCACAACTCCGCGCTGGCGCCCATGGCCGATCGCCTGATCCGCTTTAAGAGCGGCCGCGTGGAGAGCGAGACGGTCCAGCAAAATCCCGTGCCTATCGAGACGATCGAGTGGTAGCGCCCATGGACCAAGATTGCCAAAACAGCCAAAACCACGATACGGAGCACGCGGGCCGCGACCGGGAGTTCGCGACCTACCGTACCGCTCAAAGCTCAAACGATATGGTGCCGACGGTTTTTCGCCGTGGCATCTACCGCACGATTCGGGGCAGTCTTAAGCGCTTCCTATCTATCGTGGTCATCACTGCGCTTGGCGTGAGCGTGATGTGCGGCCTTAAGGCGGGCTGCGAGGATTTGTGCGATTCGGTCGACGCCTATTTTGACCAGCAGAATGTCTATGACATTAACGTGCAGTCGACCTATGGCCTTACGCGCGACGATCTCGCGGCTATCCAAGAGGTCGACGGCATCGAGACGGTCGAGGGCATCTACACCGAGACCGCCTACACCGCCGTGGGCACAACGCGCGAGCGCGTGGTCGTGCAAAGTCTCTCCAAGGAGAACATCGATCAGCCGGTGCTGGTGAGCGGCGATTTGCCCGAGAGCGCCGATGAGGTCGCGGTGACTTCGAAGTTCCTGAAGGCTTCGGGCAAAAAGCTCGGCGATACGGTGAGTTTTGCCGCCAATGACGCGAGCTCGTCCAACCAAAGTGCCAAGGATCAGTTTGCCGCGGGCGATTACACCATTACGGCCGAGGTCCTCGATCCTACCGACGTGAGCTCCGACTCGACAGTCAACGCCTTTCGCGCTGCTTCGGCTGCGGACTATAAGTTCTATGTGAGCGAAGATGCCGCGACATCTTCTTCCTACTCCGCAGTCCACGTGATCGTCGAGGGAGCCAAGAGTCTTAACTCCTATTCAGATGCCTACACGACAAAGATCAACGAGGTCAAAGGCAACATCGAGAAGATCCGCGAGGAGCGTGAGAAGGCGCGCGTCCAGGAGTTGACGGTTGACACGCCGTCAAGCTTGGATATGGCCGAGCGTCAGGCCGCCATGCTCTTTGGGATCGAGCAGGATAACATCAACCGTATGGCCGAGGGCAGCGAGGAGCGCGTCCAGGCTCAGGCCGAGTTGGACCAGCGCCGCGCCGCCGCCGACCAGCATTTTGCCGATGCCCGCGCCGAGCTTTCCGATCTGGGCGAATGCACCTGGTACATTCAGGACCGCGGTAACATCGCAAGCTACTCGAGCGTCGAGAGCGACAGTTCTTCGATCGAGGCCATCGCCACGGTTTTCCCATTTATCTTCTTTGTCGTCGCTGTGCTCATCAGTCTTACCACCGCCACGCGCATGGTCGAGGAGGAGCGCACGCTTATTGGCCTGTACAAGGCGCTTGGCTATTCACGCGAGCGCATCCTGTCCAAATACGTGGACTATGCGCTGTGGGCATGTCTGATCGGCGGCGTGCTCGGCAACATCATCGGATTTGTGGGCCTGCCGCTGTTCCTGTTTACGGTGTTCGACGACATGTACTCGCTGCCTCAGATGTTGCTCTCGTACGACATCGTGTCCTCAATCGTCTCGGTGGCGCTGTTTGCCGTGGGCGTGGTGGGCGCTACGATTATCGCCTGCCGCCACGAGATGGCCGAGACCCCGGCCTCGCTCATGCGTCCCAAGGCCCCACGCGCCGGCTCTCGCATCTTGCTTGAGCGCATCGGCTTTATCTGGCGCCGCATGGGCTTTTTGAACAAGGTGGCAGCACGTAACCTGTTCCGCTACAAAAAGCGCGCTTTTATGACCATCTTCGGTATCGCCGGCTGCACGGCGCTCGTGATCTGCGGTATGGGCATTCGCGATACGTCGGTGGCGCTTTCGCCCAAACAGTACGGGCATATCACGCGCTACGACCTGCTGGCGGTCGCCAATCCCGACGATTTTTCGCAGACGTGCGCGGCATTGGATGAGCGCAGCGCGGCCAATGATTTCAACGTGACCGTGACCTCGACCCTGCCGATTATGACCGACAACGTCACCTTTACGTTTGGCGGCAAGAGCGAGACCGTGCAGCTGATCGTGGTGCCCGATGACCGCACGAGTGACTTGGGCGATTACGTGCGTCTGGAGGATGAGTCCAAAGAACCGCTGCCTTTGCGTGACGGAGACGTGTATCTGAGTAAAAGTTCACAGCTGGTGCTGGGGATTCAGCCGGGCGATACGGCTCACGTCCAGGATTCGTCGCTCAATGTTGCCAAGGTCAAAGTCAGCGACATTTCGCTTAACTATCTGGGCAACACGCTTTACATGACGCAGGGCACCTATGAGCGTGCGTTCGGTCGAAGCGCACGTCTTAACGGCGTCTTTGTGCTGCTTAAGGGTTCGTCGGCCGACCAGATTGCGTTTAGCAAGAATCTTAAGAGTGACGGTTGGCTTACGATTTCGAGTACGGCCGAGCATTGGGAAAACTATGAGGCGAACTTTACGATTATCAATTCGGTCGTAGTGCTCGTGACCTTTATGGCGGCGTGCCTATCGTTTGTGGTGGTGTTTACGCTGTCCAACACGAATATCTCCGAGCGCGAACGCGAGCTGGCGACCATTAAGGTGTTGGGCTTCCGTCGCGGTGAGGTGCACCATTACGTCAACAAGGAGACGTTGATCCTCACGGCGATTGGCGCTGCGCTGGGCGTGCCGCTGGGCGGCTTGCTGGCCGAGAGTTTTACGTACATTTTGCAGATGCCGTCGCTGTACTTTGACGTCGAGGTCGAGCCGCTAAGCTACGTGCTCGCCGTGGTGCTTTCCTTTGGCTTTACGTTTATCGTCAACCTCGCCACCAATCGTACCCTCAACAAGATCGACATGGTCGGCGCCCTCAAGAGTGCCGAGTAACCTGCCAAAAAGGGACAGGTTTATTTTGGCAGGTTTTATCTGGGCAAACGCCGGACACCTACGGGCGATCCGGCGTTTGCCCCGTTTTGCTGGGGATGTCTGTCGTTCAGTGCTCTTACTGGCCAATCCAGTGTTGCGCATAGCTCTTAATGTCCTCGGTAAAACCGTCAAGGTCGTCAAGGGTGATCACGCTGTCGATAAGCAAATTGGCTATCTCGCGGTGCATTGTGCTGCGGCGAATGTCGTTTGCAATTACGCCTGAGGACAGCTTGTCTCTATTGAGGTGCTCTTCTAGTGCCCAAAATCTACTGGACGCTTCGCTGTCGCCGTTCAGCATCTCAACGTACTGGCCGATGAGCTTTTCCATATAACGTTCTTGCCATTGAGGAAGCATTTTCTTAAACAGCTTCCAGTCGCTTTCGGCTACGTCGCGCATATGTCCTCCGCTCGTCAAACGGGCTTTCCATTTGCCTTTCATTCTATTTGGTTTTCGCTCGCAGGCGTGGATGAGAGGCTCTCTTTAGCCTTCGAGATTGGGCTTGAATGGGTCGTATGCCACAAAACGGGCCTATCTACTACGTTTAATTGGATACTCTCAATCATGCCGGGGAAACGAAAAATAAAACCGCAGGTAGAAGGCCTGTCGATTTTCAAAAAAGGCAGGTATGGTCGGCTCTCTCGAGTTAAACGTAGTAAATAGGCCCTTTTCTTGGCGCGTGGTCAGCTCAATGCTAATCTCCGTGCCGGAACTGGCCCAGTTGTTTGTAAGTTGCGGTGATATAGGGACTGTTTGACGCTTTGGAGCCTCAAAACAGTCCCTATATCACCGCAACTTGGAAGGGGCGGGCGGTGTCGGATGAGTGGCGCTGGCTGGTTGGGGCGGTTTAGGCCTGTTTGCGGCACTTCCATTGTTTGCGACACCAGCGCATGAGCGCCTTTACGATGGGAATCGTGATGAGGATGATCCATGCAGGATGGGGCTGTCCCAAACAGAGCCACATGTAGAGGAACCAAGCGATGGCGGCTGCTGGATAGACGCATTCAGTGAGCTTTGACAAATGGCGTCGATCGATAAAGTCACCAATCGCGTAGTAGACGGGAACCAAAAAGACGAGGAAAAGCCCCATGCCCCATGTGCCGTAGACAATGCCGAGCACCAGATAGGCGAGAGTGACAAGTGCGGGGAAGGGGAATTTGTTCCATGCACGTCCGACCTTGGTGTGGAAATGCTTGCCATGATGGTCGAGCTTGTCGTGTGCTTCCTTCCAGCTGGAAAACGTCTCGCCGTCGATGGTGACGGTGCCGTCGTCATTGGTACGCACGCTATGTCCATCGTCCTCAAGCGTATCGATATGCACGCCGCCCGGCCCCACATGCACCTCTTCGCCCTTGCGCTCGTTGGTCACATGGATGCCGCTCCAACCAACATGGACTTCCTCGCCTTTATTGGGATCAATGACGTGGATACCGCGCGCGAGGGAAATATCGACAAGTGGTTTGTCACCGCAATCGGCGTGCTCGGCAGAATCCTCAGCCTCGTCAGCCACATCCGCCGTCTCGGTGTCGGCACTACCGTCCTCCGGGCCGTCGGCATCGTTGGCCGCCTCCCCATATAGCAGCTTGTCCAACGACACGCCATACAGCGCGGCGAGCGCAATGAGGTTATCGGTATCGGGTGAGGACTCGCTGCGCTCCCATTTACTAACAGCCTGGCGGCTTACGCCCAGCTGGGCAGCAAGCGCCTCCTGAGAAAGCCCGGCAGCTTTACGGCGATCGACGAGGCGCTGTGCCATCGCAAGATCCATGGTGGTTCCTTTCGTTTGATGGTCGAATCGAATGAGCCGAGTATGCCGAGAACAACCGGTAGCGACCACCATTTCTAGTTAGAATCTGCTCAAACCCTACCGCAACTACCGGTAGCAACCCCTAACGACCAGCCATTTTAGGACAAATGTCAATGCAAGTAGCAGCCAAGAGCTCCCACTCAGTAAATTGCGGTGGAGTAGTTCCTAAATTCAGCCATTTGCGGACTAAGCAGGAACTATTTCACCGCAACTGAATTTCAGGTCAGGCATCCGCAGCAAGAAGACGAATAGCCTCGGCCTCCCTAGTTACCGCAGGAGGCCCCAGGGCTTACCTCCCAAATCTTTCCGCAGGACGGAAGGACCCCGCCGCGCGAAGCGCACGGCGGGGTCCTGACATGTCCGAGGACGATTTGGGAGGTAAGCCCTGGGGGCTCCGATGGGGGCGGTTCCAGCCGAGGCTATTCGTCGCCGAAGCTGATGCCCAGCGCCTTGGCCTCGCGCACCAGATCACTCTGGGGGTCGACAAACTTGAGCTTGCCGGCGACATCCTCGAGCGGCATGTGGCACATCTTGCCGTCGCGCAGGGCAATCATGTAGCCAAACTCGCCGCGCAGGCAGCCGAGCGCTGCCTCGACGCCGCACTGAGTCGCAAAGATGCGGTCCTGGGCGTCGGGCTGACCGCCGCGCTGCGTGTGGCCGGGGATGGCGACGCGGGTCTCGCGACCGGTCTTGGCCTCGATCTCCTTGGCGATGTCGTACACGATTGACGGGCTCGTGCGCTCGGCGAGCTTCTTCTTGTACTCCTTCTTGGGCAGCGCCGCGTCCTCCTTGGAGATGGCGCCCTCGGCGACGGCCACGATGGTAAAGCGGCTGCCGGTTTCCATGCGATGCTCGATGGTCTTGATGACCTGGTCCATGTCGTAGGGGATCTCGGGAATCAGGATGACGTCCGCGCCGCCCGCGACGCCGGCATACAGCGGGATCCAGCCAACCTTGTGTCCCATGATCTCGATAACGAATACGCGCCCATGGCTCGAAGCGGTGGTGTGGATGTCGTCGATGCACTTGGTTGCGACGTCGATGGCGCTCGTAAAGCCAAAGGTCATCTCGGTGCCCCAGGTGTCGTTATCGATGGTCTTGGGCAGGGCGATAACGTTGAGGCCCTCTTCGCGCAAGCGGTTGGCAGTCTTGGTGGATCCGTTACCGCCCAGCATAAACAGGCAGTCGAGCTGCAACTTGTGATAGGTGTGGACCATCGCGGGCACCTTCTCGACGCCGTCGGCCTCGGGAATGTTCAGGCGCTTGAACGGCGTGCGGCTCGTGCCCAAAATGGTGCCGCCGCGGGTGAGGATGCCGCTAAAATCGGCGGGCGTCATGACGCGGAACCTGCTGTAGATAAGGCCCTGGTAGCCGTCCTCAAAACCATAGATCTCGATAGGCTCTTCGCTATTGGTCATAAGCGTTTTGACGATGCCGCGCATGGTGGCGTTGAGCGCCTGGCAGTCGCCGCCACTAGTAAGAAGACCGATTCTAAGCATGGTGAATCCTTCCGGGCAAGTTATAACATGCGCATAAGTTTACCCCCGCACACTGTTGATGCGGGGGTAAAACGTGTTAGCTCAAATGTATAGAAATGTAAGCAACGTCAGGCGAGCGTAAGGACGACGGCGCCAGCTCCTTACAGCACAAAGGCGTCGATGTCGCCCCAGTGGCGGCGCAGCGTGATGACGGCAGCGGGTTCGGTATTGTCAAAGACGACCGACCATTGCGTGTTGCTGGTGATGTCTTCCGGATTGGGCTCTTGCGCCGCAGCGCGTAGGGCCTTCCAAGCGACTGCCTCGTCCTGGGCACCGACATGGGCGTCAAGGACATCGGCGATTGCGACGGCGCGCTCTTTACCATGGCCCAGCTCGCCATTCTTTTGGTTGGGCAGCACTTCGTCACCATAGCAGGCGTAGAAGTTCGTGACCTGGCGTACAGGAGTCGCCTTGAAAGCGCGGTCCGGATCGCGCGGATCCCACTCCACCACCCGCGCGTCACCGGCGGCGTCGTTGATAAAGAAGTGGTAATCGCGTCCTGCCATGGCGTGCATGTCGTAGGCGGAAAGCAGGTCGACAGCTTCTTGCGTGGTGGCGGCACGGTCGAGCGCCAGGCGGATGGCGAGTGAGGTATTGATGACGGGGCGCTGCGTATCCTGATCACAGGGTTTGGAATCCAGGGTGAGTACGGCAATGGACACGCCGCATTCGTTAACACCGTCGAGCTGGGCAAACGGGCCCATGAGTGCGGCGGCACGTCCGGCGACGGAGTCAAGCGGAGTGTTATCGCCCAGGTTATTGAGAGCCGCAAAGCCGATGGAGGCATAGCCGTCGCGCGGGTGATTGCGCACCAGCAGCGCCGAGGTGTCGTCCTTAAAGTCGTAATTGCGACCGGTGCGCACGCGGCCTTCGGCATCTACGGCGGCAAAGGCGCTGCAGGCAAACTGGGGCGCCTGGACATGTGCCGGCACGCCGGGCAACACCTGCGCCACCACAGCATCGATGTAGGCCTGGTCGTCGCGCACGCCAGCGGAGATGATGCGATCGAGATCGTAGTCATAGGCGATGTCGATTGCGTACAGGTCATGGCCATCCGCGTAGCCGGTCAAGCGTTTGAGCGACGTGGCGGACTTGATTTGTTTGTGATAAACGATACCGGCGGCAATGGCGATGCCGACGGCGGTTCCTGCAACACCGCAGACGATGGCAATGTTACGTGGCTTCATGACGGCTCCTCTCGTCCTGTTAGCGTAATTGTCGCAAAAGGTGCACGGGCATGATGGCTCAACTTGGCGAGCGGCGTGGGATTAAACATGGAATGAAAGGCGCGGCGCTGGCGCGGCGGGGTATGCTGGAGGGGACCATCAACCCAGCGAAAGGGGAGAGCATGACGGATCAGGAAACGCCCGAGCGCGTGCACGTGACTGCCGACGATATCGAGGCCGCCAACGACCTCATCGACTTTATCGAGGCATGCCCCAGCATGTTCCATACGGCGGCGACCATTATGGCCGAGCTCGACGAGGCGGGCTTTACCTACCTGCCCGAGAACGCGGCATGGGATATCGAGCCGGGCGGGCGTTATTACACGCAGCGCAATACCTCGAGTGTCATCGCCTTTAAGGTGGGCGAGGACCTGGCCGCGACGTGGGGCGAGGACGGCGTTGCCGGCGACTATCATTTTCAGCTGACGGCGTCGCACAGCGACTCGCCGACGTTTAAGGTTAAGGCCGTGCCCGAGCTCGACGGCGCGGGCGAGACGCTGCGCCTGAACACCGAGGCCTACGGCGGCATGATTGACTACACCTGGTTCGATCGCCCGCTGGCGCTCGCGGGCCGCGTGCTGGTGCGCGAGGGCGACCGTATTGAGAGCCGCCTGCTTGCCACCGAGCGCGAGGTCGCTATTATCCCGAGCCTTGCTATCCATATGAACCGTGGCGTCAACGAGGGCTTTGCTCCCAACCGAGCTGTCGACCTGTGCCCGCTCATCAGTGCCGGCGAGCTTAAGCAGGGCGACTTTGATGCCCTGATCGCCGAAGAGCTGGATGTTGAGCCCGAACAAATTTTGGGCCGCGATCTGTTCCTGGTCAATCGTCAGGATGCGCGCATTTGGGGCTGGGCCGACGAGTTTATCTCGACGCCCAAGCTTGACGACCTGGCCTGCGCCTATACCTCGCTACAGGCATTTTTGGGCGCCGAGAACGCGCACGATGTCTCGGTCTTCTGCTGCTTTGATAATGAGGAGGTTGGCTCCGAGACCAAGCAGGGCGCCATGTCGACGTTCTTGGCCGACGCGCTGCGCCGCATTAACGGATCGCTGGGCTTTGACGACGAGTCGTACCATCGCGCCCTTGCCGCCTCGATGCTTGTAAGCTGCGACAATGCACATGCCGTGCACCCCAACCACGCCGAGAAGTGCGATGCCCGCAATCAGGTTGTACTCAACGGCGGCATCGTCATCAAGGAAGCCGCCAACCAGCACTACTGCACCGATGCCTTTAGCCGCGCGGTGTTCCAGGCTATTTGCGATGACGCCGACGTGCCCACGCAGGCCTTCGCCAACAAGAGCGATATGGCGGGTGGCTCCACGCTCGGTAACCTGTCGAACATGCAGGCGAGCATGCACGCCGTGGACGTGGGCCTGCCGCAGCTGGCCATGCACTCGAGCTACGAGACCGGCGGCGTGCGCGACGTGATGTACGCCATCCGTGCCCTCACCGCCTTCTACGAGCGAAACCTAACCATCAACGGCGCCGAAAGCGTGGAGCTCTAAAAACCTGCCAAAAAGGGACAGGTTTATTTTGCCAGGTTTTATCTGGGCAAATGCAAAGGATGAAACCGAACTAGATTGGTGATGCGTAGCCGCCGAGGTGCAATGTGCCTCGGCGGCTTTTTGTGCACGGAGCACGGCTAATACTAATTTATTGCTATACATGCTTTACGTATCTACCATAGTGTTTTATGATAATTCTGAAGTATTAAGGAGGGGTCATGACCACAACAGCCGCTCAGATCAACGTACGTCTTGATGCCGATCTTAAAAGGAGCGGCGACGCTGCTCTCTCCAGGGCCGGTATGACGCCGAGCCAAGCGGTGCGAGCGCTCTGGCAGCTTGCAGCGTCGCTGGCCGATCGCCCCGGTGCGCTCGAGGATATCCTGCTGCCCAGTCGTGCCCGGGCGGAACAGCGCGAGCGCGAAAAGGCCGCCAAACGTAAACTCGAGCTCATGGATCAGGGATCGAAGCTGTTCGCTGCCGCTTGCCGTGAGTCGGGAATCGATATGGTCAGGGCTCAGCCATCGGACGACGAAGAGCTCAAACGGAATGCATATGCGGATCGCTATGGCGAGGAGATGAGCTGGCTCTATGAGTGAGGCTCTAAAGCGCATCTTGGTTGACACCAACGTGTGGCTCGATTACTTCATTCCCTCACGACGTGGTCGTTCGGTGGCGATTGAGTTTTTACGCGATGCATGCACGGCGCAGGTGGATTTGCTGTATGCGGCGACATCGTCCAAAGACCTGTTCTATTTGATTTCAAGTGAACATAAGGCATGGTATCGGCGAGAGCATGGCTCACTATCCCAAGATGCCGCCGTGGCGGCGACATCACTTGCATGGGATTGTCTTAGCGTGCTGTCGCAACTTGCCACGCCGGTACCCTGCGACCTGAGTGACATATGGATGGCGAGCAAGCAGCGTAATCTCCATAGCGATTACGAAGACGATTTAATCATCGCGGCAGCGATGCGCTCCCAAGCAGATTTACTGGTCACCAACGATGTCAAGCTCTGTTCGCATGCGCCCGTCGCAGCAATGAACGTCGAAAACGCAAGAAACTACTTGGCAACGCTCAAATAGCTCTAGACCCCGCAGGTAGAACGCCGGAACCCTAGTGTTCGATCCAGCAGCGGAGCGTCTCGCCGGCTTGCAGATGACGCAGGTTCTCCGCGGCGATGTCGACGACGTTGTTGAGCGTGGCGGCTAGGTGGAACCAGCCGGACACGTGCGGCGTGATGAGCATGTTGGGCGCGTCCCACAGCGGGTTTGTCGCGGGCAGGGGCTCGGGATCGGTGACGTCGACCGCGGCGCCGGCGAGATGTCCCGACTCCAGAGCGGCAACCAAGTCGTCGGCAACCACAAGATCGCCACGGCCGCCGTTGGCAAAGAAGGTGCCCGGTTTCATCGCGGCGAAGAACTCGGCGTTCGCCAGGCCGCGGGTCTCGGGTGTGCTGGGCATAAAGGATGCGACGATGTCGGCCTCGGCCAGGCGCTCAGACAGGGCATCCATGCCGTCCATGTCCTCAAACACAATGGGGTAGACGAGCGGATGGCGCTTGATGCCGCGGACGTGTGCGCCCATGCTGCGGCAGAGCGTGGCAAAGTGGCCGCCGATATCGCCCGCGCCCAGCACCAGCACGTTGGCATTTTTGAGCGAGGTGACCGGGCCCAAGTCCTCCCAGCGATGCTCGCTCTGCAGGTCCTGGTAGCCGGGCAGGCGCTTCATCATTGACAGCACCATGGCAAACATGTGCTCGCTTACGGCCTGACCGTAGGCGCCGATCGAGCAAGACAGCTTGGCGTCAGCCGGCACGGTGCCAGCAGCAAGGTAGTCGTCATAGCCGGCGGTCTGCAATTGCAACAGCTGAAGATGCTCGCATGCCGTGAGCATGTCAGGGTCGATGTTGCCCAGGATCACGTCGGCATCGGCGACCTGCTCGTGCGTGGCGGCGTCGGCGCTCGTGTAGATAAAGTCCTCGCCCGGAGCGCTCGACTCGAGGATCGCGCGGTGACGATCGTTGACGGGCAACAAAACCAGGATGTTCACAAGCAGTCCTCTCCGCTCGACCTACCAAAAAGGGACAGGTTTATTTTGGCAGGTTTTATCAGGCAAAACGCTATAAAAACGCCGGGCTTCGCGATGGTTAACATATCCATCGTGAAGCCCGGCGCATCCACGGCTACCAGCTCAGCAACTCGTAGCCGTCCTCGGTCACCACGAGCTGTACCTCGCACTGGGCCGAATCGCTGCCGTCCTTGGTGCGCACGCACCAGCCGTCACCCTTGCTGATCTTGATGTCGGGCGCTCCGGCGTTGACCATGGGCTCGATGGTAAAGACCATGCCCGGCACCATGATGGTGTCTACGTCGGGCGCCTCGGTGGTAAAGCCCACAAACGGGTCCTCGTGGAACTCCTTACCGATGCCGTGTCCGCCGTACTCACGCACCACGCTAAAGCCGGCGTCCTCGACGGTCTTTTGCACGGCCTCGGCCATAACGGAGAGCGGTAGCCATGGCTTGACGGCTGCCAGACCCGCCTCCACGCTGGCACGGGTGACGTCGACCAGGCGCTGGCGCTCGGCCGAGACCTCGCCGATGCAGAACATGCGGCTCGAATCACTAAAGTAACCGTCCAAGATCGTGGAGCAGTCCACGTTGATGATGTCGCCCTCGTGCAGCACATCCGCATCGCAAGGGATACCGTGGCAGACGACGTCGTTGATCGAGGTGCATACGCTCTTGGGGTAGCCCTCGTAGTTGAGGTCGGCCGGCGTGCCGCCGTGCTCGACGGTGTAGTCGTAGATCATCTGGTCGATCTGGTTGGTGGTCATGCCTGCGGCGATATGCTCGCCCACATAATCGAGCACGCCCACGTTGATGGCGGCCGAGCGCTTGATGCCCTCGATATCGGCGGGCGTCTTGTAGAGCGTGCGGGGCAGAACCTCCCAGCCCTCTTCCCACAAGCGCTCGAGGCGCTCATCGAAGGTGCTATGGCATTTCTTATATTTTTTGCCGCTGCCGCACCAGCAAGCGTCGTTGCGGCCGGGCACGGGTCCTTTGTCAAACATGGCTAACTTCCTTTCATCCGCAGCTAGTATAGCCCACCCACGCGTCTATAAAAGTTGCGGTGATATAGTTCCGATTTAAGCGGTTTAACAGCACAAATAGGAACTATATCACCGCAACTGATGGGGCGGGATGGCGGGCACTGGCTGCTGCGTGGTTTTGCTAGTAGCTCACCTGGCAGGGGATGCCGAGGGCGCGCACGCGTGCGGCGATCGTGTCGAGTGCCTCGGGCGCTGCTTTGGCAAGGCCGGCGACCGGTGTCTCGCGCGCCACCGTGTAGATGGTCGTCTCCTGCGGGCGAATGCGCTCGAGCGCCGCGAGCCAAGGGCCGACGTACTCCTCGCCGGTGTTATCGAGAGACTTGCCCCGGTACTCGCCGCTCAAAAACATCGTTTGGATAATAACGTGACCGTCAAAGCTCGCGAACGTTTCGATCTGGTGCTCTACATCGTAGGGGCCAACGGGCTGGTCGAGCAGCTGGATAAATGCCGGGTCGACGGTATCGAGCTTAAGAATGTTGTCGTCGACCATCATGAGCGCGTCGTGCACCTCGGGGCGGTCGGCGCGCGTACCGTTGGAGAGCACGGCGATCTTGGAGTTTGGGGCAAGCTCGTCGCGCAGCGCGACGGCGCCGGCAATGGCCTGCGGAAACTCCGGTGCGGCGGTGGGCTCGCCGTTGCCTGCGAAGGTGATCACATCGGGGAGTTCGCCCTCGGCTGCCATCTCGCGCAGCTTTGCCTCGAGCGTGTCGAGTACCATGGCAGCTGTGTTGTACGGCTCATGGCAGGGGCGCTCGGCGTTGAGGCCGTTTTCGCAGTAAATGCAGTCGAACGTGCAGATCTTACCGCTGGCCGGCATCATGTTGACGCCGAGCGAGAGGCCAAGGCGACGGCTGCGAACAGGCCCAAAGATGGGGCTGGCATTCAAAAACGTAGACATAGGCATATGCTCCTCAAGACAATTGTGCCTAAGCATAGCATCGGCTCCAAAGCAAGGTGCGGGCTCTTGCTTTACAAGTTTCGTTTTTTCACGTCGCCCATGATGCCGTCCCATGAAAAGCCTCGGGTCGGGTACAGTTAATCTGTTAACAAGGCGTAAGGCAATGCGGGTCCATCCAACCGCACTGACGTGCAACTGGATGAGCATTGATGACGGGGGCACAACATGGATTTTACGGTCGAGAATGCGGGCACCACGATTGCCTGTCGCGAATATGCCGGCCCGGATGTGTCGCCTGATACTCCTGCCTTGGTGTGCGTGCACGGCGCTTGTGTCGACGGCACATTTTTCGACGGAATCGCTTGTGAGCTCAGCCGCAACTACCGCGTCATTGCCTACGACCGTCGCGGCTGTGGTGACAGCGGCGAAGCGGCAGACGGCAGCTATGATCTTGCCGCTCAGGCCGCCGACCTGCAGGCCGTGATCGAACACGTTGGCGCTCCGACAAATGTGCTTGCGCACAGCGCCGGTACGTTGGTGGCGCTGGAGCTTCTTCGCGCCGAACCCCATCTCGTCGCCCGCGCGATTCTGCATGAGCCGGCTGTGTCGGCCGAAGGCGTCGGCATGGGCGCGGCTCCGGTTTTGCTCGATATGATTGCAGCTGGAAAGGTTTCAAGGGCGCTCCGTCTTTTCTTGGGAGCCCTCGGCGACTTGGACCCCGAGGCTCCTGGGACGACCGAGGCGGAAGCCAAACATGCTCTGCGCAATGGTCGTTGCTTTATGGCGAACGAATATGGAACAAATATGACATATGCTCCCGACTGGGATCGCGCCCGCGCGTCAAAGGCGGTGTCGGCCGTGTTGTTGGGTGAGCTTTCGGTCGGTACGCCCCGCGAGGCTGGTACGCGAGCGACTGCCGAATATCTCGATTGTCCTCTCGTGACGATCCCGGGCGCGCATAACGGTCTGCGCGATCGCCCCGTTACGGCGGCAAACGCCGTTCGCGATGTCTTGGAGCGTTAGCACGCTCGATGACCTGCGGGGAGGAGGACTGCTAGCGTTTCGTCATTGTTAACGAATGCGCCCATAACCGTGCGCTCGCGGCTCCATTACCGCTATTTGCCAGGTCATAAAAATGTAACGATAATCGCGCGTTTGCCTGTAGTTGTCAGATGTTACCCTTGTACCATTTGATATGCGCCGTTGCCGTGCGTAACGATAGAAAGGGCCCCATATGCTCAATAATCACGAGGTCAATCTAACCGACGAGGAGGCTGCCGCCGAGGTCGCCCGCGTCGCGAAGACCTACCCCGTGGTGCGTTTGCTGTCGGCCGATCAGATTAAGAGCGAGCCTAACTGCTTGCTCGCTGGCGATCGCTGCCCTTGTCTGCGTCAGTCGAGTCTTGAGGCCTTGGCAGACTCCGATGAGGTGTCGGAGCAGCTGCTCAATGATGGTATTGAGTACCGCGCCCGTCTGCGCCCTCTAAAGGTCGAGGGCGAGCCTCACGTCCTGCTGATGGTGCGTCCGATTGATGGGCAAGAGGCCGCAGAAGAGGACCTTGTCTACACCGACGTGCTGACGAGTGCGTGCAATCGCCGATATTACGAGGAAAAGCTCCGTAGCGCGCGCATGAAGGCCGGCGTTGCGGTAATCGACCTTGATGATTTTAGGGTCTTCAACGATACGTGTGGCCATCATGCTGGCGACCTTGCACTCGGTGCTGTGGCGACAGCCATACGCAGCGGAATTCGTTCGACTGACGAGCTTGTGCGCTATGGCTGCGACAAGTTTGTGACCGTCATGCCCAATATTCCCTCCGATGACTTCGCCCGCCGCCTGCATCAGGTATCCGATGCCGTTCATGCCACGGTTATTCCGGGGCATGAGTACGTGAGCTTGACGGCATGTGTCGGTGGCGTTCGCATTCATGGCGAGACGGTCGACGAGGGCGTTGGCCGCGCTGTCCAGTTACTGAGCCGCGCTAAGGCAAAGCCCGGTACGGTCGTGACCGATTCCGATTCCATCGAGGCCTTCCAAAGCGAAAAGCCATTGGTGCTTATCGTCGATGACTCCGAGATGAACCGAGCCATTCTCAACGAGATGCTCAAGGACGAGTATTGCATCCTCGAGGCCGATAACGGTCGTACGGCGCTCAATATGGTCGACCGCTATGGCGATAAGTTGTTGCTCGTGCTGCTGGATATTGTGATGCCGGGCATAAGCGGCGTTGAGGTGCTGGCCGACCTGTCGCGCCGATCGGGTGTCGACAATCTGCCTGTCATCATGATTTCGAGCGAAGATTCCGATGATATGGTTCTGCGCGCGTACGAGCTGGGCGCCTCGGACTATATCAGCCGTCCGTTTGACTCCCGTGTCGTGCGCCGCCGTGTAAGCAATACCATCCGCCTATACGCCAAGCAGCGCCGCCTGACGAACCTGCTGTCCCAGCAGTACAACGAGCGCGTCAAGAACAGTCGCATGCTCATCGACATCATGGCCGGCGTCATGGAGCTCCGCAATGGCGAGAGCGGCAGGCACGTTACGAACATCGAGAAGCTGACCGAGCTGCTGCTTGGCTGCCTGGTCCACCGTAGCGACAGCATCTCCCTCGGCAACGAGGAGCGCTCCACGATCGCCCTGGCTTCGGCACTGCACGATATCGGCAAGATGTCGATTGACGATGCGATTCTCAACAAGCCCGGGCGCCTCACGCCCGAGGAGTTCGAGATTATGAAGACGCATACCACGATCGGCGCCGACATGCTGCATGAGCTGGGCCGCCATCACGCCGGCAATGCGCTTATAGAATATGCGTACCAGATTGCGCGCTGGCATCACGAGCGCTGGGACGGCAAAGGTTATCCCGACGGCCTTAAGGGCAGCGATATTCCCATCGCCGCACAGGTGGTGTCGGTGGCTGACGTGTACGATGCGCTGACGAGCGTGCGCGTGTACAAGGACGCTATCCCGCACAAGGAGGCGATCCAGATGATTCTGGACGGTAAGTGCGGTACCTTTAACCCGCTGCTGCTCGATTGCTTGCTCGAGGTGCAAGACCAAATTGCCGAGACGTTGGCACGCCCCGCTGACGTCGTTGCGTTTCCCACGATTTAGTTTGACCAAAGGAGTTTTTAACCCATGATTTCCATGCGTGAGGCGTATGAGAAGATCGGCGCCAATTATGATGACGCTTGCACTCGGCTGATGGGCGAGGAGATGCTTGCCCGTTTTGCCCTCAAGTTTTTGGATGACGAGAGTATGGACAAGCTGGAGGCTGCCATGGCGGCAGGAGACGCCAAGGCAGCGTTTATGGCGGCGCACACGCTCAAGGGCGTGAGCCAGAACTTGGGATTCGATAATCTGTACGAGCCGGCGGTCGTGGTGACCGAAGCGCTGCGCGGTGCCGATACTGTTGACGGCGCTCGCGAAGGAATGCATGCGCTGCAGCAGCAATATGCGGCCACGATGTCGGCCCTGCGCGAGGCGGCTGCATAAGAGCTTGCAAGCTTTGATGACTATGAGAGTGGATAATCCCCCGTTTTAGGCCCGGTGGCGGCCTCAAAGTGGGAGATTATCCACTCTCGTTCGGTAAGTGTCCAAAAATTCACTCTCGCGCACTGGCGGGGCTTTCCGCATGCAATCCATATCGTTGTTCGATAAACTATTCCGATAACGATAGATTCGATGAGGGTGAGTGTATGTCCAACAGCGTTCAGCGTATGGCCAAGGCGGGCGAGACTGTAAGGAAGCTTGGCTTTTGCATGGCGGTCGTTTTTGCGGGAATGCTCATCGCTTTTGCCGCGTTGGTTGTTTACGTGATCTGGTATACGGTTGCAAACGTTGTTTCTGTCGATTCTTTCGGTGTCGTGACGCTTCTCGATGGCGGGAGCATCGTTATCCCAAGCGGGCTGTGCCTGGCACTCGTCGTGGGTGTTTCGCTTATCGTTTTGTGCGGAATCAGCCATAACATCTCTCGGGGCGTCTCGCCCTTTACCAAGGCGCATGTGCGGCTTATCCGTGTTCTTGCACTTGCCTTTGCTGTTAACGCCGTGGTTTCGTTTGTTGGTGCCTATGAATCGGTCAATCTCACCATTGGCGGACTGGAGCTTTACATCGTGCCTCATTCCTTCGTTATTGAGATTTGCCAAGGCGCTACCTTTGATGCGGGGTCGTTTATCGGCGCAGTTGTCTGTCTGTTTATCTCGGCGATCTGGAGTTATGCCTCGCTGCTCCAAGAGCAGTCTGACGAGCTTGTGTAGGAGGAAACATGAGCTATCTCATCATCGAGCTTGAGACGCAGCTGCTTAAGACCGGAAAGACCAGCTCTGATCTGATTCGTGCCACGGGGCATACTCCGGCTAATATTTCTAAGCTAAGAAACGGAAAAATTAAAGCTATTCGTCTTAAGACGCTTCTTGAAATCTGTGATGAGCTTGATTGTCAACCGGGAGATATTATTCAGCGCGTGAGCGAGAAAGAGCTCGAGGAACTTATTGTCGAGCGCGCGAAGAATGCCGTGAGGCAGATGCGGGATGGCAGAGGCAATGAGGCGTCGCTTCCGACATCGGTCTTCGCTGTCGATTTGAGCGACGAGTAGCTTAAGGCGAACAACTAAAACGAAATATCAGCGTGAAGGAACCCGTGTCTAACACGGATTCCGTCTTTTAGATTATCTTGACAAATATGAGTTATCGAAAAACAATAATAAGAATGGAAAACGATAAAAGAAAGGAGGAACGATATGAGCTGGATTGTCAAACCAAGTTATGTGGACCCCGGTGGTGGGTGCAACGGTTACTGCAAGAAATTCTGTGGAGCACGCGTCTGCACTAAGAACTGCAGTAAAAACAACTGCGTTGTTTATTTCTAGCAGTTGTGGCTGTTGCCAGGCGAGAGTCTGGCAACAGCGGTTTTGCTACCAAGCAGAACGGGAGGCCAATGAACGCATCAGCGATAAAACTATCAAAGGTGTCAAAGCGCTATGGAAAACGGCGTGTGTTGCATGACGTTTCCTTCGAGGTGAATCAATCTGAGCTTTGCGCCCTTGTTGGTGCAAACGGGGCGGGCAAAAGCACGCTTATCAAAATAGTGCTGGGCCTCTGTGAGCCATCGTCGGGGAGCGTGGAGCTCTTTGGAGGCAAGTCGAAAAAAGAGCTTGGTCTGATGCGGACGCGTGTCGGCTATGTGCCAGATTCCAGCGGAGCATACCAATCTCTCAGCGCGATTGAGAATCTTCAAATTCGATGTGCGGAATGGGGGCTTGATGGGAATCGTGAGATTCCTCGCGTTTTGAGCTTAGTCGGGCTGGACGTCGATGAAAAAAAGAGCGTAAGCAGTTTTTCTTTGGGAATGAAACGGCGGCTGGATATAGCTACGGCTTTGTTGGGTGACACTGACGTACTAATTTTCGATGAGCCGGCAAATGGATTGGACCCGCTGGGCATCGAGAGTATATGGGCCCTTATCGGCCGATTGAATCGAGAACAGGGTAAGACCATGCTCATCTCTAGCCATGATTTGGATGAGTTGGCATCGGTTGCAACAAGTTGCGTGTTTATTCATGACGGTGAACTGCTGAAAAAGGAATCGATGGATGTCATAAGGGATGAGGCGTCGTCCCTAAAAGAGTATTACAGGCGCTTGATGAAGGCGGTCTCGCTATGAAGCGGGCGATTCATCCCATAAAGGCAGATATGATGCGTCTGCACAGGATGTTTCCGGCGAAGTTTGGTCTTGCGCTTATGCTGGCGTTCGGCCTTCTCTTCGGTGTCTTTCTAAAAAACGGAACAACGTTGCTCGCCTTTGGCAATAGCGTTTTTGGGGAGGATATTGGCTTCTGCTGGAATGTAATCGATCCTTCTGCACCCGATGAATCCCTTGTGCGCAGCGCTTTTGCCGGCACATCCCTGTTCGTTCCACTCATCGTTTGTCTGGTGATTTTGCAGGAGCGCGGCTATGAAGAGGGATACCGAATTTCTATGGCAAGAGGTCTCGCCCGCTTTAATGGCGCTCTAGCACATGCATTTTCGTCTGCTTTCATAATTGGCGCAGCATATAGTGCGCTTTGCCTTCTTCTTTTTGCCATAGCCGTAACACGTGGAGGGCAAAACTACGTGCATGGCATGCTGGCTGCATTTTTGCCTGCAATGATAGTCAACGCCGTATTGGTGATATCGGTTGCGCTGGAGACGGTGACCATCTATCGGATTACGGGCAGCGCTGTATTGAGCGGGGCCGTGGTGATAGTTGGATTTGTCATGAGCTTGACGCTCTACGGAACTTACCTTCAGACGCCCATACCGTCCTTGCGATGGATCTTCTTTCTTCCGGGGCCGTACCTTGGAGTCGGATGTGCCCTTGGGTATAGCGATATGGGGCAGCTGACGCTTCTGGGATATGGCGCGGCAGCCAGCTGTCTATCGGTATTGATTTACGCTCTCGTGAACTTTCGTGCTGGGGGTGTGCTCAATGGCTCGTCAGATTAAAAGATTCCTTCATTCAGAATTGAAGCATGCGAGCAAATGGACGTACGCCTTAATCCTGGTAATTTATGCGTGCATGGTGGTATTGCAGATTAATTCTTTCCCGATGTGGTT
Organism: uncultured Collinsella sp.; assembly: GCA_900541695.1. Taxonomy (GTDB): domain Bacteria; phylum Actinomycetota; class Coriobacteriia; order Coriobacteriales; family Coriobacteriaceae; genus Collinsella. The sequence continues at coordinate 17,676 of UQKL01000013.1, read as the reverse complement.
CTGTAGCCTCCGTGAGAACAGTTTCTTGGGCTTTTTCCCAGACCCGACGCTTCGGCTATCGGCAGAGGATGTCCTTCTATTTGGTAATGCAGAGGTTTTTCGCGGCCTGCTGTTCAACGTAGCCCCGTTGGCTCATGCATTGTTCTTTCCGTTCATCGCGGCTTGCATTGTGCCGCGCTTTGTCAGCTCGGGCTTTGTCGAGGAACCATGGGGGCTGTCGGAGGCACGAGGAGGGAAGCGGGCGTGCGCTATCGTTGCGCGAGTGGTGCTGTCTTCTTTTGCCCTTTTGGGCGCGTTTATCCTGTCGAGTGTCGTTTTGTACTGTCTTAACTGCGCGATCGTTTTGGATGCTCAGCAGTATTTCAACCTGTATGTATTTTGCTATCGACTTGTTCTTGCTGCCGCTGCCTGCCTTGCATGCGTGGTTTCTTGTGTAATCGTTGTTTCCTATTTTGGGTCCGGCTTCGGTCCGATTGGCATGCTGTTACTTGTCAACGTCGTAGCGATCTACATACAGCTCGGGGCTAATTCCATGCTTCCGCTTCCAGCCTCGATGCTCATGTGGATTTGCGGCGTGACCCCGTTGGGGAATGGTCAATGCATCTCGATTTTAATTGACTGCCTAATAAACGTAGCAAGCGTTTTTGCCATTTGCTTTACCGTCGACCGATTACGGTCGAAATTTCTTTGATTGTTTGTGAGGGATAATCATATGAAGCCGTCTCAATACAACTTGATTGAAAACCACAGCGAAAGAACGCTGGTGATGAATTCAAAGACTGGCGCAATCCTTTCGTTGGATAAACAACATGCAGAAAGTATGTGCCGCATGGTATCGGGAACCGAATGTGAGCCAGATGAATTGCGCGAAGCGTTGCTTCAAGGAGGAATGCTGTTAGAAGATGATCGTGACGAAAAAGAGGAAATGAAGGCGATGGGCCATCTTGCTCGATTTTCCAATCGCTCTCTAGGCTTGACGATAGCCCCGACATTGGAGTGCAACTTCTGTTGCCCATACTGTTATGAAAAAGGACAACGCAAAACGACAATGACTCCGGAGGTTGAAGACCGGCTTGTCTCATTCGTAAAGGAGCGTTCACGGGGGCTGAGCGAGCTTGAGATCGGTTGGTATGGTGGAGAGCCGTTGTTGCAAGTCGATAGAATTCAGCGGCTTACAGAGCGTATAAAGGCGATCCTTAATCCAGAGTGCTCCTATTCGGCATCCATCGTTACAAATGGATATCTTCTGACGCCAGAAGTGGCCGAGACTCTCGCGGCTTGTGACGTCAAGATGGCTCAAATAACCTTGGACGGGTCTCGAAAGGACCACGATTCTCGGCGGTTCTTGCGGAACGGACAGCCGACGTACGATGCGATTCTAGACAACGTTTCTAAAGTCACGCATCTGTTGGATATTTCCATCAGGTGCAATGTCGATGCCCATAACATTGTCGGTGCTGGCGATTTGCTGGATGCACTCGAGGAAAAGGGCCTTAAAAACAAGGTTGGATTCTATCTGGCGCCTGTCGACAATATTAACGATACGTGCCCAAGTGACAGTAGTTGTTTTTCGATGGAGGCGTTTTCTCAGGAAGAGCTGGACTTTTATAGTCATGCAGTTGATAGGGGGTTCTATGTTGACCTGACGGTGCGCTTTAATCCGGCTATATGTGGCGCCGTTTGTGCAGGGTCGTTTGTAGTGGATCCGGAGGGCTATCTTTATAAATGTTGGGACGAAATCGGGATGCGTGAACGCTGCGTCGGCACGCTTGCCGAAGGGCCGAGGATGAATGCTCAGCTGGTCCAATGGCTAAACTATGAGCCGAGCGATCATGAGTGTGAAGAGTGTTTTGCCTATCCCTCATGCATGGGAGGTTGCCCTAATCACGCTCTTCATTGAGGGTCAAAACAGTGCGTATCTCAAAGGTATCAGGTGCGCCAACGAATGATTTTGACCGAGAAGGCTCAGCGATTGCTTTCGGAACTGGATTCAGCTCATGTTTAATCTCTGCGCAAGAACAATAATTAAGAATCCAAAGTATATAACCTATCTTCTAATGTGCCTGCTCTCGCTTGTGGTTGGTCTCGCAATTCCTTTTCTGACGGGACAACTGGTCAACAACTTTGTCGGTGTCGCGCGAGATGGGGAAAGCGCAATCGCCATCGGCGCTGAGATAGCAGCGCTGGGTATCGTACGAGCCGGTTTGAATTGCGCCAGCGAACTGGTCTATGTCGACTTACAGACACATGTGGGATTTGCATTGAATGAAGAGGTGATAAGTCACGTTCAAAGGCTACCTCGGTCCTTCTTTATTAATTTCGATGCCTCATATTACAATCAGCAGATTAATCATGACGCTAACGATTTGGTGATATTTGTTATAAACGCAAGTGTCCAAAGTGTGAGCAATATAGTGACGTTGCTTGTGGTGTTTGTTGTCCTGGCGACCATAAACGGTCACCTGGCAATGCTGTGCATGGCTCTTGGCATAATAAGTGGCGCGGTCTATTCGCTTTTCAAAAAGTGTTTGTTCGCAAGAAGTTTTGAGGCTCAAGAGCAGGAGGCTCGATTCTTTTCCGATCTGGAGAAGCAGCTTAGCAGCGCACAATTTATCCGCAGGCATGTTCTATTCGAATTTTTTAAGCAAAGGCTCGAGCACTCTTTTGCAGAGCTATATCGTTGCGTTTATCAGAACCAGCAAATTAATGCGACCTTTACGTTTGCCAATGCTGTCGTCACGTCTTTGGCGCAGGGTGGAATCTTGATTCTGGGTGCAAAGGAAGTTCTCGACGGCAATTTGCTGCCCGGCTATCTTATGACGGCGCTAAGCTATTACTCCTATTATTCTTCGGCTATTGAATTCTTCCTTGCGTTGGGCAAGGACTATCAAACGTCAAGGGTATCCTACGAGCGTTTGCGTCGGTTGCTGGACATGCCCGAGGACTCAAACGGGACCATTATCCTCTCTGATGTTTACGAGGTGAACTGTTCCGAGCTGTCATATAGCTATCCGGGGTCTGTAAAGACCGCGTTCAGGGACATTCGGGCTTCTTTAGAAAAAGGAAAGGTATACGGAATCGTTGGGCCGAACGGTTCCGGTAAGAGCACGCTGCTGGATGTGATAAGCGGTTGCGATCCAGAAAACTGCAAGGGGGATATTTGGATTAACAACAAGCCCTTGGGCTCTCTGGACCGCTATGCGCTGCGGAAGCGCAATATCGGGATTACGGAGCAGGAGCCGCCCCTGACCGAGGGGTCGATACGGGACAATTTAATTCTTTGCTGCAGAAGCACTGAAGAGCGTGACCTTGAGAGCCTCATTGAGAGAATGGGGCTTAAAAAGATGGTCGATTCAAGTGGTGGACTTGATGTCGAGCTGGACGATAAGCAGAACAACATTTCAGGAGGAGAGAAGCAAAAAATAGCGATTATTCGCCAATTGCTGAAAAACCCGGACGTGATGATGTTTGATGAGCCGACATCTGCACTCGACAGCCAAAGCAAGCAGGCGTTTATCGAAATCCTTAAGGAAAGAAAGGGGCGACATATCACAGTCATCGCTACGCACGACCCTGTGCTCATTTCGGCATGCGATGAAGTGATTGAAATTGCCTGACGGGTTAGTGGACCGAGCATATCAAATTCAGGGGCGGGCACCGTAGCTGGTGTCCGCCCCCTGACATGGAATGATTTAGCCTCTGTGCTTTGCGAGCTAGCGAGCCTGCTTTACCTTAGCTGCTGCCTCGACAAACGACTTCCACAGGTTAAAGTCGGTCTCGAGCGTCTGCCAGGTGTACTCGGGATGCCATTGCACGCCCAGACAGAACGGCTGGCCTTCGACTTCGATGCACTCGGGAACGCCGTCGGTTGCCTTGGCGACCAAGCGCGTGCTCTTACCCAGACGATCGACGCAGCAGTGGTGTGCGGAGTTGGTCTGGATCAGCCTGTGCCCGCCAACCGCGCGCTCCAGCAGCGAGCCCGGCACGACCTCGACAGGATGCACAGGGTCGTTGAGCACGTGGGTATGGCGCCACTGCGTGCGGCCCTCGCGCGCGCCCAGGCTCGGCACGTCCATGCACAGGGTGCCGCCGGTGGCGACGTTGAGCAGTTGCGTGCCGCGGCAGGTGGTAAAGAGCGGCTTTTTGGCACGGAGCACCTCGCTGACCAGCTTAAACTCAAAACTATCGCGGATCTCGCAGCAGAGGGTGGGGTCGTAGGGTCGATCATCGCCCCAACGTTTGGGATTGACATCGGGGCCGCCGGGAATGGCGATGCCGTCGGCGATATCGACGTAATGACGGATGACCTCAATGTCCTCGGTGATGGACATCTGCAGCGGCAGACCGCCGGCGGCAAGAATGGCGTCGACAAATACGCTCGCAATCTCCTCGTTGGGGGAGAGCGTCTCGCTCAAATAGGGCTTCGCTTCTTCCCAGCGTGGTGCTACCAGGATAAGCGGGCGGTCAGCGGGATCGACGTCGACGTGCGGAGTGTAGGACGATGAGGTGCGGGTTCCGATCATGGGTGCGGCTTTCGAATCCGGGTGGACATGGCACAGGGGTGGCGCGGGACAAACGTTACTGATGAATTTGCCCGCGTGGCAATTGGGCTAGTGGCCCTTAATGGAGTTGAGGAAGTCCTGGGCGCGCTTGGTCTTGGGGTGGTCGAAGAACTCGTCGGGTGTGCCGGTTTCCACGATCTGGCCGTCGGCCATAAACACGACGCGGTCGGCCACGCGGCGGGCGAAGTTCATCTCGTGCGTGATGACGATCATCGTCATGCCCTGCTGGGCCAGACGGACCATGACCTCGAGCACCTCGTTGATCATTTCGGGGTCAAGGGCGCTCGTGGGCTCGTCAAAAAGCATGGCCTTGGGTTGCATGGCAAGCGAACGTGCGATGGCTACACGCTGTTGCTGGCCGCCCGAGAGCTGTGCGGGCACCTTATCGGCCTGCTCGGCAACGCCCACGCGGCCCAGCAGGTCCATGGCGCGCTCACGAGCTTCCTCCTTGGAGACGCCCAGCACATCGACCGGTCCCAGCATGACGTTCTGCAGTACGGTCATATGTGCAAACAGGTTGAACTGCTGAAATACCATGCCCAACTCGGCACGCATGCGGGCAAGATCCTTGCCTTCCTGTGGCAGGGGCTCGCCCTCGATGAGGATCTCGCCTGAGTCGATGGTTTCCAGGCGATTGATGGTTCGGCACATGGTCGACTTGCCCGAGCCCGAGGGTCCGATCACAACGACGACCTCGCCGCGGTCGACCGAGAGATTGATGTCGTTGAGAACGTGCAGATCGCCGTAGTGCTTATCGACGTGCCTGAGCTCGATCAGCGGCTGATTGCCGGTGGAAGAGGTGCTCTGTGCCATGGTGCTCGGCTCCTTATGACTCGAAATGGTAAAGCGTTAGCGGATGATGGTCGCGCCGGTCTTGTGCGAAACATAGACAGCGGCCTTGTTGATCGCGACGTTGATGAGGATGTAGATGACCGCGATAACCAGGTAGACCGACACGAGGGCGTCGTAGTTGGTAATGAGCACGCGGGCGTTTTGCATGAGGTCGGGGTAGCTCACCACGTAGGCCACGGTGGTGTCTTTGACTACGACCACGAGCTGCGAAATCAACGACGGAATGATAAACCGGATAGCCTGCGGCAACACGATTTTAAAGGTGATTTTAGCTTTGGAGAGACCGAGTGCCTGGGCGGCCTCGACCTGGCCGCGCGGCACGGCGTTGACGCCGGCACGGAAGATCTCGGCAAGTACGCCAGCTGCAGCGAGCGCGACGGGAAGCGTGAGCATCCAAAACGACGGCAGCGCGATCTTGTACTGGGGCAGCACCAAAAAGAAGAAGTAGATGAACAACAGGCTCGGTACGCCGCGGAAGAAATCGGTGAGCACGCGGCAGACCAGCTGCAGCGGCTTAATGTCGCTGGTACGGCCGAGCATAAGGGCTAAGCCCAGCACCAGCGCGATGGCGCCAGCGGTGAGTGCGACTTTAACGGTGCCCTCAAAGCCGGCAAGCAGGAACTTCCAGGTGGTGAGGTGCGTAAAGAAAAACCAATAGTGAACCGAAAGCTGGCCGGTCACATAAAAGCGCTGCAACACGAGGGCGACGAGCACGGCGACGGCAACAAGCGAGATGGCGGTGCCGATGCGAATCTTGGCGCGCATCTTGGGGCCGGGAGCCTCGTAGAGCGCATCGCGCATGGTGAGCGCGGAGGTGGAGTGCTTGCTCATCGGAGGATCCTCACCTTCTTATCGATGTAGTTGCCAATGTGGCTCACCACAAAGGCCGTGCCCAGGTAGCCGAGCGCCGAGATAAAGAACGCGGCGACGCCGCCGAGCGAGCGCGTGTTGATGTAGCTCACCACGCCGGTGAGCTCCTGCGGTTGCAACGGCACCTGACTGCCGAGCGCGGTGGTGAGCATGACGGCGATAAAGAGGTTGGTCATGGGCAACACGCTCGAGCGCAGCGCCTGCGGAATCACGATCTTGGCGAGGATACGGCTGAAGCTCATGCCGAGCGAACGTGCGGCTTCGACCTGACCGACGCCGACGGTGTTGATGCCGCTCATAAAGTTCTCGGAGCCAAAGGCCGAGCCCAAAAGAACCGTGGCGACGATAACGCAGGTGCGGTAGGGTAGGACGACCTTGAGCGGCGGCAGCGCATAGACGACGATGATGAGCAGTGCGATGCCGGGGATGTTACGGAAGACCTGGACATACAGGTCGCCAAAGACGCGCAGCGGCTTGAGCGGCGACACGCGCATCACGGTGACGGCGACGGCCAGCACCATGGCGATGGCAAACGACTCAAGCGTCATGCCCCAGGTTGCTAGCAGCGCGTCGATATAGTTCTGGCCATAGAGCGACCAGAGCTCGGAGAGACTCATGCGGACCTCCCGCCGATAAGGAAAGGGGCTCCCGTGTGTACGGAAGCCCCGACAACTCAGTGAGGAAACAGTTTACCGCAATAAAGCGCATCATGCGTTTCCGTATGGTTTCGCAGCGGCCGTTACCAGGCTCGCTGCCTAGGCGCCGATCTCGGGCAGCTCGGGAACATTGGTGTCGCCCGTACGGTCGCCGATGCAGATCTGCCACAGCTCGGTCCAGGTGCCGTCGTCCTCGATCTTCTTAAGGAAGTCGTTAACGAAGGCGACGCCGTCGGAATCGAGCGGCAGACCGATGCCATAGGGCTCCTTGCTGCCGAAGGGCTTGCCGGCAATCTTGTACTTGCCGGGCTCGCGGACCAGGGCGCTCTGCTGCATGTTGTTGTCGATGACGTAGGCGTCAACACGACCCTGCTGGAGTGCCTGGCGGGCCTCCTCGTCGGTCTTGAACTCCTGCTGGCTGGCCTTGGGGGCGAACTCCTCCAGGATGGCAGGGCCGTTGGAGCCGGACTGGACGGCGACGTTCTTGTCGGCCAGGTCGTCGACGCTCTTGATGTCGTCGTTATCGGCGAGCACCAGGATGGCCTGCTGGGTGTAGTAGTAGGGGCCGGCGAAGGAGACGAGCTTCTTGCGCTCGTCGGTAATGGTGTAGGTGGCAAAGACAGCGTCGACCTGGCCGTTCTGCAGGACAGACTCGCGCGTGTCCGAGGTCACCTGGGTGATCTCGACCTTGTTCTCGCCCAGAATGTAGTTGGACAGGAGCTGTGCGATACCGGCGTCGAAGCCGCGGGTCTGACCGTCTTTCTCGTTGAGGAGGGAGAAGAGCGTGGAGGTCTGAACGCCACCGATCTTAAAGACGCCGGCGTCCTTAACGGCCGTGGCCCAGGTGCTGGCGGCGATGGCGTCGTCATCGGCCTTGGGGCCGTTGTCGACGAGCTTGTCGAATGCCTTGGCGTCGAGCGTGGCGGAAACTTCGGTATCCTTGGAGCTCTTGGAGGAGCCGGCGGCGGAACCCTTGTCGGCCTCGGCGCTGGTGTCGGAGCAGCCGGCAAGACCAAGGCCGGCGACGGTTGCGAAGGTGGCGGCAACGAAGCCGCGGCGGTCGAGAACGACCTGCTGGGAGAGGTTCTTGCTCATGGTAGAACACCTTTCTCAATAAAATCCCTAGCGGTTGAGTAGAGTTATACCCTATCGCGCTCAAATGGGTCAACACGAAATAACTCAGAAACATACTTACCTTATGGGTTATTCTACCTACCATAAAGGGACAGGCACCTTTGTGGTGGTTCTTGCAGATGCAGCGGCATGCCTTGCTGTTATGTCTCGATCTGTAACATCTGCAGCCATTTTTGCCGAGTAACTGTTACAGATCGAGATTTTCTCTTCAGGGGAATTCGAATGTCTCAATCTGTAACATCTGGACGGCCAAAAGGTCTCTATCTGTTACAGATTGAGACAAAGGTCTGGGACTAAGACGTCTTATCTAGATCTGTAACAGTTAGACGCGAATTTGTCCTCTAGATGTTACAGATCGAGATAATCGCGTCGCGAAAATAAAAACCTCCGCAGGGATGCTTCCCTTGCGGAGGTTTTCTTACTCGTTGAGTAGTCTCACGGCTTCGGCGGCCATGTTCTCGACCGTCATGCCGTTCTGAGCGAGCAACTCGTTGGGGTCGTAGCGGTCGGGGAAGCCCTTGGCGATGCCAAAGGTGCGGGTGCGCAGCGGCGTACAGGCCAAATAACATGCCACGCGTTCGCCCCAGCCGCCGTCCAAGATGCCGTCCTCGAGGGTGACGACAACGCGATGCTCGACGGCAAGGCTGTCGAGGAACTCGCGGTCGAGCTCGGTTGCAAAGCGCGGGTTGACGAGTGTGGCCTCGATGCCGTACTCAGCAGCCAGGCGGTTTGTCACGCGCTCGCCCAGCTCAAAGAAATCGCCGAGCGCGAGCACAGCAACGTCGCGACCCTGGCGCACCACGTTGTAGCGAACGGCGCTGTAATCGGTGTCTTCGGCGGGCGCAAGATCGGGGCGGCTTACCAAGCCAATGCCCGGCACGCGAATCGCCACGGGATGCTCGCGGTGATCGAGCGACCAGCTTAGCATGGACAGGTATTCCTCCATGCAAGCCGGCGCCAGGTAGCGCATGTTGGGAAGACCGCCCAGCATAGAAATATCAAAGAACGAGAGGTGCGTCTCGGACGTGGTGCCAAAGATTGACGCGCCAAACACCAGGATGGTTGCGGGGGCGTCGTTGAGGCACAGGTCGTGCCACAGCTCGTCGTAGGCGCGCTGCAAAAACGTACCGTACACACCAAAGACTGGCTTGGCGCCCGAGCGCGCAAGCGCGGTGGCAAAGGTCACGGCGTGCTCCTCGGCAATGCCCACATCGACGAACTGTTTGCCGGCGGCAGCGCGAAGCTCGGGTGTAAAGCCCATAATGTAGGGCGTGGCGGCCGTGATGCCAACGACCTGTGGATCGCGCTCGATGGCGGCGCTGAGCGCCTCGCCCGTAATGTCGGCATAGGTGCGCGGCGCAGGCTCGCTCGGATGGCCCGGGCAGAGCTTGCGCCCGGTTGCCATGTCAAACGGACCCACGTGATGCCAGCGTTCGGGGTCGTTCTGGGCTGGCTCAAAGCCCTTGCCCTTGGCGGTGGAGACGTGCAGCACGATGGGGTGATCGATATCGTGCAGCTCCTGCAGCGTGTCGACTAGGGCCAACACATCGTTACCGGCGTCCAGATAGCGGTAGTCGAGCCCCATCGCGCGGAAAACGTTGCGCTCACAGGTGCCGTTGCTGGTGCGCAGCTCGGCCAGATTGCGATAGAGGCCACCGTGGTTCTCGGCGATGGACTGGTCGTTATCGTTGACGATGATGATCAGGTTGCTGTCGAGTTCGGCGGCATTGTTGAAGCCCTCAAACGCCAAGCCGCCCGAAAGCGAGCCGTCGCCAATGATGGTGATGACGTTGTAGCTGTCGCCCGCCAGATCGCGGGCGTGTGCCAAGCCGCAGCCCAGGCTCACCGATGTGGAGGTGTGGCCCATGGCGAACAGGTCGTGCTCGGACTCGTCGGGATTGGCAAAGCCAGAAGCCTCGCCAAAACGTTCCGGATCGATATAGGTATACGCGCGCCCGGTCAGCGCCTTGTGGGCGTAGGTCTGGTGCGAAACGTCAAAGACAATCTTGTCGATAGGGGAGTTAAACACGCGATGAAGCGCAACCGTAAGCTCAACGACGCCCAGGTTGGGGGCAACGTGTCCGCCGACAGCGGCGGAGCTTTCGAGGATGGCGTGGCGAATCTCGCCGCAGAGCAGCGGAAGCTCGGCGCGGTCGAGAGCCTTGACGTCCTCGGGCGTTGTCGTTTGCGTAAGCAGCATCGTTGTGGGTTACTCCATGCGAATCGAGCGCCGGCGCTCCCTCGGCCGACACAATTGCACAAGACAGTCTCGCACATTTTGGCGTTTGATATGTGACGGCGGCGCGGTAATTCGACAACTGGTGGGGCAAAACGTTTTGTCCGATGCCATACTGATAGATTCGATGATGATTTTTTCAATACGTGCAGGCCGTGGCTTGCCGCCGTGAGCCGCTGGAGGGAGGCAGCATGTCCGATGCCGTTCGTGCCGAGAAAATCGCGCACGAGGTCGACGATGCCGCCCGCCAGCTCGCCCAGGCGGGCCGCTTGGACCTGACGCGCGAGTTTATCCAGCATGGCGACGTGACGGTCTATGCACATGTGACCTCGGTGGCACGGGCAAGTCTGTCCTTTGCCGAGCACTTGGGCCGTGCTGGCATTTCGATCGACCGTGCCTCGCTGCTGCGCGGAGCCTTGTTACACGATTACTTTCTCTATGACTGGCACGATCCCGATCCGAGCCATCGCCTGCACGGATTTCGGCATCCGTTTTTTGCCCTGGCGCGTGCCGAGGAAGATTTTGAGCTGACGTTGCGCGAGCGGAATATCATCGTGCGGCATATGTTTCCGCTGGTGCCCGTGCCGCCGACGTGTCGCGAGGCGTGGATTGTTTGCCTGGCGGATAAATGGTGTGCTCTGCGTGAGACGGTCGCCGGCCGCCTGCCGCGCATGGACGAGACGGACGATAGCGTGAGAAAAGAATCGAGCGAGAAGAGGAGAGGGTAGACGGTGGGGACCGCGATCGACATGGCATTTGACGGCGCGACGCTTGCCGCCTGCCCACTCTCGGCACTGGTGCTCTCGTTTGCCTTTTACGGGTTTTGCGGTTGGGCATGGGAGTCGACAGTATGCGCCATGCTCAATCACGGACGATTTGCCAACAGTGGCTTTTTGCTGGGGCCGTGTTGTCCTATCTATGGTGTGGGCGGCATTGCCTGCTGGCTGCTGTTGCGTGGGATTCCGGATGCCTCGAGCCAGTTTGTCGCTGCAGCGCTCGTATGCAGCGTGATTGAGTACAGCGTAGGCGTGCTGTTGGAAAAAACAACGGGCGCTCGCTTTTGGGATTACTCGCACCTGCCGTTTAACTTGCACGGACGCATCTGCCTGTACTGGGCCTGCGCGTTTGGCTTGGGTGCGTTGTGTATTTGCCGTTTAGTGGAGCCGGCATTGCTGGGGCTGCTTGGCCATCTGCCGGTGCTGATTGTGCGGCTGTCCGCCTTTATCGTCGCGGTCGCGATGATGGTCGACGCGGTGTGCTCGTTGGCGAGCTGGCGGCGTCTGTCTGATCAGCTGGAGCGGGTCCGGGCCGACCTTGCCGACCGCATCAATGAGTCGCTTGCCGATGCCTCGGACTCAATGCTCGAACGTATTCCCGATTCTACGATTGACTCGGTGGCACAGACGCACATCCGTAGCCGTGCCGTTAACGCGTGGCTGGCCGAGCTGGGTGACGCCGCGCTCGATGCCCTGCGCGAGAAGGCTTTGATGCCGATGTTTATCTCGGATGGTGCTCGCGGCCTGGCGCTCGCTGCCCGCCGCGTGGCCGATGCCGCGCCGAGCATGCCGCGTCCGTCGCTCAGTCGTCGCCTTGCCGGCAAGCGCATGAGCCGTCCGGTGCCGAGCGTGTCGCTCAGCCGCCGCGACCTGCGCTTCTTCAATGCCTTCCCGCGTCTGCGCATCAATCGCTACGAAGGTGTCATTCGAGCAACTAATCTCCGCGACCGCGCCCACGAGCTGTTTCGGCACTAGCCGGGATGGGTACGCTCACGGCTCCCTTGCTCGCGTATTTCCCGTTCGTTTCGCGTCCGTTGCCGCGCCGTTTCCAAGATTGCGGCACCGTTTCCATTCGACAACGCAGCGTTTAACAACGCCGCATCTGGTCTACACCAGTTGCCCCTCGGCCGCATTATGGGCACCGACAACGTTCATACGACCAAGGGAGGGCGAATGTACGATACGGGTTCGACAACGTTTATGCTCATCTGCACCATGCTCGTGTTTTTAATGACACCGGGTCTGGCGTTTTTCTATGGCGGTCTGTCTAGGCGCAAAAATGTCATCAACACCATGCTCATGTGTTTTGGCGCCATTGGCCTGGTTGGTGTGCTGTGGATTGTTGCCGGCTGGTCGCTGGCCTACGGCGGCGACGGTTCCAGCCCGTTTATTGGAGGCCTTGACCAGCTGCTGTGCCTGCCGGTGCTCGGCCAGGTGCTGCAGGCGGCCGAGGGCACCGCGTCGGGCGGCGCCGTCTACCCTCAGATCATCAACATCGCCTTCCAGATGGCGTTTGCCATGATCACGGCCGCTATCGTCACGGGTAGCCTGGCCGGTCGCGTTAAGTTTGGCGCCATGACGGCCTTCCTGGGCATTTGGCTGCTCGTGGTCTATGCGCCGCTCGCCCACATGGTTTGGGGCGGCGATGGCTCCTTTATCGGCGACATCATCGGCGCACTCGACTTTGCCGGCGGCGACGTGGTGCACATTTCGTCTGGTCTTACCGGCCTGATCCTCTGCTTAATGCTCGGCCGCCGTCGCGGTTTTGGCATGGTGAGCTACCGTCCGCATAACGTCCCGTTTGTGGCGCTGGGAGCCGGCCTGCTTTGGTTTGGCTGGTTTGGCTTTAACGGCGGCAGCGAGTTCAAGGCCGACGCCGTGGCCGCGCTTGCCATCCTCAACACCGTGACGGCCAGCGCGGCGGGCATGGTTTCGTGGCTTGTCGTTGAGCGCGTGCACACCGGTCGCCCCACGCTGGTGGGCGCCAGCACCGGTCTGGTCGCGGGCCTCGTGGTGGTCACGCCGAGCGCGGGCTTTGTCGAGCCGTGGGCGGCGCTGGTCATGGGCTTGATCGTATCGCCCGTCTGCTACCTGGCTATCAGCCATCTTAAGACCAAGTTTGGCTACGACGACGCGCTCGACGCGTTTGGCTGCCACGGCATTGGCGGCATCTTGGGCGGCGTGCTCACGGGCCTGTTCTGCGTGCCGGAGCTTTCGTGGACCGGTAAGGGCGGCCTGTTCTACACGGGCGACGTGTCGCTGCTCATCTCGCAGATTTTGGGCATTATGGTGACGGTCGTTATTGTGCTGGTGCTCGACTTGGTGATCGCCGCAGTGGTCAAGGCGCTGTTCCACGGCAACTTGCGCGTGGACGAGGCCGACGAGGCACTGGGCTTGGATGCGAGTCAGCACGGCGAGAGCGCATACCCCTCATTCTCCGGACTCGATTAGCAGCTTCCCCAAGCACCGCACCTTGCCGTTCAATCGTCGCTCACGTACTTAAGTACGCTTCGCTCCTCTTTCACGGCAATCTGCGGCACTTGGGAAACCTGCTAAGACCAGTCAGTTGAACTTTTTTGATCTCTGAGGTTGGTTTACGGCACCTGGGAAACCCGCGTCTCATGTAAAGGGATACGTTGATTATTGAGAGGAATTCACTATGAAGAAAATTACGGCGATCGTTCGTGCTGAGAAGCTTGAGGTTCTCAAAGACGCGCTGTTTGCTGCCGATGTTCGCGGCATGACCATCAACCAGGTGCAGGGCTGCGGCGCGCAGCATGGCTGGAAGGAATACGTGCGCGGCAACGAGCTGCTCGTCAACACGATCCCCAAGGTGCAGTTCACCCTCATCTGCGCCGACGAGCATGTCGACGGTATCGTTGACATTATCTGCAACGCCGCTCGCACCGGTGCCGTCGGCGACGGCAAGATTTGGGTCGAGCCGGTCGAAGAAGTCATCCGCATTCGCACCGGCGAACACGGCCCGGCCGCGGTGTAGAATCGACCGTCTGCCATCCGCAACGTTAAAATGCTGCAATGAGGCACAAGACTTGCGTTGCGGATGGGCGGATTATGGGTCGCAATAAATATCCCGAGGAGACGGTCGCGAAGATTCTCGACGCGGCACTGGAGCTATTCTGCGCACAGGGTTATGAGGGGACGAGTATTCAAGATATCGTTGACCGTCTCGACGGCATGACCAAGGGCGCTGTCTATCATCACTTCAAGAGCAAAGAAGAGATTTTCAACGCCGCGTTTGATCGGGCGATGACTCCGATTGTTGAGCGCCGCCGCTCGATGCTTGGCGTCGGTAATATGACCGGAGCCCAAAAGCTCAAGCGACTGTACGCTCCCGAGTCCGTTGTTCCACAAATTGAGCTATGGGCACGTATGCGTCCTGCAGCAGATCCGGTAAAAAGCTCGCGCCTACTGGCGATGCAGTACCAGGGCTCATTTGACGAGTCGGCCGATGGCTGTCTCTTGCCAGTGATCGAGGAGGGCATCGCCGACGGATCCATTGCGTGCGAATGCCCGCGCGAAGCGGCAGAGGCCGTATCGTTGCTGGCGAATCTCTGGTTGCTGCCACTGTTTCGTCCGCTTGAACCCAAGGATCGAATGCTCGCTCGCGCTCAATGTTTGGCGCAGATGGCCTCTGCGGTGGGACTCGATTTGGGCGAGGAAGTGCTCCAGACAACGGCGCAGATTTGGGACGTATGGGACTGCGCCGGGTGGTAATATAGATACCAACGGTATGTAATTGATTTGTGAGGGTAGCCACGGCTGCCCTTTTCAAGTCATTAAATACATACTAGTGGTATGTATAGGGGGTGGGCTTATGGCTGGGCTGAGAGACGTCGGTGTCTCGTTGAAATCAAAAACAGTGCGGTCAATCAGGCTCGCGGAACTTCTGGTTGCGCAGCTGTGCACGTATTCGATGCTGTCGGCGCTGTGCTTTGCGTATCCACTTTACTTGTTCGATCGCAGTGGATCGTCAACGTTATATGGCGTCGTCGCGGCGATAGCGTTCATACCCGGCGTACTTGCAACTCCGGCTGGCGGAATCTTGGCGGATAGGGGAAGACATCGCGAGGTCCTCGTGGCCCTCGGCATTGCTCTGATGACTGCATCACTGCTGTCTATCCCCATGAAGCGCTCGTTGCCTCTTGCGGTCGTCGTAGTAGCGATACTTTGTGTTCAATATGGTGTTCAATCGCTGCTAAAGCCAATGCTCCAAATTGAGACGGTGCGCATGGCGGGTGAAAAGAAGGTTGAGCGGGCCACTGCATTGGTTTCGCAGGTGACCATGGTGAGCAATATCTTGGGTCCTGTGGTCGGGACGGCAGTCTATGGGTGCTTTGGCATCGATGCTCTTTGCACAATCGCGTCGGTAACGTTTGCGATTTCAGCTCTGTTGTTTGGTGGCGTACTCAAGCAAAATGCCTCATCTGAAACGATGGGAGACGGCGCGACTCGCACGACATGCCGAAACGATTTTCGGGAGTCGATTCGGTATCTGTTGCAAAATGCATCATTGGTCGCTGTGATTTTGCTTGCGGCCGTTTTGAACCTTGCGTTGGTTGGGCTAACGATTGGCGCTCCCATTATTGTTACAAAGCATCTCGGCATGCAATCGTCCTGCGTTGGGATGGTTGAGGTTGCTCTGGGCTTGGGTGGTCTTACCGGCAGTGGCTTGGTCGGCATTTGGCCGCATCGCTTTTCTTTCAATGGCATATGTCGATATGTTGCGATGATCTGTTTTGGAGTCGCGCCGATCATTGTCGCGCTATTGTGCGGCACTGATGTATGTGCGTTCGTCGTGTTTGCAGTTGGTTCGGCATGGGTCATGGTGTGGGCAAGCATTGCGTCGGTTGAAATCATCGCGTTTGTTCAGCGGGCAGCGCCGACTGAGCTCTGCGGAAAAGTGCTTTCGGTCGTTTACATGGTCCTTTCCTGCGCAACGCCTATCGGCCAATTGACGTACGGGGCTGCATATGATCGATGGACACCGGCGATTGTATTCGCAGCCATGTTGGCGGTGCTGACGTTGATGACGGCTCTGTTTTATCGGCTGAAAAATCGATTGCGGCGATTGTCTTAACGCGCTGGGGCACCGTGAATTTGTGAAGGCGGTGGTACGCCGCGCCGGGACGGCATTGTTTGGACATGCCTCTCCTTCGTCTACAATATCGGGCAGACGAAGGAGAGGCATGTCCATGATCAAGATGTTCGCGAGTGACTTAGACGGAACGTTGCTGAACGCCCTGCACGAGGCGGATGGGACCATCCGCCGCGCCATTCGCGAGCTGACTGAGGCTGGCCTGCACGTGGTTCCCGCGACTGGACGATCGACGTTGCCGATCGGCGAGCATGGCTTTACGGGCCTGGCGCTTGACGCCTGCTGCTCCAATGGATCCATCGTGCGCGACAGCCATGGCGAGGTGCTCAAGACTTGGACCATCGATCCGCAGGTCACTGAGGAACTGCTCAAGGCGTTCCCGGACATTTGCTTTGATTGTTCCACGCCCGATGGCATGTACTCGAGCGGTTCGTTCGAGATGCATCAGGCGGGCTTTAAAAAGGACAGCCCCATCAAGCGTATTGTGATGCGCGGCATGCGTGCGCGCGGTGGGTATCACGAGGAGCAGTATTTCGACCAGTCGATCGGTGACATCCTGCGCCACGATGTATGCAAGATCAATTGTCGCGTGACCTCGCCCGAGCTGGAGCGTGACCTTAAGGCCTATCTTGCCGAACGCTCGGACCATGTGGTCAACGCGCCGTTCGATCCGGTGATGTTCGAGATCACGGACGTGGCGTGCAACAAGGGCGAGAGTGTGGCCTGGCTGGCGGGCTACTACGGTATTGCCGAGGACGAGGTCGCGGTCTACGGCGACGGCGGCAACGACATCGCCATGCTCAAGCGTTTCCGCCACAGCTATGCGACCAAAAACGCTAGCGATGCAGCTAAGGCTGCTGCGAGCGCAACTATCGGCAGCTGCATGGTCCACGCCGTCCCCAAACACATGCTCGCCACCATGCATAAGCAGAGCTCCCGCACCATCATTGAATAATGTGACAAAGGGACTGTCCCTTTGTCACAGTGGGGACTAGCTTCTTTAAACACGAACATATATTCGCATATTTAACTGCGCTTTGATAGAATTGTTGCTGTTGGCGGCAGTTCCATGTGCCGGGCAGCGCCCTCCATCTGATGGGAGGTGATGCCCATGACCGATTTGATTGATTTCGTGAGGCTCCTGACTGCATTGGTCTCGCTTCTTACGACGCTTATCGGACTTTCCGAGGCACTCAAGCAACGCTCGAAGCAACGAAAGAGGGGTCGCCGCCGCTAAGGCGTTGACCCCTTAATCCACGCAACGGCGCTGCCCAGCTTTGCAGAACTTGGGCTGCCGTCGACACCATTCTACCCACGAATGACATTTTGGACAATCGGCAATGTCGCTTCTAAAAGCTGAGCGCAACCTCCTTGATTCTCATCTTCATTGCAACAGACTCAGGACTCAGCGCAACGCGTTGCGCTGAGTCCTGAGGCGCGAATCCGGGTAGGCAACCCCAGAGGGGCCGGAATC
>UQKL01000012.1 GCA_900541695.1 uncultured Collinsella sp. | reverse complement strand
GTCGAGGCGCGAGCGTGAAGCGGACGCGGAGCGTCCGTAGCGAGCGGGCGAGCGCGCCGGCAGGCGGGCGAAGCCGGTGCGGATCCGCGAAGCGGATGCGCGGAATCCTATACGCCGCACCATTTGAACTTAAAGCCTCCGGCAACGGGGGCTTTTCTTTTATGGCGGCATTCGACACCAGAAGCTCGACTGGAATCGTGCGCCGCCGTCCGCGGGAGACTATTTCTTATCGACTCGTGTAAGATTCCGAGTAGGTGTCGCGGCCCATCCGCGACCACTCCTTCTTTCAACGACTGATCAGGGTGATATTTCGTGGCAGAGCGTCCGACATACAAGCTCAGGTTTCTCGACCCCAAAAAGCGTTTTCCATCGATGCCAGAGCAGCCTGCGGGGCGCTCATATGGTGTTGTCTGGAAAGTCTTTGGCGAGGACCCCAAAGAGTCGTGCTATGTCGTCGAATTCGTCGGCAAAACTCACATATCGCTCTTGGGCTACGTGAGCGTGTCGGGCAAGGTTTATAAGGTTGATCGTCCTGTTCGGGAAGTACCGTTGCCCGAGGACCCTGACATGGAGCTGGTCCTTCACGAGTCCGATTCCAGTATTGGCGAGATTATGGTGAGGGAAGCTAACGGTGCAATGCGCGCGTGTGCGCGAACTGCCGGCTCTCCCGAAGGCCCCATGCGCGAGCAGTCCGACCACGAGACATGGAATTCGACCCGCGCCCTTCCTTTCGGCGAGTTCATGGCCTCGATGTTCTTGCGCTACTTGATATTTGCCAACTCCGAAAGCGCTCTTGCGAACACGGCGGGCGTCGACGGTCTCGATGCAGACATGCAAAACGTTGTCGACAAGATCAAACTCGTAAAGTTGCCCGAGCCGGTCGAGGTGTTTTTGGGCTTTGACACGGCACCGCTCCCCGATGCTATCGAGACGCTGCTTTACCGTGTTGACCATGCCGAGAATCCGAGCGGTATCGAGCGCTATGCCGCCGCCCTTATGAGCGAGATCGACTTACCCCGCCTGCGCACCATTGCTGCCAAGTCCGAAATGAGCCTAGCGCGCATCGACCGCTCAAAGCTGTTCTATCTCAATTTTGATCGCAGCCTGCTGGACCAGGACGAGATTGACATGCTGCTTGCCATCGAGTGCCGTCTCAATCGCCTCTCTGGCATCCTTGAACGCATCGGGGCCGGATTGGTCCCGGCGGCATCCTCGCCGAGCCTTGAGGGCTGCGCGCTCTTTGACGCGTGGCATATCGCCAAGACGACCAACGATGTTCCCCGACTGCTCGATACGGCCTCGAGCGACAACCCGTGGGGCAAACCGGGAACGGTGGCTTGCCAGCCGGGCGGTGAGTGGGATGTGCGCAGCCGCTTCGCGCGTATTGTCGAGGCACTTAACGTGGTCACACGGCTCGACTATACCTATCGGGCAAACGTTGCCGAGGGGATTATGCTTGTTCGGTTTGGGCACTCTGTCGTGGATGCCATGCCACAACGTGAATACGACGCCCGGGAGGATGTCTGGCGCGAGTTGGACGAGAACGCGCGTGTGATTTGGGCCGCGGAGCACGACGCGCGCGTGGCGCTTACGCTGGCAGCGGCTTGCTTTGCCGCAGGTGCCTGCATTGCGCGCTGCTATGTTCAGATTGCGGCTCCCGACGCCGAGCAGGGCGAGCGCGTCATTGCAACATATTCCTTTGGGCGCGCGGCCTATCTGGCCGATTGCGTGCCTGTCGCCAAGGATCTTGAGAGCATGGACATGGACGATATGCCGTGCAAGCGTGTGCTTGAGGCATATGAGTCAACCGCTCCGGAGACGATTGAACCTGCGGAGGTTCATGCTCGTCCGCGTGATGACCATCGCATGCTGCCGCCGGCGCTGCGCGATCTGCTGCTTGCCGATACGGCTGACGAGCTGGAGGTCATGGAAGAGGACGACGACCCATACGTGGCCCGTGTTGTTGAATTGCGCGAGCAGGCAAAAGTCGACCGTACAGGTGCTTTTGAAGGCTTTTCCCGTCTTGTTGAGGAGTTGGAGGCTAAGTGCGCCGTCGCCGAGCTTTTGGCGACAGGTCCGGTTCAAACGCAGTTTTGCGATAACCAGCTGGTGCGCATGGTGCTACCGGTGTTGGAAGAAGACCGCTCTGTGCGAATCCTTCGTGCGCCCGATGCGCTGTACTTTGCCCAGCACGAGATCTGCAGCTTTTACGCCGAGCAAGAGGACTTTGAACGAGCACTGCCCGAGGTGCGCCATCTTTACGATCTGGCGCGCTCGTCCATGCAGTCGCACTTTGCGCTCATCAACGTGCTTGCGCGTCTGGAGCGCTTTGACGAGATTATCGAGGTGGCGCGCCACGGCCTACGTATTGCCAGCGATCGTTCTGCAATCGGCTACCTGTTCTATCGCTTGGCGTTTGCCTATTGGAATTGCGATCAGCTCGATCTGGCGCTGGCTTGTTACCGTCTGGTGCCGCGCGGCGAGGAGTCGGGCAGCAGCGCACTGGAAGAAATGCAGGGCCTTATGAACGAGATGGGCGTCAGCGAGCCTCCGACGTTCGAGGAAGCGGTCGAGACCATCCACAAGGCTGGACTCGAATTGCCGCCCGTGCCCGCGGTGACCAATCAGCTTGCGGATGCCGCCGTGCAGCTGGTCGATAACGGCTTCTTTTTCCTGGCGCGCGTCTGCATCTTCCAAATGTGGCGCACCATGGGCAACGATGAGCTCGGCTCCCTCAGTCGCTCGCTGGGGTAGGGGCGATATAGAGGGGCCGCACTGCGCTATTTGTATCGGCGCGGGCGGGAGGACCCGGCAGGATCGGTAAGGCGTAAAGCCGCCGAGCCTGCTAAAACTGTTAAACTCTGCTAAAGTTGCTAAACTTTGTTAAAGTTGTTAAAACTAGCAGAGGAGGGCAGAATGACGAAAGCTGTTAACCCCTTTAAGCCAACGGCGGGCATGAATCCGCCTGAGCTTATCGGACGGGACACTGTTTTGGATGACTTTGCCGAGGCTCTTGAGAATGGTCCTGGTGCCCCCGATCGACTCATGCGCATCTCGGGCGTCCGAGGCACAGGTAAAACGGTGCTCCTTAATGCATTGGGTGACCTTGCACGCAAAAAAGGATTCGAGGTCGTTGACGTTGCCTCCAATGCTGGTTTTTGCAATAGAATCCTCGAGGCTCTGCAGCGAAACGTTCGTCTTGAATCAATCTCGATTTCCCCATCGATTTTAGGGGTCAGCCTTGGCTCCATGGAGATGTCGAAGTCGGCCTCTCATCTGGGCGAGGCGATGTACGATGCTGCGAAGCGCGGTGGTCTGCTCATTACGCTCGACGAGATCCAGGATGCCTCAACTGAGGAAATGCGCGAGCTAGGCAATGAGATGCAGCTCTTGATTCGCCAAGGAGCGAATGTCGCTTTCGCTTTCGCCGGGCTGCCGACATCGGTAGATGGCGTGGTGGTGGATGATACGTTGACGTTCCTTCAGCGAGCCAAACATGTTGAACTTACTCGGCTTTCCGATTTTGAAGTTGGCGGATCGTTTGAGGATACGATGAGACGAGCGGGCAAGGAGCTCGACAAAGGTGCCGCTGAGCTATTAACAAAAGCTTCGGCAGGCTATCCCTTTATGGTCCAGCTGGTCGGATATTACGCTTGGCAGGTTGCTGCGCGCAGTGGGGCGGAGAGTGTGAGCGAAGAGGCGGCTCGTAAGGGTATCCAGGCGGCTCTTGATAGCTTTAATGCTATGGTGATTGCCCCAGCGCTGCGCAGGGTGTCGGAACGGCAGTTTCAGTATCTCGCGGCGATGGCTCAATGCGAGGGCGTCGATATCGCCAACGGCGATATCGCCAAGAAGATGGGTTTGTCGGCGAACAAAGTTGGGTCATATCGCAAGCGTCTGATCGATGCGGGGTTGATTGAGCCCGCGGGCTATGGCTGTGTTTCGTTTGCAATTCCGTACATGCGCGATTATCTGTTGGAGACCGTTCGAGAGGACTAATAAAGAATGGGCTGTCCGCGCTGTCGCTGGGGCCGTCCTTGTATCTTTGTCTCAATCTGTAACATCTGGAGGGGATTACGGCCTGCAGATGTTACAGATTGAGATGATTGACTGAGACGTTTACTGGTAAAAGAGAGGTAAAAGAGGAAACGCCTCAAAATTCCCCTTGCCCAACTTCGGCTGTTTGGTTACTATAGAACGGCTGTTACGGAGAGCTGACCGAGAGGCCGAAGGTGCTCGCCTGCTAAGCGAGTATGCCCCAAAAGGGCATCTGGGGTTCGAATCCCCAGCTCTCCGCCAGTATGACTTTGAAGAAGGGTCCCATTTGGGGCCCTTTTTTATTATCAAGAATGGCGGCTGGGGATTAGAGTCCGAAAGGGCGTGAACATTAGGCAAACACGGGGCGCTTGAAAACGGGGAGACCCAGGCGTGCTCGTGCACCCCGGTGTGGGGTTCCGAGGGGATGGAGTAGAAATATGGTAAAGGTCGGGCTGCGTAAGCCGAATCTAAAGACATCACTCAAGGCAAGAACGACCGGCAGAGCGAAGCGCGCGGTAAGGCGGGCGATAATCCCCGGCTATGGTAAGAAGGGCATGGGGTGGATCAAAAATCCGAAGAAGGCTGCTTACAATGCCGTATACAGCAGAACGACCGTCGGAGTTGGGGATGTCGCTCGCGCCGTTGCTAAATCAGGCGCTCGGAGCTCGGCGTCAAGGACGTCCTCAATTACTGTTTCATCGCATGAAATTACACCTTTGGCGAAGCCTGAACAGAAATCTCTCACTCGAGAGATTACGTCGGTTGACAGGGCAAACAAGGCGCTTTTGCTATGCTTCCTTCTTGGGTGGTCGGGCGCTCATAGGGCGTATGCACGGATGTGGGGTAGCTTCTTTCTATATCTCTTTACCTTTGGCCTTTTTGGATTTGGTTGGCTGTTTGATATTGTGACACTACTGATGAGACGCTCCGAGCTAAGGCGTCTCGGCGACAGTGATCCGACTCAACAGCAAGCGCCATGTTCCGTTGATTCTACATTCGATCGAAATGTCGCCGACTCCGGAAATTGGGAACAGCGTGGAGATGGGGAGGCTGCGGCTCGGCTAGAGCTTCAACGTAAAAACCGTGCCTATATGGAAGAAAACGGCATCGACGTGGAGATGTTTACCGAGGAAAAGGTCGCGGCGGACGCCTTGCGAACCATTGAGTCGGTATGCCCGTGCATGCTTAGGTTTGACCGAGGCATGAGCGAAGAGGAGCCAAGCATCAGCTTTTGCTCTCCAACAAAGACGGGGAAAATGCCCAAGAATGTCGTCGAGGCCCGCATTTACCATCAGGATGTGAAGCTATTGATGGATTCCCACGGCTTCGAATTGCCGGAGTATGGTGACAGCATCAATGTCATGATTAGTTATCTAGCTGATGGGCGCATAAATAAAGTCGATATCCATGGGTTCCATAATGGCCGCTCCGTTAGTGTCTCCATTCGCAGGCGGAGCGACGATCTTGTTATGACGAGTGCGGGCACCATCGGAGAAACGGGTGCCTGGCAATCGCTGTGTCCTGGGGCAGACCCCTCATCTGGGGATCTTTTCAGGGCCTTGACCAAGGAGGTCGAAAGGATCTACTGGCATGCCCGGTGGACCCGTTTTCAAGGTCCGAAAAGGCACAGCGAAGGTAAACGGCTAGCAATGTCGCTTTGGTGATTCTGACGCATCCCGTTTAAGAGGTATTCAAAAAGAGGCGCCCCGTTGGACGCCTCTCCAATCTCAAATGTAATGTTCCCCCAGCCCTACACCTCGGGCGCCTTGGCGATGGTCTCGCTTTCTGCCGTAAGCGGGCGATTGTCGATGCGGCGGCCCAGGCGGTCGAGCTTCACAAGGAGCCACTCAATGGGATTCGGCCCCGAGCCTTCCTCGTCGGCAACCAAATCCATGACGGCGATCTTGGTGCCGTCTTGCTTGAGCATCACGCTACCCACCTTGTCGCCTACATGTACCGTGCCCGAAAGGTCATCATAGGTAACCTTCTCGGTCACCTCTCCGGCAAGCGCAAAGACGGTCGCCTGAGCTGCGGGATCGGCGAGCGTGGCATCGATCGTCTTGTCCGTCCAATCGGTCTGGCCAATGCGCGCGATGAGCGGATTGCCGTTGGCAGTCTTTTCCTGCGTGTTGGCGATCGCAACCGTCACCTTGTGGCCGTAGTACCAGTTGGCAAGGGCGGCCGTGTCGGCAAAGCGCTGATCGGTGGTGCTGGAGTTCAAGACGACGGTGTAGGTCTCGTCGCCATCGCGGTTGTAGGCTGCCGTAAAGCAATAGCCGGCATCGTCGGTGGTGCCGGTCTTACCGCCGATATTGCCGTCCTGCCCCAGCAGCTCATTGTGCGTATCCATGGAATGCGAATGGTCGGAACCGTCGGCGCCCGTAACCTCAATCCAGGAATCATCGCTCGCCACGATTTCGCGGAACGTATCGCTCTTCATTGCCTCCTGCATCATCAGGGCTACATCGTGCGCGGTAGAGTGCATGTCGCCGGCCCACTCATCAAAGTCCAGACCGTGCGGATTCTCAAAAAGCGTTCCCGTGCAGCCGAGCTTTTTAGCGCGCTCGTTCATGGCCTTTACAAAGGTGGCCACGGCGTCCTTGGTCTTGGGGTCGATCTTTTTGCCCACGTGCTCGGCAAGCGCGATGGCGGCATCGTTGCCCGAGGGGATCATCAGACCGCGCAGAGCTTGCTCCACGGTGAGCTCGTCGCCTTCGAGCAGGCCGGCGGTCGAGTTGCCTACGGTGGCGGCAGCATTGCTCACCGTGATCTTCTCGTCCATTTTGCAGTTCTCGACGGTCAGAATCGCAGTCATGACCTTGGTAATTGAGGCGATCTTGACCTGCTCGTCGGCACTTCGGGCGTAATAGACGGAACCGTCCTTGCTCATGACGATGGCGTTGGTCGCATCGATATCGGGCAGATTCTCGGCCGTGATGCCGCGGGCGTCGGCGGTCTTGCCGCAAACGATATCAGTCGTAAGCACCTGGGCGTTGGCGATAGACGGCACGCCGGCAGCAAGGGCGAGAGCGCAGGCAATGCCGGCGGTCAGTTGCGCGGAGCGCTTTACAAGAGAACTAAGGGTCTTCACAGATTTCGCTTTCGACGGGATGGTCTCTTTAGAGTTCAAAGTATATCGTTTACCGGCGTGGACAATCAGTGCGCGGGCGTGCGCGGCCCATGTCTGCGCCCGAACGGACGCATAGGTGCTTAAGGTCGACTTAAACGACCGCGCTTGTTGTGTGTGGCGCGCGCTGCCTCGGGCATAATGGAGCGCGAGAGGAGCACGCATGAATGAGCGCATTTTGGTAGTTGATGACGAGAAGGCCATCGCCGACCTGGTCGGTATCTACCTTACAAAAGAGGGCTTTGATGTTCAGATTGCCTATAGCGGAGCAGATGCTGCCAAGGCGATTTTGGAGCAGGAGTTCGATCTGGCGCTGCTGGACGTCATGCTGCCCGATATCGACGGCTTTGAGTTGCTGCGTACCATCCGCGCTGGCCATACCTATCCCGTTATTATGCTGACGGCGCGCGATGCCCAGCAGGATAAGATCGAGGGCCTCTCACTGGGTGCAGACGATTACGTGGTCAAGCCGTTCCGTCCGCTGGAGCTCATAGCGCGCGTTCATGCTCAACTCCGTCGTTACACCAGCTACGGCAGCCGCGCACAGGCGGTCGAATCGCCGACCATCCAGCTCGATGGCCTCGAGATCAACCGCGATGCTCGTTGTGTGACGGTGGACGGTGCACCGGTGCGCCTCACGCCCATCGAGTATTCCATCTTGCTGTATCTGGTCGAGCATCGTGGCAGCGTGGTGGCCGTGGGGGACCTGTTCCGCGCGGTGTGGAACGAGGATTTTATGCCCGGCTCCAACAATACGGTGATGGTGCACATCCGCCATCTGCGCGAAAAGATCGGCGATGATGCCCAAAAGCCGCGCTTTATCAAAAACGTCTGGGGCGTCGGCTACATAATCGAATAACGCCTTTGGTGGTGGGGAAGTGGATATGACAAAAGACGATAGACGGGTATTCGAGGTGCCCGATCGACTCTTTGAATACATAAGGGCGGTCGTCGACAACCGCGCGCTTGCGACGGTGCTGCTCTTTTTGCTGAGTCTGCTACTCATCGGCATTGACAATATTGTTGGCATCCTGGCAGTTCTGCTCATTGGCTTTTTGCTGATCGATCGATTCGAAATCGTTCGCCGCTGCGTGGTAATCGGCGGTGCCGCGTGGACAATTACGCTGGCGATCGGGGCCATGGCGCTTGGCGGTATTGGCGAGCCCGTGTTCTTTGATGCCGCCTTTGTGTTCAACATGCTTGGCTTTGTGCTGGCGCTCGCCGTCTGTGTCCTGTTCTTTTGCGGGCGCGCCCTGTATTACCAGGGTTATGAGCAAGGCGAGCAGCATGCCGACCGCGTAATCGCCGCCCGTATTCAGGACCGTCTGATCGATAGCCCTGACACGTGGGATACCATCGACGGCGACTTTCTCGAGGTCGAGGGTGCGCTCAATCGGGCGCGCGATTGTGAGCGCAAGGTTCAACAGGCCCTGCGCGACGAATCGCATCGCAAAGATGATCTGGTTACGTACCTGGCGCACGACCTGCGTACACCGCTCGCCAGTGTGGTGGGCTATCTTTCGCTCCTGCAGGAGGCTCCCGATTTGCCGCTTGAGCAGCGTGCGCGCTTTACAGGCGTGGCACTCGACAAGGCCCACCGGCTCGACGCGCTCATCGAGGAGTTCTTCGACATCACGCGTTTCGATTTCCACGATATCGTGCTTACCCGCGCCTACGTCGATTTGGGGCTATTGCTGGCGCAGGTGGCCGACGAGTTCTATCCCATTCTCAACGAACAGCACAAGGAAGCCCAGGTTGATATCTGCGAGGACCTGACGGTGCTCGTGGACGGCGACAAGATGGCTCGCGTATTCAACAACATCATGAAAAACGCCGTTGCCTATAGCTATGAAGGCTCGATGATCACGATCGAGGCCAGGCGTTTGGGCGACGGTGGCGTACGCGTACGATTTGTGAACCAGGGCGATCCAATCCCTGAGCCAAAGCTCAAGGTGATCTTTGAGAAGTTCTATCGCCTGGATGCAGCGCGTGCGACCAATCGCGGCGGTGCTGGGCTGGGGCTTGCCATCGCCAAGGAGATTGTATGCGCGCATGGCGGTACCATCGCGTGCGAATCGACGCCCGAGCATACCGTCTTTACCATCGAGCTG
This sequence comes from uncultured Collinsella sp., assembly GCA_900541695.1. Classification (GTDB taxonomy): domain Bacteria; phylum Actinomycetota; class Coriobacteriia; order Coriobacteriales; family Coriobacteriaceae; genus Collinsella. The sequence continues at coordinate 65,473 of UQKL01000012.1, read as the reverse complement.
CCCGCTGCGTAGCGTAGGCGCCCTTACAAACACCTGACAATGCGCTCACGTGCATATGAGCCGCGATTTCTACTATCGATACTGCTGAATTGATATCGATGTGGAGGTATGCGGTATGACGGCTGCTGCGGCCATGGAGCCCACGGAGCTCGAGGAGCTAATGGAGGCGCAAGCCGAGGCTGCGCACGAGCGCGAAGTCGGGGATGCGACTCGCCCCACGGCGCAGGATCTTGCCGCCTCGCCGACACGCATCGACGTCGAGGGCCTCGACCTGTTCTATGGCGACCATCACGCGCTCAAGGACGTGTCCATCAAGATCCGCGACAAGCAGATTACCTCGTTTATCGGTCCTTCGGGCTGCGGCAAGTCAACGCTGCTGCGTTGCTTTAACCGCATGAACGACGGCATCAAGGACTGCCGCATCGAGGGCAAGATCGCGCTCGACGGCCAGGATATCCTGGGCGACTACGACATCTGCCGCCTGCGTCAGCGTGTGGGCATGGTGTTCCAGCGCCCTAACCCGTTTCCCATGAGCATCTACGACAACGTCGCGTATGGCCCGCGCGGCATGGGTGTGCGCGACCGCGCCGTGCTGGATGAGCTGGTCGAGGACTCTCTTCGTCGCGCTGCGCTATGGGACGAGGTCAAGGACAAACTCAAGGAGTCGGGGCTGGGCCTTTCGGGCGGGCAGCAGCAGCGCCTGTGCATCGCCCGCGCGCTTGCCGTGCAACCCGATATTCTTCTGATGGACGAGCCCACGAGCGCTCTCGATCCCGTGTCGACGCTGGTGGTTGAGCAGCTGGCCTGCGAGCTCAAAGAGACCTGCACGCTCGTGGTCGTTACGCACAATATGCAGCAGGCGGCGCGCATCTCCGACTCGGTCGCGTTTTTCTTGCTGGGTGAGTTGGTAGAGCACGCGCCCACCGCTCAGCTCTTCAAAAATCCCACCGACCCGCGCACGGCGGATTATTTGACGGGACGTTTTGGCTGATACCATCTAGTAAAGGTACCTTTAGGGTTAAGATGCGGTCATGCCGGCCGCAAAGGGGTTCAACATGATCTATTACGTCGAGGACGATGACAACATCAGGGATTTGACGGTCTATGCGCTGCGCAAGCAGGGGATCGAGGCCGAGGGCTTTTCGTGCGATGGCGAGTTTAAGGCCGCCGTGGTGCGACGGGTACCCGATGCCGTCTTGCTCGACATCATGCTGCCCGATACCGACGGTTTGGCAATTATGCGTCGCCTGCGCGCCGACCGCCTGACGGCGACGGTGCCCATCATGATGCTCACTGCCAAGGATACCGAGCTCGATAAGGTGATGGCGCTCGATGGCGGTGCCGACGATTATCTGACCAAGCCGTTTTCGCTCATGGAGCTTGCCAGCCGTTGCCGTGCGCTGCTGCGCCGCGGCGGCATGGTCAAACAGGCAAGCGATGTGCTCAGCGTGGGCGATATCGTGCTTTCGCCCAGCCATCGCGAAGTGACCGTTGCCGGCGAGCCGCTCAAACTCACCTTGCGCGAGTTCGATTTGCTCGAATATCTTATGCGCAAGCCCGGCGTGGTCTTTACCCGCGAGTCGCTGCTGCAGAGCGTGTGGGGCTGGGACTTCGATGGCGGCTCGCGTACCGTCGACGTGCACGTGCAGACGCTTCGCCAAAAGCTCGGCGAGCGTGCCGGCGCTATCGAGACGGTGCGCGGCGTGGGCTATCGCCTGGCGGAGCCTTCCGCCGGTAGCGATACTGAAGATGCCGTCGCTGCGGCAGCAGCATCGGAGGAGTAGTCCGTGGTCTTTGCCCCTCAGGGAAAACACACGCTCTCGCATCGCGTGTTTGCGACGATATTTGTCTGCGCTATGTCCGTCATTTTGGCGTTTACGGTGCTGGGCGCGTTCTTCGTGCAAAACACCTTGGCAGATGCCACGAGTGCCAACCTTTCGCAAGAAACCGAGCTTATTGCCGCCGCCTTAAACGAGCAGAAGGAACCCATCGCATTTTTGCGAAGCCTCGATCGCGAGGACCTTCGTATCACGCTGATCAACAGGGATGGATCGGTCGCCTACGACAACGAGGCGTCTCCTTCCATGTTGCCCAACCATGGCGATCGCCCCGAGGTCGTTGAGGCCCTTGAGAGCGGTTCGGGCTCCGCGGAGCGCTCGAGCGCCACGCTCGACGAGATTATGCTATATCGCGCCGTCGCCCTTGATAACGGTCAGGTCGTTCGTTTGGCGCAAGCCCAGCCTGGCGTCGCGGCGATTTTGCTTTCGCTGGTGGCGCCGATGCTGCTTATCGCGGCGGCGGGCGCGGTGCTTTCGTTTTTCCTTGCGCGCCGCGAATCCCGTGCCATCATTGCGCCGCTGCAGGAGGTCGATTTGGACCACCCGCGCCGTAGCTATGAACATGCCTACACCGAGATGGTTCCCATGCTCGAACGCATTGAGTCGCAGCGCCAGGAGCTTAAACGCCAGATGGCGGTGCTGGCCGATAACGACCGCATGCGTCGCGAGTTCACGGCCAATATCACTCATGAGCTCAAGACCCCGCTTACCGCGATTTCGGGCTACGCCGAGCTTATTGCAAACGGCATGGTTGAGGGCGAGGATGACCTGCGCAACTTTGGCGGTCGAATCTATCGCGAGGCGGGCCGTCTAGCAGCGCTGGTAAACGACATCTTGACGTTGTCTAACCTGGACGAGGCCGAGCGCGCGACCGAGGGCGAGGCAGTGCCTATTGGTTCCACGGAACCCATTGAGCTCTCGCGCGCTATTACGACGGTGGAGCAGCGCCTTGAGCAGGTCGCCCGACAGTCGGACGTGACCATCGTGCGCAAGACGAAGCCCGTTGTGGTCGAAGGTGTGCCACGCCTGATCGACGAGCTGATTTATAACCTGGCCAGTAACGCTATTCGCTATAACCAGCCCGGTGGCACGGTTACGCTTCGATGTGGGACCAATGATGAGGGCCATCCGTACCTGACGGTTGCCGATACAGGTATCGGCATCGCGCCCGAGGAGCAGGGCAAGGTGTTCGAGCGCTTCTATCGCGTGGACAAGAGCCGCTCCAAGGCACGTGGCGGAACAGGCTTGGGTCTGGCCATCGTTAAGCATGCCGCCGTGTATCACCATGCTTCGCTCGACCTATCGAGCGAGCTGGGTGTGGGGACTACCATCACGGTGACGTTTCCCGTACAGCAGGACGAATCATTTGCGTAGCAATGCAGCAAACGTGTTGTTTTGACGCCGCACCGGGGTTGCCGATGCGGCGTTATTATTGCGCAACATTGCCGTATGTGCTGTATCTTATGTATAGAGTTCGGACTTGGCAGAAAGATGCGATATGATACGAGCAGTTTTGTCGATATGAACTAGGGAAATGAAAGGCAAGCTGCATGACCCTTCTCGAACTGTTCCAGCTGCTTAAAAAGCACCTCAAGCTGGTCATCGCCCTTCCGGTGATTTGCGCGGTCGCCATGGGCATCGTGTCCTTCACCATGATGGACAACACCTACACCGCCACGACGAGCATGTACGTTCTCGCCAAGACCGACGATAGCAGTCAAATGAGCTACACCGATCTTTCGGCGAGCCAGATGCTTTCCAACGATATCGCCACGCTGCTCGATAGCGATAGCGTTAAGGGTGGTGCTGCCAAGGATCTGGGCCTCGCCGATCTGGACGACTACAAGATTTCCGTTTCCTCCGAGACCACGACGCGCGTCATCACGCTTTCGGTGACGGGCACCGATGCCGAGGAGACGGCAGAGGTGGCAAGGGCCATGGCCAGCTCGGTGAGCACGGTCGCCCAGAACGTCGGTGCCGCTCAGAGCATCAACGTTATCGATAAGGCTAAGACCCCCGAATCCCCCAGTGGTCCCAAGCGCACGCTGTACGTCGCCGTCGCGTTCCTCGCCGGCGTCTTTATCGCAATTGCCTATGTCGTTTTGGCAGATATGCTCAACACGCGCATCCGCGGTGTCGAAGAGGCAGAAGAGCTCCTTGGTATTCCCGTTGTCGGCCGAATTCCGGCTATGAAAGGTGGTAAATAGGCATGGCTAGGGCTAAGAACACCGATAAGCTCGTTGTACAGAATGCCGCCAAGACCCTTCTGGCCAACATTCGCTTTGCGAGCGTGGATGACCCCATCCGCACCATTACCGTTACGTCCTCGATTCCCAACGAGGGTAAGTCTACGGTTGCCATCAACCTGGCCCAGGCTATCGCCACCAGCGGCAAGAGCGTTCTTCTGGTCGAGGGAGATATGCGTCGCAGGTCTCTTTCCGACATGCTTGGCGTCCGTTCGCATGGCGGACTCTACGCAGTCCTGTCCGAGCAGATTTCCATCGACCAGGCAATCGCCGAGACGGGTCAGAAGAACTTCTACTTCCTCGATGCGGAGCCTCATATTCCCAATCCTGCCGACATCATCGTGTCTCATCGTTTTGCCAAGCTGGTTAAGGCGTTGTCTGCCAAGTTCCAGTATGTCATTTTTGACGCTCCTCCGGTCGGCACCTTCATCGATGCTGCCGAGATCGCCAGCCTGACTGACGGCACGCTGTTTGTGGTGCGCGAAGACTTCACCAAGCGCGAGGAGGCGCTCAACGCCATCGCTCAGCTTAAGAAGTCCGAGAAGGTCAAGCTCATCGGTACCGTTATGAATTACTGTGAGACCGAGACCAGCGAGTACTACTATTCTTACTACACCAAGGACGGTAAGAAGGTAAAAAACGGTTCCGCTGCTCAGGGTGCTTCTAAAAAGGGGATCTTCACCAACCGGGCAAACGTTTAGTTGATTAAGGCCGACCTATGCGCGACATTCATTGTCATATCTTGCCGGGTGTAGACGACGGCGCTGCCGATCTTGATGAGAGCTTGGCTATGCTTGCAGCTGCCAAGCAGGCTGGCGTAACCAGAATTGTCTGCACCCCGCACTGCCGAGATCCCTATTTTGACTACGACAAGATGTGGGATGCCTTTGAGCTATTGCGGGATAACGCAGATGGTTTTCCGCTTCAGATGGGCTTTGAGGTCAACCACCGAAAGCTTGTCGAGCTGGGCATCGACGCCGCGGAATACCTGCATTTCGATGGCACCAATGAGTTCCTGCTTGAGCTTTCGACGCATGCTGATCCCTATGCGTTTAGAGAGTACGAGAGTACGATTTACGATTTGCAATGCCGCGGCTACCAGGTGATCATCGCTCATCCCGAGCGATATCGTGCTGTTCAAAAGGATGTGAGCGTGGCGGAGCGTCTGGTCGATATGGGTTGCAAGCTGCAGGCTTCGGCTGATTTTATTGCCGGCGGGCGTTTTGGTCGCGAGAAAAAGCCGGCGCAGCGCCTGTTCGATCAGAACCTGTACAGCTTCATCGCGAGCGATGCCCATAACGTGGGTCATTACGACTGCCTGGCGAAGGCTCGCGCGAAGTTTAGCGTGCGCGGAGCTCACTTTCGCTAAAATCTGTCCCTAACGTTCGCATTGAATGAAAGGGCAGCCATGGATATCCAACTTAAGACGGGATGCTTTGATGACGCGGCGTTGGTGCGCCGCGCCGTCTTTGTGGACGAACAGGGCTACGAGAACGAGTTTGACGCTATCGACGAGGATCCGAACTGCATTCATGTGACGCTCTATGTAGACGGCGAGCTTGCCGGTTGCTCGCGCGTGTTTCCCGAAGAGCTTGAGCGCGCAGCTGACGCAGAGGCTCCGGTGTCGCCGGCGTGCGACTTGGACGAAGGCGTCGCGGCGGGGGAGACCTACATTATGGGGCGCGTGGCCGTGCTGCCGAGCATGCGCCGTCGCGGTTTGGCGAGCAAGATTGTCGAGGCCAGTGATACGTGCGCGCGTGATGCCGGCGCCAAGCTCATTAAGCTGCACGCGCAGGAATACGTGCTACCACTCTATGCCAAGGCGGGTTACACGCAGATTGCCCCGGTGGACTACGAAGACGAGGGCCAGCCCCATGTTTGGATGGCCAAGCGCGTAGATGGCAGATAGGGACGTTCCTTTCCTGCCGGCAGTCGGGGACACTCCTTGGCAATTGGCGCATCAGAGCGTTTGGACATACAGTTTTTCGATTCCGTATGTATATATGCGCGCTAATGGGTTATAAAATCTAAGTCTGAACATAGCAGGTCTGCAATGCGGCTCGGGCAACCGGGCCGTTTTTGCGGACGGGGGTAGCGCGAAAGGACTGCACATGCGTCAATTTAAGACCGAGAGCAAAAAACTGCTCGACCTCATGATCAACTCCATCTACACCAATAAGGAAATCTTCCTGCGCGAGCTTATCTCCAACGCGAGCGATGCCGTCGACAAGCTCAACTTTAAGAGCCTGCAGGATCCGAGTGTCAAGCTCGACCAGGGCGACCTGGCTATTCGTGTCTCGTTTGATAAAGATGCCCGCACCATCACCATCTCGGATAACGGCATTGGCATGACCGCCGAGGAGCTCGAGCGCAACTTGGGCACCATCGCTCATTCCGGCTCCGAGGAGTTTAAGACCGAGAATGCCGAGCAGCAGGGCTCCGATGTCGACATCATCGGCCAGTTTGGCGTGGGCTTCTACTCGGCCTTTATGGTCGCCAGCCATGTGAAGGTCGTCAGCCGCGCCTATGGCGAGGATGTCGCCCACGTTTGGGAGTCCGACGGTCTTGAGGGCTACACCATCGAGGATGGCGAGCGTGCTGAGCACGGTACCGATGTCATCCTGACGCTGCGCGAGAACGAGAAGCTCGACGCCGACGGCGAGGCCGAGACCTACGATCGCTTCCTGACCGAGTGGGGCCTCAAGAGCCTGATTCAGCAGTACAGCAACTATGTGCGCTACCCGATTCAGATGATGGTGAGCAAGAGCCGCCAGAAACCCAAGCCCGAGGACGCCGGCGACGACTACAAGCCCGAGTACGAGGACTACCAGGAGCTCGAGACCATCAACTCCATGACGCCGATTTGGAAAAAGCGCAGCTCCGACGTTGAGCAGAAGGATTACAACGAGTTCTACAAGTCCACGTTCCACGACTTTGACGATCCCGCGCGCACTATCAGCTTCCATGCCGAGGGTACGCTTGAGTACGATGCGCTGCTGTTTGTGCCGGGTCGCGCCCCGTTCGATCTGTACAGCAAGGACTACGAGAAGGGCCTGGCGCTCTACAGTTCCAACGTGCTGATTATGGAGAAGTGCGACGACTTGCTGCCCGACTACTACAACTTTGTGCGCGGTGTCGTGGACTCTGCCGACGTGACGCTCAATATTTCGCGTGAGACGCTGCAACAGAACCGTCAGCTCAAGGCCATTGCCAAGCGTGTCGAAAAGAAGATTACGGCCGATCTTGAGGACATGCGCGACAACGACCGCGAGGCCTACGAGAAGTTCTTTGAGAACTTTGGCCGCGGCCTTAAGTACGGCATCTACTCGAGCTATGGCATGAAGGCCGATGAGCTCGCCGACCTGCTACTGTTCTGGTCTGCCAAGGAGCAGAAGATGATTACCCTGGCCGAGTATGCCAAGGGCATGCCCGAGGATCAGAAGGCCATCTACTACGCCGCCGGCGACTCGCGTGAGCGCTTGGCCAAGATGCCCGTGGTAAAGGGCGTGCTCGAGCGCGGCTATGACGTGCTGCTGCTGACGCAGGATGTGGATGAGTTCACGTTCCAGGCCATGCGTGAGTACGTTGCCGCCGATATGCCCAAGATCTACGAGGACGATGCTGCCCGCGAGGCTGCCGAGAAGGCCGTTGCCGACGGTGCTGAGCCCGAGGTCGAGGATCGTCACTTGGAGCTCAAGAACGTCGCGACCGGTGATCTTGACCTGGCGACCGAGGACGAGAAGAAGGAGGCCGAGGACGCCACCAAGGAGAACGAGGACCTCTTTAGCGCCATGAAGGAGGCGCTCGGCGACAAGGTCGAGAAGGTCGCCGTCTCTGCGCGCCTGACCGATGCTCCCGCGTGCATCACCACCGAGGGCCCGCTTTCGCTCGAGATGGAGAAGGTGCTCCAGAAGGGTCCCGAGGGCGCGCCCGACGGTATGCCCAAGAGCCAGCGCGTGCTCGAGCTCAACGCCAAGCACCCGGTCTTTGCCAAGCTCGTCGCTGCCCAGAAGGCGGGCGACACCGACAAGATCAAGCAGTACTCCGGCCTGCTCTATGACCAGGCCCTGCTGGTCGAGGGCGTTTTGCCCGAGGACCCCGTGGCCTTCGCGGCGGCTGTCTGCAACTTGATGTAGTTCGGGGATACGGCACCGTAACTAGATTAGAACGAGAGTGGATAATCTCCCACTTTTGGCTCGAATGCGGGCTTGAAGTGGGAGATTTTCCACTCTCGTTTCCTTTTGAATGATCCCTTGGGGACGGAGGAAAGCGGATCACCGGATCAGGCCGACCCCCTCGGTGATCCGTTTTCCTCCGTCCCCAAGGGATCAATTATTTGTCGGGGTTGTGGTTTTGTGACCTGCTGAAATTTAAGATACTGTACAACTGTACGTTAATTCGTCTTCGTAGTATATTGCTACCCGCAAAACTCAATACCATTGTGCTCTGAGACGCTAAAGCGCCTACGTACAATGGTTGTCGATAGTACGATTTGATTCAACGACAGGATGGATGGCCCAAGCGTGAGTCTCGGCAGCAAACTATCCGATGCAAAGGTCTCCTTTGCGATATTCAAGCGCGACATTAAGCGACTACTTGTGAACCCCGTCGCCTTGGTGGTTACCCTCGGCGTGTGCGTTATTCCCTCGCTGTATGCCTGGTACAACATCGTGGCAAACTGGGATCCGTACGGAAACACTCAGGGTATCAAGATTGCCATCGCCAACAACGATCAGGGCACCCAAAACGACCTGGTGGGTGAGCTCAACGCGGGTGATAAGGTCGTCGATCAGCTCAAGGAGAACGATCAGTTGGGCTGGACCTTCGTCGATTCGGCGGCCGACGCCAAGGAGGGCGTCGAGAGCGGTGAGTACTATGCGGCCATCGTAATCCCCAAGAACTTCTCGGATAACCTGGTCTCGATGCTCGACGGCAACTACCATCAGCCCAAGCTTACGTACTACGTCAATGAGAAAAAGAGCGCTATTGCACCCAAGGTTACCGACACCGGTGCAAACACCATCGAGCAGCAGATTAACTCGGAGTTCGTCTCCACGGTGGGTGAGACCGTTGCCAGTATTGCCAAGGATGCCGGAGTCGATTTAAAGGACAAGGCAACCCAGGCTCAGGATTCGTTGGCCGGTTCGGTATCAGAGGCTTCTGACACGTTGGGCGAAGTGCGCGATTCGATTGGCGACATGAATGCCGCCATCGATAAGACGAGTGGCGCTATCGCCTCGGCTGATGCGGCACTTGCCGGCATGCAGAGTCAGGCGCCGTCACTGACGCAGGCGATCTCCCAGGGCAACGACCTGCTGGGCGAGGCTCGCGCCACGGCGGGTAACTCTGTCGCCTCGCTCTCCAAGGCGCTCTCGGAAGGCAGCCTTGCGCTCACCAAGACGTCAGCCTCCGCGAACGCTGCGATTGGCAAGCTGACGGGCACGATCACATCTACGACCACCCGCATCGACAACTCGCTCGAGTCTCTCCAGGCGACGATCGACCACAATAAGGCCGTTATCGGGCACTTGGAAATTCTCGTCAATGACACGTCAACAGGTTCCAAGGAAATTGACGCGCGCATTGTGTCGACCATCGATTTGCTCCGCGAGCAGAATGAAAAGCTTCAGAGCATCAAGGACGGTCTGTCTGCACAGTCGAGCGCCATGACGAATGACGCCGCGGCTGTCTCGGGTGCCAGCGACGCTATCAATAACGCAATCCAGACCGGTGCGACCAACCTTGGCCAGGCCCAGACGGACCTGGGTCAAAACGCGCTGCCGAAGGCCTCGAGCGCGCTTGATTCATTTGCCGCCGTCTCGGGTGATCTGACGGGAATCGTGTCTGGCCTCACGCCTACTATTGCAAGTGCGCGCGGTACACTTTCGCAACTCAACGCTACGCTCGGTCAGGCCAAGACCACGCTGTCCCAGACCGACGCCTCGCTTGCCAAGGTCCAGGACAAGCTCGCCACCGCCGCCAACGACATCGAGGCGCTGCAGACCTCCGAGTCCATGGGCGAGCTGGCCGACCTGATGGGCGTCGACGTCGATGACGTTGCTGACTTCATGGCATCTCCGGTCGAGCTGACCTCCAAGTCGATCTATCCGGTTAAGAGCTTCGGCTCGGGCATTGCTCCTTTCTACACCAATCTGGCGCTTTGGGTGGGCGGCTACGTGCTCATCGCCATTTACAAGCTCGAGGTCGATCGCGAAGGCGTTGGCAGCTTTACCGCGCGTCAGGGCTACTTTGGCCGCTGGTTGCTCCTGGTGATCCTGGGCGCGTTGCAGGCCATTATCGTTACGGTGGGAGATCTGGTCATTGGCGTACAGTGCGTCAGTCCGCTCCTATTTGTGCTGGGCGGCATCGCCATCTCATTTACGTACGTCAACATCATTTACGCGTTGTCCACTACGTTTAAGCATATCGGCAAGGCAATCGGCGTCATTCTTGTCATCGTGCAGATCCCGGGTTCGTCGGGCATGTACCCCATCGAGATGATGCCCGGCTTCTTCCAGTGGCTGCACCCGCTGCTGCCCTTTACCTATGGCATCAATCTGCTGCGTGAGACGGTCGGCGGTATGTATTCGTTCAACTACCTGTTTAACCTGTGCATTCTGGGCGTGTTCTTGATCGTGGCGCTCTTTATCGGCCTGCAGCTGCGTCCGCTGCTGCTCAACCTCAACCTGCTCTTTGATAAACAGCTTTCCACGACCGGTATGATGATTTGCGAGTCTAACGACCTGCCGCGCGAGCGCTACTCCTTGCGAACGGCCATGCGCGTCATGCTCGATTCCGATTCGTACCGTCGCGAACTGCTCGATCATGCGGTCGCCTTTGAACATCGCTACCCGTACTACATCAAGGGCGGTTTTGCCGCCGTGGTGGGCGTTCAGGTCCTGCTCTTTGTCCTGTCGACGGTTCTCGATATCGACAATAACGGCAAGATCATCCTGCTTGTCATTTGGATCATCTCGGTTATTGCCATCTGCGGCTGGCTTATCAATATCGAATATATCCGCGCGAGCCTCAATACCCAGATGCGCATCTCGGCGCTTTCCGATGAGGACCTGCGTCGCGAGATGCGCGAGCACACGGCCGCCATTCCTGCCGCCCGCCGCATGTTTGGCCTCAACGCCAGCGAGCGTGGTGCCAAGGGTGGCGATCAGTCCACGGGCCGCTTGCCGCATATAGGCTCGCACCATAAATCTCAGGGCAGCGACAGCTCAGCCACAAATGATGGAGATACCACCCCGCTTGGCAAGCACTCCAAAGGAGGTGAGGCATAAATGAAGAACATCCTGCATCTGTTTAAGCGCGATGTCCAAAACGTGTCTCGCTCCGTAATCGGCTTGGTTGTCGTGATGGGCCTCATTATCGTGCCGTGTCTGTACGCGTGGTTTAACATCGCCGGCAGCTGGGATCCGTACGGCAACACCGGCAATCTTAAGATCGCCGTGGTCAACACCGATGAGGGTTACGAGAGCGATCTGATCCCCGTCGAGGTTAACGTGGGCGAAAACGTGACCGCCACCCTACGCGGCAACGAGAGCTTCGATTGGGTTGTGCTTAACGATCGCGAAAAGGCTATCGAGGGCGTTAAGTCGGGCGCGTACTATGCTGCCGTCGTTATCCCCAAAACGTTTAGCGCCGACATGATGACGCTTTTCTCGACCGACGTGAAACACGCCGATATCGGGTTTTACGAGAACCAGAAGGCCAACGCCATCGCGCAGATCGTGACCGAGAAGGGTTCGAGCGCCGTTCAGAACCAGGTTAACGAATCTTTTACCAAGACCATTACGAGCATCGGTCTTAAGACGGTGTCCAGCCTGCTCGATTACATGAGCACCGACCAAGTCAGCAACTTTATCGCCAACCTGTCCTCGACGCTCGGCGATTCGATTGAGGACCTGCAAGACGTTCAGGCTAATGCTTCGTCGCTGGCGGGCATTTTGAGCTCTACGTCCGATTCGTTGACGTCGGCGAGCGGTATGCTCCAGCAGACGGGTACGGTCGATGAGTCGACCAAGCAGCTGATGGAGCATGCCAAGAGCGGCATCGATGATTCCAAAGAAGCGCTTAAGACGGCAAACGATGCCATCGATGCCGCGATCGATGGAAGTGCGGGTTCGTTCGACAATGTGTCTGCCGAGCTCGCGAAGGCGTTCGATGCCGCGAACCAGCATGTCGACCTTACGGTGTCCCAACTCAACGATGCCGCGACGGCGCTCAATACACGTGCCGACGATATCGACGCCACGGCCGACCAGCTCCGCGGCTTTGCCGAGCAGGTCAGTGACGAAAAGCTCCAGGAGAGCCTCAAGTCTGTGGCAACATCGCTGAGCAGGATCGCGGTGGAGTATCGAAACAACGCCAAGGACCTAACGGCAACCGCTAAGTCCCTTTCTAACAGTATGGCAGAGGTCAACAGCATGCGTGCTGAGGTCGACCAGGCCATCGCCGATGCCAAGGCGGGCATTTCGGGAGCCAAGTCCGACTACGATTCCACGTTCTCGGTTAAGGCCAAGGAGCTCAAGAAGACTATTTCGGGCGTTTTGGATTCGCTCAACGGTATCTCGGGCGACCTGGATAGTGCTGTTGCCGGCCTGACCGACGCATCCGGTTCGCTGGCAAAGGGCCTCTCCAAGGCTGCAAAGCTGGTCAACAAGGCTTCCGATCAGCTGGGTGAGGCGTCGGACAAGATCAGCGCTTTCAAGGACGAGCTCGACGGCGCCTTGATGTCGGATGACCTCGCTACGATCAAGACGATGATCGGCAATGATCCCGAGGGTCTGGCCGTGTCGCTTTCCGGCCCCGTCGCGCTCGACCGCAAGCCGGTCTATCCGATTCGCAACTACGGTTCGGCCATGGCGCCGTTCTACACGATTCTGTCGCTCTGGGTCGGCTCGATCGTACTGGCGGCCATGATGAAGGTCTCGGTCGACGATGAGCTCATCAACGAGCTCATCCCCGTGCGCTTGCACGAGATCTATCTGGGTCGTTACCTGTTCTTTGGCGGTTTGGCTCTGCTGCAGGCAACGCTCGTGTGCGCGGGCGACATTCTGTTCTTTGGCATTCAGTGCGACAACCCGCTGCAGTTTGTGCTAGCGGGCTGGGTCGCGAGTCTCGTGTTCTCCAATATCGTCTACACGCTTACGGTTTCGTTTGGCGATATCGGCAAGGCGCTCGCAGTCGTGCTGTTGGTCATGCAGGTCGGCGGCTCGGGCGGCACGTTCCCCATCGAGATGACCGGCCCCGTGTTCCAGGCGATCTATCCGTTCCTGCCGTTTACTCACGGCATCAACGCCATGCATGCCGCCATGGCTGGCGCCTACCATATGGAGTACTGGGTTGAGCTGGGTATTCTGGCGAGCTATCTGATTCCGTCGCTGGCCCTGGGCGTCATCTTCCGCCGCCCGGTCATCAAAGCCAACGACTGGATTATCGAAAAGCTTGAAAGCACGAAACTTATTTAGTGCAACAGCGTGACATCGACGAAACATCGAGGTTTACTCTGCCGACGCTTTAGTGGGCTGGATTGCGTGGGCTGCTTGGTTGTTGCTACAGTAGCGGGGCGTGCCGGGGGTCCGGTGCGCCCCGTTTTTATTTGACCATGAGGCGGCACGCAGCCATACGCGTGCGGACACCACGCCCAGATTGAGTGTGAGGATGTTCCATGGCCCAATACGCTGCCAACGAAATCGAAAACATGCCCGATAGCCCTGTGGCCCGTGAGGATTTGGGCGCGGGCGGTATTCCCAGGGGCGCCGGCGCACGCTCCCCGCTGTTCTGGAAAGTTTTGCTACTTTCGGTGGCGGTCATCTGGGGCTACTCCTTTACCACTATGAAGGACGCACTCGGCACCATTCCGGTGTTCGAGCTGCTCTATGTACGCTTTCTGCCTGCAGCGTTGGTCATGTTTGCCGTCTTCCACAAGCGCATCACTGCACATTTCAACGCTCGCAATCTGATCGTTGGCCTGAGTATGGGCGTGCTCATGTGGGCGGCCTATGCGTTGCAGACGGTCGGTCTGGCATATACTACGGCGGGCAAGAATGCTTTTTTGACGGGCACGTATTGCATCCTCGTGCCGTTCGCGAGCTATCTTCTGAGCGGAGAAAAACTCACCCGCTATAACCTGGGCGCGGCACTGCTGTGCTTGGCGGGCATTGGCTTGGTGGCGCTCGATAGCGTCGAGTTCAACATCGGTGACGTCATTACGCTGGCAGGCGCGGTCTTCTTCGCCATCCAGATGGCGGTGACCGCCAAGTACGGTCGCAAAATGGACATCAACGTTATCACGTTTTGGATGTTTGTGGGCAACGGCGTGCTGAGCCTGGTCTCGTCGCTGCTATTCGAGACCCAGGCGCCTCTGTCCGTGTGGACGCCGAACTTTATCGGTGTGATGGCGTTTCTCTCGGTGGGCTGCACATGCGTGGCTCTGCTCATCCAAAACGTCGGCCTGGCGCATGTCCCGGCTTCGACGGGCTCACTGCTCCTTTCGATGGAGTCGCCTTCGGGCGTGTTGTTTTCGGTGCTGCTGATGGGGGAGGCGCTCACCTCGCGCCTACTCGCCGGCTTCGTGCTTATCTTCCTGTCGATTATCTTGAGTGAGACTCACTTCGATTTTTTGCGCAAAAAGCCGCGCCCGCAATTGTAAACAACTTGTTGCGCCGCCCTCCCGGGGCGGCATTTTTTATGCGTCGCCCTTAAAGTTGTACCTTGCACTTTATGCTATCAAAGTGCTTGCTGCAAAAACGTTACTGGAGGGCATCTATGGCACCAGCTTTGTCCGATTTTCAACCGCAACCAGCGCCCAAGGCTACCGCAGCGGCGCAGGCCGCTATCGGTGACGGTCTTGTTGCAGAAGCTCAGACTTTTGCAGACGAGCTTGCTGTGTGGCGACACGATCTACACCAGATGCCCGAGCTGGGTAACAACCTTCCGCAGACGTCCGCCTTTATCCAGGCGCGTCTGGACGAGATGGATATTCCCTATGCCGTGCTTGTTGACGGCTCCTGTGTCGTTGGCCTTATCGGTGCCGGCGCGGCAGCTGCTGCTCGGGGTAACGGTACGTGCACGGACAAGCAGGCCGGTACGGTCATCATGCTCCGCGGCGACATGGATGCCCTGCCCGTTGCCGAGGAATCCGGCGAGCCCTTTGCATCCACCAATGGCTGCATGCATGCTTGCGGTCACGATATGCACGCGACGGCGCTGCTTGGTGCGGCTCGTATGCTCAAGGCCCGCGAGTCCGAGCTTCTCGACGCCAACGCCACGGTTAAGTTGCTGTTCCAGCCGGGCGAGGAAACCTTTGAGGGTGCCCGTGCCGCCATCGTCGACGGTCTGCTGCAGAACCCACGCCCTCAGGCGGCTTTTGCCATGCATGTTAACAGCCAATCGCCGCTCGGCCTGGTGCTCTATGGGAGTCCGGCGCTTTCGGGCGTGTACGGTTTCCGCATCACGCTGCAGGGCAAGGGCGGCCATGGCTCGAGCCCCGAGATCTGCATCGACCCCATCACGGCCGGCGTCCATGTGCACCTGGCGCTTCAGGAGCTTATCGCTCGCGAAGTGCCGGCGGCCAAGGAGGTCGCACTGACCGTGGGTAAGTTTGCCGGTGGTCAAGCGGCCAACGTCATCCCAGATACCTGCGTGCTCGAAGGCACGCTGCGCGGCTTTGACGTTGAGCTCATGGAGCACCTCAAGGAGCGTATCGCCGAGGTCGTCAACGGCGTGGCCGCAACGTATCGCACGTCGGCCACCATCGAGACGCTCTCGGATGTTCCCCCGCTCGTGCTCGATGACGACGTGACCCAGGCTTCGCTTGGCTACGTGGGTGCGACGCTGCCCAAGGCCGCCTTCTTGCCGCTGTTCCATGCCATGGCGAGCGAGGACTTTGCGCTTATCTCGAGTGAGATACCGAGCGCATACTTTACGATCGGCGCGGCTGTGACCGATACGGACGAACACTTTGCCCAGCATCATCCCAAGGCGCGCTTTAGCGATGCCGAGCTGCCACTTGGTGCCGCGGCTTACACGGCGGTCGCTTTGGGCTATATCGCCGACCACCGGTAGTACCCAACCTTGCCTTTCAAGCCTGCGGGCATGGCCATAAGGCCTATGCCCTTGTCTTTCAAGGCAATCTTGGGCACTACCGGCGCCTGGCTTTGTCATCATGGCCACGTGTTACACGATTTTCGTTAACTGCATGAGCCTGTTTCAGCCGCTCGTCGTCAGCGACCTGGGCATCACGCTTGCGCAGTACAACATCTCCAACGCCATCTCCACCGTGGTGAGCGTTATCGGCTCACTTGTGATCGGTCATGTTGCCGATAAAGTAAGCGGTCGCGTTTTGGGCTCCCTCACTGTAATCGCCACCTCTGCCGTTCTTGCCGGCATGAGCTTTGTCGGTGAGCTATGGCAGGTCTACGTGCTCTTTTCTGTTCGCTCCGTTCTGTCTGTGGCTGCCCTGGAAGCCGAATGGATGCTCGTACCATCATTCGGTTTCCAAGGCGGCCACGGGCCTACGAAATGATCCGTTTTCCTCCGTCCCCAGCAGATCATGTGACCCGAAGGGGACGGAGGAAAAGGGATCACAAATAGCGGCGGCGCATCTGGCCGAACGAGTCCCCATACCCTCGTTCGGTCAGACGCGCCGCCGCGTTGCTGCTTTGTGCCGTATAATGTCCACTACCTATGACGCGATACAAAAGAAAGGTGTTTGCCCATGCAGGCACAGAAGGCGGAGGGAACCCGCGACCTTATCGGCGCCGAGATGCGCGCCTGGCAAAAGATGCAGCAGATTGCGGCCAGCGTATTCGAGCCGTTTGGCTTTAAGCCCATCGAGACGCCCGCGATCGAGCAGGTGGACGTCTTTGTCCACGGCATCGGCCAGTCGACCGACGTCGTGCGCAAGGAGATGTTCCGCGTGTTTAGCGGCGCCAACCTGGAGCGCGTCTTTACCGAAGGCACCGATACCAAGCTCAAGCCTAAGCAGCGTCTGGCCCTTCGTCCCGAGGGCACGGCCGGTGTGGTGCGCGCCGTCGTGGAGAACAACCTGGTGCCCCAGGGCTCCACGCCGTTTAAGGCTTACTACGCCGAGGCCATGTTCCGCGGCGAGCGTCCCCAGAAGGGCCGCCTGCGCCAGTTCCATCAGGTGGGCATCGAGTGGCTCGGCGCTCCCGATCCGGCGGCAGACGCCGAGTGCATCATCATGCTCATGGAGTTCTACAAGCGTCTGGGCTTCGATCTTTCCAAGCTCCGTCTGCTCATTAACTCGATGGGCGATCCCCAGTGCCGTCCGGCCTATCGCGAGCAGGTTAAGCAGTTCATTCTCGACCACGCCGACGAGATGTGCGACGAGTGCCGAGAGCGCGCCGAGCTTAACCCGCTGCGCGCCTTCGACTGCAAGAACGACCATTGCCGCGAGATCATGGCCGAGGCTCCGCTGATGGGTGACAACCTGTGCGACGAGTGCCGCGAACACTACGAGCAGGTCAAGCGCTATCTGGATGCCGCCGGTATCGAGTATGTCGAGGATCCCACCTTGGTGCGCGGCCTGGACTACTACACCCGTACCGTCTTTGAGGTCGAGGCCCCTGGCGCCGGCGTCGGCTCCATCGGCGGCGGCGGCCGCTACGACGGCCTGGTCGAGCTCGAGGGCGGCAAGCCTACGGCCGGCGTCGGCTTTGCCGTCGGTTTTGAGCGTGCGCTGCTGGCCCTGCAGGCCTTTGGCAGCGACCTGGGTGCCGAGGAGGCCCCGTGCGTCTACGTCGCCAATGCCGGCAAGGAGCTGCGCCAGAACGTCTTTGCCATCACGCAGGAGCTTCGCGCCGCTGGCATCGTGACCGAGGCCGACTACCAGGGTCGTTCGCTCAAAGCTCAGTTTAAGCAGGCCGATAAGGTGGGCGCCAAGCTCATTTTGGTCCTGGGTGGCGACGAGCTTGCCGCCGGCAAGGTCAAGGTGCGCGACATGGAGAGCCATGACGAGGCCCTCGTCGATCTGGCCAACGTGGTCGAGGCGGTTCGCGAGCGCCTGTAGCGCATGATTTTTGAGCTGTAGTGCCGCTGAGGTGCCCTGCTCATGGAGAGCGATTGTTACGGGGGTGTTTCGCATTTATGCGAAATGCCCCCGTTTGCATATACCGTCCACCGAGAAATACGACCATTTGGGGCAAAAAGCCTTGCAATGCAGAAAATACTTTTGTGTGGTAAAGCGCAATCAGCTTCGATAGTTTTTGCCGAGTGCCTATAATAAATACCGCATGTTACGTGCATAGAAGGAGGAATGGGAGGAAACGTGGCTGAGAACCTAAGCAACCAGTCTGTACCCGAAGCTGCGGCGCGTGTCGCTGCCGTGGTCAACCGCCTCGTTAACCGAATCGGCTCGAATGCCGAGTCCAGGGAGCGTCTCGCCGAGATCGAGATCCCCGAGGAGCTGCGCGATAATCTGGCGCTGTTCCTGCGCCTGGAGCGCCGCGTGCTTAGCGAGTATGATCCCGAGATCGCGGACCTGTTCGACAAGATTTTGACAGCCGAGATTGTGGCCAATGCTGGCAACCCCGGTAGCCGCGCTGCCGACGAGTCCGTTGACGAGCAGGGCGTGCCCACTGCCGACGAGCCCACCGCCGTGGCGTTTCGCGAAGTCGTCGATCTGATCGACAGCCTGCCGCTCGATAAGCAACAGGTCATTGTCCGCGCCTTTACGAGCTTCTTCCATCTGGCAAACCTGTCGGAGGAGAACTACCGTGTGGCGCAGCTGCGCGAGCGCGAGGCCGGCGCATCGACCGATACCGAGGTCGATCCCGCTAACGAACTCACCGTCGCCTATCACCAGTTGGTAAACGAGATGGGTGTCGAGGGTGCCAACGAGCTGCTCGGCAAGCTTGAGTTCCACCCTGTCTTTACCGCACATCCCACCGAGGCCCGTCGCAAGGCCGTCGAGGGCAAGATTCGCCGTATCTCCAACCTGCTGGAGGAGCGTCCGCGTCTGGGCGGCTCCGACCTGGTGGAGAACGAGCGCCATATGCTGCAGGAGATCGACGCCCTGGTGCGTACGAGCCCCATCGCGTTGAAGAAGCCCACGCCGGTCGAGGAAGCCGATACCATCATCGACATCTTCGATAACACGCTGTTCGACGTTATCCCCGTCATCTATCGTCGTTTTGACGACTGGGTGCTGGGTGATAAGGCCGGTACCGTGCCGCCACTGTGCCCGGCATTCTTCCATCCCGGCAGCTGGATCGGCTCCGACCGTGACGGCAACCCCAACGTCACCGCCAAGGTGAGCCGCGAGGTCGCTGCTAAGTACTTTACGCACATGGTGCTCAAGCTCGAGGACAAGTGCCGCCGCATCGGCCGCAACCTGACGCTCGAGGCCACCTACAGCAAGCCGTCTGCCGAGCTTATCAACCTGTGGAACCATCAGGTCGAGATGAGCACCCAGTACACCGCACGTGCCGAGCTGATCTCCGAGCACGAGCCGCATCGCGCCGTCATGCTCGTCATGGCCGACCGTCTGAACGCCACCGTGCGTCGCATCACCGACACCATGTACCACAGCGCCGATGAGTTCCTGGATGACCTGCGTGTCGTTCAGCGCTCCCTGGCCGCCTGCGGTGCCGTCCGTGCTGCCTACGGCCCGGTCCAGACCATTATCTGGCAGGTCGAGTCCTTCGGCTTCCATATGGTCGAGATGGAGTTCCGTCAGCACTCCGTGGTGCACGCCCGCGCCCTCAAGGATATCCACGAGAACGGTATCCACGGCGACCTGCAGCCCATGACGCGCGAGGTCATCGATACCTTCCGCGCTATCGGCTCCATCCAAAAGCGCTACGGCAAGAAAATGGCGCACCGCTACATCATCTCGTTCACCAAGAGCGCCCAGCATGTGGCCGACGTCTTTGAGCTTGCCCACCTGTCCTTTGCACACGAGGAGGATGTCCCCGAGCTCGACGTGATCCCGCTGTTCGAGCAGCTCGAGGACCTCGAGGGCTGCGTCGACGTGCTCGACCAGATGCTTACGCTGCCCGTGGTGCAAAAGCGCCTTGCCCAGACCAACCGCCGCATGGAGGTCATGCTGGGCTACTCCGACTCTTCCAAGGATGCCGGTCCTACCACGGCCATGCTCGCGCTGCACTCCGCACAGGAGCGTATTGCCAAGTGGGCCGAGAAGAACGATATCGACCTGGTGCTCATGCACGGTCGCGGCGGTGCCGTGGGCCGTGGCGGCGGCCCGGCCAACAAGGCCGTGCTGGCGCAGCCCAAGGGTTCGGTCAACTGCTTCTTTAAGCTCACCGAGCAGGGTGAGGTCATCTTTGCCCGTTACGGCAACCGCACGCTGGCCCAGCGCCATGTTGAGTCCGTTGCCGCCGCAACGCTTTTGCAGTCGGCCCCGAGTGTCGAGAAGACCAACACCGAGACCACGCAGAAGTTCTGGGATATGGCGGAGAAGCTTAACGCTGCAAGCCATGAGCGCTATCTGGACCTGCTGAACACCGAGGACTTTACACCGTGGTTCTCGACCGTGACGCCGCTGACCGAGGTCGGTCTGCTGCCGATCGGCTCGCGTCCCGCCAAGCGCGGCTTGGGTGCCAAGTCGCTCGATGACCTGCGTACCATTCCGTGGATCTTCAGCTGGAGCCAGGCGCGCATCAATCTGGCCGCTTGGTACGGCCTGGGTACCGCCTGTGAGCAGTTGGGCGACCTTGACCAACTCAAGGCTGCCTATCAGGAGTGGCCGTTCTTCCGCACGTTCATTGACAACATCGAGATGTCGATCGCTAAGACCGATCAGCGCATCGCCAAGATGTATCTGCACCTGGGCGACCGCCAGGATCTGTCCAAGAAGGTCTTCACCGAGATGCAGCTCACGCGTAAGTGGGTCCTTGCCATCGTCGGTGACGAGTGGCCGCTGCAGCGTCGTCGCGTGCTCGGCTGCGCCGTCCGCGTGCGTAACCCCTACGTCGACGCCCTGTCCATCGCCCAGGTCCGCGCCCTTCGCGAGGTGCGCATGAACCAGGACGAGATGGCCGAGGAGAAGAAGGCCGAGTACATGAGCCTGATTCTTTCGACTGTGACCGGCGTCTCGGCAGGATTGCAGAACACGGGGTAATCGATAGCCCTGTGGCTCTCACCGGGACCCGATGGGTTTCCCTCTGAATGCGTCCTCGCACTTGAAGCCCCCTTATCCTGCTCCTCTGGAGCTGCGGATAAGGGGGCTTCGTGCTGCGGAATGCATTCAGAGGGAAACCCATCGGGTCCCTTCGTCCTCGTTCTTCAGGGATTGGGGCTGAAGAGAATTAGGCGCGCTTCGCGCCTGATGCGGAGTGCGGCGAGGGCTTCTGCGTCCTGCGGAGTGTGCCTAAAAGTAAACTAATGGCGGGCCCTGCGATGTCCGGTCTTCAGTGGATTACTGCTGGGGGAATAATGACGCGCTTCGCGCGTTTGGAAAGGGCTTTGTGCTGCGGAATGCATTCAGAGGGAAACCCGTCGGGTCCCTTCGTCCTCGGTCTTCAGGGATTAAAGTTGAGGAGAAGAATGGCGCGCTTCGCGCGTTTTGGAGGGGGTCTATCCTGGTGGCGCATTTGGCGCTTCTCGCCTTACGACTGTTCCGGCCGTAGTCCCGTTTGGGGTCGCGGCCGTTTTGTTGTGGGTCAAATATGAACGTTGTGTTAATGAGTCGGTGGACGGTGGTGTTTTTCGGTGAGCGGCGTATCCTTCCAACGGTTTATCTAGTGTGTCAGTTGAAAGGAAGAGGGCGCTCGTCATTGTTTGAATGTGAACTGCCGTTTGACCACAAGACGTTGCATCTGGAACTCGAGGATAAGAACTTCGCGGGTGTGATGGAAGGTCACCAAAACGAGTTTAAGACTACGAAATCGCAGGAAGAGCTGGTAGAGGAGTCGCTTGCCAACCCTTATGGCTCGCCTTCGCTCGAGGAGCTTTGTGCTGGCAAGAAGGATATTGTCATCATTAGCTCCGATCATACGCGTCCCGTTCCCTCGCGTGTGACGATGCCTATTCTGCTGCATCACATCCATTCCGCTGCGCCCGAGGCCCGTGTGCGCATTCTGGTTGCTACGGGTATGCACCGTCCGTCGACGCACGAGGAGCTCGTCAACAAATATGGCGAGGAGATCGTTGCCAACGAGGAAATCGTTATGCACGTCGCGACTGACGACAGCATGATGAAAAAGATCGGCACCCTGCCTTCTGGTGGCGAGTGCATTATCAACAAGATTGCTGCCGATTGCGATCTGCTGCTTGCCGAGGGCTTTATTGAGCCGCACTTCTTTGCCGGTTTCTCTGGTAGCCGCAAGTCCGTCCTGCCTGGCATCGCCAGCTACAAGACCATCATGTACAACCACAACGGTCAGTTTGTGAATGATTCCCACTCGCGTGCCGGCAACCTGTGCCATAACCACGTGAGCGAGGACATGTTTGCCGCCGCCGAGATGGCCCACCTCGCCTTTGTGCTGAACGTGGTGCTCAACGGCAAGCACGAGGTCATCGGCTCCTTTGCCGGCGACATCCACAAGGCGCACGAGGCCGGCTGCGAGTTCGTGAAGAGCCTTGCCGGCGTTGAGCCCGTCGAGTGCGAGATTGCCATCACCACCAACGGTGGTTACCCCCTCGATCAGAACATCTATCAGGCCGTGAAGGGCATGTGCGCTGCCGAGGCCACGCTTCCCGAGGGCGGCGTGATCATCGACGTCGCCGGTTGTGCCGACGGTCACGGCGGCGAGGGCTTCTATCACAACATCGCCGACAACGATCCGGCAGAGTTTGAGCGTGCCTGCATCGATCGTCCCAAGGACGAGACCCTGCCCGACCAGTGGACGAGCCAGATCTTTGCCCGCATCCTGGCGCATCACCCTGTGATTATGGTCACCGACCTGTGCGATTACCAGATGCTCAAGGATATGCACATGACGCCGGTCAACACTATCGAGGAGGCGCTCAAGCTCGCCTTTGAGATGAAGGGTGCCGATGCCAAGGTTGCCGTTATTCCCGATGGCTTGGGCGTTGTCGTTGCGCAGCACTAGCGCGTGGCTTAAACGAATCGTTTATAACCGACAAGAAAGATAAGGTTTTATGCTTACCAAACTCCTCTGCGAATTCGGCGCGACGGCCCTCATGATCGTCTTTGGCGTGGGCGTGCACTGCGATACCGTGCTCAAGGGCACCAAGTATCAGGGCTCCGGCCACATGTTTGCCATCACCACCTGGTCTTTTGGCATCTCGGTCTGCCTGTTTGTCTTTGGCGGCGCCGTGTGCATGAACCCCGCCATGGTGCTTGCCCAGTGCATCGTCGGCCTGGTGCCGTGGGGCAACTGCATTCCCTTCATGCTCTCCGATATGCTCGGCGGCTTTGTGGGTGCCGTGATCGCTTGGTTTATGTATGCCGATGAGTTCAAGGCTTCCGAGGGCGTCGTCGACCCCATTGCCCAGCGCAACATCTTCTCGACCAACCCCACCACCGAGGGTACGAACTATGCCCGCAACTTCTTCTGCGAGGCTATCTGCACCTTTGTGTTCATCAGTGCCATCCTTGCCGCCGCTAGCCGCGCCGGTGAGAACGTTCTGTTGCTCGCCATCTGCGTCGGCCTGATTGTCTGGGCCGTTGGCATGGGCATGGGCGGCATCACCGGCTTCGCCATGAACCAGGCTCGTGACCTTGGTCCTCGCATGGCCTATCAGGTGCTGCCGATCAAGAACAAGGCCGACAACAACTGGAAGTACGGCCTGCTTGTTCCTGGCATCGCTCCGTTTGTCGGTGCCGCTCTGGCCGCACTGTTTGTGCACGGTTTCTTGGGCATGTTCTAGTCCGAGGCTACATAGTTGTCCGCTGGCCGCATGGGGTAACTTCCCAGCGCGTCCTCGGACATGCAAGAAGCCCCCGCTGCGCACTTCGTGCGGCGGGGGCTTCTTGCGTCCTGCGGAATGCGCTGGGAAGTTACCCCATGCGGACAGCTGCGGGGTCTTTGTTGCGTTCGTACAAGCAACCCAACATATATCTGAATTTGGATGGGAGGGGCTTGTTGCTGGTATGGATGTTGAAGCGCGAATGACACTTTGGGATGCGTGGCGGCTTGGGTTGGGGCGATGCTTTGGGATGAGCTTCTTACTTAGTTGAAGAGGGGTTTTATGGCTGATAGGTAGTCTTTGGCTACTTCGGTCTTATCTGCTTGGAAGTTGTGCCAGGCCCACCATTGGACGGTGGCTACGAAGCTTGAGGCTATGTGGTGTAGTAGGAAGCTGCGGTCCATGGTGCCGGCGGGGCCTGAGGGGTCGACGGGCACGGTTTCGGCTGCTCGTGACATGATGGTCTTGCGTAAGCAGTCGGCGAAGACGCGTGAGCCGGCGCCGGCCACCAGCGCTCGGACGCCCTGGCGACGTTCCCATAGATTGTTGAGAATATGCTCGACCTGCACGAGTGGGTCGTCGAGCGGTGCGCCATCGTCATCGAGGGCGTGGGTGCAGATGTCGCTCACGAGCTCGGACAATAGGTCATCTTTGCTCTTGAAGAGGCCGTAGAACGTGGCCCGACCCACATGGGCGCGAGCGATGATGTCGCCGACGGTGATCTTGCCGTAGTCCTCTTCGCGCAGCAGCTCGGAGAACGCCGCAACGATGGCAGCGCGGCTTTTTGCCTTGCGAGCATCCATGGTTATGCGTCCGCGTGAACGAGCAGGCAGCGAAGCGTACCGGAGCAACCCTCGTAGGGGCGCTTACCGGCGCCGTAGCCGACGGCCTCGATGCGGTAGCGGGCCGGCAGGTGCTCGGACGTGCGCAGTGCGGCGACGATGGCGGCGCCCGTGGGCGTCACGAGCTCGCCGGCGACTGGTGCGGGCGTGAGGGCGATATTGCCTGCTTGGCATAGGTTGACGACGGCGGGCACCGGGATGGGCATAAGGCCGTGGGCGCAGTGGATGGTACCGTGACCCTCGGAGAGCGACTCAACCACGATGTCCTCAATACCCAGGTCATCGAGGCAGATGGCGACAGAGCAGACGTCGACGATAGAGTCGACGGCGCCCACCTCGTGGAACATGACGGTCTCGGGCGTTTTGCCGTGTGCTTTGGCCTCGGCGGCGGCGAGCGCGGTAAAGATGGCGAGCGCACGACGCTTGGCGCCATCGCTCAGCTGCGAGCCGTCGATGATCGTCGTGACATCGGCCAAAGAGCGGTGGTGATGGTGGTGGGCGTGATGGTGACCCTCGTGGTCGTGGTCGTGGTCATGTGCGTGCTCATGGCGGTGCTCGTGCTCACCATGATCATGATGGTGGTGCTCATGCTCATGTGTGTGCTCGGTGCCCGCTTCGTTGCCGTAGAGCCAGGCCATGTCGTGGTCGTGGTTCTCGAGCTCCTCTGCCAGCTGAACGTCAAAGTCGCAGGCGTCGATGCCATGCTTGTTTACGCGTGTAATGGCAATCTCAAAGCCGTCGACCGGAAGCGTGGCGAGCTGCTCGCGCAGATGCTCCTCGCTGGCGCCCAGGTCGAGCAGGGCCGCGACGGTCATGTCACCGCTGATGCCCGAGGTGCCATCGATGATAAGCGTGTGCTGATGATTGGACATGGAATGCTCCTTAACGGGCGCAGGGCGTACCAGCGCTCAGATGATTGATAAGACTTGCCTGGTAGGCGGCGCCGAAGCCGTTGTCGATGTTGACGACCGAAACGCCGCTGGCGCAGGAGTTGAGCATGGCGAGCAGTGCGGCCACGCCGCCAAAGTTCGCGCCATAGCCCACGCTGGTGGGGACGGCGATGACCGGACAGCTCACAAGGCCTCCGATGACGCTCGCCAGGGCGCCTTCCATGCCGGCGATGGCGATGACCACCTGCGCCTGGGCAAGTTCCTCAGCATGAGCGAGCAGGCGGTGCAGGCCGGCGACACCCACGTCGTAGAGGCGATCGACCTCGTTGCCGTAGAACTCGGCCGTCAGTGCCGCCTCTTCGGCGACGGGCAGGTCGCTCGTGCCGGCGCAGGCGACGACGATGTGTCCGTTGCCGGTGGGGGAGGGCTTGCCACCCACCAGGGCGAGCTGGGCGTCCGGGATATATCCCAGGTCGATGTCGTTGCCAAGAAGCTCCGTGGTGCGTGCGGCTTTTTCGGCATCCAAGCGTGTGACTAGGATGCGCTCCTGGCCGGCATCGCGCAGCGCTTCGATAATGGCGGCAATCTGCTCGGCGGTTTTACCGGCACCGTAGACAACCTCGCCGGCTCCCTGGCGCACTCCGCGCGAAAGATCGAGCTGCGCAAAGCCCAAATCGGCGGTCGGAGCCGTCTGGATGCGCGTGAGGGCGTCGGCAGGGGTGACTGATCCGCCGGCAACGTCGCTCAGCAGCTGCTCAAGATCTCGCTTATCCATATATGTTCCCTTCGACGGCGCAAAGTCTAGCACTCAAAGGGTATGTTTCCGAACACTAAGACAAAATTGTTCGGAAACTATAGGACAGACTGATTCAATTGTTAGATGGATTGACTAGTCGCGCAGGATGATGTCCATGGCGAGCATCAGGTTGCGCTCGTCGATGGCAAACGGGGCCGCCTCGCGCGTCTTGGGCTTGGCGCAAAATGCGATGCCCGTGCCTGCGGCCTGGATCATGGGGATGTCGTTTGCCCCGTCGCCGATTGCGACCGTATGGGCTATGTCGACGCCGCACTCAACTGTCCAGTCCAACAGCTGGATAAGCTTGGACTCCTTGGTCACGATGTCTGCCGCCAGCTTACCCGTGAGCTTGCCGTCCACGACCTCCAGGCGGTTAGCCAGGCAAAAATCGATGCCCGCGGCGGTCACGATCTTGTCGGCGACCTCGTGAAAGCCGCCGCTTACCACGCCGACCTTCCAGCCCTTGCTGTGCGCCGAGCGCACAAGCTCCAGCGCGCCGGGGGTAAACGTCACACGCTCAAAGGTGCGCTCGAACACGCTCTCGTCCAGGCCGGCGAGCAGCCCCACGCGCTCCTCGAGTGCCTGCTTAAAGTCAAGCTCGCCGCGCATGGCGCGCTCAGTGATCTGTGCCACCTGCTCGCCTACGCCGGCCTCCTCGCCCAACAGGTCGATGACCTCCTGGTTGATGAGCGTGGAGTCGATATCCATAACGATGAGGTGTGCGGTCATGACGGGCCTTTCCGAGTGCAGTTGTATTGGGGCACATTGTCGCACGTGACGAGCGCGGGCGGGTGCCGCGGCGCGTCAATTGTTTCGTCTCCGTCAAGTCTTTGGGCAGGAGCTACTTTTCCGCGGCACATCGACACAGGTGCGATAAGATAGAACGCCATGTCTGGCTGCGCGGTTTACGCAGGCCGGGCAAATCTGTACGACGCCGCCCGGAACGACACGGGGCGGCACAGATCCATAAAGGAGGATCACTGGTATGAGCCAGACCCGTCCCATCGACGAGCATTCCATGCACACCCGTACCTGCGGCGAGCTTCGCAGCGAGAACGTGGGCGAAGAGGTCACCCTCACCGGTTGGGTGAGCCGTCGCCGCGACCACGGCGGCCTTATCTTCTGCGACCTTCGCGACCGCGAGGGTATCACGCAGCTCACCTTCGACCCCGAGCACTCCGATGGCGATGCCTTTAAGATCGCCGAGACCATGCGTCCCGAGTGGCCCATCAAGATCCACGGCGTCGTGCGCGCCCGTGGCGAGGAGACCACCAACACCAAGCTCGCGACCGGCGAGATCGAGGTCCTGACCGACCACGCCGAGGTGCTCAACACGTCCGTCACCCCGCCGTTCCAGATCGAGGACGGCATCGAGACCAGCGAGGACACCCGCCTGCGTTATCGCTATCTGGACCTCCGTCGTCCCGAGATGATGGCCAACCTCAAGCTGCGCTCCGACTTTACCTTTGCCATTCGCGAGGCGCTGCACAACCGTGAGTTCATGGAGGTCGAGACGCCCTCCCTGTTCAAGTCCACGCCCGAGGGCGCCCGCGACTTCATCGTCCCCAGCCGCATCCAGCCGGGCAACTTCTACGCTCTGCCGCAGTCCCCGCAGCTCCTGAAGCAGCTGCTTATGGTCGGTGGCGTCGAGCGCTACTACCAGGTCGCCAAGTGCTTCCGCGACGAGGACTTGCGTGCCGACCGTCAGCCCGAGTTCACCCAGGTCGATATCGAGATGTCCTTCGTGGACCAGAACGACGTCATGAGCGCGCTCGAAGAGGTCCTGGCCGACGCCTTCGGCCGCATGGGTGTCGAGATGCCCACGCCGCTGCGCCGCATGGACTATTGGGAGGCCATGGACACCTATGGCTCCGACAAGCCCGATACTCGCTACGGCATGCACCTGGTTGACCTGACCGACATCTTTGCCAACTCCAAGTTCAAGGTCTTTGCGACTGCTGCAAACGAGGAGGGCTCTGTCGTCAAGGCCATCAACGCCAAGGGCGCCGGTGCCTGGGCTCGCGCCAAGATCGATAAGCTTGCCGGCGTGGCTTCCACGTTTGGCGCCAAGGGCCTGGCCTGGATCGCCTTCCGCGAGGACGGCTCCATCAACAGCCCCATCGTCAAGTTCTTCTCGGACGAGGAGATGGCCGCCCTGCGCGAGCGCATGGACGTCGAGCCCGGCGACCTTGTGATGTTCGCCGCCGGCCCGCGCCTGCTCTCCGACGAGATCCTGGGCGGCATGCGTTCCCACATGGCTAACGCGCTCGAGATCAAGCGCGAGGGCCACGACTTCCTGTGGGTCGTCAACTTCCCGCTGTTCCACTGGGACGAGGACCGCAAGGCTTACGCTGCCGAGCACCAGCCCTTCACCCTGCCGACCGAGACCGACATCGCCAAGATCGAGGCCAATCCGTTGGCAGCCGGTTCTTGCACCTACGACTTTGTCATGGACGGCTTTGAGGCCGGTGGCGGCGGTATGCGTATCCACAACGCCGAGATGCAGATGTCCATGCTCAAGCTCCTGGGCTTTACCGAAGAGCGCGCCGAGTCTCAGTTCGGCTTCCTCATGGAGGCTCTCAAGTTTGGTGCGCCCCCGATGGGCGGCTTCGCCCTGGGCCTGGACCGCGTGTGCATGCTGCTCACCGGCTCCGACTCCATCCGCGACGTCATGGCGTTCCCCAAGACGGCCAGCGGCTCCGACCTCATGTCGGGCGCCCCGAGTGCCGTTTCCGGCGCCCAGCTCAAGGATGTCAGCCTGCGCCTGATGTAGGCGAGCAGCTACATATTGCCCGTAACGAGGGAAGGACGTGTGCCTTCCCTCGTTTTTTGTGAGACGGGGGTGCGCCGGTAACGTACAATAACTACCACGTGGCTGGGTTTGCCGGCCGAATGTGCGATGTCGTGGGAGGGGACATGGTCGAGTTTACGAAGACGATTAAAGATCCGTTGGGACTGCATGCCCGCCCGGTTGCGCTGCTCTATGACATCATTGCCAAGCATCGTAGCGACGTGTCGGTCAGCATCGGCGACCGCCACACGGATGGCCGCGATGTTATGGGCCTCATGGCTCTCTACGGCGAGTGCGGCGAGAACATCATCTTCCGCGTTTCGGGTGTGGATGAGGCCTCCTGCGTCACGTCGATCAGAAACCTCTCGCTCTAACCTCAACAATGTGACAAGGGGACAGTCCCCTTTGTTGCATAAATTGGTATGACAAGGCACCGCAAAGAGATGGTCTTTGCGGTGCCTCTTTTGTTTCATAAAGGAAACTTTTTCGAAATCTGAATAGGGACCCTTTCCAAAAAGTTAACCACGTGCTAGTTTACTAAAGCGAACATAGACGTGGTTAACTTTTATCGCGTCGATGTTGAGGACGAACTGACGTTAGGAGCCACTCATGTCTTGCGGACCGCAGATGCCGGCCATGCCGCTTTCGATGGTAAAAGCGGGCGAAACCGTGCGCGTGTCTCGTGTAAAGGGCAATGAGGACATGAAGCACCACCTCAAGGACCTCGGCTTTGTCGAGGGCAACGAAATCCACGTGGTGAGCTCGAGTGGCGCCAATATCATCGTCACGGTGCTGGGCGCACGCTTTGGCATCGATTCCAAAGTTGCCATGCACATCATGACCGTCGGTTAGTCGACGGAATTTCTGTACGCACTGAAAGGGGGACAAGTAAATGAAGACGTTGGGTGACGTTAAGGTGGGCGAGAGCTCCACCATCGTCAAGCTTCACGGTGAGGGTGCGCTTCGCCGCCACCTTATGGACCTGGGGCTTATCAAGGGCACTTCGTTCAAGGTCGTAAAGGTTGCACCGCTCGGAGATCCGGTCGAGATCAACGTGCGCGGCTACGAGCTCTCCATCCGCAAGGAGGAGGCTGCCGTCGTCGAGGTCCAGTAAGGGCCGGCGGCACATATTTCTGCAGATAAAGTTAGGTTTTTCTAACTTAATGCAGCATCTTTGAAGCACATTATCCAGCCTGCGCGGAGAAAGCAGCGCAGGCACACAAGGAAGAAGGATTGAATGGCGGATTCTCAGATCCATGTCGCGCTGGCGGGTAACCCCAACTGCGGCAAGACCACGCTTTTCAACCTGATCACCGGCGCCAACGGCTACGTTGGCAACTGGCCCGGCGTCACGGTTGAGAAAAAGGAGGCCAAGCTCCTAAGCGACAAGAACGTTACCATTACGGACCTCCCCGGCATCTACTCGCTTTCCCCCTACAGCCCCGAGGAGCAGTGCTCGCGCGACTACCTCATGAGCGGCGAGCCCGATGTGGTCGTCCAGGTTGTCGATGCCACCAACCTCGAGCGCAACCTGTACCTGGCGCTTCAGGTTATCGAGACCGGCCTGCCCGTAGTCGTCGCCCTCAACATGGCCGACCTGGTCGAGAAGAACGGCGACAAGATCGACACCGACAAGCTCTCCAAGAAGCTCGGCTGCCCGGTCATGATGATCTCGGCTCTTAAGAACAAGGGCATCACGGAGCTGTTCGAGCAGGTCAAGAAGTCCGCTGCTTCCAAGGGCCAGGTGCCGGAGCACAAGTTCGATTCCTCTATCGAGGACGTTCTGGACCACATCGAGAACAACCTGCCGGCGAGCGTTCCCGCCAACAAGCGTCGCTACTACGCTGTCAAGCTGTTTGAGCGCGACGCGGACGCCTGCAAGCTCATCAACCTCACCAAGGAGAAGGCCGCTCGCGTCGAGCAGCTGGTCGCCCAGTGCGAGCAGGATTGCGACGACGACGCCGAGTCCATCATCACCGGCGAGCGCTATGGCGTGATTGCCCACATTATCGACGAGTGCATGACCAAGGCTCCGGCCAAGATGAGCACCTCCGAGAAGATCGACCGCGTGGTTACCAACCGTATCCTGGGCCTGCCGATCTTTGTGGTCATCATGTTCTGCGTGTACTACATCGCCGTTTCCACCCTGGGCGGCACGGTGACCGACTTCACCAACGACCAGCTCTTTGGCACCGACGGTTGGTATGTGCTCGGCCAGGGCCGCGACGCCTACGACGCGGCTGTCGAGGCTGCGGGCGATGATGCCGACTCGGTCGACCCGGCCGAGTTTGGCCCCTATGTCCCGGGTATCACCACCGCGGTGCATGACGCTCTCGTGGCGGGCGGTACCGAGGACGGTGGTCTGGTCGATTCGCTCGTCTGCGACGGCATCGTGGCTGGCATCGGCGCCATCATGGGCTTCGTCCCGCAGATGTTCCTGCTCTTTGTGATGCTGTCTTTCTTGGAGGACTGCGGTTACATGGCCCGCGTCGCCTTCATCATGGACCGCGTGTTCCGCCGCTTTGGCCTGTCCGGTAAGTCCTTTATCCCCATGCTCGTGTCCTCGGGCTGCGGCGTCCCCGGCGTCATGGCTACCAAGACCATCGAGAACGAGAAGGACCGCCGCATGACGGTCATGACCACCACGTTCATCCCTTGCGGCGCCAAGCTGCCGATCATCGCCCTGCTCATGGGTTCCATCATTGGCGACTCTTCTACCACCGCTGCGTGGATCAGCCCGCTCTTCTACTTCCTGGGCGTCTTTGCCGTCATTGCCTCGGGCCTCATGCTCAAGAAGACCAAGCTCTTCGCCGGCCGCCCGACGCCGTTTGTTATGGAGCTTCCTGCCTACCACTTCCCGGCGATCCGCTCTTGGGCGCTGCACGTGTGGGAGCGCTGCTGGGCCTTTATCAAGAAGGCCGGCACGGTCATCTTTGCCTCCACTGTCGTGGTTTGGTTCCTGTCCAACTTTGGTAGCTACAACGGCTCCTTTGGCTTCCTGCCTGCGATGGACGGCATCCCCGAGGAGTTCATGGACTACTCCGTGCTCGCCATGCTGGGCAACCTGGTCGCTTGGATCTTCGCCCCGCTCGGCTTTAGCACCTGGCAGGCAACCGCACTGACCGTCTCTGGCCTCGTCGCCAAGGAGAACGTCGTCGCCACCGCCGGCTCGCTGCTGTCCGTCGCCGACGCGGGCGAGACCGACCCGAGCCTGTGGACCGCGTTTGCCGGCATGTTCCCCACCATGGGCGCTTGCGTGGCCTTCGGCGCCTTCAACCTGCTGTGCGCTCCGTGCTTTGCCGCCATTGGCACCATCCGCAACCAGATGGACTCTGGCAAGTGGACCGCGATTGCCATCGGCTACGAGTGCGCCTTCGCTTGGGTGATCGGCCTGTTCATCAACCAGTTCTACAACCTGCTTGTCCTTGGGCAGTTTGGTATCTGGACGGTTGTGGCCATTGTGCTGCTGGTTGCGATGCTCTTCCAGATTTTCCGACCCATGCCCAAGCATGCATGGACCGATGAGGACGAGACCAACACTGCTTCCGCCGCAGTTTCCGCTTAAGTCTGAATAAGGATTAACCCCTTTCCACGAGCCCGGGTGTCCCAGCGACACTCGGGCTTTTTGGTGGGAGAGATGTGGCGTTTCCGCAGATAAAACCGACCAAAATAAACCTGTCCCTATTCGGTAGGTGGAGAATGGAGTAAAGTAAGTGATGGTTAACTAGAGGAGGCTTGCTATGGCACCTATCGATATTGTTGTACTGGCTGTTATCGGCGTTGCGTTTGTCGCCGTGTGCGTGCGCGTCTACCGCAAGGGCACCTGCGCCGACTGCGCTCAGGGTGGCGTTTGCACGGGGCATTGCTCCAACAAAAAGACGTGCGCCGCACTTAAGGGCGTGGACAAAATCGCCGAAGACTTGGGCCGCGGTATCAAGTAAGGTCCAGACATCTAAGCGCCTCGCGAGCATCCGTTCGCGGGGCGCTTTGTGCATTTGAGAGAGAGCACGGTGAGTCGAAGAGTATTTTTTGGGTATCGTTAACTATGTGGTCAACGGCCCGCTCACGGTCGTCCATGCCGCCGTCGACGCCAAGCTCGCGTCGAAGGCATGACCACCTACCTGGGCCTCTAACTCCACCCCGCCCATCAGTTGCGGTGAAATACGGACTGTTTTGGCTGTCAAAGGCCTTATCTACTCCGTATTCCACCGCAACTTTTTGTGGGGTGGGCTAGAGACGCTGCATGCGGTACCCGACACCCATGTGCGTCTGAATCATCTTGGGATGAGAGGGGTCTGCCTCGATCTTCTTGCGCAGGGTGCGCATGAACACGCGCAGGCTCGCCAGATCGCTGTCCCAGCTCGTGCCCCATATCTCGCGGGTGATGAAGGTGTGGGTGAGCACCTTGTCGACGTTTTTCGCCAGAAGGACGAGCAATTTGTACTCGGTTGGGGTGAGCGAGAGCTCGCGTCCGTCTTTCGTCGCGTATCCCGCGGCGTAGTCGATATGCAGCGGACCGTTGTCGAACGTGCTCGCTTCTGTCGACTCGCTCGACGCCATCGAGGAGCGCCTCAAATTCGCGCGGACGCGCGCGAGCAACTCATCCACAGAAAAGGGCTTGGTGAGGTAGTCGTCTGCCCCTGCGTCAAGTGCTGCAATCTTGTCGGAATCTTCGGTGCGCGCCGAAATGACGATAATGGGGACTGCCGACCAGCTTCGGATCTTCGTGATGACCTCGATACCGTCAATGTCGGGAAGGCCGAGGTCGAGCATGATGAGGCTGGGGCCGTGCGACACCGCATCCATGATGGCGGCCTGGCCGTTGCAAACCTTGCTCACGACATAGCCGTGGAGGTCAAGCGCGGTCGAAACGAGGTTTTGAACGGTCAGGTCATCTTCGACCAGGAGGATGCGTGGCTTAGCGGCATTATTCATGAATCTCGATCTCCTCAGCGGGCAGGGTAAAACGGAAGACGGCCCCATGGGGGTGGTTGTCGCGAACTTCGATGACGCCGCCATGTGCCTC
Organism: uncultured Collinsella sp.; assembly: GCA_900541695.1. Taxonomy (GTDB): domain Bacteria; phylum Actinomycetota; class Coriobacteriia; order Coriobacteriales; family Coriobacteriaceae; genus Collinsella. The sequence goes on along the minus strand of UQKL01000012.1, from coordinate 31,175 downwards.
CACGATGGAGCGGCAGAGCGACAGCCCAAGGCCGATGCTTCGACGCGAATCCACGGGCCGCGTATTGCCTGAGGTAAAGAAGCGCTCAAAGATATGAGGCTTGTCGCAGTCTGCCACACCCGGCCCATCGTCTGCGACGTCCACCACGACGAACGCGCCCTCGCGACGTGCGCTGACGGTGACAGTCGAGTCCTCGGGCGTGTATTTGAAGGCGTTCATGATGAGATTCGTAAGCACCTGCATGATGAGATGGACATCGATGCGTACCAGCAGGATGTCGTCAGTGTGCTCGATGGTGACGGCACGTCCATGCGATGCTCGGGCGACATGGCTGAGGGCGGCCTCGATGACCTCGTCGATGAGCTCGGATGTTAAGTTGAGGCGAATGGTGCCGTCCTCGACGCGTGTGATGGCGAGGAGGTTCTCCACGGTATCGATAAGCCAGAGGGAGTCGTCGTAGATGGCATCGGCAAGATCGCAGCGTTGTTCGAGGCTGAGCTTCTCGTCGCTCTTCCGAAGGATTGCCGCAGATCCGGATATAGCCGTGAGGGGTGTCCTCAAATCGTGGCCGATGGAGCGCAAAAGGTTGGCGCGCAGCTGCTCGTTTTTCGCCAAGACCGCAGCCTCTTCGCGCTCTTGCGCCGCCCGGTCGCTTTCGAGCGCCAAGGCGCATTCACCTACGATAGATAGGACGATCGAATGCTCGAAGGCTTCGATCTCGCGCCCCTCCAGGGCGATGCCGATGACACCGAATACCTTGTCGCCGGTGCGAACCGCGAGGTAGAGACAGCGCGCCTCAGGCAGGGTCCGCGTGCTTGCGCCCGCGCGCTTGTTGTTGGTGTAGGTCCAGGTTGCAACGGCGCGCTCGTAGTCGGTGAGCAGCGACGCGGATCGGTTTTCGGTGCCAGCGGACTCATAGAGCGCCTTGCCGAGCGTGCCGTGTTCGGCGGGGTAGAAGACCACGTCGAGTTTTAGCAGTTTGACGAGTTGGTTCATGGCGACGCGGGCGCACTCCTCCGCGCTATGGGCTTGCTGTAAGAGCTGGTTCGTTTCGAGGAGTACGCGCGTTTTGAATGCGTTCTCGGCGGAGGTACGGGCGTTGTCGGCGATGCGCGCAGTTAACTCGCCGGCGACCATAGCGGTAGCGAACATGATGCCGAACGTGACCAGATAGCTTCGGTCGTAGCTGGCGAGCGAAAACAGAGGCGTGACGAAGCAGAAGTTGTAAAGCACTACAGAGAGCACGCTCGATACGATCGTGCAGATACGCCCCGTCGTGGTGACGGCGGTCAGCAGGGCCGTGAGGATATAGAGGGATATGATGCTGGAATCGGCAAATCCCAGATGGCGGAAAGCCGTGCCGATCGCCGTGGCGACAAGAGAGAGGGCCAGCGTGCGAAGCACGTTTCGGCTGCTGGGCGGCTGCAGAGCGAGCGCATGGCGGCGTCCTTTGGGTCGGGAGGGCGGAGTCGACTGGTCTGGAATGATGTAAATGTCGAGGTTCGGGGCGAATGTTATGAGCTGTTCTACGAGAGATTTGCGGCCAAAGAGGGCCTGACGGACGCTGCTGTGCTCGCCCGTGCGCCCCATGACGATCTTCGAAATACCCGACAGGCGCGCGAACTCGGAGATCTGAAACGCGACGTCGTCGCCATAGACGGTTTCCATATGTGCTCCGAGCTGCTCGGCTAGGGCGATATTGTCTGCAAGCTTGGCGCGCTCATCATCGCTCATGGATTGCGTGCGCGGGCTTTCTACGAACAGGGCGACGAGCTCGCTGCGAAACGCTTTCGCCATGCGTGCGGCGGCACGGACGATGCGGGGATTGGTCGGCGCCGGGGAGACACAGACTAAGATACGCTCCCTGGTGTAGTAGTCACGGTTTCCCAGTACGCGTGCGGCGTCTGTGAGGTGGCCGGTGCGATCGGCGCAGCGGCGCAGCGCGATTTCTCGGAGTGCGGTGAGGTTCTCGACGGTAAAAAAATGCTGTTGCGCTCGCTCGGCTTGTGCGGGACGGTAGACGAGGCCGGCGCGAAGGCGCTCAAGTAGGTCTTCGGGCTCTATGTCAACGAGCTCGACCTGGTCGGCATCATCGAAGATGCGGTCGGGGATTCGTTCGCTCACGACAACGCCGGTGATGGATGCAACCATGTCGTTTAGGCTCTCGATATGCTGAACGTTTACGGTCGTATAGACGTCGATGCCCGCATGTAGAAGTTCCTCGACGTCTTGATAGCGTTTGTCGTGGCGAGACCCCGGCGCATTCGTATGGGCGAGCTCGTCGACAAGGATGAGCTGAGGGGCGCGCTCGATAGCCACATCTAGATCGAACTCGCTGAGCGCAATGCCGTTGTGCTCGATGAGTTTACAGGGCACGTTCTCAAGCCCTTGTGCAAGATGGGCAGTTGCCGGACGTTCGTGCGGCTCGATGTATCCCGCGACGACGTCGACACCTCGCCGCTTGGCGGCGTGGGCGGCTTGAAGCATCGCATAGGTTTTGCCTGCGCCAGCAGCGTAGCCAAAGAAAATCTTGAGGTGTCCCCGGCTGGTTCGAGCGTCATCGGCGGCCTCGTCTTTCTCAATTGCCTTGAGGATGAGGTCTGGATTGACGCGAGTGTCCGATGCGTCGCGCTGCATAGCGTAGCCTTTCTGAAGCGTTGTCCATGCGTGCATACGCGGTGAGGACGCCACTGTATGCTCGCGAGGTCGAGTATAGGCGCACTGCAGCCGCAATAGTGCTTTCTACCTGCATCTTTACGGCATCTTAAGGTCGTGAGCCCCAGCCCTCACGCCTCTTTAATCTCTAGAAGCGTTTACTGTCCCCAGGCGCTTGCGAGAGCAGGCGTCCGAGACATCGGACCGCGCGTGAAAGGGGCGGTAATGGACATCCTCATTCCCATTATCGGAGTCGTCTGCATCGGACTCCTTATCTATTACATCTACATTCTGATGAGGAGTGATTCGTAAACTATGGACGCTGCGATTCAGTACATCTTGTACTTTGCCGTGCTCGTCGTCCTGGCCGTTCCGCTCGGTCGGTTCATGGCCCATATCATGGATGGCGAGCATACGTTCCTGTCGCCTGTGATTGCTCCTGTGGAGCGTGGCGTCTATCGTCTGCTTCGCATCGACGCGGCAGAGCAGATGGGATGTAGGCGCTACCTGGCGAGCGTGCTGGTCTTTTCGGGGATCGGCCTCGTGGTCCTTGTGGCACTTCAGGCGCTTCAGTCCTTCTTGCCAGGCAATCCCCAGCACCTGCCGGGTGTGCCATGGGACCTGTCGTTCAATACGGCTGCTTCCTTCATAACCAACACCAACTGGCAGTCCTACTCCGGCGAGACCACCCTGTCCTACCTTGTGCAGTTCATGGGTCTCACCGTGCAGAACTTCTTGTCCGCCGGCACCGGTATCGCGGTCATGTTCGCGCTGATTCGCGGCTTCCGTCAGGTCAAGGAGCAGAGCCTGGGTTCCTTCTGGGTCGACCTCACCCGCACCGTCCTGTATGTGCTCATCCCGCTGAACCTTGTGTTCGGCATCTGCCTGGCTGCCGGTGGCGTCATCTCCAACTTCCAGCCGGCTCAGAAGGCTGAGCTCGTAGAGCCCGTCGCCGTCCAGCCTAATGCAGACGGCGGCTGGAGCGTCCTCGACGGCGCCCAGATCGAGGGCGACACGGTCAAGGTCGACGGCAAGGTTGTCGAGGGCGCGCGCGTGGTCACCGAGCAGTTCCTGCCCCAGGGTCCTGCGGCTCCTCAGGTCGCCATCAAGCAGTCCGGCACCAACGGCGGCGGCTTCTTCGGCGTGAACTCCGCCCATCCGTATGAGAACCCCAGTGCCTTCACCAACATCATCGAGATGACCAGCCTGCTGCTGATCCCGGCTGCCTGCTGCTTCACCTTCGGTATCGGCGTCAAGAACACCAAGCAGGGCAAGGCCATCTTTGCCGCCATGTTCATCCTGCTGGTGATCTTCACCGGCATCATCGCCGTCAACGAGCATGCGGGCACCCCGCAGCTGGCCGATGGCGGAGCGGTCAATATCGAGATGACCGACGGCCAGGCCGGCGGCAACATGGAGGGCAAGGAGAGCCGCTTTGGCATCGCCTCCTCTTCCACCTGGTCCGCTTTCACGACGGCTGCTTCCAACGGCTCGGTCAACTCCATGCACGACTCCTACACCCCGCTCGGCGGGTTTGTCCAGATGCTCCAGATGGCTCTGGGCGAGGTCGTCTTCGGCGGCGTGGGCTGCGGCCTGTACGGCATGATCGGCTTCGCCATCCTCACAGTGTTCATCGCCGGCCTTATGGTCGGCCGCACGCCCGAGTTCCTGGGCAAGAAGATCGAGCCGGGCGAGATGCGCTGGGCAGTTGTCCTGTGCCTGGCAACTCCGTTTGCCATTCTGGTGTGCTCGGCCATCGCCTGCATGGTGCCCGGTCTTGCCGACCAGCTCAACAATGGTGGCGCGCACGGCTTCTCCGAGGTGCTGTATGCCTTCACCTCATGCGGCGGCAACAACGGCTCGGCGTTTGCAGGTATGAACTGCAACATTCCCTGGATCAACGTCATGCTCGGCCTCGAGATGCTGTTCGCCCGCTTCATGCCCATCATCGGTACGCTGGCTATCGCCGGCTCGCTGGCCAAGAAGGGTAAGGTCGCCGAGAGCGCCGGTACCCTGTCTACCACCAACGGCATGTTCGTATTCCTGCTCGTGTTCATCGTTCTGCTGATCGGTGCCCTGAGCTTCTTCCCGGCCCTGGCGCTTGGCCCCGTTGCCGAGTTCTTCCAGATGATTGCGTAAAGGAGGGCGCAGATTTATGACTATGCAAAAAGACATGATGGGCCGCGCGGTCCGCGACTCGTTTGCCAAGCTTGATCCTCGCGTCCAGATTCAAAACCCGGTCATGTTCCTGGTGTGGCTTTCAGCCGTCATGACCTCCGTCCTGGCCGTCGCTTCCATCTTCGGTGTGCGGGACGCGGGTGTGCCCACCTACTATGTGGTCGCCATCGCGGTCATCCTGTGGCTCACCGACCTGTTCTCGAACTTCGCCGAGGCGCTTGCCGAGGGCCGCGGTAAGGCTCAGGCCGATTCCCTGCGTGCGGCCAAGAAGGATGTCGAGGCCCATCGCATCGAGTCCGTTGAGGACAAGGAGCACTTCACCGTCGTTCCCGGCACCGAGCTCACGCGCGGCGACCTGGTGATCGTGCGCGCCGGCGAGCAGATTCCCGGCGATGGCGACGTCATCGAGGGCGCTGCCTCCGTTGACGAGTCCGCCATCACCGGCGAGTCCGCCCCCGTGGTCCGCGAGGCCGGCGGCGACCGCTCTGCCGTTACCGGCGGTACCACGGTGCTGTCCGACTGGATCATCGTCAAGATCTCCAGTGAGCCCGGCCAGAGCTTCCTGGACAAGATGATCGCGATGGTCGAGGGTGCCGCGCGCAAGAAGACCCCTAACGAGATCGCTCTGGAGATCTTCCTGGTGGCCCTCTCCATCGTCTTTATCCTGGTCACGCTGGCCCTGTATTGTTACTCCTGCTTCTCGGCCGGTCTTAACGACATGGTCAACCCCACGGCCGTGACCACGCTCGTGGCACTGCTCGTGTGCTTGGCTCCCACTACCATCGGCGCCCTGCTGTCCGCCATCGGCATCGCCGGCATGAGCCGTCTGAACGAGGCCAACGTGCTGGCCATGTCCGGCCGCGCCATCGAGGCCGCCGGCGACGTCGACATCCTCATGCTCGACAAGACCGGCACCATCACCCTGGGTAACCGTCAAGCCGCCGAGTTCATCCCGGTCGACGGCGTCGATCCCGCGGAGCTGGCCGATGCCGCTCAGCTTTCCTCGCTGGCCGATGAGACCCCCGAGGGTCGTTCCATCGTCGTGCTCGCCAAGGAGCAGTTTGGTCTGCGCGGTCGCACGCTCGAGGATAAGGGTATGGAGTTCATCCCGTTCACCGCGGCAACGCGTATGTCCGGCGTGAACTACGAGGGCAATGAGATCCGCAAGGGCGCTGCCGATTCCGTGCGCACCTATGTGGAGGCAGCCGGCGGCGTGTTCTCCCAGGAGTGCGACGAGGCCGTCGAACGCATCGCCAAGGCCGGCGGCACCCCGCTGGTCGTGACCAAGAACTGCCGCGTGCTGGGCGTTGTGTACCTCAAGGACATCATCAAGTCCGGCGTTAAGGAGAAGTTCGCCGACCTGCGCAAGATGGGCATCAAGACCATCATGGTGACGGGCGACAACCCGCTCACCGCCGCGGCAATCGCCGCCGAGGCCGGCGTTGACGACTTCCTGGCCGAGGCCACCCCTGAAGGCAAGCTCGAGAAGATCCGCGAGTTCCAGCGTGAGGGCCACCTTGTCGCCATGACCGGCGACGGTACCAACGACGCTCCCGCTCTGGCCCAGGCCGACGTCGCCGTGGCCATGAACACGGGCACCCAGGCTGCCAAGGAGGCCGGCAACATGGTTGACCTCGACTCCAGCCCCACCAAGCTCATCGAGGTCGTGCGTATTGGCAAGCAGCTGCTCATGACCCGCGGCTCGCTCACGACCTTCTCGGTGGCCAACGACGTGGCGAAGTACTTCGCTATCATCCCGGCCCTGTTCTCGCCGATCTATTCGGGACTGGGCGCCCTCAACATCCTGGGCCTCACCAACCCGTTGACGGCCGTGCTGTCCGCCATCATCTACAACGCGCTGGTCATCGTCGCGCTAATTCCGGCGGCTCTCAAGGGCGTCAAGTATCGCGAGGTTCCGTCCGGCCAGCTGTTGACCCATAACCTGTTGGTGTGGGGTCTGGGCGGCATCGTGGCGCCGTTCGTATTCATCAAGATCATCGACATGCTGCTGACCCTGCTCGGCGTCGGCATGATGTAGGAAGGGGTTTGTATGTTCAAAGGTGTTGCATCGCGCGCACTGGGCGTGTTCGCGCTGTTTACCGTTGTCTGCGGCCTGGGCTATACGCTCGTCGTGACCGGCATCGCCCAGGTTGCGTTCCCGTACCAGGCGAACGGTTCGCTCATTACGGTCGACGGCAAGGTTGTGGGTTCCGAGCTCATCGGCCAGAACTTCGATGACGAAGCCCACATGTGGGGTCGTATCCAGAACGTATCAATTGTCGAAGGCGAAGACGGCGAGCTCATGGCGTATGGTGCCCCGTCCAACCTGTCCCCGGCGAGTGAGAAGTATCGGCAGCTTGTGGATGCGCGCGTGAAGAAGATCCGCGCCGCCAACCCCGATGCCGATATGGACGCCGTGCCCGTCGACCTGGTGACGTGTTCGGGGTCCGGCCTCGACCCGGAGATCTCTCCGGATGCCGCCGAGTACCAGGTTCCGCGCCTTGCCAAGGCCACGGGCAAAAGTGAGGACGAGGTGCGCGACATCATCGCCGCGTGCACCAAGGGCCGTTTCCTCGGCGTCTTCGGCGAGCCCACGGTCAACGTGCTTAAGGTGAACCTTATGCTGGACGGCGCGCTGTAGGTGAGGAAGTGGCGGATGAGGGCATGACTGACTATCTGAGCCCTCAATTCCACCCCGCCCATCAGTTGCGGTGGAATACGGACTGTTTTGCCTGTCAAAAGCCTCATCTACTCCGTATTCCACCGCAACTTTTTGTGAGGGTCGGGATTGAAGGTGGAGAGTGCGAGCGAGTGCGGATACGGCGAGTACTGATACGATAAGTACGTTAGCAACTGCCGCCGAGCGGCTCAAACGAAAGGAAGCCTGCATGGAGTCCTCTGCCTACCCGATGCTCTTTAGCCCGATCAAGGTCGGAACGACCGAGGTCAAGAACCGCGTCTTTATGCCGCCGGTGTCTACCAACCTAGCCGATCACGGCTATGTGACCGACGATTTGGTCGATCATTACCGCGCCCGTGCCAAGGGCGGCGTGGGCCTGATCATCACCGAGGTCGTGACGGTCGAGCCCACCTATACCTATCTGCCGGGTGACATGTGCTGCTACGACGACACGTTTATTCCCGGCTGGGAAAAGCTCGCCGCTGCCGTCCACGAGTACGGCTGCAAGATCATGCCGCAGCTCTTCCACCCCGCTTACATGGCCTTTAACATTCCGGGCACCCCGCGCCTCATTGCTCCGTCCTTCGTGGGCCCGTCTTATGCCCGCGAGGCGCCGCGTCCTATCACCATCGACGAGATCCACGAGCTCACGCATCAGTTTGGCGACGCTGCCGTGCGTATGCAGAAGGCCGGCGTCGATGGCGTCGAGGTCCATGCGGCACACGCCCACGGTATGCTCGGCGGCTTTTTGACTCCGCTCTACAACAAGCGTACCGATGAGTACGGTGGCTCGCTCGACGCCCGCATGCGCTTCTTGCTCGAGGTTATCGCCGAGATTCGCGAGCGCTGCGGCAAGGATTTCATCATCGACGTCCGTATCTCGGGCGATGAGTACACCGATGGCGGTCTGACCCTCAACGACATGATCTATGTCTCGCGTCGCCTGGAGAAGGCCGGTGTCGACATGATTCATGTATCGGGCGGCACCACCATCAAGCGCGGCTCTGCCATTCCCGCCGCCGGCACGCAGCAGGCCTCGCATGCCGCCTGCTCGCGCGAGATTAAAAAGCACGTCAACATTCCCGTTGCCACGGTCGGCCGCATCAACGAGGCATGGATTGCCGAGGAACTGATCGAGGACGGCGCCGCCGACATCTGCATGATGGGCCGCGCCAACCTGTGCGATGCCGAGTTCTGCAATAAGGCGGCTGCCGGCAACGCCGACGAGATCCGTCCCTGCATCGGCTGCCTGCGCTGCCTGAACGGCATCATGTTTGGCAAGCGCATCTCCTGCACCGTCAACCCGGACGTGGAGCGCGACGAGGCCGGCTACGAGCCTGCCGCCGAGGCAAAGAACGTGCTCGTTGTGGGCGCCGGTCCTGCGGGCATGGAGGCAGCCTACATTGCCGCCAAGCGCGGTCATAACGTGGTGCTTGTGGACAAGCAGGACGAGCCGGGCGGCGAGATGCGCATCGCAGCCGTTCCGCCGGCAAAGCAGGAGCTCACCCGCGTGATTAAGTACCAGTACCGCCGTCTTGCTGAGGCTGGCGTGAAGTGCGTATTTGGCACCGAGCTTTCGGCCGAGGACATTCAGCGCGACTACGCGGGCTACGAGGTTGTCCTGGCTTATGGCGCCGAGCCCATCGCTCCGGCCTTCATGCAGGGCTTTAAGCAGGTTATGACGGCTGACGACCTGCTGGGTGGCAAGGCTTTCCCGGGTAAGAAGATCGTCATCGTGGGCGGCGGCACCGTCGGCTGCGAGACGGCCGATTACCTGGCCCCGTTGGTCAACGACCTGTCGCCGGCCAACCGCGATGTCACCGTCATCGAGATGACCAAGACGCTTGCCGCCAACGAGGGCGGTGCCGGCCGCGCGGTGCTCATCACGCGCATGCTCTCCAAGGGCGTCCACGTGCTGACCGAGGCCAAGGTGACCGAGATCACCGAGGACACCATCTCGTACGAAAAGGATGGCCAGATCAACACCATCGCCGATGCCGATACGCTGGTGCTTGCCATGGGCTATCGTCCCAATACCAAGCTTGCCGACGACCTTGCCGCGGCCGGCGTTGCCACCCACGTGCTGGGCGATGCCAACAAGTGCGGTAACATTCGCGACGCCATCGGCGATGGCTACAAGGTTGCCTGCGAGCTCTAGTTAACCCCTTTGCACCAATCGATTGCAAAAAGCGGCGGCTGCCCTGTGTGTTGGGCAGCCGCCGCCTGCGTTTTGCCAAAGAAAGATTATTGTCGGGCCCTAAATGCCTTTTGTTTCTGCTCCCTCCGCAATCATGTTGCGGTTATACACCAGGTGCAGATACATCGCGTCGTGCGCGGCGGTGGGATTGCGCGAGGCGATGGCGTCGGCCACATCGCGGTGCGTGCGGATAGTTTCCTCGACGAGCTTTTTGCCGGTCACGTCGATAAAGAGGGGGACGGATGCCTTGAGCACGCCCATCAAGCGGGGAACGACGAGGTTGCCGCCATCCCAAGGCGGCTTCATGGAGTAGCGCCCGTACGCATCGAATTTCTCCTCTCATAGATGTGCGGCACAAAGAGCCCCGAGTTCATACGAGCTCGGGGCTCTTTTCGTTTGGATTGCAGACGTATTGACAGACGAAAACAGTCTGCGTCCGGTATTGAGCCATACGAAAGCGAAATTATGCGTCTTAATTCTGTACGCAAATTAAGACGAAAACCATTTGCGTATTAAATAAATCAGTACGCAAACGGTTTTCGTCTTATAATACGGTTATGAATGGTACGAAACGAGGGGGTTGTGCATATGGTTGTTAGAGAGAGCCCTACAGTCGAATACAAGGAAAGCGTTACGCCGACGTTTCTTAAAACGGTGAGTGCCTATGCAAACTACGGGACGGGCAAGATTGAGTTTGGCGTTGATGACGAGGGCGTGGCTGTCGGCCTTGCGGATCCGGTTGCAGAATGCCTGCGCATCGAGAACATGATTAACGACAGTCTTGATCCCGCGCCTCGTTACTCGCTTGAGCCCGATGAGAAACACGGGACCGTAATCCTTACGGTTTATGAGGGGCAGGACAAACCCTATCGAAGCAAGGGAAAGGCCTACAGACGAAACGATTCGGCAACGGTGGAGGTCGACCGGTTTGAGTATGGCAGGCTGACGCTCGAAGGCAGCAACGTAACGTTCGACGCGCTCACGTCGGCTCGCCAGGACTTGGGCTTTCATACGCTCGAGCATAAGTGTGTTGAACACCTCGGCATTTCCGAGCTAACGCCGGATATCATGCGTACGCTCCGCTTGCTCGGCAAGGATGGCTATACCAATGCCGCGGCGATTTTAGCGGATAAGAATGATTTTCCAGGCATCGACTGCGTCCGTTTTGGCGATACCGAGGATGTGATCTTGGATCGCGAGGCGGCGACAAATGTATCCGCAATTGAGCAGGTGGACAAGGCGGTGGCTATGTTTGCACGCTACTACCGTTATGAGCGTATCGAAGGGATGGAGCGCGTCCAAACCGATCGAATTCCTCTTGAGGCATTCCGCGAAGCTGTTGCAAACGCTTTGGTGCATCGGACGTGGGACGTTCGAGCGAACGTTCAAATTGCCCTGTACGATGATCGTGTCGTTGTGACCTCCCCCGGATCGCTGCCCGCCGGTTTGACGACGGAACAATACCTGTATGGGCAGATATCCGTGCTCAGAAACCCCATCGTTGCAGAGGTCTTCTTAAAGCTGGATTACATCGAGAAATTTGGTACGGGAATCGCGCGCATTAGACGTGCCTATCGCGATTCGATCAATCAACCAATTTTTGATGTTCGCGGCGGCATGGTGGCCGTCACATTGCCCGTTACCGATGCCTTTGAAGGGTCCGAGGAAGAGGTCCAGGTTCTCAAGGCCTTGTCGGGCGGGCGAATTATGTCGCGAAGCGAGATTGAAAAACAGACGGGGCTGAGCCGCATGCGGACGTTGGCGGCACTCGAATCTCTGCTTGAACGGAATGCAATCGTAAGGCAGGGAACCGGGCGGGCCACGAAATACGAGCGCTCATAGTCCAAAAGAGCCCCGTCCCAAAAAGACTGATTGGGAGCTGGGGCGTGTCGATGCGATAGTATTACGTGGTGATATTCGACAAACCGTGGGCTTCATCCGAGGGCTTTATGGAACAGCACCAGCATTATCAGAGCCTGCAAGATCAGGCATACAACGCACTGCGCTCTAAGATCATCTATGCCGAGCTCAGGCCCGGCACGCGCCTTTCGGCGATTGGTCTGGAAAAGGAGACGGGAATCGGGCGCACGCCCATTCGCGAGTCCTTTGTGCGCCTGCGCGAGCAGGAGCTGGTGGAAACGCGTCCCAAGAGCGGCACCTACGTCTCTAAGATCAGCATGGAACACGCTGAGAATGCCTGTTTCTTGCGCGAGAAACTCGAAAGAAGCGTACTCATAAAATGCTGTTCGGCCGCTTCGCCCGAGCAAAAGCATCGGCTCGAGCAGATTCTTGCCGAGTCCGAGTCGCTCGACCATAGCGAAACGCGTCGTTTCTTTGACCTGGACAACCTGTTCCATGAGACGTGTTTTGAGATCGCCGGCCGCCATATGTTGTGGGATTGGATGAAGAGCGTCAATACGCACTTTGAGCGATACAACTGGTTGCGTATGGTGTCGCAGGACCTAGATTGGGAGCCGATTCGTCGACAACATCGTCGGATTCTCGAGGCCATTAAGAGGGGCGATACCGACACGGCGAGCTATCTGGCAGAGACGCACTTGCACCTGATGCCCGAGGAGCAGGGCCCGGTTATCGCCTTGCATCCCGACTATTTCGAGCTGTCCAAAGACTCGTCTATCTAGCCCATCACCGCATCTGCTCGAGACGCAAAAACGATCCTGCTCACCTACAGCGTTTTGCAACCGAGATTTTTAAAAATGCCTAAAATGGCTCAGAATGCCGACAGTTGGGAAACGGGGTGCGCTATGGCGCAGATGAGAATCAAGGATATTGCCGCCGAGGCGGGCGTGAGTCCGGCCACGGTCTCGCGCTACCTCAACAACCGCCCCGGGCAGATGACCGAGGAAACCCGTGCTCGCATCGCGGCAGTTATCGAGCGCACCGGCTATCGTCCACGTGCCGCCGCGCGCAATCTGCGCAGCTCGCGCACCAACCTCATCGGTGTGATCCTAGCCGACATCGCCAACCCGTTCTCCAGCGCCATGCTCGAAGGGCTTTCCGCCAGCGCCGCCGCGCGCGGCTGCTCGCTCATGACGGCCATTAGCGGCAACGACCCCGCAAAGGAAGCGGAGTCGCTCATCAGGCTTATCGATGCCGGCGTGGACGGCCTGGTCGTCAACACCTGCGGAGGCAATGACGAGGCGATTGCCGCGGCTGCGGGGCGCCTGCCCGTCGTGCTGCTCGACCGCGATGTTGCCGACGGTGGCATCGATCTGGTGACCTCTAACAACCGCGAGCTGGTTGCCGGCCTGGTAGACGCCTTGGCCGCTGCTGGCAGCGAGCGCCTGTGCCTGCTCACCGAGGCAAGCGATGACAGCCCCGTGCGTCGCGAGCGCGCCGAGGCCTTTGCCGACGAGCTTTCGCGCCGCGGTCTTGCGGGCGAGGTCGTCACCCTGGCCGACGGTGGCGCCACGGGTGTCAGTCGCCTGGACGAGACCATCCGCGGCTATGCGGGTAAAAAGCTCGGCCTCATTGCCGTCAACGGTCTGGTCTTCCTGCGTCTGACCGAGGCGCTGGCACAGTTGGGACCTTCGTTGCCGGCGGGTCTCAAGATCGCAACGTTTGACGACTATCCCTGGAACCACGTGCTCTTTGGCGGTGTGACCACGGCCGCGCAGGACACCCTCACCATTGCCGAGCGCGTGGTCGAGCGCCTGTCCGAGCGCATCGACGTCGTTACCACTACGGTGGGCGACGCCGCAAAGCTCGCCCCCAAGCGCATCGAGGTCCCCGGCCACATCGAACACCGCGCCTCGACCTCGCGCTAACCATTCGTTCGTGACGGCTTGTTCGCGCACGTTTTTTGAGCGCTTGATACGCTTTAACCCTGCGGAAACATTTTTCTGCGATAGTATCTGCGGTATAGACCAGTCGAAACCCGCCCGAAAGAAAGGGGAGCGACATGAACCAGCAGAACATCGATTACGTACTCCGCTCCGTAGAGCAGCGTGATATCCGCTTTGTGCGTCTGTGGTTTGTCGACATTCTCGGCCGCCTCAAAAACTTTGCCATCAGCCCCGAGGACCTCGAGGTCGCTTTTGAGGAGGGCATTGGCTTTGACGGCTCGGCTATCGAGGGCTTTGCCACGCCCGAGGAAGCCGACATGCTCGCATTCCCCGATGCCTCGACCTTCCAGATCCTGCCGTGGCGTCCGAGCCACAACGGCGTTGCCCGCGTGTTCTGCGACGTGTGCACTCCCGATCGCGAGCCCTTCGCCGGCGACCCGCGCGCTGCGCTGCGTCGCATGTTCCATAAGGCCGAGAAGGCTGGCTATCTGCTCAACGTGGGTGCCGAGCTGGAGTATTACTACTTCCCCGACGAGCACACCCCCGAGCCGCTCGACAACGTGGGCTACTTCGATCTTTCGGTGAGCGATGCCGCCCGCGACCTGCGCCGCAACACGGTCCTCACGCTCGAGAAGATGTCCGTGCCCGTGGAGTACACCTTCCACGCCGCCGGTCGCTCGCAGCACGGCATGAGCCTGCGCCACGCCGAGGCCCTGAGCATGTCTGACGCCATCACAACGGCCAAACTCATCATTAAGCAGCAGGCCTACGAGAGCGGTTGCCACGCCTCCTTTATGCCCAAGCCGTTGGCGGGTGAGGATGGCAGTGCTATGTTCCTGTGCCAGTCGCTGTTCGACCATGACGGCAACAACGTCTTTTGGGGCGAGGACGACGAGAAGTACCACCTCTCCGAAATCGCCAAGCACTACATGGCCGGCATCTTGGCGCACGCGCGCGAGATCAGCGCCATCACCAACCCCACGGTCAACTCGTACAAGCGCATCACCACGGGTGGCGACTCCGTGCCGCAGTACGCCACGTGGGGCCTGCGTAACCGCGCGAGTATGGTCCGCATCCCGGTCTACAAGCCCGGCAAGCCGCTGTCCACGCGCATCGAGCTGCGCAGTCCCGACCCCATGGCCAACCCGTACCTGGTCAACGCCGTCACGCTGGCGGCTGGTCTGGACGGTATCGAGCGCAAGCTGGAGCTCCCGCCCGAGGCCACGGCCGAGACGCTCAAACTCACCGACCGTCAGATGCTCGAGGCCGGCTACACGCCGCTGCCGCGTTCGCTCAAAGAGGCGCTCGACGTCTTTGAGGACTCGCAGTTTATGAAGGATGCCCTCGGCGAGCACATCCACAGCTTCTTCCTCAAAAAGAAGCGCAACGAGTGGCATAAGTTTGAGTCCACGATCACCGAGTGGGAGATCAAGCATTATCTGGCGAACTCCTAATCGCGCTGGCTTGTTCCAGTACGATTGAGCTCATTTCCTTGGAGGCCGATATGTCCGAAAAGAGTGCCCTGTTCATGGCGCGCACGACGCGCTTCCACGAGTTTGCCCGCAGCTTGACGACTACCCTGGGTGTCGAGGTGAGCCTGGCTACCCCCGATTCGCCGACTGCGGCGCACGACTTTGACCTGCTGATCCTCGATTCCGACGGCATCCGCAGCGACCGCATCGATCAGATTGCCAAGTGGCTTGACGATCGCGGCGGCGTCCCCATGTTGGTGATCGTCGACGACGAGGCGCTCGGCACCCTGCGCCTGCCGAATCACGCGCATGCCGACTTTGTATGCCCCACGGCGACGCCCAACGAGCTTAAGGCTCGTGCACAGCGCCTGATGGGCGAGGAGGAGACCGTCGCCGCCGACGATGTGCTCAACATCGATAACCTCGAGATTAACCTGGCTACCTACCAGGTGACACTCGATAACGAGCCCATCGACCTGACGCTGATGGAGTACTCGCTGCTGAGCTTTTTGGCGACGCACCCCAACCGCGCCTACAGCCGCGAGGTGCTGCTGCACCGCGTGTGGGGCTTTGAGTACTGCGGCGGCACACGCACCGTCGACGTGCACATTCGACGCATCCGCTCCAAGGTGGGCCCGCAGATCGCGGCACACATCACCACCGTTCGCGGTGTGGGCTATCTGTTTAAGGACTAGCTTTTCACCACAAAGGGGACAGGCGCCTTTGTGGTGGTTTTGACGCATGCGTGGATCCCTTTCGAGTTTGCAGCAGAACTTAAGCCTTCCTAAAAGATTGCGTTCTCATACACGTTCGCCCGCATATTGGGGTACAACTCAACGTGAACATTGATGGCCCGCCACATGTTTGGCGGGCCTTTGGTTATTAGACGAAAGGATCGCAGCCATGAGCGAGAAGGATTCCCAGCGTCCTCAGGATGCGGGCAACGCTGGCGAGACCCAGCAGCAGCCGCGTGTGCAGGTGGAGTCGACGCCTGCCGGCAGCAACATTCCCTACGTGCAGGCTTACGACACACAGACCGGCCAGCCGCTGGGCAGCCAGCAGGTTGTAAACAAGCACACGGTGGTCAAGACCAAGACCAAAAAGTTGCCGATTTTCATTACGGCGCTCGCCGGTTGTGCCTGCGGCGCCCTGCTGGTCATCGCGCTCATTATGAGCGGCACGCTCGATATCGGCGGTGGCAGGAACGCCGTGACGGCGGGCGCCTCGGGTTCATCGACGCAAAAGATCACGATTGACTCCGAGGACACCACGTTGGCCGAGGCCGTCTCTGCCAAGGCCTTGCCCTCCGTTGTTTCCATCACCGCCACTTCGAGCGGTAGCCAGGACAATACACTTTCGCAGTCTGCCGACGAGTCGGATAGTTCGGGCAGCGTCGGTTCGGGCGTTGTGCTCGATACCGAGGGCCACATCCTCACCAACAACCACGTGGTTGATGGCTATGATCAGTACGTGGTGACCATGGATGGCGGCACCACCTACGAGGCCGAGTTCGTGGGCAACGATGCCTCGAGTGACCTGGCCGTCATCAAGCTCAAGGATGCAGACGCCTCCAAGCTTACGCCGATCGAGATCGGCGATTCCTCCAAGCTCAACGTGGGCGAGTGGGTCATGGCGATCGGCTCGCCGTTCGGCAACGAGCAGTCTGTCTCCACGGGTATCGTCTCGGCGCTCTATCGCTCCACGGCCATGAGCTCTACCAGCGGCAATACTATCTATGCCAACATGATCCAGACCGATGCCGCCATCAACCCGGGCAACTCCGGTGGCGCGCTCGTCAACGACAACGGCGAGCTCGTGGGTATCAACTCGCTCATCGAGAGCTACTCGGGCTCCAGCTCGGGCGTGGGCTTTGCCATTCCGGTTAACTATGCCAAGAATATTGCCGACCAGATTATTGACGGCAAGACGCCGGTGCACCCGTACCTGGGCGCCACGCTTTCGAGCGTCAACGCGCTCAACGCCCGTACCAACAAGCTAAGCACCGATAGCGGCGCCTACGTGGCAAGTGTCGTCGAGGACGGTCCCGCCGCCAAGGCCGGCATCCAAGAGGGTGATGTCATTACCAAGCTGGGTGACGATGAGATTACGAGTGCCGATGGCCTGATCATTGCGCTGCGCAGCCACGAGGTGGGCGAGAAGGTCGAGATCACGCTCATGCGCGGCAAGGACGAGAAGAAGGTCACGGTTGAGTTGGGCTCTGACGAGGAGCTGCAGAGCCAGCAGCAGGACGACAGCGCGACCGACACCGGCAACGGCGGCATCACCGACGAGCAGTTGCGCCAGTACCTGGAGGAGCTGTTGGGCCAGCAGGGCCAGGGTCAAGGCTACGGCCAGGGCTACTAGCGAGCCGTTTCGCACATATCGAGGCCAGAGGGGCTGTCCCATCAACGTGGGACAGCCCCTCTTTTCTTATTGATCCGTTGGGGACGGAGGAAAACGGATCATTTAGAACTGATAAGGGCATGGTTTGATCGTGCGATCCACCCGGTCTGGCGGCTGCCGATTCGGTGCGGTTGGAAAGGGCGATTTGGCTCCATCGCGACCGGTGGTACTCTTGTATCCGTTTGAAATCGAGCGAAGGAGTGCCGCTATGGAGCAATCGAGCCTGTTTGGTGACGGCGTGGACATCGATACCGAAACGCCCGCGAGCACGGATACCGCTGCACCGGCCGATGCCCGTGCCCAGGCGGCAGCGCGTGCGGCCGAGCTGCGCCACGAGCTCGATTACCACGCCTATCGCTACTACATGCTCGACGCGCCCGAGATCACGGACGCCGCCTTTGACAAAATGCTCGTTGAGCTGCAAGAAATCGAGGCGACCTACCCCGACCTGGTGACGCCCGACAGCTATACCCAGCGCGTGGGCGGCTACGTGAGCGAGCAGTTTACGCCGGTCACGCACATGGCGCGTATGTATTCTATGGACGATGCCATGGATCTGGACGAACTCGACGCATGGCTCCAGCGCGCCGAGGATGCACTCGGTGCCGGTAGCGTCACCTATACCTGCGAGCTTAAGATCGACGGTCTGGGCGTGGCGCTTACCTACCAAAACGGCACCTTTGTGCGCGCCGCCACGCGCGGTGACGGCACAACGGGCGAGGACGTGTCGCTCAACGTGCGCACCATCAAGGACGTGCCCATGCATCTGTCCGAGCCGGCGCTCGCCCACATGGGTGCCGACCGCGGGCGCACCATCGAGGTACGCGGCGAGGTCTATATGCCCAAGGGCAGCTTTGTGCGTCTGAACGACGAGGCCGATGCCGAGGGTCGCGACCCCTTCGCCAACCCGCGCAACGCCGCCGCCGGCAGCCTGCGTCAGAAGGACCCCAAGGTCACGGCGCGCCGCGATCTCGCCACCTTTATCTATGCCATCGCCGATACCGATCCGCTGCACGTCCACAGCCAGCGTGAATTTCTCGACTGGCTGCGCAGCGCCGGCTTTAGCGTCAACCCCAACGTGGCTCGTTGCGCCGCGCCGGCCGAGGTCCACGAGTTCTGCGCCCAGGCCCTCGAGCACCGCGGCGACCTGGACTACGACATCGACGGCGTGGTCGTAAAGGTCGACAGCTTCCAGCAGCAGCTCGACCTGGGCTTTACCGCCCGCGCACCACGCTGGGCCATTGCCTTTAAGTTCCCGCCCGAGGAAAAACAGACCGTCCTGCGCGAGATTCGCATCCAGGTGGGCCGCACCGGTGTGCTCACGCCGGTCGCCGAGTTCGACCCGGTGACGGTTGCCGGCTCCACTATCGCGCGCGCCACGCTACACAACATCGACGAGATCCGTCGCAAAAACGTGCGCGAGGGCGACACTATCATTGTGCACAAGGCGGGCGACGTAATCCCCGAGGTCGTGGGCCCGGTACTCGACAAGCGCCCGGCCGATTCGGTCGACTGGCACATGCCCGAGGTCTGCCCCGTGTGCGGCAGCCCCGTGGTCCACGAGGACGGCGAGGTCGCTTACCGTTGCGTCTCCATCGACTGCCCCGCGCAGCTCAAGGAGCGCCTGCTCCACTGGGTGAGCCGTGGCTGCATGGACGTCGACGGCCTGGGCGACGAGATCGTCGACAAGATGATTGCCGCCGGCCTGATCCACGATGTCGCGGACTTCTACCAGCTCACGGTTGACGACATCGCCGGACTGGACACGGGGCGCACCTATGCCAGCTCCAACAGCAAAAAGGGCGTCAAGAAGGGCGACCCCATTCCGGTAGGCCGCAAGACGGCCGAGAAAATCATCGCCGAGCTCAACAAGTCCAAGAGCCAGCCGCTCGGTCGCGTGCTATTTGCCCTGGGTATCCGCCACGTGGGCAAGAGCGTGGGCGAGGTCATCGCCGAGCGATTCCTGTCGATTGACAAGCTCATCTTGGCGAGTGAAGAGGACATCGCCGAGTGCGAGGGCATCGGTCCCAAGATTGCGGCGAGCGTCAAGCAGTTCCTGGCCGTGCCCGAGAACCTTGCCGTGCTGGAGCGCCTGCGCCAGGCGGGCCTGTCGCTCGAGGTCGACTTGGGCGCCGCGCACGCGCAGGCCGCAGCCGACGCTGGCGTGGCGGGTGAGCTTGCTGACGCGCAGCCGCTTGCGGGTCTGACCTTCGTGCTCACCGGCACGCTCGTCAACCGCACCCGCGACGAGGCAGGCGCGGCGCTCAAGGTGCTTGGTGCCAAGGTCTCGGGCAGTGTTTCAAAGAAGACGAGCTATCTGGTCGCCGGCCCCAAGGCGGGCTCCAAGCTCACCAAGGCCGAGCAGCTGGGCGTACCCGTACTGGACGAGGACGCACTCGAGCAGATCTTGGCGACTGGTGAGGTGCCCCAGGCTTAGTGCGTCGATGACCAAATTAGAAAACCTCCCGGAAAGGTTGATACTTTCCGGGAGGTTTTTATTTGGGCGTGGTGGCGGGCAGCATGATCTGCGTCATGTAGGTTGCTGAGGGTGACCCTGCGGAGCGGTGTCGTTCCGGAGCGATAGAAGATTCATTCAAAGCAAAGGGGCCCCGCAGTGAGGTCTCACAACGGGGCTGCCCCATTGTGATGAGTTTTATACACTTTAACATTAATATTAACGTGTATACTTAGCAGTGAAGATATATGTTGAGAGGAGCAGTTATGGTTAGCGTCGCGTTTTCGGAACTGCGCCAAAACCTTACGCAGGTGGCCGAAAAGGTTGCCAATGAGGGCGAGGAGGTTGTGGTCTTCAAGCGGAGCAAGCCGTTGTTCAAGATCGTGCCGCTCGACTATGAAGGTCCAGTTACGGTGGAATATGACGCTGCCCAGGAGCGTGGGGGCGCAAAACCGACGTGCGGCACGGGCAAGCCCAAGCGCGACGTGGGTACGATGTGGCATCCCAAGATCACCTGGAAGGAGATCCGTGAGATGCTCGCGGAGAATGAGGACTACCAGGAGTATCTCGATATCGTGGCTAACATGCCAAAGGGAACGCCGCTCGATACGATGACGGTTGAAGATGAAAAGCGCATCGCGAGGGAGCGCTACCTATGAGGGCATTTCTCGATACCAATTTTTTGCTCGATTGCGTGCTTCCGGGTCGGCCGGAGCATGGGGCGGCGCAAACCATCAAGGGGCTTGTTGACGTGGGGCTTATCGAGGGGGTTGTTTCGGCCTGCTCTCTCAAGGACGCGTATTACATTCTCACTAAACAGGCCGGCGAGGCGCGCGCCCGCGAGGTAGTGCGCGACTGCCTTAAGAGCTACTCGGCAGAGCCTCTCGACCAAGAAGCTTGTTTTACCTCCGCCTATTCCGATGAGCCGGACTTCGAGGACGGCTGTATCCGTGCGATGGCCGAGCGTGCCGGCGTGGACTTTATCATCACGCGCGATCGCGCCGCTTTTGTGCGCTCGACCATCAAGACCTTCTCGCCCGCAGAGTTCATCCGTGTGTTTCCGATCCCGGAGGAGTAAAACCGCCACACCGGGGACTGCCCACGGCGTGATAGTCCTCCTGTAGCCGACGCTCGTTAGTTGAGCCGCACCTCATAGCTTTCCGAGAGGTTCTTAATCGAGCACAGTAACCGGCACCGTGATCTGCGTCACGTAGGTCGCCGGGTCGTCGCTGATGATGTCGTCGATGAGGGCAATCTCGCGTGAGGGACCGGCGGGTGTCAGGCCGTGCTCGCGCATATAGCCGAGCAACTGCTTATAGCGCGGGTCCGCTTGCCCGTGCGTGCCGCGAAAGCTAATGGTCAGACAGCGTGCGGCGGGTCGCATCTCGACGTCGCCCACGTAATCATCGGTGTCATCGAGCAGCAAAAAGACCTCGTCGTAGCCATCAAAGTCGCCGGCGGCGAGGCGCTCGGCGCTAATCCCGACGCCTAAGTTGCCCAGAAAGACAAAGGTCTCGTGCTGGCCTTTCTGCAGCTGACGAATTTGCCACTCCAGCGCATAGGCATCGGTAGGGTTGACGCGTTCGCGCAACACGGCGCAGCGGAGCTCGGGCGCATCGATTGTGCAGATGGTATCGAGCTCGGTGTTCAGGGCATCATGCAGCAGCGCAAGCCGGTTATCGATCTTGCGCGACACACGCTCCAACTCGCGGCGCTTGCGCTCGATGAGCTCCTGCTGCTGAGCCAGCTGCCGCTGCATAAGGTCCAGATCGCGCGTGGTCACAAACTCACGGATTTGCGCGAGTGGCAAATCGAGAACGCGCAGGTGGCTGATGGTATTGAGGGCGGAGAGCTGCCGCGATCCGTAGTAGCGGTATCCACTCGCCGGATCGATGTGCGCCGGGTCCAGCAAGCCCATCTGTTCGTAATGGCGCAGCGTGCCCACACTCAGGTTAAACAGGCGCGCCACCTCGCCAATACGGAGCAGGCCCTCAGTATGTTCAGTCGGCGAGTCGGTCATGGGACCGCTCCTTTCGGTAAAAAACAGGGGAGGGGCGCCAGACTCGCGTCGCCCCGCTACGCTGCCAGCTTGTCAAAAGCCCCGCGCCGGTTGAGCATGGTAAACGCGACAACGCAAATGACCGCCGACAGAATTGATCCGCACGGCGAAGCGATGCCCATGGGAAACAGCGTGTCGGAATAGGCATTCGACAGCAGCCACGCGCCCGGCACGCGAATGAGTGCCACGGCCAGCACGTTGTGCGCAAAGCCGATGTAGCTCTTGCCGTATGCAGCGAAAAAGCCGCTAAAGCAAATGTGGATGCCGGCAAAAATCGCGTCGAAAATGTAGCTGCGCATATAGCCGGTGCCGGCGGCGACCACCGCGGCGTCCTTGGCAAAAAAGCCGATAAACGCCGGCGCCACCAGCCACATCAGCACCGTGATCAGGCAGCCGTACACTACCGAGATGGTCATGGCGTTCTTGAGCACCTGGCGCGCGCGGTCGCCCTTGCCCGCACCGGCGTTTTGTGCCGTGAGCGCACTGACGGTGGCGCCCATGGAACTCGGCACAATGAACAAAAAGCTGATCATCTTTTCGACCAAGCCTACGGCGGCGGCATCAACCAGGCCGCGGTGGTTGGCGATGACGGTGATGAACATAAACGCCACCTGGATGCAGCCGTCCTGCACGGCTACGGGCACGCCGATCTTAAGGATGCTGCCGAGCACCTCGGGCTGGGGGCGTAGGTCGCTGCGCTTGAGGTGAATGTGCGTACGGCGGCTCTTGAGCCACACGAGCGCGAGAGCCACGCTCGCCGTCTGCGCGATGACTGTGCCGAGTGCCGCGCCTACGGGGCCGAGCCCCATGTGGCCGATAAACAGAAAGTCGAGCGCGATGTTGATGATGCATGCCACGCCAATCACGTACATGGGCGAGCGCGAATCGCCCAGCCCGCGAAAGATGGCCGAGAGGATGTTGTACGCGGCGATAAAGGGAATGCCGATAAAGCAAATGCGCAGGTAGGCGGCGGTGCCTTCGACCGCCTCGGCCGGCGTGCCAATGAGCGCCACGATCTGCGGGCACAGTGCGAGCAAGGCAGCGGCCAGTACCACCGAGACACCCATAAAGAGCGTGATGGTATTGCCGATAGCGGTCTCGGCGCGGTCAAACCGGCGCGAGCCCACGGCGTGGCCGACGATAACCGTCGTTCCCATGGCCAGGCCCACGAGCGTCACGGTAATGATATAGAGCGTCTGCGCGCCGTTGCCCACGGCGGTGATGCCGGCGGCGCCGCTAAACTGTCCCATCATGTACAGGTCGGCCATGCCGTAGAGCATCTGCAAAAAGTACGAGAGCATATAGGGCAGGGCAAAGACCGCGATGGTCTTAAGGACATTGCCGCGTGTGAGGTCGTGTTCCATAGGTGGGGCTTTCTGGCTGGGTTTGTTTACGTACCAGTGTAGTGAAAACCCTATAACGATTGTAGAGTCAAGGTTTGTGTTGGCAGCGGGGCGAAAAAGTCACGCTCCAAGCACGATGCTTTGACCCTCCGTGCCCCTCACCTCGCCTCAAACCATCACAACATTCGACGTTTTTTGCCAAAATCGGGAAAAGCATCGAATGTTGTGATGGTTTTTCTACCACTCGATCGGGTGGAATCGCTTTCTTGCGCACGAAGGTGTGCGGACCTGTGGGCAGGGGAATAAGGTTGGTTATCCGACTCCATTGGAGGGCTCATGGACCTGCCGATCGTCCTGTCCCATAAGACTGCCTGGCTGTACCACAACGTGGCGCGCCCGTCCGAGCCGCTCTCGCGAGCAAGCAGCCTATACGATGAGGACTCGCTTGCTAACGAGGCGGAGTCGACCGCGAGCCTGCCCAAATTGGGACTCGATGCCAAGGGGCTGAGGGCTTCAACGGCAGTTGGGATCGTTACCGACTACCTGGTTTCGCTTGGTATTCCACGAGAAGAGCTCGATCATATCGACACGCTCGTCAACTTCGATTTTGAGCGCTCGACGCCGGCTGGATTTAGGTGCCACGTGTTTGGAGCGCCGGTACCTCCAGGCCATCTTATCGAGGTGGCAGAGGGCCTTCTGGTGGTTGATGAGGTCATGTGTTTTGTCCAAGCGGGTTCGTGGATGAGTGAACCCGAGCAGCTGGAATATGGCTACGAAATCTGTGCCCGATACCATTTGAATCATCTGTCGACAGGCGATTATATCGAGATGGGGCAGAGGTATACCGTTGCCGACTTGATTGCCTATTGCAATGAGAACCGATCTCGTCAGGGGGCTATACGCGCGGCCGCCGTGCTCAAACGCGTGCACGATGGCGCGCGGTCGCCCATGGAGACGGCCACCGCAATCCTGGTCGTCGCGAAGCGTTCCCAGGGAGGGTTGGGATACACCAAAATCGAGCTCAACCATCGGGTCGATGTCCCCAACGAGTTCAAATACCTCGCTAAGGCCGGGTATTTCGAGATCGACGTATATGCACCTGCGAGCGGTACGGGGGTTGAATACAACGGCTCGGACCATCTGGATAAACAGCGCAGTGCGTCTGATGCGGAGCGTATGACCGTGCTGAGCGCGCTGGGCTTTAGGATGATCGTCCTCACCGGGACTCAGTTTGCCCACCAGCTGCAATTGCATCGGGCGGTGAACGCTATCGCGCTCGCTATGGGTCTCACGTGCGACCGAAGCGAAGCTTTCCAGAAACGTCAGAACGACCTACGAGAATTCGTGATTCGGCACTGGGACGGCGTCCTTTAGGGACGTTCCGGTCCTTCTGCGGGGTGCCGTGGGCAGGCAAACCATCACAACATTCGACGTTTTTTGCCAAAATCGGGAAAAGCATCGAATGTTGTGATGGTTTGTATGCTGAGGATGGGCTTGGAAAGTCCGTTTTGCTCGAAGCGACCTGTCCTGTCGTACGGGTGTCGGCATGATTCTCCCGTGGGGTATTATGTTTTCCGAAGAATAAAACGCCGCGTGAGGGGAGGGCTGCGTGGACGGGCGCGTGCAACATGACGGCTTTGGCCGCGATATCAACTACCTGCGCATTGCCGTTACCGACAAGTGCAATTTCCGCTGCATTTACTGCATGCCGGCCGATGGCGTGGCGCCCCGCGCGCACGACGAGCTGCTCAGCGCCGAGGAAATCGCCCGCTTTGTGCGCTTGGTAGGGGGGGAGGGCATTCGCCGCGTGCGCCTGACGGGCGGCGAGCCGCTGGTCAGCCGCCGTATCATTCCGCTTATTCGCGACATCCGCGCGATCCCGCAGATCGAGGACATCTCGCTTACCACCAACGGCGCCTTGCTGCCCAAGCTGGCGCCGCAGCTCAAAGACGCGGGGCTTAACCGCGTCAACATCTCGCTCGACACGCTCGACCCCTTGCTGTTTGGAAAGATCACGCGCCTGGGTCGGCTCGAGCAGACCATGGCTGGCATCGACGCGGCGCTGGCTTGGGGCTTTGAGCCCGTTAAGGTCAACTGCGTTGTCGTGCGCCGGCTCAACCAGGATGTGACGGACCTTGCGCGGCTGACCGTCGACCGCCCCATCCACCTGCGCTTTATCGAATACATGCCCATCGGCGACGAGCACACGAGCTCGCATTGTGCCGTAGACCCTCACGCGCCCACGCTCAATTCCGAGCTGTGGGACGCGAGTGACACCGTGCCGAGTGACGAGCTGCGGGAGCGTATCAATGCCGGGGCCACCGCGGCGGGACTGGGCGAGCTCGAGCCGCTCGACATCAACGACGCTCCTGCCGGCGCGGGCCCTGCGCGCTATTGGCACTTTCCGGGCGCGGCGGGAACGGTCGGCTTCATTAGCGCCATGTCCAACCATTTTTGCGCGAATTGCAACCGTCTGCGCCTGACGGCCGATGGCAACGTGCGCCCGTGCCTGTTCAGCGATGCCGAGTATTCGGTGCGCGACGCCCTGCGCCGTGGTGATGATATGCAGGTACTTTCGATTTGGCGCGATGCCGTGGCCCACAAACCGCAGGAACACGCGATAATTGAGGGCACGCAACGATTTATGTCCCAAATCGGAGGATGATCATATGGCCAAGAGCAGGTACGCCGATGCCACCAAGGCCGCTCGCAGGGCCGCGATGCCTGCCCACAAAGTCACGGCTGCGACGAATGTTGGCAACGCCGACGCGTCCGCGCAGCCGTCCGCCAACACTGCTGTCGAGCCCACCCGTGATGCCCGCCGCGACGAGCTGACGCACGTGGACGCCAAGGGCGAGGTCCGTATGGTCGACGTGTCCGACAAGGCGGAGACCCATCGCATTGCTATCGCCGAGGGCACCATCCTCATGCATCCCGAAACGCAGGCCATGGTGCTGCAGGACCGCGCCAAAAAGGGCGATGTGCTCGCCTGCGCGCGCGTGGCGGGCATCATGGCCATCAAACGCACAAGCGACATCATTCCCATGTGCCATCCGCTGCTCATTACCAAGAGCAAGTGCGACATTGCGCCCATCGCTGCGGCGGGGACGCCGGCCGAGGACGTGCCCGAGGGCTGGGCGCCGGCGCGCGTGGACGGGCAGGTCGGCTTTCACGTACTGGTTACGGCCGGCGTGACGGGCAAGACGGGTATCGAGATGGAGGCCCTGACCGGCGCGAGTGCCGCGTGCCTAACGATCTATGACATGTGCAAGGCCGTCGACCGCGGCATGGAGATCGTCGACGTGCGCCTGCTGCACAAGGAGGGCGGCCGCTCGGGCGTTTGGGACCGCGCAGAGCGTCAGGCCGCTGCTGTTGAGGCCGTGGCCGCTGACGGTGCCGCGCCCGCAAGCGCACCCGTCGCCGTCGCGCCCGCAGCTCCGGCCCCGGCCGTCCCTGCGATCGCGTTTATCGGCTACCAAAACTCGGGCAAGACCACGCTCGTCGAGAAGGTTATCGCCGAGCTCACCCGCCGCGGCCTGCGCGTGGGCTCGCTCAAGCATCACGGGCATCACGGCTTTGATATCGACGTGCCCGCTAAGGATACGTGGCGCCATCACCAGGCCGGATCCAAGCACGTGGGGCTCATCTGCGCCACGCGCTGGGCAGAGTACGCCGACACGCGCGAGGAGGACGAGATGCCCGCGTGCGAGCTGCTGTCGCGCTACAACGATGTCGACGTGGTGATCATCGAGGGCTACAAGACCGAGGGCTTCGACAACATCGTCGTCGCGCGATCGGGTGTGGATCGCCTGCGCGGCAAGAGCTCGCTTGACTTGGTCGACGGTCGCACGCTGGCGCTTGCCTGCAACGAGGCCCTGGCACGTCAGGCCTTCGACGCCGGCTTCGCGACCCGAGCCATCAACATCAACGACGCCCGAGCCATCTGCGATCTTATCCAAGACCATCTGGCCTAAAACCTGCCAAAAAGGGACAGGTTTGTTTTGGCAGGTTTTATCTGGGCAAACGCCATTTCCACCACAAAGGGGTCAGGCACCTTTGTGGTGGTTTTTGCTTTGGTAGATGGTTGGGACATGCCTTACAATCTACCAAGTAGTTCATGCTGGGCGGAAAGACGGAAGGGGTTCGATGCGACCCTAGTCAGGCATACGGATAGATTGAGCCAATGGACAGCGGATGAATGGCCGCTGCCCGCTATTCGTATGCGATTAGGAGCACCCATGCCCACGCTTGTATTCCCAAAAGTCCGCTCATCGCTGTCCGCGCAGGCTAAACGCCTGGTGGCGATGCGCTTTCTCATCTACACCGGTTTTCAGACCAGTTATTTTATCGGCGTCATCGGAACGCTCACCTATGCGGACGACGCTTCGGTCGTTGCGACATCGCTGGCAGTGCTCTTTATGAACGTTTTCGTGATCCTGGGATCCTTTGTGGGTGGCGCGGCGCTTGACGCCTGGGGTTCGCGCCGCCATTTCTTGCTGAGCATCGTCGGCGCGCTCGCAACTGGCACGGCAATCATCGCCTTTGGTAGCGCGACCGGTATCGTCCTGCTCGGCGCGGTGTTCCTGGGCTTTACGATGGGATTCGCCCAGCCCATCGCCACGTCCTATCCGGCCTACCTCACCGACGATCCTGTCGAGCTCAAAGACATCAACTCCGCCATCGCCATGTTTTCAAACGTGAGTATCATCGTTGGCCCCACGCTGGGCGGCTTTGTCGCGGCGGCTGCGTCGTCGCGCGCGGTGTTTGTGCTCATGATGCTCTTTACCGTGCTGGCGCTCGTCGCCGGCTGGGGCTTTAGGCCGCAGACCAGCCATGTCGCCGGGGATGCGGATGCCGATTCGGCAGAGGAAGGGGAGCGTGCGGGACAAAGCTCCAACCCCAGCACGTCCGCCCGTGTCGCCTTCGCGACCAGCATCAAAACAGTCTTCACCAACAGCGTCCTCGCCCTGCTGTTTTGCATCATTTTTCTTTCGAACTTTGGCTACGGAGCCTTCGATCCGCTTGAGTCGTTTTTCTATCGCGATGTCCTACACGTCGGTGTTGAGTGGATGGGCTGGCTCTCGTCGGCCTCGGGCGTGGGCGCGGTGCTGGGTGCTGTGCTCGCACTCCGTTTGCCGCCGCACCTGGTCAACCTTAAAACACTGCTCGTGGCGCTCATGTCCGTGGGCCTGGGAAGTCTGCTCTATGTGGGGACATCGTACGTGGGCGTGGCCCTCGTCGGCCAGATCGCCCTGGGCATAGCTTGGGGTGTCGTCAACCCGCTCCACAACACCATTGTGCAAACGACGGCACCGCTTGAGCAGCTCGGCCGCGTGAACTCGGTTATGGGCTTTGGCAACATGTTCGCCGGCGTGGCCCCGCTGGCGATTGCCCCGTGGCTGGCGGCGACGTTTGGCGTGCAGCAGACGCTCATCGGAGCAGGCATGGTCGTGACGGCAGTCCCCGCGGCGTTGCTGCTGTTTGGGCGCTGCCATTTGGATCGTGCCGTAAAGCAGTAAAGACCATCACAACATTCGATGAAAATCGCGATTTTGCCGAAAAACGTCGAATGTTGTGATGGTTTGGCCCGCAAACGTCACTTCCACCACAAAGGGGCCAGGCACCTTTGTGGTGGATTTTGCTTTGACGGGCCACGCCTGTGCCTTGGTATACCATGTACGCCGTTCACGAATACACCCCACACCGCCGCACAACCCAGAAAGGCCCCTATGGACACCACCTTCAGCCACATCAAAGCCGTGTTCTGCGATATCGACGGCACGCTGCTCACGAGCCAGCACACGGTGTCCCCGCGCACCGTGGCGGCGATCCGCGCCCTGCGCGAGCGCGGCGTGCTCTTTGGCCTGTGCACCGGGCGCGACGCCCACGCGACCGAGGCCATGTACGAGCTCTGGGGCATCGAAGGCCTGGTAGACGTGATGGTGGGCTGCGGTGGCGCCGAGGTCATCGACCGCGCGCACGACATCAACGAGCTGAGCTATCCGCTGCCGGGTGAGACCATCGCGCGTATCTGCGAGCACATGGCGGACCTTCCGGCAACGCCCGTCTGCCCCCGAGACGGCGTGTTCTACGTGCCCGAGAGCAACGCGTGCGTCGAGCACCTGTCGCGCGTCGATGGCGTGCCCTATCAGGTGGTCGATTTTGCCGAGTTTTTACGCGAGCCGCAGCCCAAGGTGATGTTTACCATGGCGCCCGAGGTAATGCCGCGGGTGATTGAGCGAGCGTCGACGTTTGCCGATAACACCGTTAAGGCGGCGGCTCTGCAAACCACGCAGCGGCTCTACGAGTTCATGGATCCGCGCGTGTCCAAGACGCGCGGCCTTGTGCGTGTGGCGGAGCTCAACGGCATGGAGCTCCAGAACATCTGCGTGTTTGGCGATGCCGATAACGACACCTGCATGGTTGCCGACGCCGGCGTGGGCGTGGCCATGGCAAACGGCAGCGATGCCACCCGCTCCGCCGCCGATTTTGTAACCGCGAGCAACGACGAAGACGGCATCGCGATCTTTATCGAGGAACATCTGCTGTAGCGCCGGGGGAGAGCCACCACAAAGGGAATAGGCACCTTTGTGGCGGCCTCAGGCGATTTGGGCGAAATGATGCCTAAAATCTGCGCGAAAATTTAAATATAGTTGTCTGAACATCACGCTTCTAACTACCGACGGGTTAAAGATATTCTCATCAGTTTGGTAGGATATTCCTTCCGGTTAATGACCTACCGCCCACGGTCGATTTTCGACCGTTCACAGGATGTTTGCTCTTGAGCAAAATGTTGTGCAAATAAATCTAATGCCATTAAAAAATAATAGGCAACTAAATTACCAGCAGAAACAAAATATAGATAGCGAATAAACGAAGGTAAATCTGAGCAAATGTCAAGAGAATTGAGAACTCGCTACAAAAATGTCGGTTTTGTTGCTCAGATGTGTAAACAATGGTTGATTTCCGATCTCAGCCGAACACATTGAGCAAATAGCCCATTCCCGCAGTTAGCCGAACGCCCCCGCGGCCCCTCCCGGGGTCCGGGGGCGGCATTTTCCCAGTTGAAGGAACGGTGGAGATGTGTTTCGATGGGTCCGGTGGCCATGCTCCGCCCGCCGCCCGGCGCCTCTTCCCAGACTCAGCCGGACGGTCGGTCCGTCTATTCCGTTTTTCCTTCTAGGCTAGGACAGCGGGGCATCGCCCCTTTCCGCGCGCGCCCGCTCGATGAGCCCCGGCGTCAGGTCGAGCTCCTCGACGGGCACGTCCTCCACGCCGTACGCCTCGAGCAGCGCCGCCGCGTCGCCGCCGAGCATCGCCCGGAAGGCGCGGGCGGGCGTCGCGAAGCCGAGCGCGCCGCGGGGCTCGGAGTTCACGTGCGACATGGCCAGCGCCAGGTCGGCCGGGGCGAGCCGGTCGAACCTGAGGCCGCGGCCCTTGGGCAGCAGCTTCCTGATCTCGACGTGGTTGCGCTCGCAGGCGCCCTTCTGGTCGCTGCGCCTAGGGTCGCAGTAGAACAGCCTCGTCTCGCCCCGCCCCTCGCCGAGCAGCGCGGCGATCGCGCCCTCGTCGGAGAACTCGGGGCCGTTGTCGGTGAGCACGGCGCGGAACACGCGGCGCGTCCCGTCGGCGCCGAGGACCGCCCGGACGCCCTCCAGGGCGCCCGCGACGCACCCGGCGGTCTTCTCCTCCAGCGGCAGCGCGAGCTGGAGCCTGCTGGGGCGGTGCAGCAGCGTGAGCAGGCAGGCGCCGTCCTCCCGGGCCCCCTCGACGGTGTCCATCTCCCAGGCCGCGGCGCACGCGTCCTCCCCGAGGGCGAGGAACGCGGCATGTGACCTGCGGGCGGAGTGGCGGGTCGCCGCCCGGCACGCGGCGCGCTTCCTCGGCCTGTAGCCGACCTTGCGCCTGAGCTCCATGTTGGTCATGC